>CAIVDV010000046.1 GCA_903904755.1 uncultured Acidobacteriaceae bacterium | reverse complement strand
GCGGTGGCCAATTCCGTGTGCGCCACCCACAAATCCTCTTGCCGCTCTCGATGTTGCCGCTTGCCCATCGCCATACCGTTTAGACGTTTTCAAGCTCGTCCCGTACTGGCGCAGAACACGACTTTTACCACGGGCTGTTAGCCCAGCGTTTCAACGCTGGGTATACCCACCCACACCCCCACGGAGTCCCGTAGGGACGGCGCCAATCAGTTGCCCACCAAATCACTGAAACCCATGGGACTGCGAAGCGCAAAATAGGATGCTTCATAACCACCCCCCGGCTTTCGCCGGGCCACAAAATGCCGTGTTGCTGCGCCTGGGCTTCATAATCTGCTGAAAAACTCCACTTCGGCCCTGTTTTGTAAAGGGGCTCGACTTTAGCGGTGCCGAAAGTGCCAGTCAGAGGCGATGGGCTTCAGCCCCTGCGGACCTCAAGGCGGGTCCCGCACCCTCGGCTCGGTGACCAGGGTGGGTGACCCATCCTTCCTCGATTTGTTTGGACCGGGCTGATCCAATGCCGACCTGGCCCTCGCTCCTGCCTCATGCCCGTAACCCCTCCATCCAACCCAACCACCCCACCTCACATCCTCACGCAGCCATGCGCCCGCCCCCCCCACCCGCGGCAACGGATTCCTGTTCATCATCCTGCCCCATCCATCCCCCAATACCCTACCCCGGTATAGTTCATTGACCCGCCCAGTCACCCAAACCACGCCCCCAATCGAGCGCCAGCTCGATCCCACCAACTCCGCTAACTCCGCTCGGTCCGCTCCCGTCAACCCCCCAAATCTCCCCCACCCCCGCCAACCCCAACAAAACAAACCACATCCACCCCAAAAAATCCCGCCCCGCCCCTGCCGGCAATTACCCACCAAAAGCGCACAATAGGGTAAGCAGACCAAAGGGCCGAATCCATGACCCTGTACCCCGGCAAGGTTCCCTCAATCCGCACTCCGCACAACAGCCCCCCAAAAGTGCATAAAAGGGGCACAAAAGGGCACAAAACGCCCCCGGCAGCCATCTCGCAACCTTCATCAAATCAACTACTTGAAAGGGATTTAGAGCGAAAAAACACCCCACCCCACCCTTTTTGGGTGGTTACCCCCGGAAAAATCGAGGATGGAACCAGCTCTCACAAATTCGACAGTTGTCGGCCTTCCCCATCAAAATTCCTTGGCTCCAGCCACCGCTCAAACGCCGCGCTCCGCTCCGGCCACTCATGATCCAGCATCGCAAACCACGCCGTATCCCGGTTCTTCCCCTTGGCCACCATGTGCTGACGGAAGATCCCCTCAAACCGGAATCCCAGCCGCTCCGCAGCCTTCCGCGAAGGCAGATTCTCCGCATTGCACTTCCACTCGTACCGGCGATAACCCAGTTGTTCAAAAACATACCCTGCCAGCAGGTACATCGCCTCCGTCGCCGCCCTCGTCCGCTGCAACCGCGGCGAATACAGGATGTTTCCGACCTCAATCACCCCATGCGCCGTGTCCATCCGCATCAGGCTCGCATACCCGGCCGCCTCACCATACTCCGGCAATATCGCCCAAAAGCGCGCACTCGTCCCCGCAGCCTTCACCGCAATCGCCGCCGTAAACTCGGCTTCCTCGGCATACGGCCCATCAAACAGGTAATCCCAAACCTCATCCGCGCCCTGCACCGCCCGCCATATCGCCGCCGCATGGCGCCCCGCATCCAGCGGCTCCAGCCGCACGTAGTTCCCATCCAGCGTCACCGCTTCCGGCGCCGCCGCACCCTGCCACCCATTCAAATCGAGTTCCATCCATCTAAGTTAAACCACGGGCTACTTCCATACCGCCAACATCGCCCCGCTCACCGTCAAGCACACCAGCCAGTACCCCTGATTAATCCCGAACACCGCAAAAGGCCGCTGCTCATATATGCCCTGCGCCAGGTTCGGAGCCACAAAAAAGCCCAGCCACAGCACCACGCTCACCAGCACCCCGGCCACCACCGTCGCCGCCCCGGCATACCGCAGCACATGTGCCTGAACCAGGCACAGCAGCACATCACCCACCAGCGACGCCACCATCCCCACGGCAAGCCCCTTCGGCTTGCCCGACATATCCAGCTTCAGCATCCGCGCCCACGGCTTTGAAAACAACGCCGGCGAATACCAAGCCGCGCCAATCACCCACTGCACCACCGCCGCCAACACAATCGCCACCGGATTCAAACTCATATGAATCGGAAAACTCTGCATCACCCTCTCCTCCACGCATCGCAGGGGGGAAGCCCGGCCACACCCCTCGCGCCTGCCCCGGCCCGGAGTATCTTGTGCCTTCCGAATCTCCACCGTTCGGCACGTGACTGTCAACAAAAAACTCGCGCATGGGCGAAGGCCTACCTCGTCAATTGCCGGAGCCTTGAGCAGAACAGATGAATTGATAGATTTCTTGTATTTCGAAGATTCCTTTGGAAGGCGGATTGGAGGCGTTAGGCCTTTGCCGACCGAATCACGTCGCGCACTCCCGGCAGCCGTCGCAATCCCAGAACCATGCGGTTCAGGTGGCGCACGTCCTCGGCATCCACCACAAACTCCACAATGGCCTCGCCGTTGTCAGCGTCCCGAATCTCCACCGCCCTGATGTTCGTGTCATCGTTCGAGATGATTGCCGTCATCTCCTTCAGCATTCCCGTCCGATCGTCGCAGTAGACAGTGATGCGAACCGGGTAACGCTGCACCTTGCCCGCAACCTCCGACGCGCTCTTGGCCCACTCCACATCAATCCGGCGGTCGCTCTCGTAAAGCAGATTCTGCACATTCGGACAACTCCTGGCATGTACCGCAACGCCCTTGCCCCGCGTCACATAACCGATAATCTCCTCGCCACGTATCGGATTACAACATCGCGCCCGGTACACCAGCAAATCGTTCTGTCCCTCAACCTGTAGCGAATCCGAACCCGTCAGATGCAGTTTCTTCACCGCGTCTGACATCGCCGCAGCACTCGACCCCGGCGTCGGCTCGTCGCTCGGACTCTGCCCAGGCGACAGGCCCGCCAGCTCCGGACTCAGCTTGTTCAGCACCTGCCGCGCACTGTGCTTGCCAAACCCGATTGCGGCCAGAACATCGGCCGCCAGCACCAAGCCGTAGTCCCCGGCAATCCGCGCCATGTCCGCATCGTCCAGTCGGCTCATCGGCACCTTGAACTTCCGCGCCTCCCGTTCGAGCAGTTTGCGCCCAACCTCAATCGCACGCAGCCGCTGGTTTTCGTTCAGCCAGTGCTTGATCTTGTTCCTGGCCCTCGGACTCTTCACGAAGGTCAGCCAGTCCCGGCTCGGCGCATGGCCGTTCTGGGTCACAATTTCGACAATGTCCCCATTGCGTAGCTTGGTCCGCAGTGGAACCATCCGCCCGTTCACCTTGGCCCCAACGCAGGTATGACCAACCTCTGTGTGCACCGTGTAGGCGAAATCGACCGGCGTGCCTTCCGCCGGCACAATCACCACTTTGCCCTTCGGCGTAAAGGTATAAACCTCCTCCGGATACAGATCCATCTTCAGGCTCGAGAGGAACTCGTTCGGGTCGGTCATCTCCCGCTGCCAGTCCACCAACTGCCGCACCCAGGCCAACCGCTGCTCGTCCTTGGCAGAGATTACGGACTCGCCGGCCTTATACTTCCAGTGCGCCGCAATCCCTTCCTCGGCAATCTTGTGCATCTCCTCCGTTCGGATCTGCACCTCAAACTGATGGCCGCCGTCACCCATCACTGTTGTATGCAGCGACTGGTAGAGGTTAGCTCTCGGAATCGCGATAAAGTCCTTGACACGTCCCGGCACGGGTCGCCACAACGCGTGAATCAACCCCAGTACTCCGTAACAGTCCGCCTTGTCCTGGGTAATAATTCGTATCGCCAGCAGATCAAAGACCTGCTCCACCGGAGCTTGCGTCTTCTGCAGCTTCTGCCAAACCGAGTAGAGCCGCTTGATGCGCCACTCGACGCGCGCATGGATGTTGTTTTCCCGCAGTTGCTCGACAATCGTGTCTTCCACCTGCGCCAGAAATTGCTCCCCCTCAATCCTGCGCGCCTCCACCACCTCCGCCAACCGATGGTAGTTGATGGGGTCGGTGTATCGGAAGGCCAGGTCTTCCAGCTCGCCGCGAACCTTGCCCATTCCCAGCCGGTGCGCCAGCGGAGCGTAAATATCCAACGTTTCCCGCGCAATCGACTCCTGCCGCTCAGGCTTCAGATGCTCCAGCGTGCGCATGTTGTGCAACCGGTCCGCCAGCTTGATCAGCACCACACGCACATCCGAGACCATCGCCAGCAGCATCTTGCGCACGTTCTCGGCCTGCCGGTCCTCACGGTTGGCAAACTGAATCTTGTCAATCTTTGTTACGCCCTCAACAATGTGGGCGACCTGCTCGCCAAAGGCCGTCCCAATCTCCGCCGAGGTCACCGGCGTGTCTTCCACCGCATCGTGCAGCAGGCCGGCCGCAATCGCTGTTGCGTCCAGTTTCATCTCCGCTAGCACCTCCGCCACTTCCAGCGGATGGATGATGTACGGCTCGCCGGAGGCCCGCATCTGCCCTTCGTGGTACCGAACGCAGAACTCCCAGGCCTTTTCAATCGGCCCCGTATCTTCTGTCGGGCGATTGGCCTTCACCGTCTTCAGTAACCCAAGGAAACGCCGTCCAATCAGGCTCTCGGGACTCGTCGCAGATGGCCCTTTGGGAACAGTTTCCGCAGCAGAAGACGCTTCAGCAGGCACATCTGCGGCTTTCTTTGGACTGCCATCCAACGACCCGCCCTCAGCCGCGCTCAACCCCGCTACCCCACTCTGAGGGATCAGAGGAACGCCCGTAGCCGAAGTACTCGTCGGAGGAGTCGCCATAATGCATTATAGGCCGAGAGCATAAGCGCATCATGAAGCACCAGGCGATTTCAGCCTCCTCATCCTGCCCGATAACCCAGCCCGGCCAGCACTCCCCGCATATAGGCAAAGCTCTTCACCATTCCGGGCAGCGGGTCATCGTCATGGATTTCGTACTCCAGATCCACCGTGCCCTTGTATTCAATAGCCACCAGCGCGCGGAAGATCTCGGCTACCGGCATCTTTCCGTCACCCACCGCAACCTGACTCTCCTTCACCCGCATATCCGCCAGGTCCTTTATGTGTACACCCAGAACTCGCGGCCCCGCTCTCCGGATGGCGGCTGCGACGTCGATTCCCGTCCTGGCGCAGTGCCCCACATCCACACACAACCCCATTCGAGCATCCATCGTTGGCCCACCCTTTGGCTCGAGCACTGCGAGAATATCAATCGGGGACGGCCACTCGCTATCCTCGGGCCCATGGTTGTGAATTGCCACCGGCAAATCAAACTCTTTCACCAGCTTCTCCACCACCGGCAGCGATGCGTGCGTGGGCGCGCCCACAATCAGCGGCAAACCCGCCCGCCGTGCGTAAACAAACTTCGCCCGCACATCAGCCTCATCCGCCTTGGGAAAATAGATGACGCCGCCACCCGTCAACGTAATCCCCGCCGCCCGATAGGCTGCCACGGCGGCGTCCGTCGCCTCCATCGGGGTCATCGGCAGGTGATCCAGCACATCCTTAGAATTGATGCGGGTGCAGGCAAGCTCTTTCAGGAATCCCAGCACATGCTGCCGTTCAAATTTGTGGAAGGAGTAGCTCGCCACACCCAGCCGAATCTCCCCTGCACTGGCCGTCCCAGCCTCCGCCACCACGCCCGGCGGCAAACCCGCCGCCACCGCCGCAAACCCACTCGCAACAAAGCCTCGCCTCGTAATCATGCCGCCGATGTTACCCGGCCCGTTCAGCCCTTGTCCACCGTCCATGAAAACACGCATTCGCAATCAAAAATCTCCCCGCCTGGTAGCCCGGAAAATGCCCATGAAACAATGCGAAATTGCTGGTTAAATGAGAACGAAATCCATGGGGTAACCCAAATGATTAGATATATCTGAGAATCGTATTTGGAATATACCTTGCTTCTCTACTTTACCCCCGTCTTACTCCAAACATCAGTGCCGCCCGGCCTCCTTTCATGTGCCTGCCATCACAGACCATCCCCCACTACGAAAGACTAGAGTCTCATCCGGTGTAGTTGAACAGAACCGAGGAAATCATGTCGAAACGTATCGCTATCTCCCTGACAGTCGCTGCCGCCACGCTCGCGGTTTGCGCAGCCTTTTCTCAGACCCCGGCAATTCAAAGCCCTGCCCCGGCCAGCAAGGTAACAATCCCTGTTACCAAGACTTCGCCCATCAGCGGCAAGGAAATGTATGTGAGCTATTGCGCCCCCTGCCATGGAACCGATGGCAAGGGTGCAGGTCCAGCAGCCGGAGCACTCAAGACCCCTCCTACCGACCTTACCGTTCTCGCAAAAAACAATGGCGGCAAGTACCCTGGGCAGCACATCGTCACCGTCCTGCAGTTCGGGTCGGAAATGCCCTCGCACGGCTCAGCAAAAATGCCCGTCTGGGGCCCCATCCTGGGACGCATGAACAGTACCAATCTCCAGGACAAGCAGATGCGCATAAGCAACCTCAGCCGCTATCTGGAAACCATCCAGGTCAAATAGGCACTCCAAGCCGGGAGGCGCTCCCGCCTCCCGGCCCTTCACCCACTGGATCACTCCCGTCAAAGCAATCCCCCAAATAGCCGCATTGGTACACTGGGTAGACAGCGGCGTTTTCGCACCCCGTCTGTAAGGAGTGCGTCATGGCCAACCCGCAAAAACCCCGCTTTCCCAAGCAACAGCCGTCAGCCCCTCGCCCGGAATCATTCTCCCGCTCAGCGCCACCGCGCTTTCCGTTCGCAAACCCGCCAAGCCCACGGTTCGAGGAAACTCCTGCCCGGCCCGCAAGGCCAAAGACCGACGACGCCCAATGGGCCAGGCCCAAGGGTGCCAAAACCGGAAAGCCAAAGGGCACCAAGCCCTCTGCCGCCGCAACTGCCACAACTCGGCCACTCGCTCCCAGGACTCAAGGAGCAAAACCGCAGATACCCCTTCATAATTCCAGCGCAAATCGCCCAGCCAAGCCGCAGACACCCCGGCCGTCCGCGCCTCCAGTTCCCATTCAGCTCGATATCCCGGCCCCTTATGCAGCAGTCGCCCGTCGCGCTTCAGAAAACGTGCGCACAGGCTATCTATGGGTTTACGCATCAGACGTTGTCGCACTCAAGCCAGGCGCGGGGGACGCGCCCCGCATTCTCCCGGTGGTTGACGCACGCGGCATCCCGCTCGGCACCGCGCTCTTCAGCCCTGCCTCGCAGATTCAGCTGCGTATGGTTTCGCGGGAGATCCTCACCGCAGCGGCATGGATGCAGCTCTTCGAAAACAGACTGCACACCGCCATCGCACACCGCAAGCCCCTTCTCGGCGATGACACCAATGCATGCCGCCTGGTTTTCAGTGAAGCCGACCAGTTGCCCGGCCTGGTCATCGACAAGTATGCCGGCATCCTCGTCGTCCAGTTGCTTTGCCGCGGCCTCGACACACCCGAGATTCGCGATGCCTGCGTCCGCGTCTTGAAGGCTGCCTTCTCCTCAGCAAAGACCCCAATCACCATTTGGGAGCGACAGGACCCACGCATTCGGGAATTGGAAGGACTTACACTACCTTCGGCGGAGCCGCTGTTTGCGACCAAGGCCAAATCGCCCTCGTCCACAACACTCTTCCGCGCCAATGGCCTTGAACTCCACTTTGACGTGAACGCCGGACAGAAGACCGGCGCTTTTCTAGACCAGCGGCAGAACTATCTTGCTGTTGCCGAGTGGGCCCTCCGGAAGGGCGCTACCGGCAATGCCCTGGACGTATGCACCTACCAAGGCGGCTTCGCGCTTCACCTTGCCCGGGTCTGCAAGAGCGTGACCGGCGTGGACGCCTCCAACGCCTCCCTGCAGGTTGCGGAAAAGAATTTGTCCCAGAACCGCAAGCAGCTCATCGCTGAGGTTGAGTGGATTGAAGCCGACGCTTTCCAGTTGCTGCGCGACTGGTCTGACGCCATCAGGACGCAGGACTGGGACGTCATCGTCCTCGACCCACCCGCATTTGCAAAGAACAAACGCGCTGCCGAAAGTGCGCTGCGCGGTTACAAGGAACTGAACCTTCGCGCGCTCAAGATGATTCGCCCCGGCGGCCTGCTGGTCAGCTGCTCCTGCTCGCACCACGTTAGCTTGGTCGACCTGGAGACAGCCGTAGCCGCTGCTGCGGCCGATTGCGGCCGCCGGGTCACTCTGCTGGAGCGTCGCGGCGCCTCTGAGGATCATCCGGTGGTCTTCAATCAGGCTGAATCCGAATACCTCAAATGCCTGATTCTTCAGGTGTATTGAACCTCGCTTCGGATTTGCTGCGCCCCCTGTATCCAGTCGTTCACTTGGCTGTTACAATTCCCCCGTTGGTTCCGTATTTGTACACAGAACCACGATTGTTCTAAAAACGTGAGGCTTCACATGAATTACAGCAAGGCCGGTATATCGAAGATTGGCTTGGCGCTCATCGCTACTGCAATCATTTCTGGTTGCGGCGGCAACTACAAACCTCCTGCCCCACTCTTTACAAATGTTGTCTCCTTTGGAGACAGTCTCAGTGACGTGGGCACGTACCAGGTTGGGGGAATCGCCGCGCTGGGTGGCGGCAAGTTCACCATCAACGGTGCGTCAAACAAGGTTTGGGTCGAGGATATCGCCACTGCGCTCGCCTTGCCCGCTCCCTGCGCCGCAGAAACTGGCATGAATGGGAGTGCGGCTTACGGATTTAACGTTCCTGTTCAGATGCACTCCGGTTGCTACGGTTACGCCCAGGGCGGCTCGCGCGTAACCAACCCCGTTGGCGTGGGAAATGCCCTGCTCGGTGGCTCCAACGCGATCACCGGCTTCCTGACCGTCCCGGTTTCCACTCAAATCCAGAGCTATCTCTCCGCCAATAGCGGTGCATTCACCGGCCACGAACTGGTGACCGTATGGGTTGGTGCCAATGACCTGTTCATCCACCTGAGTCTGCTTTCCAACGGCCTGGAAACTCCCAATGATGCGGTTCTCGCTCTTGAGCAGGCTGCGGGAGAAGAGGCCGCCTACATTAACGGCGAGGTGATTGGAAAGGGCGCGAACTACGTCATTGTCATGAACCTCCCCGACGTCAGCCTTACTCCGATGGCCATCGGCGAGGGCCCTGCGGCCCAGGCAGAAATCAAGCAACTCACCCAGGTTTACAACGCCGCACTCAGAGCATCCCTCTTTGGTGCCGCTCCTGCTGTGGCGGCACCCTCATCCAGCAAGATCCTCTTCTATGACACGTTCACTGCGAGCGAGGGCGAGGCTGCAAACGCAAAGACGTATGGCCTCACCAACATCACGGAGACAGCCTGCAATCTTGCCCCGGCAGCCAACCCGCTCGGTTCCTCGCTCATCTGCTCGTCTGCCAACCTTGCCGGTGCTAACGTGCTGAATTACGAGTATGCTGACGATGTCCACCCCACCCCCTATGCACATGCACTCCTCACCAAAGGCGTTCTGCAAGCCATGCAGACACAGGGCTGGTACTAAGCGGCAATCTGATGTGTTTCAACGAAGGGGCGACTTCAGTCGCCCCTTCGCTTTTTCATTTCTCCCTCATCCCTCTTTTCGTACTCTGGTAGAGCATGAAATTTCAGCACACCATTGGTGACATTACTCACTCGTTCTCGAGCTTGCGCGAGTTGCTCGCCGTTGCAACACCGTTCCGCAGCGGGGATGCGCTGGCCGGCATCGTAGCGCGCTCGGCAGAACATCGAGTCGCCGCGCAATACGCTCTGGCAGATGTGCCGCTGAATCATTTTCTCTCCGAACAGGTGGTTCTCTACGAAATCGATGAGGTCACGCGCCTCATCGTTGACTCTCACGACCACGCAGCTTTTGCTCCCATCGCTTCGCTGACTGTGGGAGAGTTCCGGGATTGGTTGCTTTCGGATGACGCCACCTCAAAGCGCCTGGCCGAATTGGCTCCGGGAATTACTCCGGAGATGGCAGCTGCTGTCAGCAAGCTGATGCGCATTCAGGATTTGATCCTGGTGGCAAGAAAGATTAACGTGGTCACGCGGTTCCGTACCACCGTGGGACTGCCGGGACGGCTCTCTGCGAGGCTGCAGCCAAACCACCCGACCGACGCCATGTCTGGCATTGCAGCTGCAACGCTGGACGGATTGTTATTGGGCTCTGGGGACGCTGTGATCGGAATAAACCCGGTTGGAGACAACCCCGCAACGGTCACGGGGATCCTGCGCATGCTGGATACGCTGCGGCAGCGGTTCGAGATTCCTGCGCAGACCTGTGTACTTGCCCACATCACGACCCAGCTTGAGGCACTGCGCCTTGGTGCACCGATTGACCTGCTTTTCCAGTCGATTGCAGGAACGCAGCGTGCAAACTCCAGCTTTGGCATTGACCTGTCACTGCTGGACGAAGCCTGCGCCGCAGCACTTGCACTCAATCGCGGTGCCCCATGCGCCGACGGTTCTGTCGGAACCAACGTGATGTATTTTGAAACTGGCCAGGGCTCGGCACTATCAGCAAATGCCCACCTCGGCGTGGACGGCAAGGCGGTGGATCAGCAGACTCTCGAGGCCCGAGCCTACGCCGTCGCCCGTCGCTACAACCCCATGCTCGTGAACACCGTCGTCGGCTTTATCGGCCCTGAATACCTCTACGACGGAAAGCAGATAACCCGCGCCGCGCTCGAAGATCACTTCTGCGGCAAGCTGCTCGGCCTGCCCATGGGTTGCGACGTTTGCTACACGAACCATGCCGAGGCTGATCAGGACGACATGGACTCCCTGCTGACGTTACTGGGCACAGCTGGTGTCAATTACGTTATGGGTGTGCCTGGCGCAGACGACGTAATGCTGAACTACCAGAGCACCAGCTTCCACGATGCGCTCTACCTGCGACGGGTGCTGGGGCTGAGACCAGCGCCGGAATTTGAGAAATGGCTGGCAGGGGACCACTTTGCACGGCTGCGGATGGAGTCGCGCTCGCCGGCCCTGCTGCTGCAAGGAGTTGCCTCGTGACACTCCCGCTCCCCATTCGTGACCCAGGAGAATCAGCTGACCAGGCCTTCAATGTGCCGCTGGAACCGGATATCTTCGACTCTGTGCATGGCATTGCGACAGCCCAGATCCGCGCGCTGACGCCTGCGCGGATCTTCCAGCGACGTTCGGGAACAAGCCTTGCCACCAGTGAGCTGCTAAGTTTCCAGTTGGACCTTGGCCGCGCGAGGGATGCCGTCCAAGCCGCGCTGCAACCTGCAAGCTTCCTGCCGGAGTTGAACCGAGCGCTTTCGGGACGCGCCTCTGCGGTGTTGCTCCACTCTGCTGCGCGAGACCGCCGCGAGTATCTCCAGCGACCGGATCTGGGGCGGGTGCTGGATGCTGCCAGCGCTGGCGTTTTGCAGCAGCGCGCGCGCTCAATTGCGCCCGCTGTGGACCGAAGCAGCCTTGCGATTGTGATTGCGGATGGCTTGTCCGCGCTTGGCGTAGAGCGCAACGCCTGCCCGCTGGTCGCTGCACTGCTACCACTGCTTCCAGCGGATGCCTGGCAACTGCAACCAGTTTGTGTGGTGGAACAGGGGAGAGTCGCTGTTGGGGATGAGATTGGGCAGTTGCTCCGCGCTGACATGCTGTTGATGCTTATCGGCGAGCGCCCCGGTCTGAGTTCTCCGGATTCGCTCGGTGCTTATATTACTTGGAAGCCCTTGCTCGGCCGGAACGATGCGGAGAGGAACTGCATTTCGAATATTCGCGCCGGCGGATTGGTTCCGGAGTTGGCTGCGATGCGGATTGCCGCTTTGATGCAGGAGGCAACCCGGCTGCAGTTGACCGGCGTTGCACTGAAGGAGTCGTCACTGCCCCTCGAGGCAGGACAGTGAAGCATCTGCAGGAGAGTACACATACGTTTACAGCGCGGGTACTGCTGCGGGCGCGATGGGGTGTCCTGGGGCTTGCGGTTGCCGCATTGCTCGCCTTTGTTGGGGATTGGATGGTTTATCAGTTACGGGGAAGCCCTGGCGCGCAGGTCACCGTTACCCGCTATCTGACTGTTCCGTTGAAGGGCAACCGGACTGAGTTCGACAATGAGGGGACGGTACAGACGCCGTGTGCGCGAGCGATTTTTCCGCAGGGGAATCTGTCGCCATGCTGGTACCTGCGCCGCCATGCGACGCAGGCTGACCAACTCTAGCTTGGGTTAGTGCTGCGGCGGCGTCGGAGTTGCAACTGGAGTTTGACTGGGTTTTGCGTTTGCTTCGCTGATGCGTTCGTACAATGCCTTGTCAGCCTTCTTGTTCAGGCTGCTTGCTTTGGCAAACTCCGCCTTGGCCTCATCCTTTCGGCCCATGGCCTGGTAGAGGCGGGCAAGGCGGAAATGTGCGTTGACCTCGTCGGGCGCAAGTTCAATGGTCTTCATTAGCTCTGCGACGGCGGCATCGCGGTTTCCTGTCTCCTGATAAACGATGCCGAGGTCAAGGTGTACGAGGGGCTCCTTGTCGCTCAGCTTGAGAGAGTGCTCAAGCGACTCCCGGGCCTTGTCGTATTGCTCTAGCTGAACGTATGTGTCGCCGAGGTAGAGCAGCGACTGAGCGTGCGTGGAATCGTTTGCGAGTTCCGCACCGAACTCGGGAATGGCTTCTTCGTAGCGCTTCTGGGCCCATAGCAGGTAGGCAAGGCCGAAGTGGACGTTGGGCAGCTTCGGGTCGGCCTTCACCGCAGCCTGGAACTGGGCGACCGCGCCGGCGTTGTCACCCTTCTCGTCCAGTGCTTCACCGGCCAGCATGTCGGCCTCGGCACTGTCTGGGTTGATGAGGAGAATTTCCTTGTAGGTGTCGAGAACACAATCCAACTGGCGCGTCCACAGGCAGCTTTGCGCAAGGCTAAGGCGCATCGGCAGGTTCGAGGGATCGAGCTTCGCAGCTTCACGGAGCGGTTCGATGGCCTCTTTGTACTCACCAAGGCCATAGTGAGCCATGCCAAGCAGGATGCGGGCGCGCTGTTGCTCCGCCGGAGGCAGGTTCGGCTGCTTCACAACAATGGCAAAGTCCGCCGCAGCTTCTTTCAGCTTCCCGGCCTTGAACTCAGCCAGGGCGAGGTTGGTCCGCAGTCCCGGCGTCGTCGGGTTAATCTTGAGTGCCTTGCCGTAGAGAGCAATCGCCTCGTCGAATCGACTCTCCCGGGCCGCCAGAAGGCCGAGATGCGCATATGGCTCTGGATTACTCGGTGCGGCCTTCGAGATAGCCTTCCAGGCCTGCTCCGCCTCAGCGTTGCGGCCCTGCTGCTCTAGCTGTATGGCCGCAAGCACCTGGGGATTCGGCTGCTTTGGCCTGGGGTGTGCAGGATGCGCAGCAGTCGCCTGAGCGTGTGCCGCGGGGATGGAAATCGCAACCAGTGCGAGGAAGAGAAAGGATTTCATCGTGCGTCGGAAAAAGGGCTGAATGGTCATGCTGCTCTCAGTATCGCAAAGGCTGTCGCTGCCGGACTACAACGACGGGCTCTCATAAAAAGAAGAAGGCGCGGGGATTGCTCCCCGCGCCTTCGGTTGTGGTTCGGGTTCGATTAGAACACGAACTTGCCACCCAGCTCGAGAACGCGAGGATCCCAGGTCGAGTTGACTTGACCGAAGTTGCCAGCGTTGCCCTTGCTTACCGAATTGTCGTCGAACTGCGCGGTAGAGCCAAGTCCGTTCATTTCGGTGTGGTTGAAGGTGTTGAACGATTCGGCGCGGAACTCGAAGTGAGCCCGCTCGCCGAAGGCGAACGACTTGTAGAGCGAGGTCGTGAAGTTTACACGGCCAGGTCCAACGATGGTGTCGCGACGGCCATTGCCGAAGCCCTGGTTGCCGCCACCGGCCCAAACTGGGGTCGGAGCCGCGAAGACAGACGTATCGAAGTAGTTTGCAATCTTCTTCGAGTAGTGCATCTTGCCAGTAACGTTGGGACGATTGGTGTAACCGCCGCCAAGACCAATGGAATCCCAATCCGTGGAGATTCCAACAGGGAGCGGCACACCGGTCTCATCGACAAACGTACCCGCCAGTTCCCAGCCGCCGGCAAGCGAGTGAGCCAGACCGGAAGACTTGGCGAAGATGGGCAGCTTGTAGATGTAGTTGGCGTTGAGGATGTGACGACGATCGAGCGCGCCCGAAGCCTTGTCATACTTGAGGTTGAACGGGTTGCTGACGCCGCTGAGGTCATACGAGGTGAGGTCGATTTCGTGCGAATAGGTGTAATCCAGTTCGCCCGAGAGGCCCCACTTGCCCTGGATGCGAAGACCAGTCTGGAAGCCGTTGTAGCCGCCATTCGTGGTGTTCTCTTCCTGGTTGATGCCAGCGTAGCCCTGATAGGTGCGATACAGGTTTCCGTTGGCCAGGTTGGAGGGCGCGGTGCCGTTGGGGCACATGTCTTCGCCGTTGCTGTACTTGTTGCCGCCGTCACCTGCCCTGCAACGCAGGTTGATGTCGGAGTTCAACGGGTAGTTGTTGATGTTCCGGGTGATGTTCTGGTGCCATGCGAGGTTGCCGACGTACTGAATGACCCAGATGACCGACGGGCTCAGCTCACGCTGAAGTCCAAGGCTGTACTGAGCCACGGCCGGAGCCTTGTAGGACTTGGCCAGGTTGGTCAGGCCCGAAGCGAAGAACGGCGTTGCCGCGGTCGCACCGGTCACCCAACTGGTGTTCGGGTTGCTGAAGTAGACGTTGCCGGCCGACGGGTTGAAAGCGTACGGCGGGTTCGTCGCTGCGTTGTAGATGTCGTTACCCTGCATGCGCTCGAAGAAGGTTCCGAAGCCACCACGCAGAACGGTCTTGCCGTTACCGGTGAGGTCATACGAGAAGCCGACGCGCGGCTGCAGAGTCTTGTAGTCGTTGGTCACGAGACCCGGAGGGAAACCATTCTGACCTGCCAGACCCATGCCGTTCAGGTAGAACGGTACCGTGGAGCCAGCAGGAGTGATGAAGCCAGGACCGTTGGGGTCCATGGATCCATCGGCCTTCCAGACAGGAGCCAGGGAGGACAGATAGTTCGCCGGATCAAAGTTGGCAACCTGGTTCGCGCGTTCCCATGCGTGCGGAAGAGCGTCAAAACGAGCGCCGATCTGCAGGCTGAGGCGAGGCGTAACCTTCCAGTTGTCGTTGGCATAGACCGAGGTGGTCTGGTTGACATAGTGACGAATCGGGGTCTGCTGGAACTCGGAGTAGCCGCCAGCGATGCCGAGCATGAAGTCCACGAAAGCGTCGCCCGACTGGTTTCCGATTCCAAAGCTGCCCTGGGGATCGCCGAAGAGCTGCTGGTTCTTGGTGTACCGGTTGTAGCCGAAGCCGAACTTCATGGCATGCTTGCCCTTGGTGTAGCTCAGGTCAACCTTGGGGCTGTAGTCTTCCGCAGCGTTGTGCCAGGGTGCCGAACCGGTATCTTCAGAAACGTAGTACGGACCGCCCCAGTTGATACCGGGCAGCGTGCCGTTGCCATTGTTGCTGAAGTACTTGTTGACGCTCCAGCCAGCGGGCTGCTTTGAGTTCGAGCTGTTGACGATGTTGATGATGTTGCCGTCATACAGGAACGAAGTTTCCACCAGCAGGTTCGGCGTGATCGTTCCGGAGAGACGAAGAGCCGCGCTGTTTGCGGGGTTGCTCAGGGTTGACGTGATGGTGTTGTACGAAGCCCACAGCCAGCCGAGCATCGGCAGCGGGTTACCCTGGCTGACGTTGTCGTGGATGTAGTGCGCCATGAACTGCCACTTGTCGTTGACCTTGTGGTCAATACGAACGATGTCTTCACGAACATTGATCACTGAATTTGCCGAACCCACAGACTTTCCGTCGGTGGTGACAGGCTTCGGAATCACGTTCGTCGCCAGGTAAGCTGCGGCGTTCGAGTCGATGAGTGAGGCGGGAATCACGTTGTCCGTGAAAGCGCCACCAACTTCGAGACCTGCTGCTGCAACCTTCGCTGCCCACGCGGGATCGCCGAGATTCGGCACCTTGATGGTGGTTCCCGAAGAGAACAGCGGAGCCACATAGGTCAGGGGCGAACCAACCGTCGGACGATCCGCAGTGGGAATCGTGGCCTGGATGTTCGGGGACGAACCCTGAATGATTTTGCGCCACTCTTCGTTCCAGAAGAAGAAGGTCTTCTGCCGGGACTCATTGTAAACGTGAGGAATGAAGAGCGGACCGCCGATGTTGCCACCGAAGATGTTCTGACGGAGCTTGGAGACGGGGCTGTGGTTGCCGTTGTACTTGTTGAAGAAGTTGTTGGCATCGAAAGCATCGTTACGGGCAAACTCAAAGAGTTCGCCGTGATACTTCTGGGTACCAGACTTCAGAGCCAGCGAGATGGTTGCACCGGAGGAGATACCGTAATCCGGGGGATAGTTGCTGGCCATGACTTCGAACTGTGCCACGGCGTCCTGCGAAGGCATGACGTCCATACCGCCGGCGCCGCCGCGGTCATCCGCTTCGCCACCGTCGATGAGCCAGATGTTGTGAGACTGACGCAGACCGTTCACGGAAATCGTGAAGGACGCGGCGACCGAAGTCGGGGTGTTGCTGTCGGGCAGAGCCGAGCTGACGCCGAGGCCCAGTGCGGCCAGAGCGGCGAAGTTACGGTTTTCCGTCGCGATTTCCGAAACCTGCTCGCCGGAAATCAGGGTGTCAACTGTGCTGGAGTCCGTTTCCACCTGAAGCGCATCGGCTGTGACGCTGACGTCAACAGATTCCGCACCGACGGTGAGCTTGACGTTGGACGTCAGCGTTTGGGAAACGTTCAAAGCCAGACCCGACGCGGTGTACGTCTGGAAGCCTTTGGCCGCTACCTTGAGGGTGAAGGTACCAATGTTCAGTCCCGGGAAAACGAAACCGCCGGTTTCGTTCGAAGAGGAATTGGACGTAAAACCGGTTTCCTTCTGCGTGAGGGTAATCTTCGCCCCCGGCACAGCGGCTCCGGTCTGGTCCGTAACCGTTCCGATAATCTGCGAGTTTCCCTGCGCCATAGCTGCAACGCATGCGAACACGAAGAAAATCGGGACGATGAGAAACTTGAATCTCGCGAGTCTCATGTGACCTTCCTTATCAATGTTGCTGTTTGTGGTTCAGTACTTCTGTTGTTGCCTCGACCGGTGATCCGGAATGAAGCCGTATAGAGGTTGCCGCTATCCGGTTCGAAGCTGAGCCTTTCGGGAGCGCTCTTTTGGCTGTACTGAGCCTTGGTTTACCGCCAGCTAAATCTCCGGCGAAAGTTCACTGCATCAAAAAACACACACTATGGGACTCATGCATCCTAGTCCCCTGAACGGCTAGCGCAAGTTCCATCGGGTAGTACCGGGGGTTTGATACCTTTTCCCCGACAAGCGGCTTCCTTGGTACCCGACTGTACGGCGCTCCTGAAATGCCTCAAACTTAACGATTTACCAACCCTCGAGCGGTTTCGGCATACGTTTGTCTACCGAACCTCCCATGCATTCTTCTCTACCAGGAAGGCACCGTATGATACCCATTGGCGGAGAAGCCTGCGCTGCATTGCACCGGTT
Organism: uncultured Acidobacteriaceae bacterium; assembly: GCA_903904755.1. Lineage (GTDB taxonomy): Bacteria > Acidobacteriota > Terriglobia > Terriglobales > Acidobacteriaceae > Acidicapsa. The sequence goes on along the minus strand of CAIVDV010000046.1, from coordinate 22,251 downwards.
ACTTCATGTGACTGGAGGTCCCATCGAATCGGGGCGCCCATCCACATTTTCCGTAAAACCATAGACCCCTCTACCGGAAAATATGCAATCAGGTAGAGCGATTTACCTTGCGAGGCAAATCTCACTAAAGGGATTTACTTGGAGGGCCCAAGACTGCGCCCTCACACTCGCTTGAGCATTAGAGTTCAGAACGTGAACGATTGTCAAGTGTGGGTAGCAGGGGAAGAATACCGGCGCGAAATGGGGCGGGGAGGTGGGGTGGGAGGGCAAAGAGTTTTATGGGGCTGAAATCGTTTACAAGAAATCGGGCCCCTTCGATTGGTGATTAGGGGGCGGATGGTCAGGAGGGGAGAAGGCGTGCTATTTCCCGAAGCTGGCGGGCCGCTTCTTCGAGGAAAGTCTCGATGCTGATGTCGGGGGGGGCGGTGATCCCCATGCGGGTGAGGAGGGCGGTGGCGATGCGCTCGGCGAGCTGGGCGCGAATTTCCAGGGGAAGATCCAGGCGGCGGGCGAAGAAGCCTTCAAGGACCTCAAGGTCGGTGGTGCGGAGACGGTCGACGGGATAGGGGTGGGTGGGGACAGGTGGGGTGGGAAGGTTCGGCAGGATGCCGGCTGTGATTGTGCGGGTACTGGATTCGATGGCAGGGGCGGCGAGGTGCTCGCGGTCGTGCACGACCAGGGTGCCGGCAGCCAGGTCGCCAAGGCGCTGATGCTGCCTGGTGAGAAAAATGCAGACAATACCGACGCCGTAGATGAACGGGAACTGATCGACGATGCGGAGGAAGTTGCGGGTCATGGACTCAAAGAGGCCGATGCCACGGCCGGATTTCTGAATGACGCGGATGCGGACGATACGCTTGCCCGGGGTGCGGCCATTCCAGAAGGCCTCAAAGAGGGTGAAGTAGCCCCAGAAGATGAGGAAGGGGATGAGGATGAGGATGGCGACGGCCCATTTGCTGGTGGGGCCAGGGGCGGCATTGGTGCTGGGTCCCAGGTAGGAGATGAGGACGATGAGGAGGAGGATGAAGGCGAGCCAGATCAGGTAATCGATGAGCAGGGCGATAAAACGGCTGCCGATGCCGGCAACCGGCATTTCCAGATCCACCAACTCAGGCGTTTCAATGCTAAGCTGGTCCCAATCACGCTCCATGGCAAACATCCTCTCCAATTCCTGGATTCAGAAGCGCCGGCCCTACTGGGACCGACTGGCTTCGCTGGTTGCCGCAGCAGACCAGAGTCGGCTGCGCGGGCTGTCGCGAGCACAGTTGCGGGAACTGGCGCTGCTGTACCGCCAGACCGCCTCGGATCTTTCCACGCTACGGCAGGACCGAACATCGGGCGCGTTGGCGGCACAGGTGAATCAATTGATGGCTCGCGCCCACCATATCATCTACTCCAGTCGGAAATCGAGCTGGCGGAATTTGTGGATATTTTTCCGGGACACCTACCCAGTGGTTTTCCGGAGCCAGTTCCGTTTTACGCTGGCGGCGACGCTGATGATGCTGGGGGCGGCCGTGTTGGCGGCGGGGTTCTCGGTGGCGAATCCGCATTTTGCCTATTCAATTCTGGGGCCCGGCGTAATGAGCAGCGTGGAACGGCACGAGATGTGGACGCGGTCGCTGGTGACGGTGGCTCCGCAGGCGGCAAGCGGGATTATGACGAACAACATCACGGTCTCAATCCTGGCGTTTGCCGGGGGGCTGCTGTTTGGGTTTGGCAGCGTGTACCTGATGTTTACCAACGGACTGATGCTCGGCGCGGTGGCGGTGGTGTGCCAGCAGGCGGGGATGTCGATTCCGTTGTGGAGCTTTGTGGCGGCGCATGGGTCGCTGGAGTTGCCTGCGATTGCGATTGCGGGGGGGGGGGGGTTGCGGATTGGGTACGGGATGCTCTTCCCGGGGAATTACCGGTGGAAGGACTCGGTCGCGCTGGCGGGGAGGGAGGCGGTGCGGCTGGTGTCAGCGATTGTGCCCATGCTGATTGTGGCGGGGTCGCTGGAGGGTTTTCTTTCGCCGTCGGATGCGCCGGTCTGGGTGAAGTTTGGTGTGGGAGCAATTTTGTTTACGGCCCTGAATGTATGGCTGTTCCGTCCGGTGCGGCGGGTGGTTTGAAGTCCATTATTTCCAGGTAGAGGGGCGGGGGGGGGTGCTTTTCGCCGAAATCCACGCTTAACATTATTTATTTCAACTACTTACGAGGTTGTTACCTAGCGTTTTTTGAGGTGTCTTGGTGCGCTTTTGCATGCATTTTGCGCATTTTTCGAAGGTTTTTGATGCCCAAGTAATGTTACAGAGGCACCGTAATCCCGGATTCAGGTTTTTCGAGAGCTGGATTGATTGTGCACCTTTGGGTGGAAATTATGTGCAAGGGTTGGAGAAGAAAGCGGAGCTAGCGGATTAGCAAGTTAGCAGGTTAGCGCCCGCTGCGCGGGCGTAGCGGGTCAGCGGATCGAGTTGCGCTCGATTGGGGGCCCGCCCGCTGGTCGCGAAAGAGCTGCGATGAACGGGGCACAGTTTTGGGCACAGGTTTGCTCAGGCTTTCAGGACGTTGGGGTTAGAGGGTTGCCCGGAGTTTGATTTCGAGATAGTGGTTGAGAACGGCGGAGGTCATGGCATCGGGGAGGGTGTCCATGGTGATGGCGCCCTGGTCGCGGAGGCGGGCGAGGAGGAGACGCCGGCGGGTGGCCATTTCCTCGGCGGCTGCGCCGCGGAACATTTCGTCGATGGTGGCCGGGCGTCGGCCGGCGATAGCGGCGACCTCAGGCTGGGCCATGGCGACAAAGAGAACAACGTGGCGGTGGAGGAGCTGGGCTGCGCCTTCGATGACCTCGGGCTGCATGGCAGACTCAGCGAGGTCAGTAATCCATAGGATGAGGGCGCGACGGGGCTGCAGGCGACCGAGGATGGCAGTGGCGCGGAGGTGATCGGCTTCAGCTGCTTCGCCACGGAGCTGGGCGAGGGATTCGATGAGGAGGCGGGTGTGGGCAGCGCCACGGCCGGGTAGGAGCTGCTGCTGAATTCCCTGCCCGTAGCCGAGCAGGCCGACGCGGTCGCCGGAGTACTGGGCGAGCTGAGCGAGGGCAACGGCGGTGGAGGTGGCGTAGTCGAGCTTGGAAAAGCTGTGTCCGGCCTGATCCTGGACGCGGGCGCGGAGGAGGCGGCCGGTATCGATGACGATCCATACGGTTTGAGAGCGCTCGGCCTGGTAGAGGCGGGTGACCATTTCTCCGCGGCGGGCGCTGGCGGTCCAGCAGACATCGCGCAGGTCGTCACCGGGGCGATATTCGCGGAGGCTTTCGAACTCGCGGCCGAGTCCGCGCTGGCGTATCTGGCGAAGCTGAAGATCGATTTGACGGCTGCGGGCGAGGAAAATTTCCTGGTCTTCGCCGGATTTCAGCTCAGGGTAGATGCGGATGGGCTGCTGAAGGGGCGCGACGGCCCAACGGACGACGAGGCCGAGGGTGGAGCGGTAACGGAGGTAGAGGGGGCCGGCTTCAACATCGCCGCGCTGGCGGGGGAAGAGGGTGCGTTGGATGGTAGCGGTGGCGCGGGGCCAGACGCGGAGGTGCTGGTCTGCGGGGATTTCTTCGAGGTCGGCGGGGAGATCGTCGAGGAGGGTGCAGTTGAGGATGAGGGCGGCCTGGTGGCGAACGCTGAGCTCAACCTGGACGGGAGCGGCGAGGGAGGGTGCGGAGAGCCAGGAGCGGGCGACGGTGAGAGCTGCGGGCGGGGGGAGGCGGAGACCGTCGAGGAGGGCTACGAAGAGAATGAGTGCGTCCCACAGGAGCATTCCCCAGGCGAGGCGAGGGACGATGTAGCCGGCGGCGAGCCAGAGGAATCCGGCGACGAGGAGCATGAGCGTGCGGACGCTGAGGCCGAAGGCGGCGCGGCGGCGCGGCCTGCAGGAGGCTTCAACGGAGACGGGATGGAGGGAGGGCTGAAGCATGGGTCAAGCTTTGGGGTCAGGCGCGTGGAACGGGGGCGGCGGCAAGGATGTCGGCGAGAATACGGTCGGGGTCAAAGCCTTCCAGCTCAGCTTCAGGCTTGAGTCGGATGCGGTGGCGGAGGACGGGGAGGACGGCGCGCTTGACGTCGTCGGGAACGAGGTAGGCGCGGTCTTCCAGCGCGGCGACAGCCTGGGCGACGCGCATGAGGCTGAGGGCAGCGCGGGGGCTGGCGCCGAGGGTGAGTGTGGGCCACTGGCGGGTGCGGCGGACGAGGTCGAGGATGTAGTTGAGCAGCTCGGGCTCGATGCGGACGGCGCGGACCTCAGCCCGGGCGGCGAGGAGCAGGTCGAGAGCGAGGGGCTGGAGGTGGGCAGCGTCGAGGAGTGGGGAGCCGGTGGCGGAATGGGCGGCGAGATGGAGTTCGAGGATCTGGCGCTCTTCGGCGGCGGAGGGGTAGTCGACCCGGGATTTGAGGAGGAAGCGGTCGAGCTGTGCCTCAGGGAGGGGGTAGGTGCCTTCGAAGTCGACGGGGTTCTGGGTGGCGAAGACGGTGAAGTTCGCGGGGAGGGCGCGGACGGTGGCGTCGGTGGTGACCTGGCGCTCTTCCATACATTCGAGGAGGGCGGCCTGGGTGCGGGGAGGCATGCGATTGATTTCGTCGACAAGGAGGAGATCGGTGAAGACCGCGCCGGCGTGGAAGGTGAACTCACTGGAGCCCTGGACGAGGATGGTGGTGCCGAGGATGTCAGCCGGCATGAGATCCGGGGTGGCCTGGACGCGCTGGAAGCCGAGGCCGAGGACTCGGCCGAGGGCCTTGACCAGGAGGGTTTTGGCGATGCCGGGGACGCCTTCGAGGAGGACATGGCCCTGGCAGAGAACCGCGATGAGGGCTTCATCGACGACACCGGCCTGGCCGGCGATGACCTGGCGGAGCTGGGCGCGAACCTGGTGGATGAGTTCCGCGGTGGCGGGGAGAGCCGGGGAGGCGGGATTGAGGGCTTCGTCGGTCATGCGAGGTTCCTTCGGGAGAATGAATGCTGATTATGCGGCCTGGGGGCCGTTGGGGCGTCTGCTTCGGGTCGAAGCGTCGCGCAGGGTGATTTCGAAGTCGTGGAGCTGCTGGACGAGGGCGAGGGCGCGTTTGGGCTTGAGTGCGTCGTTCTGGCATTCGAGCGCGGCGTCTTCGAGGACGGCGGCCATGGGTTCGGCAATGGGGCCGAAGCGGCGGATGAGGCCCTGGGAGAGTTCGGCGGGGTGCGTGGGTACGGTGCGGAGGCCGGCGAGGTGGGCGGCGGTGGTGCGGAAGCGGTCCCAGGCGATGGCGACGGCGGTGGAGCTGGCGCCGGCGGATTTGTAGAGGCCGCCGAGGGCGTCAGCGAATTCGATAGGGGTGGTGCGGGGCGCCTCTGGGAGGGAGCGGATGGGGCCGCTGCGGCGGCTGTAGCTGAGGATGGTGAGGAGGGCGAGGCCTGCTGCGCCCCACTGGACGAGGGGCCAGATGGGGCCGGAGGTGAAGTCCCAGGTCGAGGAGCCGAGGCCGTGGAGGGACTCGTCCCAGAAGATTTGCTGGGGCTGGCCAGCGAGGGTGGCGGGGCCGATGGAGTTGAGGAGGAGTTCGAGGTTCTGGTCCTTGCGGATGTTTGCATTTTCGAGCGGGGTGGCGTTGGCCCACCACACGATGTGGCCTTTGGCCCATGGGTACTCGGCGACGACCGCGCCGCCATCGCACTCGTAATCGGCGACAAACTCGGGGCGGCTGCGGAGGCCATCGAATTTCCAACTGGCTTCAGGGATCATCGAGATGGTGCCGGGGGTGGCGAGGGGGGAGATGCCGACGGGGGAGGCCTGGCAGAGGGGGCTGCCAAGGAGGGGTTTGGAGAGGGAAACGCCGGGGAGCATTTGGCCGCCGGCGAGGCCGGTGACGAGGACACGTCCGCCTTTCTCCAGGATGCTGCGGAGGGCGTGTTCGTCTTCCATCTGCTGGGTGATGGGCTGGGCCAGGATGAGGACGGTTTGGGGGTTGGCGCGGTCAGCAAGGGTAGCCAGGGGAAGCTCCCAGCGGGTGACCAGGTAACCGGAGTCCTGGAGAAGGGTGAAGGCTGCTTTTGCGCCGTGCCTGGTGGTGAGGTTGCTGCCGGGAAGGGGGTTGCGGTCGTCGTCCGCTTTGGGGGTGAAGACGGCGACGAGGATGAGCAGGAGGAGGACGAGTGCGAGGAAGATGCCGACGAGCTGGCGGTCGCGTTTGTCGAGGATTGAGGTGGCCATCAGCGCGCCCCCAGGGTGGCAGCCAGTCGGGCTGCCTGGCGGTAGTCGTCTTCCTGGGCGGGTTGGCCGGCGTACCAGGTGCGCTCAAAGGCGCGGGTGAGGGCGAGGAGTGCGGGTCGCTGTTTGGCCTCGTCGCCGAGGAGACGGAGGTATTCCCGGGGGGTACGGGCGCGGTCAGCGGGCCAGAGGCCGCTCTGTTCCAGGCGGGCGATACTGGCCCAGTAGACAAGGTGGACGGCTTGACGCCAGTCGCCGGAGTCTGCTGCTTGGCGGGCGTCGTCAAGCCAGAGTTGCCAGTCGCGGGCGGAGATGGGGGAGCCGTCGAGGTCGGGTCGGAAGCTGCTTTGGGCGCGGCCGGAGCGCTCCAGGCGCATGAGGTACCAGACGAGGCCGATGCAGGCGGCAAGGAGGACGGTGATCTCAATGGCGCGCCAGACCCAGGCACCTTTGGGGGCGGCCTCTGAGAGTACGCCGAGGGCTTTGCTGACCCACAGGGAGAGCTTTTCCTGGATTCGTTGCCAGAGGGTGGGCGCGAGGTTGAGGCGGAGGTATTCCTTTTGAGACAGGATGCGTTCAAGAGCCTGGCGCTGGGAGGCTGGGGCAGAGTGCGGCTGGGTGGGGCCGCCGGCCCAGAGCCATTCGTCGTGGAGGCGGGTGCGGGCTGCGGCGAGCTTGTCGGCGGTGGACTGTGTGTCTTTGGAATTGCCGCCTGAGTCGGGGGCTTTGGCTGTGTTTTTATCGGGGGTGGGATTGGACTTCTGGGGCGGAGCAGCGGCCTGGTCGAGGGTAGCTCGCAGCCAGTTGTAGCGAAGAGTACGGGTTTGGGTGCCGTCCTGGATAGTGAGTTTGGCGGGAATGGCTTCGACGGCGGGGCCTTTGCAGTTTGCGGAGGAGGCCTGGCAGTCGGCGAGGACTTGGTCCATGGATTCGAGCGTGGCGCGGTAGGCGGGGAGGGTGAGGGGGGCGGGGTCGGAGGCGCGGGCGCAGAGGGGGGCTAGCGCCAATAAGGCGCAGAGAAGCATGCGCAGCGCGAGGGACTGGCGCAGGAATACGGATTGGGGGAGGCCCGCTATTGGCTGTCCTGATTGGGCCATTCGGGCTCCTGGGTGGGGGCAGGCTCAAATGCCGGGGACGGAGGAAGGACGGGCTCAGGGACTACGGCGACAGGTTCAGGGGCGATGGGATCCGCATGGGAATAAGCAGCGGGTGGGGCGGTTGCCTCGGCGGCGGTGCCCCACCCGGCGCGGGCCATGAGGAGTTCGATGTCGTAGCCCTCCTGGCGGGTGCGCTGGTCAAAGTAGAAGAGCATCAGAGCGATGGCGTAGATGGGCATCACCAGGGTGCGGACGGCGAAGTCGATGGCAAGATTGACCAATTGGAGGGCGACGGCGAAGGTGGTGGGTGGTTGACCGCCGACGAGGGATTTGCGGAAGAAGATTGCGACGCCTATATCGACGGGAGCGACGAGGACCATGGAGACGGCCATCACAAGGATCCAGACGAGGACGAGCATGAGGAAGATGCGTCCGCGCGAGCCTTTGGTGAGCTGGTTGCTGCGCTTGATGGCGTCCCATGCGAATTTGTCTTCAGCCACGACGACGGGGCAGCCGAGGGCCATCCGTATCCAGAGCCAGATGCAGAGGACGATGAGCGCGAGGATGCCGACGACGGCGAGAACGCCGAGGAGGACGGCGGCGGTGCCCTTCATGGCGGGGGAGAGGATGGCGGTGATGGCGATCCCGGCAACGGCAAGGATGATAAAGACGATGTAGGGGATGACGCCTGCGAGCAGTGCCTGCAGAACGAGCAGCCAGACGAGACGCCAGAAGCGGGAGAGCGCGTAAGAGTAACTGCCGCGAATGGTGATGGGCAGTCCGCGATGGGCGCAGAGGACAGCATGGTTGGAAGCGCCGAGCGAGACGGCGGTGATGCCGAGGATAAGTGGCAAGCCGAGAAGAACAAATGCGATGCCGAGAAGGACGAACTCAATGCCTACTGTGGTGTCGGTTTTGATTGCCGGCATACGGGTTACAAAAAAGAGGGCGAAGATGCCAACGAGTGCAATCATCGCTGCGGCAGGAGGAGCCGTGATGCTGACGAGCGGCAGGAAGTTTTTGCGGTAGACCGCAGCGGTCTGGTCGAGTATTTCGCCGATGCTCAGGGGGCGTTGATCCGCAGCCATGGCGTCTCCTTGCTCGCGCAAACAATGAGCAATGGCGGGCGCAGACCGGCCATCTCGATTGCATTCCCTTCAGGGAAACTGGTGCGGAGCCGTGTACGCGGATGGTAGCACAGGAGATGGGGCTGGGGACCGGGAGGGGTGATGAAAACAGCAACGTCCCGGAAGGGTGGCCTTGCGGCCGCTTCCGGGACGTTGTGGAGTGAAGTGATTGCTTGCGTTTACTTGGCTGCGACTTCTTCTTCGACTTCCGAGAGGGGCAGCAGGGACATCGGGTAGTAGGCGTTGCGGATGTACTGCTTGACCATGCGATTGGTGTTGAAGAAGGATCCGTTGTAGGCGATGGTGGTGCGCATGAGCTTGCCCCATGCTTCTGCACCGCGGTTGTAGAGCGCGACCACAGAGTTTTCCAGCTTGGCGTAGAGGTTGTCTGCCTCGGCGATATCGTCTGCGCCATCTTCAATGGCCCAGCCGGTGAAGCCTTCGAGGCAGCCTTCAATCCACCAGCCGTCGAGGATTGAGAGAGAGGGAACGCCGTTGAGGGCGGCCTTCATGCCGCTGGTGCCGGAAGCCTCGTAGGGACGGCGGGGGGTATTGACCCAGACATCGACACCGGCAGTGAGCAGCGCACCGAGGTCCCAGTCGTAATTCTCGAGATAGACGATGCGGAGATCGGCACCGGAGATTTCGTGGGCCTTCTCGATGACCTGGTGGATGATTTCCTTCCCGGGGAAATCCTGGGGATGGGCCTTGCCCGCGTAGAGTATCTGGAGACCGCCGGCGGCCTTGGCGATTTCCACGAGGCGTTCGGGGTGGGTAAAGAGCAGGTCGGCGCGCTTGTAAGTGGCAGCGCGGCGAGCAAAGCCGAGGGTGAGGACCTTGGGATTGAGGACGAGGCCGGTGCGGGAAGCGACCTCGGCGAGGAGGGTCTCCTTGGCCTGCGCGTGGGCGCGGATGACTTCTTCCAGCGGCACCTCAATTGCGTTGCGGAGGAAGAGGTTGTCGCGGCGCCAGTGATCGATGGAGCGATCGAAGAGGTCCTGGAACTGGGGCGAAACCCAGGTGGGAGCGTGGACGCCGTTGGTGATGGCATCGACACGATACTCCGGGAACATGGCGCGGGAGACGTTGCCGTGCTGGAGAGCGACACCATTGCAGTAGCGCGAGAAGCGGAGCGCGACGTAGGTCATGTTCAACATGCCTTCGTGGCAGCAGCCGAGGGACTCAAGGCGTGCGGTGCGCTCGCCGCCGAGGATGCGGATGGACTGCTCGATGCTGAAGCGGTCGTGGCCGGCGGGGACGGGAGTGTGGGTGGTGAAGACGCACTGCTTGCGCACAGCCTCAATATCAACGGGGGAGACGCGATTGAGCGGGCCGCCGCCGAGCTGGGATTCCAGGAGAGCGAGGGTGAGGAAGGCGGCGTGGCCTTCGTTCATGTGATAAACATTGACGCGCTGGCCAAGGGCATGGAGCATGCGGACGCCGCCCATGCCAAGGACGATTTCCTGCTGGAGGCGGTAGTTGCTGTCGCCACCGTAGAGGTGATCGGTGAGGGTGCGGTCCCAGGGAGAGTTTTCGGGGATGTCCGTGTCAAGGAGATAGATAGGAATGACGTGACCCGAGCGACCGACCATCTCATAACGCCAGGCGCGGACGGTGACGATGCGGTCTTCAATATTGACGGTGATGCGGGGTGTTTCCTCAGTACAGAAATCTTCGACAACCCAGGGCTGAATATCTTCAGTCTGGATGCCGTGCTCGTCGAGGTGCTGGCGGAAATAGCCTTTCCGATGGAGGAGGCTAAAGGCGACCAGCGGGGTGTTGAGATCGGCTGCGGAGCGGAGGGTATCGCCGGCGAGAACGCCGAGGCCACCGGAATAGGTGGGCATCCCTGGGTTGATGGCAATTTCCATGGAAAAATACGCTACGACACCGTTGTGCGGAAGCGGCTCATAGGAAGGGGTCTTGAACGCGGCAATCTTGGGCATGAAACCAGTTCTCCAGGGCTGATTCGGTGTCGGGTATGGGGACTGGGCAACAGGAGCAGGAGAGCACTTTTGCGGGGCGCTCATGATCGTTGCTGCACAGGCCTTGGTTGACATCCCGCAGCCAGCTAAAATTTTCAAACTTGCGTCCCGGCCGGAAATGCATTGAAGATGCAGCAAAACGCGACCTTGAAGCACGAGGGGACTGCGGTGATTGTAACAAGAGCCTTATGAAGGAAGTAGCAAAAACTGGGCAGCGGCCGGTGCTCAATGCCACTGTGGTCAAGAAATTTTTGCTTTGGACCAGGGATGGGCAGAGATAAGTTGTGCGGAAGAGCGATTTAGTTGGCAAGAGGAACGGGCAGCTGCGACGTAGCAACTGCCCGACGGTTTTTCTGAAAAAAGGCCTAACTGATACGGTGAGCACCGGCCGAGGCGTGGCAGATGTGGATTTGAGGTGCGATGCCGGTGGCCTTCTGGTATCGGTCGGCGAGGGCGCGGGCAAATGCGGGAGCCTTGTCCTTTTCCACGACGTTGACGGTGCAGCCGCCGAAGCCGCCGCCGGTGAGGCGGGCGCCGATGAGGCCGGGGAGGTCCTGGGCGAGCTCGACCATGGTGTCAGCCTCTTCGCAACTGGCCTCGAAGTCCTGACTGTAGCTGACGTGCGCCTGGTGCATGAGACGGCCGAGAGTGGCCATGTCGTTGGCGAGGAGAGCGTCTGCCGCAGCGACGGTGCGGTTGTTCTCCGTTATGACGTGGCGGGCGCGCTTGAAGGCATCAGGGGGGATTTCATGGCCCCACTGGGCGAGATCTTCAACTGTGGCGTCACGGAGGAATTTGATTTCAGGCCGATGCGTGGCGAGGATGCGGCAGGCCTCTTCGACTTCGGCACGGCGGGTGGCATATTCTCCGCCGGTGATGGCGTGCTTGACCATGGTGTTGGCGATGACGAGAGCCATGGAGTCAGGGATGGGGGCGAGACGGAAGCTGAGGTCGCGGCAGTCGAGCAGGAGAGCGTGATCTGCAGCGCCGTTGGCGGAGATGAACTGGTCCATGATGCCGCAGTTTGCGCCGACGAACTCATTCTCAGCGCGCTGGGAGAGGCGGGCGATTTGCGGGCCGGGGATGGTGACGCCCATCAGGCCGGTGACGGCGGTGATGGTGGCAACCTCAACGGCGGCGGAACTGGAGAGGCCGGAGCCGAGCGGGACATCGCCCCAGAGGGTGAGGGAGAAGGCGGGGAGCTGGTAGCCTTCGCCGGCAAGGATGGAGAGGATGCCGAGAGGATAGTCGGACCAGTGTTTGGAGCGCTCGGAGGGCAACTCATCGATGGGCCAACTGCGTTCTTCGTCGAAATTCTGGGCGAAGATGACGATGCGGCCGTCGGTGCGCGGCGAGATGGCAGCGAGCGTAGCGAAGTCAATCGCCGCCGGCATGACAAAGCCCTCGGCGTAGTCGGTGTGTTCGCCGATAAGGTTGACACGCCCTGGGGCGACATATACATGGGGTTCCACGCCGTAACGGGCCTGGTGCGCGATACGGAGAGCAGCAGGATCGTTCATGCCAGCCTATCCTCCCAATTTCCTTGTATTTTTTCTATTTCAATTTCCATGGGCCAACTGCAGGTTTCGCCGGGGGCGAGAGTGCGTGACCAGGGGCCGAGTTCCGCGAGGGAGTCGACGGGAGCAGTGGCGGGCTCAAGAGCGACACACTGCTGACGGTTTGCCGCGCCATCGGGCCAGCCGCTGTAGCAGAGCCACATGCCGAGATATGGGGTGATGTCGGGGTCGAAGCGGAAAGTGATTTTGAGGCCGACGGAGGGGCGCTCCAGGGCGCACCAGTCTTCGCCGGCGGCTCGGCTGAGCTTGCCACTGAAGAGCTTGTCGCCGCGACCGGAATCCGGGGATTTGGCCCGGCTGAGATCGTCGGTGGAGCCATTGACGAGGGTGGCGATGGGCCAGGAAACCTGGTCGCCGTTGGTGCCGAGAAGCGCGCCGCCGGAACCCTCAAGACGAAGAGTGGTAATGGTTGGGGGCAGTTGGACACGGTCGCCGGCTTGGGCGATGAACAGGGGATGAGCGGCCCAGGACCAGGGCGTGGGGGTGGTGCCGAGATTGGCCACCGTATAGATAAGGCTGAGCCGCCAGCCGGTGGCAGTCTCAGAGAGGAGCACGGTTCGGGTGAGCTCAAGGGGCAGGGAGAAGCAGGTGCCGGTGAGGGTGGCGGAGTCGGTGGATGCGTCGATGACGCGCCATGGAACGCGCCAGAGGTCGCCGTGGTCGGGGATGGAGTGCTCGCCGGTCGGGGAGTGAACCTGGCAGGCGGCAACTGAGGGTAGGCACTCATCCCAGCCGCTTGCGTCCGCCTCGGCAAATCCCATGGTCTGGGTGCGTGGAGCGCATGGGAGCAGGGGTGCCTGGAGGAGCTGAATGCCGTGGACTGAGATGGAGGCGACTTTGCCGCCGAGAGCGGGCAGGATCGTCACGGAGCAGCTTCCGGCTTGAATGACAACGTTTTCTATTTCGCCCACCAGATGCCTCACTTGGGTGTTCCGGAACCACTTCTCCAGCCAAAAAACACGTTATCTGCCCGAAGGCATTCTATGCAAGTGCTTTGTCAGTACTATCGCGAAGAACGTCCCAGATTCTTTCCAACCATGCCTCATGTTCGGGTTTCATGAGAACGGAACGGAGGCAGGTGACGATATCGCCTTTCGCAAATCGATTGTCTGGGTTTTCCCAAAAAAATGCTACGGGCAATTGTACAAGCGCGAGGTGGAGATTGGCCGCCGCGGCTTGATCGAAAATGCTTTGGGCGCGACGGGAGCTTTCCGCAAGGGCATCGGCCACGACCTGCCAGACGACTATATCGAGTTCGGGGCGAATGGCGGAGAGGCCGAGGAAGCGGCCGTCGGTGCGGAGACGGCGGTCAAATTCAAGCGCAGCGCGGCGGGAGGCGGCGAGACCCTGCGCAAATTCGCCGCCGGGTACGAGCGGTAGAAGACGCTGAGTGGCCCAGAGTGCGACGGCTGCCGCGCCTGCGCGGGAGCACTCCAGGCTGATTTCGCCGAGGTGGAGTTGGGAGGAGGTGAAGTAGGTATAGGGAGAGTTGTGGCTGTAGAGGCGGCCGACGGCGGGGTCGCGGAAGAGGATGCATCCGCACCCGTAGGGCTGGAGGCCATGCTTGTGGGGGTCGACGACGATGGAGTCGGCGTGATGGATGGCGAGGAAGGCGGCGGAGGCGGAGGGGTCGAGCTGATCGGCGATGAGGCGAAAGTAGCCTCCGTAGGCCGCGTCAACGTGGATACGGAATCCATAGCGGGCCTGGAGAGCGAGGATTTCGTGGAGGGGATCGACGGCGCCGAGGGCGGTGGTGCCGAGGGTTGCGACGACAGTGCCGACGCCGCCTTTGCGCAGCTCGTCTTCGAGAGCGGTGAGGTCCATGCGGCCGGCGGTGTCACTGGGGACACTGGCGAAGGGCAACTGGAGGACGGAGGTGATGCGGGAGTGGGTGTAGTGGGCCTGCTGCGAGGCGAGGATGCGCTTGCCGGGGTGGAGCTGGCCGGCGACCCAGAGGGCTTCAAGGTTGGCAAAGGTGCCGCCGGAGGTGAGGTGGCCGAGGTGCTGCGGGAGGCCGAACATCCGGGCGAGGCCAGCGACGGCCTCGATTTCCATTTCAGAACTGGCGCGGCCACCATCGCGGGCATGGTTGTTGGGATTGATGGATTGGGCCAGCGCGTAGGCGGCCTTCGCGACAGGATGGGGCGCCTTGAGCATCTGGCCGATGTACATGGGATGGAAGTAGGGGAAGTTGTCGGCCATGCGGTCGGCGACCTGCCCGAGAACGTCCGTCATGGCGTCGTGAGTGGCGAGGTCGGAGGCGGAGTCCATTTCGGGAAGAGCGGAAAAATGGCTCTCGAGGCGGGGAATGGCCTGCGCGAGCAGACTGAGCAGAAGGTCACTTTGCAGTGGGGAAGTCATCACGAGAGACCACGTTAGCATACCGGCGGTTGGAGCCCAAAATGGGACTGGTGAAGGGAAGAAAATGCCTAAAATTCAGTGCTTCAATCAGTTGGCGGAGAGGGGATTGGGAGGCGGGTCGCATTATTTCGTATCTCCCTGAGCGGAACAGTGCTACCATAGGGCCAGCGTAAGAACCGAAATGGGCGTGAGCAGTACTCGCCCAAACCCGAGCAAGATTCTGCCAGTGGTCGCTCCGTTTCACTCAAGCGCAATTCAAAGTTTAGGAAATACGAAACAAAATGGAACAAGGTACTGTGAAATGGTTTAACGACGCGAAGGGCTTCGGCTTCATCTCGCGTCAGAACGGCGAAGACGTTTTCGTGCACTACTCTGCCATCAACTCGAATGGCTTCAAGAGCTTGCAAGAGGGTCAGGCCGTGCAGTTCAACGTTGTGAAGGGCCCCAAGGGCTGGCAAGCCGCTGACGTTCAGCCTCTGTAAAGAGCGCCGAGCTTCAGTCAAGGGAACTTCACGGATTCTGGCAGAATCCGGAAGCACAAACAAAGAGGGCGGGGAGCAATCCCTGCCCTTTTGCTGCGTCTGGGGGCTTTTGTGCGGATTGGGTGGGAGGATGAAGGCCAGTTCCCTGCCCCGCAACTTTATGCGGGGATGGGTGTTTGACTGGGCAGAGAGAAGAAATCGGCGGGGCCAAACGAGTGGCCGGCCCCGGAAGCACCCAAAGAGCAGAGTTTGTAGCGGCGGAGGGCTTGGGGGCCTTCCGCCGTTTGCTGTTTGGGCTCAGCCGGCGTTTGGGGGCCGGGTGGAGGGGGTGCGGTAACCTTCGCGGGCGAGGTGCTCGCCCATTTGAGCGTACATGCCTTCGCCGCGGGGCTGGACGGTATCGAGGCCATCGACGTAGCGGTTGTACATACAGAAGGCGGCGGCGATGAGGACGGTGTCGTGGATCTCGATGTCGGTTGCGCCGAGGGATTTGGCGGCGGCCACGTCGGCGGCGGTCACGTGCTTGCCGCCTTGCTGAACCTTGCCCGCGATGGCGAGCAGAGCCTTGAGCTTGGCTGAGACGGGGGCTGATTGGAAGTCGGATTTGATCTGCTGGACGATTTCGCCACCGCCGAGGTGACAGGCGGCTGCGGCACCGTGGCTGGTTTGGCAGAAGTAGCAGTCGTTGAGCGAGGAGACGTAGGTGGCGATGAGTTCGCGCTCGCCGGGGGTGAGGGAAGAGGGCTCGTGGAGGAGGATGTGAGCGAGATCGCGCATGGGTTTGGCGGTCTCAGGGCGGAAGGCGAAGCCGGCGCTGATGCCGGGGAGGCCGTGGGGAAGGTCGATGTGGGGCATGATCTTTCTCCTTGCGGGGCTTACTTCTGGGGAAGGTATTCCTGGCTCATGGTGACGTAGCCTTCGCGGGCGGTCTTTTTTCCGCGTTCGCGGTAGAGAGCTTCCTCCTGGGGCTGCCATGTGGCGAGGCCATCGACGTAGCGGTTGTACATGCAGAAGGCAGCGGCGATGAGGACGGTGTCGTGGATTTCAACGTCGGTTGCGCCGAGGGCGCGGGCGGCGGCTACGTCATCGGAGGTAACGTGCTTGCCGCCTTTCTGGACTTTGGAGGCAATGACGAGGAGGGCTTTGAGCTTGGGGGAGATGTCGGCGTGCTGGAAGTCGGCCTTGACGCGGCGGACGAGTTCTTCGTCGTCGTTGAGGTGGGCGGAGGCGATGGCGCCGTGGACGGTTTGGCAGAAGTAGCAGTCGTTGAGGTAGGAGACGTAGGTGGCGATGAGTTCGCGCTCGCCCGGGGCAAGGGAGTTGGGAGCGTGGAGGAGGATTTCAGCAAGTTGGTTGAGGGGGCCGGCAGTTTCAGGCCGGAAAGCCATGGCGCTGCGGATGCCCTGGAGACCTTCAGGGAGGGCGATGTGTGGCATGGGGCTAGTTCCTTTCCTGGGAAAGTGGGGGAGCGGAGTTCGGGAAGAGACGGCGGAGGGGAAGTCCGCAGAGCACGATGGCTACGCCTGCGAGGGCGGGGAGTGGGTCGTGCATGAGGATGAGGAGCGCGACAACGACGGAAAGGGCGATGAAGACGATGGGAGCGAGGGGAAACCACCAGGCGCGGACTGGCTGGTGGGTGCGGAAGAGGGTGGAGGCGGCGAGGGCGAGGAAGAGCACGGCGGAAAAGATGATGTAGGACAACATGCGGTCAAAGGCGCCGAGCATTAGGACGGCGAGCGACAGGCCGGTTTGGAGAAGGATGGCGTTGGCGGGGGCGCCGGTGCGGGGATGGAGGCGTGCGAAGAGGGGAAAGAATGCGCCGGAGCGGGCCATAGCGTAACAGACGCGGGGAGCGGCCATGGCAAGGGCGGCGATGCCGCCACAGACGCAGACCAGGACGCAGGCGGAAAGTACGCGTGCACCTGCCGAGCCGAAAAGAACCGCACCGAACTGGGCGACGAAGGCGGTGTTGGAAGTGATGCTCTGGATGGGGAGGGTGGCGAGGAAGGCGGTGCTGATGAGGAGGTAGACGAGGGTAACAAGGGTGACACCGCCAAGGAAGGCGAGGGGGAGGGTGCGGCGGGGATTGCGGACCTCGCCCGCGATTTTTGAGGCCTCCCACCAGCCGCCGAAGGAGAAGAATGCGCTGACGGCGCCGCCGGCAATGGCCGGGAAGATGGGATCGGAGCCGGCGCGGCGGGTGGCGAGGGGGAGGAGGTTGCTGAGGTGCATGTGGCCGGAGAGGGCAGCCCAGCCGACCAGGGCGAAGAGAATGGCCAGCTTGAGCACGTTGACCAGGCCCATAACGGTGCCACCGATGCGGGTGCCGAGGAGGTTGATGGCGGCGAAGACGAGGATAAGGAGTGGGGGAAAGGCCTGAAGGGTCGGGAAGTTGGCGGGCAGGATCTGAGCTACATAGGCGACGGAGCCGACGGCGAGGGCGGCAGCGACTCCGGGGTACATGACGATGGAGCTCATCCAGCCGTAGAGGAAAGCGATGCGCTCGCCGTAGCCGTAGCGGAGGTAGACGTATTCTCCGCCGTCTTCGGGAAAGCGGATGGCGAGTTCGGAATAACAGAGCGCGCCGCTGAGGGCCATGACGGCCATGCCGAGCCAGACGGCGGCGACCAGCAGCGGGGAGCCGAGCGAGCGGGCCATGGCCGCGGGGGTAAGGAAGATGCCAAGGGCTATGGATTCGCCGGTTACAACGGCGATGGCGGCCAGGAGGCCGAGCTGTCTGGGTTGGTTGGACACGAAGGGAATGGTACGTGGGTGGTGCGGGGGAAAGCATCGTCCGAAAGGATGATGGGCGCTGGAAGAGGCCGTCGGGCTCAGGCGGAAGGGGTGTGGCGGCGGACGAGGTCTTCGAGGGCGTTGCAGGCGGTGGTCACGCCGTCTTCCTTTGCCATGCGACGGGCGGCCTGCTGGGCGCGGTGGAGGTAGATGGGATTGTCGAGGAGTTCGCGGAGTGCTGCCTCGACACGCCGTGGGGTGAACTTGGGCTTGCGGAGGACCTTGGCGACCTTGAGGCGAATCATGCGGCGGGCGTTGTCTGGCTGGTCGTGGCTATAAGGCATGATGAGCATGGGTTTGCCAGCGCGGAGGCACTGGGCGGTGGTGCCTACGCCGCCCTGGTGAACGACAGCGGCAGCGCGGGCGAAGAGGGCGGAGTAGGGGGCGTACTCGGCGACGCAGATGGTGTCTGGAAGCGGATGTTTGGGACGGTTGCGCTCGTCGGGGCCGATGAGGAGGACGGCGCGGAGGCCCATGCGCTGGATAGCGCGGGCGCCGTACTCGTAAAAATGACCGGCGGCCATGACGGCGGCGGAGCCGAGAGTGAAGACGATGGGCGGGGGTCCGGCCTGGAGGAATTGCTCGAGGTGGTCCGGGAGGCGAGGGTTGCCTTTGTCGGCGTCGTAGTAGCAGAAGCCGGTGACGAGGGTGTTTGCGGGCCAGTCAGGCTGGGGCTGGCCGAGGAGGCTGGAGAAGAGGGCGAGGACGAGATTGGGGGAGTGTTTGCCGTCAAAGAGTGGATTGGGACCGCGGGAGAGGCCGAGGGAGTGGCGGAGATCGTAGATGGGCTGGGGCCACTTGCGGCTGATGAAGCGGGCGAGGCGCTTGATGACGTAGCCCATGCCGGGGACGGTGCGGTCGGCGCGGGCGAGACGGGGATACATGGGCAGGACGGGGGGATCGTAGGCGGAGAAGAAGCTGATGGGGGCGAGGAGGTAGCTGGCCCAGGGGATTCCGGTGACGGCGGCGACGATGGGGCCAGCGTAGTTGAGTTCGCCGAGCAGGAGGAGATCGGCGCGGGCGGGCTGGGTGGCGGCGGCGAGCAGGTCGTTGTAGGTGTCTGTGAGGACGGGGAAGAGGAATTCGCGGAGGCCGCGCTCGGTGCCCTTGCGGACGTCGTAGATCATGGCGGCGAGGGCGGTGTTGGAGGGGTCGATGTCGGGGCGGACGGGGGCGAATTCAAGGCCGAGGGGCTGGATTTTTGGCTGATATACGGGTGGTGCGGCGAGGACGGGCTGGTGGCCTCTGCGCTTGAGCTCGAGGGCGAGCGCGATGAGGGGGTTGATGTCGCCCATGGTGCCGATGTTGGAAAGAACGATGCGCATGGTGGTGACTAGATGAGGGTAATTGATTGGGGCCGAGGCGCCAGGATGGACTACGTAGCTGCGAAGTTACCAGCGGGCTTCGAAGGCGCGGAATCGGCGTTCCTGTTCCCATTGGGCGGCGGCTTTTTCGTTGGATTTGAGGAAGTCGAAGCAGGTGGCGGAGGGGGTCAAGGGGAGGATTGCCTGGGCGTCCTGGCAAGCGGAGTCGTATTTGGTAAAGTCGTCAGGCTTTGCCCAAAGGCTTTTGCCGGGGAGGAAGTTGTGTTCCATGCCGGTGCGGGCCATTTGCTTCAGGTCGAGGTAGCCGAGGGTGAAGTCTTCTGCAGCCTTGACGTACTCGTGGGTGAGGTCGATGCGGGAGACGCCTTCGTCGTCGGTAGAGAGCGCAACGGGCACGTGGGCACGGCGGTAGTAGGGGAGGGGGTGGTCTGCGCCCTCGACGCCGAGGATGCCCTCGTTGGAGGTGAGGTTGATTTCGACCATGACGTGTTTCGCTGCGAGTTCCTTCAGAAGTGCGGGGGCGTCATCCTCATACATCACGTCGACGCCGTGGCCGATGCGCTCGGCGTGGCCGAGGTCGACGGCCTGGCGGATGTGGAAGCGGAGGCCGTCGGGAGGGACGAGGCCGGGGGCGAGCTCGCCAGCGTGGAGCGAGATGTGGACGTTGGGATAGACGCTGTGGAGGTAGTCGAGCATCTGCATCTGGAGGGTGTAGTCGGACATGGAGATGTGTCCATCTTCCGGCTGGACGAAGTTGATGCCGACGAACTCGGGGAGCTTGCTGATGGCCTCAAAGCCTAGAAGGGTTTGGGCAAAGACCTGCTCTTTGGGGAAGCCGCGAAGGATCTGGTAGATGAAGCGGACCTGGACCTGGCAGGCGGGGGTGGCCTGGGGGGTGCCGCAATGCTCCAGTTGATTGCGGGTGGCGAGGGCGGAGTGGATGTGTTCGGCGGCGGCATCAACCTCCTGGTCGAGGCCGGCGGCGAGGAGTTTCTGACGGAACTGGGCGAGGTTGGGGTCAAAGCCTATCTGGTGGGCGATGGTGGCGGCGTGACCGAAGGGCGGGGTGTCCATAATCTCGATGTACTGCTCGTTTTGGAGGGCGGCGCGGGAGACGACCTCGTCAATCCACTCGCCGGTGTGTTTTTTGTCGGTTCCGCCGAAGCGGCCGAAGGTGGCGAAGAACTGGTCGTGGCCGCTCCACTCGTTATAGGGGACGAAGGAGCGCATGGAGAAGGCGTCAATGAGCTTGTCGTAGAGGTCCTGATTGGCTGAGCTTTCCGCGTGGTTGACGACGTCAGCGGCGGCGACGAGGTCCTTGGCGCAGGATTTTCCGGTGGGTTTGACGAACTTGAGGAGTTTGGGGTCGACGCAGAGACCGTCTTCCGCAGCGGCGCGAAGGAAGCTTTCCGCATAGACCGCGCCGCTGAGGTGGACGTGGAGATCGGCACCCTTGGGCATGGCGAGGAGGAAGGTGCGGAGTGCGAGGGGGCCCTGAGAGCGCGCGATTTCCATGGCGCGGACGGTGCGATTGGTGGGCGAATTGGGGCTGTTGGCACCGGGTTTGCAGGCTATGAGGAAGAGCGGAAGGCAGAGGAGAAGGAGTGCGGAACGGCGCATGGGAAAACCTCTCAGAGGATGGCGGGGCGACTGGCGCGAAAACGGTTTGGATTGAAGCAAGTTTACCGCAGGGGAGTTATGGAGCCGGTGGCGAATTGGGGAGAAAGCTGGGTTGGGCGGCGGGGTGGGGGCGGGCGAGCAGGGCAAGGGCGCCGGCGAGGATGAGGGCGAGGCCGAGGAGCTGACGCCAGTCGAGCTGAGGCTGCATGGCTGCAATGCCGAGGAGAACCGCAAAGAGCGGGGTGAGGACGGCGCGGGCGGAGATGGCAACGGGGCCGAGGCGGGGGGCAAGCCAGAAGGCGAGAGCGATGGGAGGTGCTTCCAGGAGGGCCAGGGTGGCGAGTTCTGCGGGGTGGGGGAGGGTGAGGTGCTCGCAGAGAGCACTGGCGAGGGCGAGGAGGAGGGCGGCGGAGGCGGAGGCGGGGAGGACGGGGGGTAGGGCTGGCTCAGCGGCGAGGACGTTGGCAGCGCTGATAGCGATAGTGGCGAACAGGAGAACGAGGCAGCCGGCGGCGGCTGGCCAGGAGGCGGGGAGGGCTGCGGGAAAGACGAGCCAGGCCCCGGCGACCGCGGCCATGGAGGCAAGCCAGGCGTGGGGAGGGGTGTCGGCTTCCCTGCTGCCGAGGTAGGGGGCTAGGACGGCGGTGAAGAGAGGCGCGAGCATGAAGAGCAGGGTGCGGGAGTATGGGCTGACGGTGGTGGCGAGAGAGGTGGCGATGGCCGGGGCGGCGAGCCAGCCGACGCCGAGGAGGATGGGGGTTCGCCAGACGGCGGGGCGGACGGCGGGAAGGCGGGGAGAGCGAAGAGCTGCGAGGAGAGCAAGAAGGGCGGCAAGCACTGCCGCGTGCTGGAGCGGGGGCATGGGCCGGGCGGGGCTGGTGGCGGGAAGGAGTTCTGCACGGACGATGGCGAGGGCAGCGAGGAGGCTGGCGAGAGCGAGCAGGGCGAGCCAGCGCGGGGAGTGGACGGGATGACGGGATGGGGTTTGGGTCATGGATGCTCTCGGACAGCGGGGGTGGATGCAGCTTCCACATGGGGAGTTTGGCGACTCGGCTCCCTCTTGCTATACTGTTCATGGTTGTAACAGAAGCAGTTCTCCCGCCGCCTGGTGGATATCCGCTGAGTCCCACACAACCGAATCATGCACTGAGGCCAGATAGCTCAGTGGTAGAGCGCGGCCCTGAAAAGGCCGGCGTCGGCGGTTCAATCCCGTCTCTGGCCACCACTTCCCTTCCTGCGAAAAGTCTTCTTCGAACAAACTCACATACTGGCACCTTCCCCAGACGCGCTCGCCCTTGGCGAAGCGACGTAGTACCGTCTGCGGCCTGGAAAAAAGCCGGCCCCCGCACCATGGTACGAGGAAGATGGACGGATCGGCTGCGCAGGGTTCGACCTTCTTGATCGCTATGGGAAAATCGTGCACGGCGCCGCACCCCGCAGGGGCCCGGGTGAGCCATGAGCGGCAGCGGTGATACCCAGGTCCATCGAGATTGATGGCGCGACCACGGTTGGAATTGGCGTGGAATCGAGTTGGTTTGGCCTGCCCGATCTTTTGTACCAGCGAGATTGTTAGTGTAGCGCAGTTACCGAGTTAGTCAGATAGCCGCAGTCGGGGGCGTGGAAAAGTGGTAAGCGTTCTTTGCTTTCCACTTTTCCATGCCCCGCATTTGGTTCGG
>CAIVDV010000045.1 GCA_903904755.1 uncultured Acidobacteriaceae bacterium | reverse complement strand
CGGCGGGCTCTTCTTCAACTT
The DNA here is from genome assembly GCA_903904755.1 of uncultured Acidobacteriaceae bacterium. Lineage (GTDB taxonomy): Bacteria > Acidobacteriota > Terriglobia > Terriglobales > Acidobacteriaceae > Acidicapsa. Next base: position 127,284 of record CAIVDV010000045.1, on the reverse strand, counting down.
TGGTAGCGCTACCGGGAATCGAACCCGGGTTTTAAGATTGAGAATCTCACGTCCTAACCCCTAGACGATAGCGCCACACTCGGGGGGCTCACGGTGCCCTTCAGGGCGCCAGTCACCTTCACTACTGTAACAAAAAACCCGGCCTGAGCCAAACCCGCTTAGGCCTGCGAGACGCCCAGCCGACGAACCTCGTCGTTGTAGTACTTCCGATACAGGATGTCCCATTCCTGGGTGCCTTCCTGAATAATCCGGCGCTGCGAGCTGATCTTCAGCCGTGCCGCCTGATCGATCTTGGTTTCCTCTTCCATCAGTGTCTCCAAGTGCTTGCGAGCCTCCTGGCGGATGGTATTGCGGTCCTCAAGAAAATCAACTTCGGCAATCTCGGCCAGCGAATCGGCCACCGTATGAGCCAGCTTGTTCAACTTGTCGCGGGAAATTCTCATATCACCGCCTTGTACTTGCGAACCAGTTCAGCCTTCACCTTCTTGAACATCTCCGCATACTGCGCGCCAGATTTGAGCATCTCCTGCTGATACGCCTCCAGGATGATGCGAACCTCGTCGTTGATGCGATCTTCGAGCGACAGCTCCTCGATCATCGCCTCAGCAACGCGCTCTTCGACCAGCGCGGCCTGGTTGGTGTGGATGAGCTTGACGTCCTGCAGGTGCTTGACCGTGCGACGTGACAAATAGCCGATATATTCGCGTGAGAAAATCATGTGCTAAACCATAACGATACCACAGCACCTTCGCCTCAGGCACCCTCCCGCGCCGCCCCGCCCGCAGCTAATCCCATGCACCCGCTGGAGTTAGAAGGTCAGGTTGAACTGCACCATCGCTGCCCCGCCCGGGCTCGGATACGGCTGCTGTATCCCCTGCTGCCTGCTCGACCGCAGCAGCACCGGCACCGGCCCCGCCGCGCTCAGCCCGTCTATCTCAAAGCTCAACGCCGCACCCGGGCTCGCCGTCGGCAGGTTCCACGCAAACGGAATCTCCACCGTACACGTCCCCTGCCCCCCCGACACCACCGCCAGGCTCGCCGCCGACTCCACCGGCAAGCTCACCCCAACCCCCTGCTCCTGAACCAGCGGCGTTATCGCCGCCTTGCACACCACCGGGGTATTCGCCGGCAAGCTCGACGCCAGCGTCAAATTGAACGTAATCAGATACGAGCCAGAGACCGGGTGACTCGCTCTCGGCACCTGCCCTGACGCCGTCACACCCGCAAACATCACAACCGCCGCCAAACCACCCGCCAGGAAGGATCGATAGCTGCGCATGGCCACACTCCTTCAACACACCGCCCTTATCGGCAGCCCGCGCGCAGCTATCTCATTACCAAAGAAACGCTTACGCCTCTTTCGCCGGCCGGTGCGGGCAACTCGCCGTATTCAGGCAATCCTCCGCCAGCCGCAGCCGCTCCACTGGCCTCCCGCCCACCAGGTGCTCCCGCACAATCTCCTCCGCATCCCCCGCCTGCACATTCCCGTACCACACCGCCTCGGGATACACCACCACCACCGGCCCATGCTCGCACTGGTCCAGGCACCCGGCCTTGTTAATCCGCACCCGCCCCTGCAACCCCGCCGCCCGGCTCGCCTTTTGCAGCTCCGGAGCCAACTCGCTCACCCCACCCCCTGCACAGGAAACTCTCGCCGCCCCCGCCAGCCTTGCATTCTGGCAAACAAAAACATGACGTTCAAACTTCGGCAAACATGCACCTCATACTGGCAATGGTATACAGTTCTGCCAGACGATTGTGACCTCTGGTGCGATCCTTCCACCCCCGGTCAACAACCCCCTGCATCTGAGACAATGATAGGCGACCTATGGAAACCGACAACCTCATCAGCCTGAAAGACGACATGGTGGCTTTCATTGAAGGGCACGGCCTCCGCCGCCTGCCCGGATACGTCACCGAAGACATTCCCGCCGTACTCTGGGAAGACGAAGACAACCCCGACTCCTGGAAAGACTTTGTCGAGATGGCCAAACACGCCGGCGCGATGTTTGTCACCATCAGCGAAGTCAAACTCGACCGCGCCGAACTCGAAGGCCTCGTCGAAGAAGCCAGCGACATGAACTTCCCTGACGACGAAGCAACCGAGCTCGTCGAGGCCCAGTGGCTCATGAAGTACGCCGGCAAAGTCGGCTACCTCCAGCTCGGCTTCGTCCACCAGGGAGTCGTCTTCCTGCACGAAACCACCACCGAGTGGTACGAGCGCTACCAGGAGCTGGTCGAAAACATCGACGGCCTCAACGACATCATTATCGAAGACCCTGAAGAGGGCCCCGACGACCTGTGAGCGACCCCGCACAACCCGCTGCCGCAGCCAGGCCCACCGTTCCCCAACGCTGGAAACTGGCTCCGCAGCATCCCCAGGAAAGCGCCCTTCTCGCCACCCAGGCCCGCATTCCTGACTCCCTCGCAGAACTGCTCATCTCCCGCGGCATCTACACCCCGGAATCCGCCTTCGAGTTCCTCAATCCCTCCATCGACTACCTCCACGACCCACTTCTCATGCTCGGCATGAGCCGCGCCGTCGCACGCCTCGAAGACGCCATCGCCCAGCACGAATCCATCCTCCTCTATGGCGACTACGACGTCGATGGCACCACTGCGGTAGTCCTGCTCAAAACCGCCATTGAGATGGCCGCCGGCCCCGACGGCGCCATCGTTGACTTCCACGTTCCCCACCGCCTCAAAGAGGGCTACGGCCTCCAGTCCTCCGTCCTCGAAGAAAAAGCCCTCACCGGCGTCCGCCTTGTCATCACCGTCGACACCGGCATGCGCGCCTTTGCTGAAGCCGACACCGCACGCCGCCTTGGCCTCGACCTCATCATCACCGACCATCACCTGCCCGAAGCCGGCGACGCCATCCCCGACGCACTCGCCATCCTCAATCCCAACCAGCCCGGCTGCTCCTACCCGGAAAAATCCCTCTGCGGCGCAGCCATCGCCTTCAAGCTCGCACAGGCTCTCCTCGAACGCAAGGACAAAGCCCGCACCCGCGGCAAAATCCTCCCTTCCTTTCTCAAAATGGTCGCCATCGCTACCGTCGCCGACGCCGTCCCCCTCCGCGGAGAGAATCGCGTCCTCGCCGCCGCTGGCATTCGCGAGCTCCGCAAACCCGCCGGGGCCGGCCTTCGCGCCCTCATGGCCATCGCCAAGCTCGATCCCACCAGCAAGGAAATCACCAGCTACGATCTCGGCTTCCGTCTCGGCCCCCGCATCAACGCCGCCGGCCGCATGGACATCGCAGCAGAAGTCGTCGAGCTCTTCACCACCCGCGACACCGCCCGCGCCGGCCAACTCGCCGCCAAGCTCGAGCAGCTCAACCTCGACCGCCGCGAAACCGAAGCTCAGGCCCTCCGCCAGATTGAATACCGCCTCGCCACCGAACCCGAGCTCACCGCCAACAAAATGCTCGTCATCGCCGGCGACGGTTGGCACCGTGGCGTCATCGGCATCCTCGCCTCCCGCGTCGTCGAGCGCACCGCCAAGCCCACCATCGTCATCAGTGTGGAAGACGGCATGGCCCACGGCTCCGGCCGCTCCGTCGACGGATTCCAGCTCCTCGACGCCCTCGAAAGCTGCGCCGATCTCTTCTCCCGCTTCGGCGGTCACGCCTTCGCTGTCGGCTTTGCCCTGCCAGCAGACCGCATTCCCCTGCTCCAGCAGCGCCTCTATGACTACGCCAACCGCAAGCTCGCCCATCGCGCCGAAGAGCAGGTCATCAGCGTCCACGCCGCCCTCGCGCCCGACCGCGTCACCCCGGTCCTCGCCGGCTGGCTCAAGAAGCTCGAGCCCATCGGCCACGGCAACCCCGAGCCCGTCTTCCTCGGCCGCAATCTCCGCCTCACCGCCCCGGTCCGCATCATGAAAGAGCGCCACATCCGCCTCGAAGTCGTCCCGGCAGACACCAAAGGCCTCGCGCGCAGCATCCAGATGGTCGGATGGGGACTCGCAGCCCGCGCCGCGGAACTTGCCCTCGCCCCCGGCTCACTCGTCGATGTGGTCTACAAAGTCCGCGAAAACGACCATCCCCAGTACGGCGGACTCCAACTGGAGATCTCTGGAATCGCTCCAGCCGGCGAACAGCTCAGCGAGACCGCCTAGCTCAGCAGCCGCATCAGCCCCGTCGGCTTCAGCTCCGGCGCAAGAATAGTCCTCGGCGCGCCCACCGCCCGGCACAGCGCCTCAGCCGCCAGCACGCCGCTCCGGCACGCACTCTCCATCGTCGCAGGCCACCCCGTCGCCACCCAGTCTCCTGCCAGGTAGCAATTCGACCAGGGCGACACCGCCCCCGGCCGGTACGCGTCAATCCCCGGTGGAACCCCAAACGTCGCCCGCAAATCCTTCGTCAGCGCGCTCTTCACCAGCTTCGCTTCTTTCACCACCGGGAAGTACTCCGCAAGCTGGCTCACCGCGAGCCCCAGCGCCTCTTCCCGGCTCAGCGCCGCAAACTCCCGCGACACGCTGATCACCAGTTCCACATAGCTGCCTCCCCCATCCCGCCCCTCTTGCCAGCGCGACTTGTGATACATCCAGTGGATATCCCGGTCCAGCAGCACCGCGTGGTCCAGCTCCGTAATCTGCCGGTCAAACCACAGATGCGCACTGCAAATCGGCCAGTGCTGATGGTGCGCAAGCTGGTCCGCCAGCCCCGCCACCCCATCCGCCTCCGGCAACCCCGGCAACAGCTTCTGCAACCCCTCAAACGGCAGCGCCAGCACCAGGTGGCTGCTTTCCAATTCGCCATTGCGGGTCATCACCCTCCACCGCTGCCCAGCCTCGTCCCAGCGCGCCCCTTCCACATGCTCCTGGTACCGGATCTCCCCTCCCCGCGCCGCCAGATACTCGCTCGCGCCCTTATACAGCTCACTCAGCGGCACCCGGCTCATCCCCATCGCCCCCGCCCAGGCCGAGTTCAAAAACAGCTCGCGAATCACCTTGAAGGCGTACTCAATTCCAATGCAATCCAGGTCAGCGTTCAGGGCGCTCGCAATCACCAGCCACCAGAATCGATGCATCGCGCCTTTCGTCTGCCCCTGCCGCTTCAGCCAATCCGCAAGACTCATCTTCGGGTCCGGCTTCGACCCCAGCATAATCGCCGTAAACGCCCGCACCAGCGCCACCTTGTCCGCTATCGAGAAGCAGCTTGCTCTCAGAATCCCCGGCAGCCCGTGCATCGGCGCCGGCAGCCCCGCTGGCTTCAGCGTGCTTCGACGCCCGCCCGGCTCAATCAGCGTCATCCTCGAATCCCAGAAGATCCTATCCTCCACCCCAATCCGCTTATAGAAATCCACCAGCGCCGTGCAGCACCCAAACAGCACATGCTGGCAGTTGTCGATTACCTCCTGCGTTCCTGGATGCAGATACGATGAGGCCCGCCCGCCCAGGTACCCCCGCCGTTCCAGCACCGTCACCTGGAATCCCGCATCCGCCAGCGCCGTTGCAGCCGACAGCCCGGCCACACCGCCACCCACCACGATGACCGTCTCCAGTGCATTCTTTTGGGTCGGTTCCGTCATCTCAGTTGCCCGCGCCCTGTCCAAACAGTCGCGTAATCCCAATCCGCGTCAGCCCCACCGCCAGCGTCCCCAGCTTCTGCGCCTTGGGCACACTCACCCGCTCGGCAAACACCTCAAACTCCGCCTTGCGAATCCGCTTCAGCAAATCGTGATAAATCTGCACCAGCACCCACAACGCCGGCCGGCTCTCCGCATCAATCAGCGGCAGCAGCTTCGCCGCCGATTCGTAATACTTCTCAGCCCTCGCCCCAATCTCCGCCAGCAGAGCCCGCTCTTCCGCCGTCACCTTCTCCGACGGATGGCTCACCAACTGCTCCACCGTCACTCCATGCGCAGCCAGGTCTTCCAGCGGCAGGTAAATCCGCTTCCGCTCCGCATCCTCAGCCACATCCCGCAGAATATTCGTCAACTGGAAGGCAATCCCCGTCTCCTCAGCCAGCTTTTCAGCTGCCGGGTCCGTATACCCAAAAATCCGGATGCACACCAACCCCACCACTGATGCCACCAGGTAGCAGTAACGGTACAGCTCGGCAAAGGTCGCATACGTATCCGGCTCCCCAGCCTTGCTCGCCACACTCTCTTCCAGGTCCATCGTCGTGCCGGCCACCAGCTCATCCAGCAGCGAGTACGGAATCCGGAACCTCGTCGCCGCATCCCGCACTGCCAGAAACACCGGGTCCGCCGTCTTGCCATCCTCGCGCGCCGCCCGCCAATCCGCCAGCCAGTCACGCATCAGCTTTCGCCGCTCATCCCGGCTCAGCGACTCATCATCCGACAAGTCATCCGCCTTGCGCATGAACGCATAAATCGCGCAAATCGCATTCCGCCGCGCCTCCGGCAGAGCCACAAACGAGTAGTAGAAGTTCTTCGCTTCGCGCTTGGCAATCTCCCGGCAAAGCGCGTAACAGGCTTCCAGGTCAGCCGCGGCAGGGGTGGCAACTGTCATCCCTTGTAGCCCCCCAGTCGCATCCCGGGCAGAAACTTCCCCGCCACCGCCCGTAGCGCAAGCGCCAGCTTCGTCGGCTTCGATATCGAGGGCCGCGCGCTCAGCACGTCAAAATCCCGCTTCTCAATCGCCCGCAAAATCTCCAGCCCGCCCCTGCTGAACAAATCCAGGTCCAGCGCCAGCTCCCGGTCCACCATCCCAATCAGCGGCAGCCCATCCACAAACATCTGCCGGGCAAAGTCCACCTGCTCGCTCAGCAGCGCGCGAAACTCCGGCGTCGCCACACCTGCGGCAATCGTCGCATCGGTCAAACCGTGCTGCGCCATCGCATCCTGCGGCAAATACACCCGCCCGCGCTGGTAATCCTCGCCCACATCCTGCCAGAAATTCGCCAGTTGCAGCGCACTGCATGTCAGGTCCGACAGCCGAAATCGCTCCGCATCCGCATACCCGCAGGCATACAGCACCAGCCGCCCCACCGGATTCGCTGAGTACCGGCAGTACGCCAGCACCTCATCCATCGTCGCAAACCGCACTACCTTTTGGTCCTGCCGAAAGGCCACCAGCAAATCCGCAAACGGCTCCTTCGGAATCCCGCAAACCTTCACCGTCTCCGCCAGAGCTACAAACACCGGATGCGTCGCCGTTCCCGCATAGCAGGCATCCAGCTCCCTGCCCCAGAAATCCAGCAGCGCCAATGCCTCATCCCGTGATCCCACTTCATCGCCAAGGTCGTCAGACACGCGGCAATACGCGTAAATCGCGTGGAAATGTGGCCGCAACCGCTCCGGCAGAAACCACGATGCAACATGGAAATTCTCGTAGTGCCCCTCGGCCAGCGCCTTGCACCACGCTCGCGCCTCAGCCAGCGTCGGCGCCACCGTCGGCGGCCGGTAACTTGCGGGCAACTGTGCCCAGCCGGAGTCCAACAACTCCTGCTGCCGATTGCCCGCTTCCAAGGTTGCGCTCATGGAAACAATCCTAAATCGCCGGCCAACTGCCCGGGAAGCATTCCATCCCCCGGCAATATCGCCGTCTTGATCTGGTTACCCCGGTCCGCCATCTGCGCAAACACCTCATTCAACTCGCTCAGTGGAGCCCGCCCTGTAATGAAATACCCGGCTTTGAACTTCCCGCCGGCAATCAGCTCCAGCGCCCGTCGGCATATCGCCGGCGTGTGGTGAAACGTCGCCTTCAGCGTGATATCCCCGTAGTGCAACCGGTTCGTATCCAGAGAAACCTTCGTTCCGGCAGCCGGCCCGCCAAAGAAATTCACCACTCCGCCGTTGCGTACCATCTCCACCGCCTGCTCCCAGGTCTCAGCCAGCGCCACTGCCTCAATCGCAATATCCACGCCGCGCTTGTCCGGCGTCAGCGCCCGCACCGCCTCCACCACGTTCGTTGCGTGCGTCGTATGCACCACATGCGCCGCCCCCAGCGCATGCGCAGCTTTGGCCTGCGATGGCCGCTTCACCACCGCAATCACCTCGCAACCGGCCAGGGCGGCAACGTGAATCAGCAGCAGCCCCAGCGGCCCGCCCCCAATCACCGCCAACGTATCCCCCGCCCTTGGATTGCAGTCCTCAAACCCATGCACCGCGCACGCCAGCGGCTCGGTCAGCGCCGCATGTTCCAGCGGAACCCCGTGCGGCACCAGGATCGTGTTCTTCGCCGCAATCCGCTCCGGAATCCGCACATACTCTGCGTACGCCCCATTATTGAACAGCAGGTCCTCGCAAAGATTCTCCTGGTCGCGTCGGCAGTAATAGCACCGTCCGCACGGGGCGGAATTCAGCGCCACCACCTGGTCCCCAACCTTGAATCCCGTGACCCCGGTACCAACCTCCGCCACAAAACCCGCCAGCTCATGCCCAAACAGCGCCGGCGGCTTAATCATCCGTGCATGGTACCCGCGCCGGAAAACCTTCAAATCCGTTCCACAGGTCAGCGCCACCGCCACCCGCAATATCAGCTCGCCGGGCCCTGCCTGCGGCACCGCAACCTGCTCAATGCGAACATCTTCCTTCCCGTGCAGCACCGCCGCCGTCATCATCTTCAGTGGAATCGTCGGATTCAAACGCATCTCATGCCTTCTTTCGGGCATCGATCGCGCCCGGCTCAATCATGATCTTCATCGACGTCGCTGTCGGATGCGAGGCCAGCTCAATCGCCTCAACCGCTTCCTCCAGCGAATACCGGTGCGAAATCAGCCGGGTAAGATCCAGTCCATTGCTGTAACCATCAAAAACCAGTTGGGCACCCTCGTCCTGAATCGTAACCGAGGACGAATACGAACCCAGCAGGGTCTTCTCATCCATGCAGACCGCCGCCGGGTCAAACAACGTCTCCCCGTGTTGAGTCTGCGCAAAAAGCTGTACTTTGCCGCCCGGCCGCACTGCCTCCATCGCCGTCCGTATCAGCGCATCCACGCCCACGGCCAGCAGCACCGCATCGGCCCCGCGCCCATCCGTCGCCTGCTTCATCACCTTGGCCACATCTTCCGTAGCCGGGTTAATCGGGTGGCTCAATCCATACGTCGCCGCAATCGCATGTCGCTCCGGGAACAGGTCGCTCGTGTACACCGTCGCCCCTGTCCGCGCCGCCAGGGTCGCCAGCAGAATCCCGATCGGCCCCTGTCCAATCACCAGTACCGTCTCGTCGGGCTGCAGATTCAACATCTTCACGCCCTTCAGGCAGGTGTTCACCGGCTCCACAAACGCCGCCTGCTCATACGGCACCCCATCGGGAATCGCCACCACCCCGCCATCCCGCACAATCCAGTCCATCACCCGCACATACCCGGCAAATCCCCCGCCCGAGGGCTCAAAACCCGCCGTCACCCCCACCTTCTTGTACACCGGGCACTGCGCAAACGTCCGCTTCCGGCAGTAGTAGCACTCCCCGCACGGAATATGGTGGAAGACCATTACCCGGTCGCCCACCTTGAACTTCGTCACTCCCGCGCCCACTGCGGCAACCACCCCAGCCGTCTCGTGTCCAAAAATCCGCGGCGCAGAGTGCGACCCGGTATGAATCTTCTTCAAATCCGTCCCGCAAATCCCGCAGGATGCCACCTGGATCAGCAACTCCCCCGCACCAATCTCCGGCACCGGAACCGTTTCCACACGCACGTCGTTCACGCCGCGATACACCGCGGCCCGCATCGTCGCCGGAATGGGCTGAGTATGCAGGGTCAACTTGGACGCCTCGGCAATGCTCACAGCTTACTCCTCTTTGCTTCCTCAATGTCGTTTTTGATGGCCGTCTGCAATCGTCCAGCGGCCAGGTTGCTACCCTTTGCCATTGCCATCACCGGCCCCCACATCGCCGGCCGCAGCGCCACATACAGGCCAAATGCCGCTTCGCGAAACTGCCCGTCCGGCGTTGAAAATCGCTCCATCCCATCCATCTCGTAATCCACTTGATCCGAAATGGCCTTGATCGCCCCAAACGGCAACTCGTGAATTCGCGCCAGCCGCGCCACATGCGCCGCTTCCATCTCCACCGCCGCGCACCCGTAACTCGCTCCCAGCCGGCGCTTCTCCGCCGCTCCCGCAGCCGCTGCCACGGTCACAATGCTCACCGCTTCCACCGCCGACGGCCCACCGGCCTCATATCGCTCCCCGGTCCGTGTATCAATTACCAGCGTCGGATGCAACACATCCCCCACCGCCAGCCCTTCCCGGCAAGCCCCCGCCCAGCCCACAGATATCAGTGCGGCAGCCGGCCCCACTCCCAGCGCCGCCTCCACCGCCATCGTCACCCGTGCCGCACCCATCCCGGCGCAAACCACCACCGCATCCGCGTGCTCAAACAGATGGATCTTCCGCCCCAGCAACTTCGGCTCCGCTCGCCAGCCACGCTCCGCCACCAGCCCGGCAATCTCACGGGTCAGCGCGGCAACATACACAGGCCGGGAATGGGTCGCAGTCGTCATTCCGCAGGCGCATATCCTTTCGCCCGAAACCACTCAATCGCCGCTCGCATCGCCGGATACACCGGCGCAATCCGGAAACCCAACTCCTGCTGCGCCCGTGCCGAGCTGGCAAACATCCGCTTCCGCCCCATCTTCACCTCTTCCAGCGTTGCTCTCGGCTCCTTGCCACGCAGCCGTCCCGTCAGGTTCTCTTCAAAAAACGCATACGTCGCCGCCACCGCAAACGGAATCTTCACCGTCGGCGACGGAATCCCCGTAATTGCCGCCATCTTGTCCAAAATCTGCTTCAGCGTCAGGTTCTCCCCACCCAAAATGTACCGCCGCCCCGTCGCGCCCACCTTCAGCGCCGCCACATGGGTCTTTGCCACCTCATGCACATCCACCAGATTCAGCCCCGTATCCATGTACGCCGGGAACCGCCGGTTCAGGAAATCCACAAATATCCTCCCTGTCGGCGTCGGCTTCACATCATTCGGCCCAATCGGCGTCGTCGGGTTCAGAATCACCACCGCCTGTCCCGCCTTTGCCGCCGCCAGTGCCTCCTGCTCGGCCAGGAACTTCGACCGCTTGTAGTGACCCACCATATTCGCAATCGAAACCGGCGTGTCCTCGTTCACAATCAGCCCGTCCTTGCGAAAGCCCATCGTGGCCACGCTGGAGGTATAAATCGTCCGCCGCACACCCGTCTCGCGGGCAATCCGCAGCAGCTCCCGTGTCCCCTCCACATTCGCCTTGTACATTGCAGCAGGATCAGGAATCCACAGCCGGTAATCCGCCGCCAGGTGCATTACCGCTTCACAGCCGCTTATCCCGGCCCGCAGAGACTCCGGCTCCGCCAGGTCGCCGACATACGTCTCCACCTTGCCGCTGCCGCCAATCCCCTCCAGATTCGCCAGGTTGCTTTGCTTACGCACCAGCAAACGCAAATCCGCCCCCTGGGATGCAAGCTCCCGGGCAACGTGATGGCCAACAAATCCGGTTGCGCCTGTCAGAAAAATGGTCATAGCTCTGGTCACATTCTAAACTGCCAAATCTTGCAATCCGTTTTACGGCAACGGTCCGCAGTAGCAAACGCACAGTAATGCAATATTGCATTACACTAAAGTGTCAGGAGTAATTTCATGGCTATCGTGACCACAACATCCAGGGGACAGGTGACTCTCCGCAAAGAAATACTTCAGCACGTAGGGGTCAAGCCTGGGGAGAAGCTGGAAATTGAACTCTTGCCCGGCGGCGAGTTCCGGGGCCGCGCCGTGCGCAGAATAGGCACCATCAGCGACTTTGCCGGCTGCCTTGCAGATAAGACCAACGGCATCAAACTGACAATCGAAGAGATGAACGATGCCATCGCCGACGCAGCCATCGAAGAGTTCATGGCTGGCGTTCAACGATGAAAATCATCGCCGACACCAACCTCCTTGTACGTTATTTCGTCCGCGACGATCTGGCTCAGTACGAGCAGGCCAAACAAATCCTGGAGCAGGCCGAGCGGGTCATGGTGACACAACTTGCCCTCTGCGAGCTTTCCTGGGTTCTACGGAGTCGCTACGGAGTCAGCCGGGAGAACATCTGCGCGACCATCGCCATGTTGCACGATTCGGCCGATGTAGTCCTGGATGGTGGCGCCTATGAAGCTGGCCTTGCGATGATGGCGGCAGGCGCCGACTTTGCCGACGGAGTAATCGACTACGAGGGACGCTGGCTCGGCGGAGACACCTATGCCTCATTCGACAAAAAAGCAGTCGCGGCCGTCATGCAACGAGGGCTCACCGCCAAACTGCTGGGCTGATCCCCGCTCTTTCCCCTGGAATTTCCTCCGCGCTCGCGTGCAGGCCATCCTGCACAGGAACGCTGACTAATCCAGCGCTTCAGGCACCAGCGCAATATTCTTCTCGCCGGCGGCCTTCCGCTCCGCGTACTTCGTCAGCCATGCCTCCCAGTGCTTGCCCGCCGCGCGGTCCTTGCCCGTAAACTCAATCCGGGCAATCTCCGCGTAGCTCACCTTCCGCTTGTCCGGCGCATTCGAGGCAAAGTACTGCACATAACTGTCAGCAAGCGACTTGCCCGATATCCGGTTGTAGACATAGGCCTCGGTACGCGCGCCATCCTTCATCGTCAGCGTGATATCGCCACGATAGTCAAAAGCCTTCTCCAGCGCCACGCGCAAATCTTCTTCGCTCGCCAGTTCCGGCACCCAGCCCTCAAGATTCTCGTGGGCAAATCCGTCGACAACTTCCAACTCATCCGGGTTCACAACCTGCGTCATGCGCGTGTCTCCTCAAGGCTCGCCTCTGCCGCCGCCTTTGCACCCTCAATGTGTACCAGTGAATTATGCTTGGCCGCAAAACTGGAGTTCAGCAAATCCAGCGCACCCTTGTCCTGATAGCTCGAAAGCGCAGCTTTCGCCATCGCAAAGAACCCTGAAAGCGACCCAAACCCATGCGTCACCGCCGATGGCTCATACCCGCAGCTCACCATGCAGTTCGCGCACTTGGGGTTCCCGCTGGCCGTGCCATAGGTCTCCCACTCGGTGGTCTCCATCAGTTCCCTGAAGGTCTCCGTATACCCGTCCTGCAACAGGTAGCACGGCTTCTGCCAGCCAAAAATGTTGTACGCAGGAGATCCCCAGGGCGTGCAATCATAACTCCGCTTTCCCATCAGGAACTCCAGGAACAGCGGGCTCATGTTGAACTTCCAGTTCTTCTTCCGGTTCGACAGAATCGCACGGAACAGCCGCCGCGACTTCGCCCTGCCCAGGAAGTGCTGCTGGTCCGGAGCCTTGTCATAGCTGTACCCCGGCGAAAGCACAATCCCTTCCACGCCCAGCCCCATCACAAAGTCAAAGTACTCGCGCACCATGTTCGGGTCGGTGCCATCAAAGAACGTCGAGTTCGGCGTAACCCGGAAGCCCAGCTTCACCGCTTCCTTGATGCCTTCCACCGCAATATCCCATCCACCCTCGCGGCAAACTGACAAGTCGTGGTGCTCCTTCAACCCATCCAGGTGCACGCTGAACGTCAGGTATTTCGACGGCGTAAACTCATGCACGCGCTTCTTCAACTCCAGCGCATTCGTGCACAGGTAGATGTACTTCTTCCGTGCAATCAGGCCGTTCACTATCTCCACAATCTGCGGATGCAGCAGCGGCTCACCGCCCGGGATCGAAACCATCGGCGCCCCGCACTCTTCCACTGCGGCAAAACACTCTTCCGGCGAAAGCTGCTTCTTCAGGATGTGCGGCGGATACTGCACCTTGCCGCACCCCGCGCACGCCAGCGAACACCGGAACAGCGGCTCCAGCATCAGCACCAGCGGATAGCGCTTCTCGCCCTTCAGTCGCTTGGAAAGGACATACGTTGCCACCGTCCACATCTGGGAAATGGGAACACCCATGAATCAAACCCTCCTCGGCCGAAGCGCAGAACCCGGCAGCCCATACCACAGCTGCCGCACTCGCTAAGCGGCGTCCTGCATTGCCCGCTGATACGTTGTCAAAGCCAGCAGCGGGAAGTAATTGCGATACATGTGATAGGCCAGGTAAAACACCCGTGGGAAGCCCGTGCCTGTATAGATTGCCTGTCGATTCTTGCCTTCGCCCAACGACTCATCCCAGGCGCCATCCGTCTTCTGCCTCTCCAGCAGCCAGCGAATGCCCTTGGCCACCGAATCGCTCCGGTTGTCGCCCGCAGCCAGCAGACCCAGAATCGCCCATGCCGTCTGCGAAGGCGTGCTCGTGCCCACCCCGCGCGTATTCGGGTCGTCATAGCTGTTCAGGCTCTCGCCCCAGCCGCCATCGGAGTTCTGAACCATGCGAATCCACTCCGCACCCTGCTGCACCTGCGGCTCGTTCTGGTCCACGCCAATCGCCTGCAACCCGCGAAGCACCAGGAACGTCCCATAAATGTAGTTCACACCCCAGCGCCCAAACCAACTTCCATCCGGCTCCTGCTCCCGGAAAATAAACTGGATTGCCCGCTCCACCCGCTTGTCGCTGCGGTTGTAGCCGTAGTTCGCCAGCATCTCCAGAATTCGTCCGGTAATATCCACCGTCGGCGGGTCCAGCATCGCGTTATGGTCCGCGAACGGGATGTACTGGAAAATCATCTTGATGTTGTCTTTGTCGAAGCTCGCCCACCCGCCCGACTTGCACTGCATCGCAAACAGCCACTCAATCGCCCGCTGCGATACGTCATACTGCAGCCGCTCCCGTGGGTTCGCAACCTTGTTCAGCGCCAGCAGAACCTGCGCCGTATCATCAGTATCCGGGTAAAACTCATTGTTGAACTCGAAGTACCATCCACCCGGCTGCGTGTTCTTCACCTTCACAGCCCAGTCGCCCGTGTGCCGAACTTCCTTCGACAAGATCCAGTCCGCAGCCTTCACCATTCGCGGGTCATCGGCAGGAATCCCCGCCTCGCCCAGCGCAAACACCGCATACGCCGTATCCCACACCGGAGACATGCACGGTTGCATCCGGAAGGTTGGCTCCGCATAATCCGCCGAACCATTCGGGCAGTCAATCCCCAACTTCTCAAACTCATCCCGCGCACGAATCACCTGCGGGTCATCGTCGGAATACCCCAGGCAACGCAGAGCCACAATCGCGTTCAACATCGCCGGATAAATCGCGCCCAGCCCGTCCGACATCTCCAGCCGGTCCAGCATCCACTTCTCAGCCCGCTTCAACGCCAGCTTCCGCAGCGGCCGGATATGCACAGCCTCCAGCACGTGAAAAGCCCGGTCCACCATCAGGAAAAAGTTCCGCCAGCTCAACAGATTCTTGCGGTCCATCCGCAGCCGCAGGTTCGAGTATTCCCGCCCGCCCACAAACAACTCGTCAATCCCCTGCTCCGCCGGCAGCTTTTTGAAAGGCTTCTTGGCGTAGATAATCGACAGCGGCACCAGAATCGACCGTGACCACGAAGAAATCTCGTAAATATTGAAGTAGAACCAGTTCGGAAACAGCACAATCTCCGGTGGAATCGCCGGCACTGCGTCATAGTCGTACTGCCCCAGCGCGCAAAGATAAATCTTGGTAAACGTGTTGCACGCCACCACCCCGCCGTGGGACAGAATCCATTCCCTGGCCTTCACCAGGACCGGATTCTCCGCCCCCATTCCCATTATCTTGCTGGCCGAGTAGCACTTCACCGTCAGCGAGATATTTCCCGGCCCGCCCGGATAAATGCTCCAGCTGCCATCCTCGTTCTGGTGGCGCAGCATCTCGGTAAACGCGCGACGCATCTTGCCCGGCTCGCCACCTTCCAGCAGCACGTGCAGAAAAATGTAGTCGGCCTCCAGCATCGAGTCGGCCTCCAACTCCCCACACCAGTAGCCATCCGGATGCTGTTCGGAAAAAATCTGCTCGCGCGAGCGCTCAATCGCCGCCTCTACCTGCGACAGGTCAGCGTCGATCCGCCCAAACCGCGGAGTTACGGATTGTCTTTTCACTGCAGAAGTACTCATGCGCCTCGATTTCGCCCGAAAACCACCAATGCCGGCCTACCGGTCATCGGGCTCGCTGGCCCGAACACACTAGCGAACCGGAACCAATCCTGCGCCCCCGGCCCCGCCAATCGCCTGAACAATCTCAGGGGGCAACCCGAAACGTACGTTTTCCGGCATAATCTCAACCTCTTCAACGCCGGAGTAGCCGTTCTGTTGCAGATAGTTAATTACGTCCTCTACCAGCACCTCAGGCGCGGAAGCCCCTGCGGTAACTGCCACCGAGTTGACACCCTCAAGCCACGTCGGGTCAATGGCCTGCGAATTATCAATCAGATACGACTTCGTGCCAAGGTTGTTCGACACCTCAACCAGGCGGTTCGAATTCGAACTGTTCGTCGACCCCACCACCAGAACCAGATCAGCGCCCGGTGCCACATTCCGCACCGCAACCTGCCGATTCTCGGTCGCATAGCAAATGTCCTGTGTATGCGGCCCAACGATATTCGGGAACTTCACCTTCAGCGCGTGGATGATATCCCGCGCCTCGTCCAGCGAAAGCGTCGTCTGCGTCAGGTACGCCACCCGGTTCGGGTCCGGCACCACCAGCGCTTCCACCTCGGCAACGTTCGAAACTACCTGCGTTGCCTCCGGCGCTTCGCCCAGCGTGCCCTCAATCTCGTCGTGATCCCTGTGCCCAACCAGCACCAGCGAGTAGCCCTGCTTGGCAAACTTCACAGCCTCAACATGCACCTTGGTCACCAGCGGACACGTCGCGTCAATCACCTTCAGCCCGCGCGCCTTGCTGCTCTCGCGCACCGCCGGCGACACGCCGTGGGCCGAGTAAATCACCCGCTGCCCCTCCGGAACCTCTTCAATCTCATGAACAAAGATTGCGCCCTTTTCCGCCAGTTCGTTCACCACAAAGCGGTTGTGCACAATCTCACGCCGCACGTAAATCGGCGCGCCAAAGGTTTCAAGAGCTATGTTCACAATATCAATCGCGCGCACCACGCCCGCGCAGAAACCGCGCGGCTTAAGCAGCAGAACACGCTTCTGGCCCGCGGGGGAAGTCGCCTGGCCGATGCTGGAGAAGTCTGATGTTGCAGTAATCGTCACACTATGAGTATACCAAGGGCCAGCTTCCCATCACACAACGGAAATCCCACTGGGGAAATCACGCCGTCAATGGGGCAAACACGAAACTGAGTGGCAACTACCGGCTCCCGGCAATCATCTGCCCGGCATGGCGTCGCCCTGCCTCGGTAACCGTCGACCCCGACACCATCCGCGCCACTTCCTCAATCCGGTCTGCCTCGCTCAGCAGCCGTACCTGCGTCTTCGTCCGCCCCGCATCTTCCCGCTTTTCCACCACAAAGTGCTGGTCGGCAAAAGCGGCAATCTGCGGCAAATGCGTCACGCACAGCACCTGCTGCGCCCGGCTCAACTGCTTCAACTTCTGACCCACAGCCTCCGCCGCCCTACCGCCAATGCCAATATCGATCTCGTCAAAAACCAGCGTCCGCGGCGCAATCACCTGGTGTACCGCCGGCTTGGCCTTCAGCAACGGAGCCTGCCCTTCCTCCACGCTCACCTTCAGCGCCAGCATCACCCGGCTCATCTCGCCGCCAGAGGCAATCTGGTCCAGCGGCTTCAGCGGCTCGCCCACATTGGTCGCAATCCGGTACTCCACCGCGTCCCAGCCATGCGCGGCCCACTGCCCTTCCTCGCCCGCCTGGCTCAAGCGCACCTCAAACCGCACCTTCATCGCCAACTCATTAATCTGCCGCTCCGCCAGCGCCGCCAGCTTCCCCGCAGCAGCCGTCCGCTTCGCGCTCAGTTGCTGCGCCGCCGCCGTGTACTGCCCGCGTGCGTCCGCAAGCTCGCTCCGCAAATGCCGCATCAGGTCATCCCGGTCTTCCACCTCAGCCAGCTTCGCGGCCACTCCCTCGCCAAACGCCACAATCTGGTCCACCGTCGAGCCATACTTCCGCTTCAGCCGATCTATCTGCGCCAGCCGGTCCTCAATCTCACCCAGCCGCTCAGGAGATGCATTGATTCCATCCGCATAATCCCGCAGGCTGTCCGCAAGGTCATCCACAATCGCCCGCACTGAGGTCAACTGCGCCGCCGACTCCTTGAACCGCGCATCATACCGGGCCAGTTGTTCCACCAGGTTCAGCCCCTGCCGCAGGCTCGCTTCCGCAGAGTTCCCGCCCTCATAGAGCACGTCAAACGCGCCCATCGCCGCCGCATACAGCTTCTCGGCATTCGCAAGCACCCGCTTTTCCGTCTCCAACTCCTCATCTTCGCCCGGCTTCAAGCTGGCCTGCTGAATCTCCTTGCGCTGGAAGCTCCACAAATCCACCATCCGCAGCCGGTCCTGCTCGCCTTCCTCCAGGTCCGCGAGCCGTGCCGCCGCCTTCCGCCAGGACGAGTACGCCTCCGCAGTCCGCGCGGTCAACTCCCCGCCCTCCAGCCCCGCATACCGGTCCAGCAGCAACCGCTGCTGCGCCGCATCAAAGCTGCTCAGCGTCTCGCTCTGCGCATGAACCAGCGCCAGCTCGGGGGCCAGTTGCTTCAGCACCGCCGCGGTCGCTGGTTGGTTGTTCACAAACACCCGCCCCTTGCCATTCCGCAGCATCTCCCGCCGCAGAATAATCTCGGTCCCGCTCGCATCAATACCGTTCTCTTCCAGTATCCGGTCCGCCGCATCCGTCGTCTCGAACACACAGGAAATCACGGCTTTATCCGCCCCATGGCGAATCAGGTCAGGGCTTGCCTTCCCGCCCATCAACAGCGCCAGCGCATCCACCAGAATGGATTTACCCGCCCCGGTCTCCCCTGTCAGCAGGTTCAGCCCAGGCCCAAACACCGCGATTGCGTGGTCGATGACAGCATAATTTTCAGCGCGCAACTCGACGAGCATGACCTGACCCGGCTCCTGTTCCCGACCCGGCTCCGTACCAATTGGCGCACACGGGCCGTCAGTCTCTGCAAAGGGTTTCCGAGCGCAGCATAGCACGGCAGACCGTACTCAACTCCAGTGGAACCCGTTTGTATACACATGTACCCAGTTGGCAACTTGGAACACCTTTATCCATCTGCTAGCTTCGTACTTGAGGTACACGCCGATTTTTGCCGCTACCCTAGCCTTTTTCCTCCAATCCGATGCCACCCCCGCCGCTCCGTCCAACTCCAACGCACTGCTGGAGATGCTCACGAACAGCGGTGGTGTGGCGATTGCCGTCCTTGTCGTTCTCGCCCTGGCCAGCCTCTATTCCTGGACCATCATCTTCAGCAAGTGGAGCAGCTTCGGCAAAGCCACAAAGCAAAGTCGCCGCTTCATCCGCACCTTCCGCAAGGCCACCCGCCTGCAGGAGATTGCCGCCAGCACCGCCGACTATCAGCCCAGCCCCCTCGCCCTCGTCTTCGACGAAGTCTACGAGGCATACAAGCGCCAAACCGGCGGCTTCGGCCCCCCGCGCAACCTCACCCCCCTCGAGCGTTCCGCCCAAACCGCCTGCAGTGAGGCGCTTACCCGCCTCGAGCAGCGCCTCACCTGGCTCGCCACCATCGCTTCCTCGGCCACCTTCGTCGGCCTCTTCGGCACCGTCATGGGCATCGTGGACGCCTTCCACGGCCTCGGTACCGCCGGCTCCGCTACCCTCCGCGCTGTCGCCCCCGGCATCTCTGAAGCGCTCATCACCACCGCCGCCGGCATCTTCGTCGCCGTCCCCGCTGGCGTTGCCTACAACCAGTTCACCGCCCGCCTTCGCGTATTTGCCTCTGGCATCGACGACTTCGCCCGCGAACTGCTCAATTCGCTGGAAGAGATTCCCCAGCGCAGCGCCGTCCCTGCCAACGCTCCTCCCACCCCTCCCCCAGGCCCGCGCAGCCCGGAGAAGGAGCTGTAGCCGTGGCCTTTACCACCAACAACGGCCGCACCCAGACCTCGCTTGCGGAGATCAACATCACTCCGCTCGTCGACGTCGTCCTGGTTCTGCTCGTCATCTTCATGCTCGCCGCACCAGTGCTTCAGTCCGGCATTGAAGTTGCCGTGCCCAAAACCCGCACCGTCCAGGAAATCACCATTCCCCGCCTCGTCGTCACCATCACCCGCGACCAGGAGGTCTACCTCGGCGACCAGCCCATCAACGTCCACGACCTGGCCTACCAGATCCGCCGCAACGGCTCAGACCCCGGCAAGCAGGAGGTCTATCTCCGCGCCGATGAGCATGTCCCCTTCGGTGCCTTCGCAAGCGTCATGGATGCCGTCAAGCAGGCCGGAGTGACCAATATCAGCATCGTCACCCAGCCGCTCGAAGGCAAAACCGAGGGTACGAAGTAGTACCCGACTCGTCGAATTCAGTGAAGCCGCAAGCCTCCGGGGCCTGACCATGAGCAACCTGTTGAATGCCAGCGAACAACTCGAGAGTACCCTCACTCGGGACCCAATCGGGAAACCGATGATGGCTGCGCTGGTCTTCCACGCCATCCTCTTCGGCCTCGCCGCCAGCTACGCCATCATCGCAGGACTCTTCCCGCACCACCTCGCCGGCCTCGGCGGAACCGGCGACGCCATCTCCGTGCAGTTGGTCAGCAGCGCCCTCCCCTTACCCGCTGACGAAAAACCCAACGACAACGTCCTCGCTACCGACACCCCCAGCAAGGCCCCCGTCGAAGCCACCCAGAAAACAAAAGCCGCCGAAGACAAAACCGCAATCCCCATTGCAACCAAAATCGAAAAGCCCAAAAAGGAAGCCAAAACCGAGTCCACCAAAATCATCCGCCAAACCCCCACCAAACAGGACAACCACGCCCAGTACGGCGAACAGGCATCCTCTCGCGTTGACCGCAACGCAACCTCCGTCACCGGAACCACCGTCGGGCACTCCACTGTTAGCTCCGCCGGTGGCCAGGGCTTCAACTACCCCTGGTACATCGAAGGCATCAACCGCAAAATCAACGAAAACAGCTACCGCGGCGAGGTAGACCCACGCACACCGGCCGGCACCCGCTCCAACATCCTCTTCACCATCCGCCGAGACGGCTCAGTCAGCGACGTCAAAATGGACAAATCCAGCGGCAGTCCTACCCTCGACCGCTCCTGCCTCCGCGCCGCACAACGGGTTGACACTTTTGGCCCCCTTCCCTCACCTCCCGGAAACGGTCCCTTGATCGTCTCTTATTATTGTGAGTACTGAGTTTCTCGTCGCGCCTCCCCCTAATTCACAACCTTGCGGCGCGAAAATGCCTTTCTACCCCTGGCCTCTTTCCAGGAGAAGGATTCCTGACTGCATGACGCGTTCCCTTCATTCCCTTCCCCGCAGAACCCTGATTGCCCTGCTGCTCTCGGCTGCGCTGGCCCCCATGGCCCACGCGCAGGACTGGATCAAAACCGGCAGTAACCTCTCCAACCAGCGCATCCGCCTTGGCGCAGCCGAATTCCGCCCCCTCGGCCAGGACCCCGCCCTCCAGGGCTTCAAGCTCACTTTCGATGCCACCCTCTTCAACGACCTCACAAATGCAGGCATCTTTGACATGATCTCGCGCAGCCTCTCGCCCTCAGGCACTCCCGGCTCCCCCCAGGAGATCAATCTCGGCCAGTGGGCGGCTGAACCTGCAAACGCTTCCATGGTCGCATTCGGCTCTCTTGCCGCCGTCAGCGGAAAGCTCACCATCGCCGGCTGGGTCTACGACGCCAAGAATCCCGGCAGCCCCCAGGTCCTCGGCAAGCAATACTCTGACAACGCCACCGACGACAACGCCCGCCAGCTGGCCCACCGCTTTGCCGACGACATCATCGCCCGCCTCGGCGGCGGCATCAACGGCATCGCCGAAACCAAAATCTACTTCGTCAGCTCCCGCACCGGCACCAAGGAAATCTGGGCCATGGACTACGACGGCCAGAACGAACACCAGGTCACCAAACTGGGCAGCGTTTCCCTCTCCCCTCGCATCTCACCCGATAACAGCCGTTTGGCATTTTCTTCCATTGGCAGAGACGGGTGGGCAATCCGCATGTATTCGCTCGACCTCAACCGCCTCGTCGCCTTCCCTGCCGGAATTGCCGGCGGCGCAAATCTCTCTCCAGCCTGGTCCGGCGACGGAACCAAGCTCGCTTTCTCCTCTGCCCGCTCCGGGGAATCCGAAATCTGGGTCTGCGATGCCAACGGCGGAAACCTGCGGAAATTAACCGCATTCCGTAACAATTCCTCCCCTACCTGGAACCCGCGCACCAATAATCAAATTGCATGGGTCAGTGGAAGGACCGGAGAGCCGCAGATTTACATCATGGACTCCGACGGCGGCGGTATTCAGCGCATGACCGACGGTGGCTACGCGGTTTCCCCTTCCTGGTCGCCAAATGGTCAGTTTCTTGCCTTTTCCTGGAACCGCAAATACGGCCCCGGTGCCCCCGGCGGACAGGATATCTACGTCTTTGAAATCGCTTCCATGAAATGGCTGCAACTCACCCACGACTCCGGCAGTAACGACTTCCCGTCCTGGTCCCCCGACGGAAGGCATCTTGTCTTCGAGCGCTCGATTGGCGGTCATTCTGAAATATGGACCATGCTCGCCGATGGTACCGAGCAACACCAATTGACCCACAACGGACGAAATTTTATGCCAAACTGGAGCTGGAAATAGTTTTCCTTCCTACCCCACCCGGCAATAGCCCCGAGTTCAACTGAATTCAAAGAAGGAGTAAGACCTTGAACGTCAACCGTCGTTTGATCACTGCTCTCATCGCCATCACCGCTGTTGCTTCCATCACTGGATGCGGCAAGAAGGTCAAGTCCGGCCCCCTCGATACCGCTCCAGCCATCACCGCTCCCGCGCCCACCGCAGAGCTCACAGCTACGCCCACCGCCGTCACCGCCGGCGATCAGGTCGTCCTCTCCTGGCGCACCACCAATGCCAACTCAGTCACCATCGACGGCATTGGCGACCTGCCCAGCTCCGGCGTCAAAACCGTCACCCCAGCCGTCTCCACCAGCTACCACCTCACCGCTCGCGGCGACGGCGGAACCGGTGAAGCTACCGCCCGCGTCACCGTCACCGCTGCTCCAGCCGCCGTCGCAGTCGTCAACGACGGCGCGGGCAGCAACATGACCGCCGAAGAGCAGTTCAAGGCCAACGTGCAGGACATCTTCTTCGACTACGACAGCTACGACGTCCGCTCCGATGCTCAGGGCGCACTCTCCAAGGCTGCCGCCTACTTGGCCACCAACAACACCGTCAAGGTCCTCATCGGCGGATACTGCGACGAACGTGGCTCCAACGAGTACAACCTCACCCTCGGCCAAAGCCGCGCCAACTCCGTCAAACAGGCCCTCATCAAGGCCGGCGTTGCCGAAAGCCGCCTCCGCGTCGTCAGCTACGGCAAGGAGAAGCCCTTCTGCACCGAGTCCACGGAAGAGTGCTGGCAGCAGAACCGCCGCGCCGGCTTCTCGATTGACCGCTAAGTCGCGTTGACCGCAAGCCCCTCACCAGTAAGATAGAAACAAGCCGCGCGGCAACCCTCATACGGGGGTTGCCGCGTCTTTACCACAGTCTTAACCATCGAGAGACTCCCATGCTTCGTCTGAATCGCACCCCCCTCGCCGCCGTTCTCCTGTTCGCGCTCCTCGCTGCCCCCCGCCCGGCTCATGCCACCTCGAAGGAAATCATCGAGCTGCAAACCCAGGTGCAGCAGTTGCTGGACATGGTGCAGCGCATGCAGTCCACACTGGATACCCGCTTCGGCGTGCTCCAGCACCTGGTCGAGCAAAGCACTGACACGGTGAACAAGATGGGCGTCCAGGTCACCGCCATGCAGCAGAAGCTCAACACCGATGCCGACGCCTCCAACAGCAAGGTCGAAGGCGTCAGCGGCCAGGTCCAGTCCCTCAACGATTCGCTCGACGAGCTCAAGGCCCGCATCGCCAAGCTCGACAAGCAACTTCAGGACATCCAGGGTCAGCTCCAGACCCTCCAGCCCCCTGCCCCGCCCGCTGGTACCGCTCCCGGCGCTACTGACGGCTCCCAGCCCGCTGGTGCCACCACTCCCCAGGCCCCGCCTCTCCAGGAGACCTACCAGGGCGCACTCCGCGATTACAACGCCGCTCACTACGACGTTGCCGGCTCGGAATTCGCCGATGTCATCCACTACTACCCGCACGAGGACCTGGCCGGCAACGCACAGTTCTACCTCGGTGAAATCGCCTATCACCAGAACCGCTACAAAGACGCCGTGAAGGCTTACAACGACGTCATTGAGAACTTCAGCGGCAACCCCAAGGCGCCCGCCGCCCAGCTTCGCAAAGGCTTCGCCCTCCTCCAACTGGGACAGAAAGAGCCCGGCGTCCACGAGCTCCGCTCCCTCATCCAGCGTTATCCCCAGTCCCCGGAAGCTGCCCAGGCCCGAACCAAGCTCAACGGCCTCGGTGTTCGCATCAATCCTCGATAACCATTTCGGGAAGTTTCCAGAACCATACGGCTCCCCTCCATCAGCGGCTCATCGGCGCTCCCGATTCCACAACTGAACCGGATGATTCCATGACTGAAGCTTCCCCGCCCCAGACCAAACCTCGCTTTGCTCAAACCTGGGCGTCCCTCTGGTTTGATCTGGTCCGTGGCGCTGCCGCCGTTGTCGTGCTGCTGGAACACTGGCGCAATCTCTTCTTCCTGGATTACCGTCGTTTGCCTGCGTTGCCTTCCCACGCGGTCTCCGCCTTTTATCTCTTCACCAAATGTGGTCATCAGGCAGTCATAGCCTTTTTCATCCTCAGCGGCTATTTCATCGGTGGCACCGTCCTCAAAAGTGTCGCCCGTCAGCAATGGAGCCTGCGTGACTACTCCCTGCGACGCCTGGTTCGCCTGTGGCTCGTGCTGGTTCCCTCCCTCGCACTCTGCTGGCTTTGGGATACCATCGGCATCCATAGTGGGCGTGCGCCAATGCTCTACGGTGGCACTGCCATCCCGAACATGATTCACAACGTCATTCGCACCAGCCAGCCTGGCATTCTCATTGGGAATCTCTTTTTTCTGCAAACCATCCACACCTCCACCTTTGGTAGCAACGGACCGCTCTGGAGCCTCGCGTACGAATTCTGGTACTACGTCCTCTTTCCCATCGGCTTCTTTGCTATCTCTCCAAAACTCTCCGGCGTCCAGCGTGCCTTGTGCGGTTTGGCCTTTCTGGCCATCTGCGCCTTTGTAGGCAAGGAGATTACCGAATACCTGCCTATCTGGCTCTCCGGCGTGCTCCTCTATCGCATGCCGGCTCCGAAGTTGCCCTCACGCCACCGCCGCTGGCTTCTGGCTGCCGCTACGCTCGTCTTCGTTGCTGTATTCGTATCGCTCTCCCGCGCTGCCATCTCCGTACTGCTCAGTGACTATCTCCTCGCAGTCTTCACGTTCTTCTTTCTGTGGCTGCTGCTGTCTGAGCGCGTTTCCTTCTCCCCCGGCCCACTCTCCCGATTCTGCCGTGGCATTGCGCGCTTCTCCTACTCCCTCTATGCACTGCATATGCCACTTCTGCTTCTCATCTCGGCGTGGATCCTCGGCGATAACCGCTGGCTCCCCACCGCTGCTCACTTTGCCTGCGCGCTGCTGTTTCTCCTCATCGCCTTGGTCTACGCATACACCATCGCTTCCCTCACCGAGTTCCAAACCGACCGCTTTCGCATCTGGATCGAGATTCGGCTCGGCTGGCCTCATCCGGCCCCTGCCCTGGCCTCGAAGCCCGGCGAAGGCGAAACTGCCTCTTGAATTCGCGCCAAACGGCCCCAGCACTGCCCCTGCAAAACCAAAGCGCGAACCGGGTTCACCCGATTCGCGCTTGATCTACTCCTCAGATCTGTTTCTCTTACAGCGACGCCATCACCCGGTCCAGCACGTCCTTGCCTGGCTTGGTCTTCGACTCCGCCAACTGCCCCAGCGGCTCATTCACCAGATTCAACTGGTCGATGAACGTCGGAGCCTCGGTGTTCACATAGAAGACGCCCGTCAGAACTTCGTTCTTCTCGTGCGCCTCCATCAGCGTCCGAACCGCCTGCACCTTGTCCGTCGGGTCGTAGTCTTCCAGCAGCTTGCGCAAACGCAGCCGTGAGCCGTCGTGCATCGCAACTTCGGTCGTCGTTCCCGCGTCGTAATCCACGTCAATCTCATCAAAACTCGGCACAAAGCCCAGCTCGTTGATCGGCTCGTCATACTCCTGCATGAACTTGTAGCTCTTCGTCGACCCTTCGTGATCGTTGAAGGTCACGCATGGGCTGATCACATCCAGCATCACCGTTCCCTTGTGCGCAATCGCAGCCTTCAGCATCGAAAGCAACTGCTTCTTGTCGCCCGAGAATGAGCGGCCAACAAACGTCGCACCCAGCTGAATCGCCAGCGAGCAGGTATCAATCGCAGGCAGATCGTTGATCACACCGGTCTTCAGCTTCGATCCGATATCGGCTGTGGCCGAGAACTGTCCCTTCGTCAGGCCATATACGCCGTTGTCTTCGATGATGTAAATCATCGGCAGATTCCGACGCATCATGTGCACAAACTGGCCCATGCCAATCGACGCCGTGTCGCCGTCGCCGGAAACGCCAAGCGCCTTCATCGTGTGGTTCGCCAGAATCGCACCCGTGGCCACCGCCGGCATGCGGCCGTGGACAGAGTTGAAGCTGTGCGCACGCGACAAAAAGTATGCCGGGCTCTTCGACGAGCAGCCGATGCCCGAGAGCTTCATCACCCGCTCAGGCTGAACGCCCATCTCATACAGCGCATCAATGATGCGCTCTGAAATGGCATTGTGGCCGCAGCCGGCGCAGAGCGTGCTCTTGCCGCCACGGTATTCCAGAATGGGGAGCCCCAGGCGATTCACCTTGGGCGCTGGTACTGCTGATGCTGTCGCCATGGCTTACAGGCCCTCCCGCGTAACCAGTTGGCTGGTCACTGACTGCGCGTCAATCGGCAGTCCGTTGTAGTGAAGAATGCTGCGCAGCTTGACCACCTGCTCCGCCGCCAAATCCAGCTTCAGCAGGCTCTCCAGTTGCGCGTCGCGGTCCTGTTCCACCACGTATATCCGCTCGTGCGAAGCCACAAACTCATGCACCGCGCTCGTAAACGGATACGCGCGAACCCGAAGGTAATCCACTTCCAGGCTGTATCCCTTGCGAAGCTCGTCCATCGATTCCTGAATCGCAAAGTCGCTCGTGCCGTAGGCAATAACGCCAATCCTGGCCTTGCCGCTTCCCGTCACAACCGGCTCCGGAACCAGCTTGGCAGCCGTCGCAAACTTGCGCGTCAGCCGATCCATCACTTCCAGATACTCGTCCGGCTTCTCGGTATAACCAGCCTTGGCGTTGTGTCCGGAACCGCGCGTAAAGTACGCCGCCTTCGGATGATCCGTACCCGGCAGCGTCCGGTAACCAATTCCGTCCCCGTCCACATCCGCATAGCGGGCAAAACCACCCAGCCGATTCAGATCCTCAGCCGTCAGCACCTTGCCGCGATCCAGCGGCTTCTCCGGATACACAAACGGGTCCGACATCCAGTTGTTCATGCCCAGATCAAGATCCGAAAGCACAAACACCGGCGTCTGCAACCGCTCCGCCAGGTCAAACGCCGCATAGCCGAAATCAAAGCATTCCTTCACCGAACCCGGCAGCAGCAGAACGTGCTTGGTGTCGCCGTGCGAAAGGAAGGCTGTCGAAAGCAAATCAGCCTGCGAAGTACGCGTCGGCATCCCCGTCGAGGGGCCAGACCGCTGCACGTTGAAGATAACGCCCGGAATCTCGGCAAAATAACCCAGACCGGAGAACTCGCCCATCAGCGAAATGCCAGGGCCGGAAGTCGCCGTCATCGACCGGGCACCCGCCCAGCCGGCACCCAGCACCATGCCAATCGCGGCCAGTTCATCTTCTGACTGAATCACCGCGAACGTCGCCTTGCCTTCTTCATTGACCCGGAACTTCTTCAGGTATTCAATCGTTGACTCAATCACCGACGTTGAAGGCGTAATCGGATACCAAGCCACCACCGTCACACCGGCAAACACCGCACCCAGAGCGCACGCGGCATTGCCATCAATGATGATCTTGCCGGCCGTCTTGTCCATCCGCTCAATGTAGTAGGGATCCTGCTTGGTGTACTTCTGGTCGAAGTAATCCGCGCCCGCTTTCACCGCGCCAAAGTTCAACTCCATGGCCTTCTGCTTCTTCGCAAACTGCTTCCGGAGCGCGTTCTCTACCGCGTCCATCTCAATATGCAGCATCCGCGCCACAACACCCACATACACCATGTTCCTCACCAGCTTGCGCAGCTTGGCCTCAGGACACACGGCAGCGGTAATCTTGTCAAAAGGAACGGGATAGCAGACTACGTCGTCCCGATACTGAGCCAGATTCAGGCTCTCGTCATACACCGCGACGCCACCCGTCGGTAGACCAAGGATGTCATCCTTGGCCGTCTCCGGATTCATCGCAACCACAATCTCAATGTGCTGCTTCCGGGCTACGTAGCCATCTTTGCTGGCGCGGATCGTGAACCAGGTGGGAAGTCCTGCAATATTCGACGGGAACAGGTTCTTGCCGCTCACCGGCACTCCCATCCCGAAGATGCTTCTGAGAAGAACGCTGTTGGCTGACTGCGAGCCAGACCCATTCACCGTTGCGACCTGGATGCTGAAGTCGTTGACGATGCGGCGGGGTGCGCTTTCTGCTGCGGAATTGCTCTGTTCGTGACCCAGAGCAAGGTCTCCAATCGCCATGTGGCGGGATTCCCTTCACTTGAATTTTCTGGAAAATGATTCTTTCCAATCCATCGACCATTATAGCGACCCGGTGGCTCCAAAGTCCTTTCCAAGCTTGGAAGGGGTTACCGTTCCAGTACGCCATTGAACCCATATCGCGAAAATGGGGCGCTTTTTGGCGCCCTCGCCAAAAAACACCCCATCCGTTGCTCCCCGGGCGTACCCTGAATGTCCACAATGCGAGACGCAGGATTTCTCCCCTACCCACACCAAACCCACCCCGCTAGTTCCGGATCTCCGCCAGCAGTTCTTCCACCTTCGCCCGGCCCGCGGCCTCCAGCGGCAGCAGTGGCAGCCGTGGATACCCCCCGTAATAGCCGTTGAAATCGCAGGCAGCCTTCAGCCCGGCAATCCCGAACTGGTTCCCTATCACGCTGCTGGCATGCGAAATATGCGCCTGGCGCTCGGCCGCCAGCTTCCGGTCGTGCTCCTTCCATGCCGTGTAAACCTCCTGGCATGTCTGCGGAGCGCACGTTGCAAATGCCAGCACCGCACCCGTCGCCCCTGCCTCCAGAGACTCCAGCATCGTCGAAGGCGACCCCGTCAGCACCTGGAACCCCACTTCTTTCGTTCGCGTCTTCAGCGCCGGCACCGGTGGCGCCGTCGCCATAGCCGCGCCCGCCGCCAGCCCTTCGGCTGAAACAAATGTCGCCGCGCCACCCTCAGATGGCCTCGCCTTCAGCATCCGCCCCGTCACCGCCTCAAACACAGGCGTCACCGTCACGGTTCGCTTCGGCGCATTCCGCGTGGCATCCACCACCGCCTGAATCCGCTCCACCTTCCCGCTCGAATCCTTCAGTCCCAGAATATTCGGGTGATCCGCCAACTCGGCAACCACCTGCAGCGGAATCTCAAACTCCGTAAATCGCGGAATCGAATACAGCACCACCGGCAGCGCAGACCGGTCCGCAACCGTCCGGTAATACGTCAGCAGCGCCTTGTCCGTCAGTTGCTGCCGGTAATAGCTCGGATTCCGCACCAGCACCGCGTCGTATCCAAAGTCAGCCGCAGCAGCAGCCAGCTCCAGTGTCGCCCTCACGCTCTCACGTGCCACGCCGGCCACCAGCACCTTGTCCGCTGCCGCAGCCTCGGCCGCAACCCGCAGCACTTCCCGGCTCTCACCATCGGTCAGCGATACCGCTTCGCCCGTCGAGCCCAGAATCACCAGCCCGCTCAGTGCCGACATCGACAGCCGTGCAACGTTGTACTCCAGCTTGCGAAAGTAAACCCGTTCATCCGGATAGAACGGCGTGGTGGCAGCAGCGAATATACCCTCTAGCAACATGCCTTCATTTTAGAACCACAGGGCCGCTCCCCTCCAGACTCCCCCAAAAGTGGGCCATCATCCCTGTGTTCACCACCCCGGCCATCGCGTACACTTGGGGTGTTACAACAACACGCCTCGGAGGGGTTTCGGGATGACCGAATTGACCATGCAGGATGAGCAGGGACCAAACATTGGAAAACAGGCACTGTGGATCCTGATTCACACCCTGGTCGCCTTTGGCTCCTGGGTCGCCATGATGGCCGCCATCACCCTCATGAACCCCCAGAATGTCCCCGCCGCCATCACCTGGGCCCTCGCATTCGCCTTCCCGGCCATCGTCGGTTTTCTCTTCACCAAGGCCAAGCAGAACGAGATGGCGCCCCACGTCTGGCTCATCGGCCTCATCTGGTTCCTCATCATCTGCCTCTGGGTTCTCGACATGCCCACCGGCCCCAACCAGTGCTACCACTGCGATGCCACCCAGAAGATTCTGCTCACCTTCTTCAGTACCTCTGAAGACAGCGGCCTCATCGACGGTCAGGGCCGCCTCGTCGGAACCTGGCCCGCCACTGCCCTCATGGCCTACGGCTTTGCCGCCGGATTCGCCCTCAACAAGCCGAAGGGTTCCGCCAGGAAGTAACGTTTTTCACACATCCCCAAAACGCCAGAAAGGCGCTGTGAGCCGAGGAGTAGCTCACAGCGCCTTTCTGGTATTGCGGCCCGCTTAGAAGACCGAAGTTGTGTCCCGCAGCGTATAGGAACTCAGTGTCTTGATGTAGTTCCCACGGTCATAAGGCGAGCTGTCTGGCGCATACCGCCGGCTCAGGCTGCCGCACATCTGGCTGATCGACTCGTAGCTGTGGTCGTGCATCCACTGCTGCAAGTTCTGCAGCACTCGCCCAATGTGCTCAATCCCATGCACATGCAGGGCTGAGGCCATCATCGCCACATTCGCGCCCGCCATAATGCACTCCAGCACATCCTTCGCCGAGTACACGCCACCGGTCACCGCCATCTCCGCCCGAATATGCCCGAACAGAATCGCCACCCAGTGCAGCCGCAGCGGCAACTCGCTCGAAACCGAGAAGTGCAGACTTGGCTTCACTTCCAGGTTCTCGATGTCAAACTGCGGCTGGTAGAACCGGTTGAACAACACCAGCCCCCGCGCCCCGCTCTGGTCCAGCCGTGCCGCCACATGCGGCAGGCTCGTGTAGAACGGCGACAGCTTCACCGCAACCGGAACCTTCACCGAATTCACCACCGACTCCACCAGCTCAATCATCTGGTCTTCCGTATCGGCAGCCGTCACCCGCGGGTCAGTCGCCAGCGCGAAAGTATTCAGCTCAATCGCGTCCGCTCCCGCCTGCTCAATCTCCTTGGCAAATCGCACCCACCCGCCCGGCGTCGCACCGTTCAGGCTGGCGATGACAGGAATCTCCACAGATTCCTTCACCGCCCTCAAGTGATCCAGGTAGACCTCGTGCGTCATCCGGTAATCATGCAGATCAGGCAGGTAGCCAAGCGACTCAGGAAACGACTCCGTGCCGCGAGACAAATCCGCATCCAGAGCAGCCGATTCCAGAATCAGCTGCTCTTCAAACAACGAGTGCAGAACAATCGCTCCAGCACCGCTGTCTTCCATCCTGCGGGCATTGCCCGGCGGCTGCGACAACGGAGTGGCCGCCACGACAATCGGACTCTTCAGCGTAAAACCCAGGTACTGTGTAGTGATATCCATGGCTATTTTCCTCCTGCCGCCCCAACCTGAGGCTGGGCAACCGGTTCCGGTGGTGCAATGTTGGGGGTTTCGCCGCGACCAGGCATGGAGGCGCGCGAGCTGTAGACGCGCCACTGACGCTCCACATCATCCTGTGCCTCACGCAGCAACTCCTCAGCTACCTTGGGATTGCTGCGGGCCAGCATCGTATACCGCGCCTCGCGATACGCATACTCCTTCAGCCGAATCGACGGTGCCTTCGAATCAAGCTGGAACGGGTTCTTGCCCGTATCGCGAAGGTCCGGGTTATACCGAACCAGCGGCCAGTAGCCAGACTGTACCGCCAGCTTCTGCTGGTCCAGTCCGTGCACAATGTCGTAACCGTGCGCAATGCAATGGCTGTACGCGATAATCAGCGACGGCCCGTCATACGCCTCGGCCTCCTGCATCGCCTTCACCACGCCCGTGTCGTTGCCGCCCATCGCCACCCGGGCCACATACACATACCCGTAGCTGATGGCCTCCATCGCCAGGTCCTTCTTCGACGTCCGCTTGCCGCCGGCTGCAAACTTCGCAACCGCGCCGCGTGGCGTAGACTTCGAGGCCTGACCACCCGTGTTCGAGTACACTTCGGTATCCAGCACCAGCACGTTCACGTTCTTGCCGCTGCACAGCACGTGGTCCAGGCCGCCGTAACCGATGTCATACGCCCATCCGTCACCACCCAGAATCCAAACGCTCTTGCGAATCAGCGAATCCGAAACTGCCTTCAGCAACCGGGCATCTCCCGTATCCACCGTCGCCAGCTTCTCGTTCAGCAGCGCAATGCGTGCCCGCTGCTCTTCAATCTCGGGCTCGCTCTTCTGCACCGCGCCCAGAATTGAATCCACCAGTGTCTCGCCCACTGCCGGAGCCAGCGCCTTCAGCGCCGTTTCTGCGTAGCTGCGCTGCTGGTCCAGTGCCACCCGCATGCCAAAGCCAAACTCGGCATTGTCTTCAAACAGTGAGTTCGCCCACGTCGGTCCGCGGCCCTGCGCATTCACCGCATACGGCGTCGTCGGCAGGTTCCCGCCATAAATCGACGAGCAGCCTGTCGCATTCGCGATATACAACCGGTCGCCAAACAACTGCGTCAGCAGCTTCACATACGGCGTTTCACCGCAGCCAGAGCACGCGCCTGAGAACTCAAACAGCGGCTGCAGCAACTGGATGTCCTTCACCTGCCCATGGTTCAGCTTCGAGCGGTCCACCTCAGGCAGCTTCTCAAAGAACTCCCAGTTGTCGCGCTCGCTCGCCCGCAGCGGCTCCTGCGCCACCATGTTGATCGCCTTGTGGCTGGCATCGCTCTTGCTCTTCACCGGGCAAGCCTCAATGCACAGTGCACAGCCCGTGCAGTCTTCCGGAGCAACCTGCAGCGTGTAGTGGTCGTTCTCCATGCCCTTCCACTTCGGCTTCGCCTGCTTCCACGTCTCCGGCGCACCCACCAGCGCATCGCTGGCATACACCTTCGACCGAATCACGGCATGCGGGCAAACCAGGACGCACTTGCCGCACTGGATGCAAAGGCTCTCATCCCATACCGGGATGAACTGCGCAATGTTCCGCTTCTCCCACTGCGCCGTACCCGTCGGGAAGGTGCCACCCGCAGGCAGCGCGCTCACCGGCAGCAGGTCGCCGTGTCCACCGGCAATCTTGCCCAGCACATCATGCACAAACTTCGGAGCCTTGTCCGAAATCGAAGCCACCAGGTCAAAGCTCGACGAATCCTCCGCCGGAATCTCCACCTTCTCCAGATGCGCCAGCGCTGCATCCACAGCAGCATAGTTCTTCTGCACCACCGCTTCGCCACGCTTGCCGTACGTCTTCTGGATCGCCTTCTTGATCTGGTAAATCGCCTCTTCCCTCGGCAACACACCTGAAATCGCGAAGAAGCAGGTCTGCATGATCGTGTTGATGCGCGTTCCCATGCCCGCCGCTCGCGCCACCGTAAAGCCGTCAATCACGTAGAACTGAATCTTGCGTGCCCGCAGCTCGTGCTGAATCGTCAGCGGCAGCTTGTCCCAAACCTCAGCCGCAGAATACGGCGAGTTCAGCAGGAACACCGCGCCCGGCATCGCGCACTCCAGCACGTTGATCTTCTCCAGGAAGCTGAAGTTGTGGCAGGCCACAAAGCTCGCCTTCGTAATCAAATAGCTCGAACGAATCGGCTTCGGCCCAAAGCGCAGATGCGAAGTCGTCATCGAACCAGACTTCTTCGAGTCATACACAAAGTAGCCCTGCGCGTAGTTGTCCGTCTCCGATCCGATGATCTTGATCGAGTTCTTGTTCGCACCCACCGTGCCGTCCGAACCCAGTCCGTAGAACAGCGCACGCACCGTCTTCGGATCTTCCGTCGAAAACTCCGGATCGTACTCCAGGCTCAGGTGCGTCACATCGTCGTCAATGCCCACCGTAAAGTGGTTCTTCGGCTCCAGCTTGGCCAGTTCGTCATACACCGCCTTCACCATCGCCGGCGTAAACTCCTTCGAGCTCAACCCGTAGCGTCCGCCAATCACTACCGGCGGGGCAAACGGCAGCGAGTTCATGCTCTCTGCCAGCGACGTAATCACATCCTGGTAGAGCGGCTCGCCCATCGCGCCCGGCTCCTTGGTACGGTCCAGCACGGCAATCGCCTTCACCGTCTTCGGCAGTGCGGCAATCATCGCCGCCGCGTCAAACGGCCGATACAGCCGCACCTTCACCAGGCCAAGCCGCGCTCCGGCTGCATTCAGCACGTCCACAGCCTCTTCCGCCGCTGTCGCGCCCGAGCCCATCATTACAATCACCCGGTCCGCGTCCGGCGCACCGTAATAGTCGAACAAGCGGTAGCGGCGGCCAACCAGGTCGCCCAGCTTGTCCATAATCGCCTGCACCTTGCCTGGCGTCTCCGTGTAATACGGATTGCAGGCTTCCCGCGCCTGGAAGAACACATCCGGATTCTGCGCCGTACCCCGCAGCGTCGGCCGATTCGGGTTCAGCGCCTTCATGCGGAAGCGCAGCAGCGACTCTTCGTTGATCAGCGCCTTGATCGTCTCATCGGCAATCGGTTCAATCTTGCCCACTTCATGCGAGGTCCTGAAGCCGTCAAAGAAGTGCAGGAACGGCACCTGAGTATCCAGCGTGGCAATCTGCGCCACCAGCGCCATGTCCGCTACTTCCTGAACATCGTTCGAAGCCAGCATCGCCCAGCCCGTCGACCGGCAGGCCATCACGTCCGAGTGATCGCCAAAAATCGAAAGCGCATGCGTCGCAATCGTTCGCGCAGTCACATGCATCGTCGCCGGAGTCAGCTCGCCGGCAATCTTGAACATGTTCGGAATCATCAGCAGCAGTCCCTGCGATGCCGTGAACGTCGTGCCAAAGGCGCCTGCCTGCAATGCGCCATGCAGCGCGCCGGCGGCCCCGCCTTCGCTCTGCAGCTCTTCCACCAGCGGCAGGGCACCCCAGATGTTCCGGCGGCCCTCTGAGAGCCACTGGTCAGCCCATTCCGCCATCGGGGATGAAGGCGTAATGGGATAGATCGCTACCACTTCCGAGAGACGGTACGCTACCGAGGCTGCCGCCTCGTTTCCGTCAAGAATCACTTTAGGCTTGTCGCTCATTCCAGCTCCGTCCGTCAGGCGGCACAAAGCAGTTCTCACGTCCGCGCTGACCTCTGCCAGTGTCCCGCTCACACCGCTCGCCAGGGTGTGACCGCGCGCACGCCACGGCGTGACAGATACAGCTTTGGTATCGTGAAAAGCCTTGATCTACGTGGGTTATACCAATCTGTGGGACTGGCTCAGGATGCTTCCGACCCCATCCGCAAATCCCCTCCAGCCACCCTCAAATCCCTCCCCGGCCCCTCCCCAACAGCACTACTTTCAGTGCACCCGGCGCGCGCCCCCCGCCCACCACAAGCCTCGCTCCTACCGCCGACGCGCCTCCACCTCACGCCCTGCTGCTGCAATCTCCGCCGAATCCAGCACCTGCGCCGCCAGCGGAAACACCAGCTCCTCCTCCGCCTGAATATGCCTGGAATACATATCTCGCAGCTTGCCCGTCTCTCCCGCCAGTTCCCTTCCCGCCCCTTCGTCTGGAACCTCGCCACGCAGCCACCGTGCATACCACGCCCCAACCGCCGCATGAATCGCCCCAGCCTCCACGTGCTCCCGCTCCAGCCGGTCAATCTCCTCCAGCGCCCGGCCAATCCTCTCCCGCGCCCCTGGCTCCCGCCTCGCCAACTCCCGCATTCGCGGAAACAGAGACTCCTCCTCGTCCGCATTATGCCGGGGTCCGGACTCCTCAAAGTACTTCAGCGCCGCCGCCACCGCCTCGGCCTCCACCGTAGTCATCTCCCGCCCCACCGCCCCATGCGCCACCCGGTCCAACACATCCAGAAACCGCTCAATCCGCCTGTGGCAGTCCATCATCATCCCAATCGGGTCCTCAAACCCCGCATCCGGCCGTGCTCCAATCTGAATCATTCAGTCCTCCTCCGTCCCCTCGCCCGTCGCATGCACCCACACATACGCCCGGCCCAGCCACGACTGCCCCGTCCCGTCAGGCAGATGCGGCGTCAGCGCCCACAAGCCTATCAGCGCCAGCCCAACCAGGTTCGGAAACAGCAGCGGCGCCATCGGCGGCGCTCCGTTCACCATCTTGTCAAACAGGTTGCTCCCCGGCTCCACCAGGTTCGCCTCCATGTGGAACCAGAAGCCCACCACCCCCACCAGCGCCTGTCCGGCCATAATGACCAGGCAAAGGTCCAGGAAGCGCCTCCCCGTCGACAGCACCAGCGGAACCACCAGGAAACCCGTGGCAAACGCCGACGAAATCACCGGTATCCACTCCGTATGCGCAAAGAATCCATTCGACGCATGATCCGTCAGCGAAAGCACAAAGTTCCCAAAGAACCCGCCCAGCGCCAGAAACACCACCCACCGCGCCCACTCCGCACTCCGCGCCGGAACCATCCGGTTCACCAGCAGCAGGAATCCCAACCCCGCGTACGCCAGCGGTGCCGCAAACGGCGCTGCATAGGTCAGACTCTGAATCGTGTGATCCAGAAAGAACCGGCTCCCCAGGTGATACAGCACCCCACCCAGGCCCACCAGAATCGCCAACCACCCCACCAGATATCCCAAATCCCGCCACGCCGCCACGTACCCCCGTCCCCATCGCAGCACCACACCCGCCAGCAGCACCACAGGCGCCGCCCCGGAAAAGTACAGCGGAATATACTCCGCCGACTTCCTGAAGTGGTTCACCGAGTGCGCAAGATAGATATCCCCCGCCAGAATCGCCAGGTTCACCATCACAAACAGCTCCAGCCACAACTCCGGCGTATACGCCCACTCCAGCCGCGGATCGTCCAGTCCCAGCCGCAGCACCCGCAATCCCTTCGCCACCAGCCTATTTGCGGCCATGGTCCCTCCGCAGGTCGGCTGCCATCTTCTCCAGTTCCACCGTCTTCTGCAGCATCGGATAGTTCCCGTGCCACTGCACAAAGTCCGCCCCGCCCATAAACGCGCCGTGTTTCGACGTACGCCCGTCATAGTGCCACAGGTCAAAGTAGACAAAGTCAATCGGGTTCGAGAACGGCTTGCCCGTCAGCACCCCATCCTTGCGCAAACCATCCATGATTTCCTTGGCATGCTGCACCTTTGCGTTGGTTGACACCACCACGGCATCCCCCTGCGTGTACACCCGCTCAATCAGCTTCTCCGTATGGCACTGCGAGCAAACCTGCTTCATGTTGGCCTGCGCCCGCAGCGAATCCGGCCGCTTCGTTGTCACCGCATCCGCCAGGTAATACCCCAGCCGTTCCGACGGGTCATGTGTCACCTTCAGCCCATTCAGCCCGGACATGTGGCAGGTCGCGCATGTCGGCACAAACATATCCCGCGTCGTCAGCGACTTCGGCTCAGCGTTCAGGTTCAGAAGATTCTCCTGCGCCTGGAACATCACCCCATGCTTCGACTCGTCATAAATCTCAATCTGTGAGTGGTCCGGCCCCATGTGGCACTGCGCGCAGGTTGAAGGCCGCCTCGCCAGCGCAACCGAGCTCGTATGCCGGGAATGGCAATCCGTGCAGCGGCCAATCGTTCCGTCGTCATTCGGCTTGCCAATCGCGTGGCACTGCTCGCAGCCAGACACCATCGCTGACCCGCCCTCGGCCGTCACAAACGGATGCGGTGGTCGCTTCGTCCCCCCCGGCTGGAACTGCTCTGAGAAGCTCACCTGCTCCGGCGTCAGACCCTTTTCCCCATAAATCGCCGCCCACGACGGCGCTGCATGCCGGCTGTGCTCAAACTCCTTGTACACATCCTCGTGGCACCCCCGGCAGTTGCCCGAGGTCAAATGCGTCGAAATCACAAATCCGTGATGATCCTGGCTCTGCTGTCCCTTCGCCGGCTGGTGGCAGTCCAGGCAGTTCACGCCCTTCTTGGCGTGCGCGCTCATCTCATACTCATGCACCACGGAGTACTGTAGACGCGCATGGCACTCCGCGCACTTGCCGCTCGCTTTCACAAAATCCGCTGTAGGCTGGCTCGTCTCCACCTTCGGGCGCTGACGATTAATCAGGAAGGCAGACAAAATAAGCGCAAATGCCAAAACAATGGCAACAAATACCGAGCGAAAAGACATGTGGCGTTCCTCAAACCTGGATTCACTACCGCAAAACAACGTTCAGGTCGTACGCCAGCCCTTGCCCTCGCTCTTTCAGGGGGACCAAAGCTTCAGCGTCATCAATGTATCAAGAAATGTGGGAAGCGAGAAACAGCATTCAGGCCATCCCTTCCCGGCCTCGAAACCAGCCTATCCACCAACCCGGCACTCGGGAATGACTTTGGTCACAGCCCCGACCCGCCATCCGGGAAACAGCAACGGAAGCCCCTGTCTGGATGAGTGCGCGCCGCGTAGCCTATCCTGTTGGAACCCATGCCGACTCCCAAGCCCGCCAACTCGTTCCAGCTCCGCATCCTGCCGGCACTCAGCCTTCTGCTGCTTGCCGTGGGCCTGCTCCTCAGCGGCAACCCCGCCCTCGCGCTTGTCGCCACGGCCCTCCGCTGGTCCGGCCTCGCCCTCGCCATTCCCTTCCTGCTCGCCCGCCGCTCCCTGCTCGCCTGGACCTTCTTCGCCATGGTCGCCGGCGTCATCTTCGGAATGGACCTGCCCCACGCCGCCATCCAGACTCACTTCCTCGGCGACCTCTTCCTCCGCCTCATCCGCGTCATCGTCGCGCCCCTCATCTTCGCCACCATCACCACCGGCATCGCCGGCCACAACCACCTCGGCGGCGTCGGCCGCGTCGCCGTCAAGGCGCTCATCTACTTTGAGGTCGTCACCACCTTCGGCCTCCTCATCGGCCTCCTCGCCATTGACATCTCCCAGGCCGGCGTCGGCGTCGCCATGCCCGCCGTCACCGCCGCCGCACCCATCGCACCACTCGTCTCAGAACCCGGCTGGCAGCAGCTCATCCTCAACATCTTCCCGGAAAACATCGCTCTCGCCGTCGCCCAAAACCAGATCCTCCAGGTCGCAGTCTTCTCCATCGCCTTCGGCATCGCCCTCGCCCGCCTGCCCGAGCCCAAACGCGAACCCCTCGTCCGCATCCTGCAATCCCTCGCAGACACCATGCTCGGCATGACCCGCATCGTAATGTACGCTGCCCCCGTCGCCGCCGGAGCAGCCCTCGCCTACACCGTCGGCTCCACCGGCGTCGCCACCCTCATCCCCCTGCTCAAGCTCGTTGCCACCTTCTATGTGGCCCTCATTGTCTTCCTCGTCGCCGTGCAGCTTCCCATCCTGGTCTGGGCCGGCATCCCCCTCCGCCGCTTCCTCGCCGCCGTCGCCGAACCCACCGCCATCGGTTTCGCCACCACCACCTCTGAGGCGGCTCTCCCCCTCGCCATGGAGCGAATGGAAGCCTTCGGCATCCCCCGCTGGATTGTCTCCTTCGTCATCCCCGCCGGCTACAGCTTCAACATGACCGGCTCCAGCGTCTACCTCTCCATCGGCGCCGTCTTCGCCGCCCAGGTCGCCGGAATCCATCTTGGCGTTGGCCAGCAGCTCATCATGCTCGCCACCCTCCTGCTCACCAGCAAAGGAGTCGCCGGAGTCCCGCGCGCAGTCCTCGTCATCCTGCTCGCCACCGCCGGTAGCCTCCACATCCCCACCGCCCCAATCCTCATGATTCTCGGCGTCGACACCCTCATCGACATGGGCCGCACCAGCATGAACGTCCTCGGCAACTGCATGGCCTCCGCCGTCGTCGCCCGCTGGGAAGGTGCCATGGAAAAGGGCTGAACTCCCTCAGCTCAGATCGCTGAAAAACCCTGTTCCCTCTGCTTTGTCAAGGGTACGGGCTTCAGCCCTTACGTCTAAGCCACCTGGAAAAAGCGGGCTTTAGCCCCTGAGGGACGCCGATTTCTGGCTCCTTGACCGTTCTCAGCAGTCTGGGCTGAGCTCCCCTCAGCTTCCGGTCCGCCCGCTTGCCGGCATCACCCGCCCCAGCAGCGGACGCAATTCATGCCACAGGACCCGCCGCTCTTCGTTCCCCAGGGCCAGTCGATACAGCACCGTCACCGTTAGCACGGTATAAACCGCTCCAGCCACCACCAGCATTCCCGCACCTGTCCAACGCCCAAGAGCAGCCGCCGAGTGGTGCACCGGCCATGCCAGCACCAATGCCACCCCATACGGCAGCAGCGTCGGCGCAATCACCCGCCCCAGGAACGCTCCCAGCGGAACATGCAGCACCCGCATCACCCGGCCCATCAGTACACACGATGAGCACACCGTGGCAGCCGCCACCGCTATCCCAATCCCCAGCGCACTCCATCCCTTGACAAACCACCAGGAGACCGGCAGCGTGACCGCCAGAAAAATCAGGTTCGGCACCGAATAGCTGAACTCCTCCCACACCCGGCCCATACCCCGCATAATTGATGTGCCCGGCCCCGTCAGCATATGGAACTGCATCGACACGCTGAACGCCACAAACAGCGTCAGAATCCCCCCCACGGCCGGCATCTGTTCCCCCAGCCAGATATGCAGAATCGGCCCCGACCAGAAAACCATCACCGCGCAGAAAAACGACGTGCACAAATTCGAATACCGCGCTCCCTGCAGGTAAAACTCCCTCAGATTCCGTAGCCGCGATTCCTCATCCGACGAAGCATCCAGATGCGACGCCGCCGGCAGAAATGCTGCAAAGAATGCTGTTGGCACGCTGGAAAGCGACACCGGCCACTTCCTTGCCAAATCCAGCAGACCAGCCGCGCTCACATTCACCAGCAACAGTGCCGCCACCCGCTCAACCGAGCTCAGCACCGTCGAAAGAAGCCCCTGGAACTGCACCAGCCCGCCAAAATGCAGAACATGCCGAATCGAATCCCGACGCACCAGCCGCCACGACAGCCGCAGCCACGGCAGCTTCCTGTAAGCCCACCACAGCGTCAACCCATCGTTGATCACCGTCCGTACCAGGTACGCCTCCGCCAGGCCGCGAATCCCTCGCCCGGCTCCCACCAGCACAAAAATCAGCACAAACTCCACCAGAAAACTCGCCGTCCAAACATACTGCGTCGCCGCAATCTGCTGCATCCCCGTCAGCGCATCTCCAAATGCATTGAACGCAATCGACGACAAAAACACCCCTGCCACAATCAACACGGCTTCCTTGCCGTCCCCGACATGGCTCACCGGCAGGTGCAGGATCGGCGAAAACCAACCCCAGCCCAGCCAGATTGTCAGGAACAACACCGTGCAGGCGGGCACCGTAATCGCCAGCCCCGTCGACAGCAGCGAGTTCGCCTTGTCGTACTCCTTCCGGGCATGGAACTCCGCAACATATTTGATGTAAACATTTGAAATGCCCAGCGTCGTCAGCCCCAGATACGTCACCAGAATGAAGACCGTCGTCCATATCCCGTAGGCCTCCAAACCAATCCGGCCCAGCACAAACGGCGGAATCCCCACCCGCGTCACCATGTACAGCCCACGCGCAAAAATCGTCGTCAGCACGTTCCGCCGCAACGGAATTGCGTGTACCTGGGGCTCACCCTCAGGCTCCAGCCGCTCGATACTCTCGTCATCTCGCATCGTCATCGCTGCGGCTGCTCCCGCTTTGTCCGCACCCATTCGGCATCCCTGCCGGCCATGCGGATCATTCTTCCCGTCTGTATCACCTTGCGCAGAACAAACATCGGCGCCGCTATCAATGCCAGCAAATCCCTGCCTGGCTCCGTTCCCAGCGCAATCACCCCAGCAAGGTACCCCCCGGTCACCAGCAGGCACACCGCGCCATAAAGACGAAAACCATGCAATGCCAACCCAGGCACCACCAGCACCACGGCCCGGCTCAACGGCAAACTCCAAAGATCCAGCAGCGTTTCCAGCGCACGCCAGCGCCCTCTCAGCACGGCACGCACCAGCGCGCTCGACGCCTCATGAGCCGCAGCCAATCGCCCTCCTTCCCATCGCGCCTGCTGATCCGCCTGCGCCGCTCCCCCTGGTGCCAAATCCGCATACACCCGCGCCCCGTCCAGCCAGCTCACACACATCCCTGCGGCCACCAGGCGAACGTGATATTCAAGGTCCTCCACAATTCCATCCCCGTCGAATGGAACCTCACGCAGAGTAGTGCTGGATAGCGCAAACCCGCTTCCAAAAATTCCTGGCGAAAATCCCAGCGCCGCCCGGCCCCGGGCCCGCAGCACATTCATCCCTCGAAACGCCAATATTCGCAGCCGTCCGCCTTTGTCCGCAGTCCGCCCTTCCCCAGCTCGCTGCTCATACCGGCATTGCGTCGCTCTCGCTCCCCTGCCAAATGCGACCCGGGTCGCGGCCACCCACCCATCACACGCCACCGAGTCCGCGTCCAGCACCAGGCAAACATCCGCCCCGTCACCAACGGCCACCGCAAATCCATGCCTCAGTGCCGCCGCCTTGCCCCGCAATCCTGCGTCATCCAGCCCCAGCACCAATCCGCCCGCTTCGGCCGCCGCCATCGCGGTTCCGTCCGTGCAGTTGTGCGCCACCACATACACGGGAACAGTCGCAGCTTGTGCCTTCACACTCTCTACAGCTCGCGCAACCAGAATTTCTTCATTATGGGCAGGCACCACCACCGCAAGCCTCAGCTCATTCCCACCTGCCGCCTGCCCGGAACCGCCCCCCATCCCCCCAAAAAGATTCCCGGCAAGCG
Source organism: uncultured Acidobacteriaceae bacterium (assembly GCA_903904755.1). GTDB lineage: Bacteria > Acidobacteriota > Terriglobia > Terriglobales > Acidobacteriaceae > Acidicapsa. The sequence continues at coordinate 84,412 of CAIVDV010000045.1, read as the reverse complement.
CCAACACCAACTCCAGAAACACCGGAGCAGTGGCAATCACAACCAGGAACCCGAGCAGATACCTCAGAACATCCAGCAATTCAAGCAGCACAAAAGTAAAACCTCTAATTCACTCGCCGTGGCTCCGCCACCGGCGCATTACTCGCTCCTGCAAGGCCACCACCCTCAGGGCAGTCCGGGAAAACCGCATCGGGAAATCCACCCGGCAAACCGACCCGTTCCCGGCGTCATTCAGCAGGCTGTCGGCGCCATTTCACTCGCCCGATCGCCCAACCTGAATTTCATCTCATCACAACTGTTCTTGAATCTGTTGTACTCCAACCTACACGCTCCCCGCACTCTCCGTAACCCCGCCGGCAAACCAAAATGCATAAATTTATGCCATCCATCGAAATCGTTGATGGGACAACGAAAATCGCGACAAATCCACACTTTGCCAACGCCAGAGACTGCAACCAACCGCCGGATTCCAGCGCGCAACCCAAAACCCGAAGCAGTGGCCGTCTCCTCCAAAATCGCAATCAGAAGAGCGCACCTCGCCTTGACGGGCATTCTTTCACTTGTCTCAGGGGGATATCAAAGCGGGCGTAGCACGCAAGCATCCACCATGCCTGCTCAGTTCTTGCTGCCCTGCATAATCGGCTGCACCCGCTTGCCTGCCGCCGGCATCGTCCGCACTGTAAGTTCATCAATCAGCGGCCACGTGCACCACGCAAAAAACTGGAACCTCAGCCGATTGGGAATATGAGCCGCCTGCAGCGAAAGTCCCGCCTCATGCAACCGCCGCCGGGCATCCAGCAGAAGCCCCAATCCGACCGGGTCAATTCGCACTACGTTATCCAGATGCATGCACAGCATCCGGGCATCCGCCAGGCACTCTTCCACCGCACGGTCAATCACCGGTTGAATCTTCTCCGTGATCTCGCCGGCAATGTGCAAATGCAGAAAGTTCGAATCGTTCGTGCGCGAAGTCGTCGTCGGCCCTTCATAACGCCGCTGCAATACAGTCGCCGCCAGTGCCAGCGGGAAGCGGGCCATCACTCCCAAAAAATTCCCGAAATACCTCGGCGCCAGCCGTCTCGGCTCCTGCATCATCCGCATAAACCATTCCAGCCCGCTGCGCTGCATCCATTCCGGCGCTCGCCGAACCCGCCCCAGCAAAATATCCATCGATCCGCCAATTCCCATCGAAACCGGGACACCCAATTGGCGCCGATGCATCCAAATCCACTTCTCCTGCTTCGGATTCCCAAAACCTACCAGGAGAATATGCGGCTTCGCGGCCCTCACCTGGTCCAGAATCTCCGAGTGATCCATCTCCCGCAAATCGGAAAAAGGCGGCGCGAACACCCCGCAAATCTGAACCCCCGGGTACTTTCGCTCAAACATTTCCTTCGTCGCGGCCGCAATTCCCTTCCCGCCTCCCAGCAGGAAAATCCGGTAGCCCTTCTTCGCCGACAGTTCCATCAGATGCGGAACCATGTCTACACCGGTCACTCGTTCGGGAAGCGGTGCCCCGAGAAACTTTGACGCCCACACCAGCGGCATCCCGTCCGCAACCACCATGTCGCAACCCGCAATAATCCGGTGCAGATGTGGATCAGAATTCGACTTCAGCCAGAAATCCAGGTTCGCCGTCACCACCTGGTGCGTACCCTCCTGGGCAATCATCTCCTCAACACGTTCGACCGCCTGGCCGATCGTCACACTCGCGAGAGGCAAACCAAGGACTGCAACTGGCAATTTCATCACTCTGGTATCCGCTCCAATCTCATCGATCTCGTCCCCCTCTCTTTCGCAGTCTCTTGACCCAATCCTTCCTGGGCCTCTCCACTGGTTACTCAAGCGGGTGGTTCCGATTCGTTTGAGACGCTGCTGGCTGCGGGATCTGACGGCAAATCAGCCGGGCGTGAATCACTCGCAAGCCCCGGTAGTTCGCAATTCCCGTTTCCCTCGAAGGTCTTCCAACTACCCTGTTCCGGGAAATATGCACCTTGTCTCAGGTGTGAAAGTAAACCGCTCTTCCCTCATCGAACAATCACGCATTAGTCGTAGACTGATGCCACATTACTTTCATACGAGAGAGTACAGTGTACCCGAAATCTCTTATTTTTGAGTGGTTTGCAGCACTTTTTGAAAGAATTCCACTAGAGTAACTAGCCTCGGTTACCCTACCCCGCCAACCCCGATTACCTCAGGACACTATCCTCCCGGCAACCCCGCTTACTTTCGTTCCACCACTCTCCGAAACACATATTCACCCGCCACCAACCCGCATTGGTCAATCAGACTTCCCTGCCCCTTGCCGTCCGCTCCGCTCCTCACTTCTTCCCTCTCCCTCTATACTTAAGGTGCTTTGTGTTCGGCCACCAACAACCCGGAAACTCCCCACGCCCCCCTCACCGGGAACGTCGCCTACCTCCTCAGTCGCTATCCCGCTGTCTCGCACACCTTCTTCCTCCGCGAGATCCTCGGCCTCCGCGCTCTCGGTCTTTCCATCTCCGTCACCTCCATTAATCCAGCTGACCGTCCCTACTCCGACCTCAGCCCCGAAGAGCGGACTGAGGCCCAGGCCACCCACTACCTCAAAGGCAAAGGCCTGCTCACTCCGCTCTCCTCCCTGCTCCTCATCCTTGCCACACACCCCACAGTCGCCATGCGCGGCTTCCTTGCCGTCCTCCGCCTCCGCCGTCAGCCTTCCGGCAACAGCCTCCTTCTCCTCCTCGCCTACCTTGCAGAGGCCCTTCTCGTCGGCCACTGGATGCACCGCTCCAACCTCCGGCACCTCCACGTTCACTTCGGCGGCCCCGTCGCCACCGTCGGACTTCTCACCTCGCAAGCCTGGGATCTCCCATGGTCGCTGACGCTTCACGGCCCCGACGAATTCCTCGATGAGGCTCGCTTCTTCCTCCAGGCCAAGTTCCTCGCCGCCTCAGCCATCTTCGTCATCAGCGACTACACCCGCAGCCAGGTCCTTCGTATCGCCCCCCAATCCGCTGACAAAATCCAGATCCGCCGCCTCGGCGTTCAATTTGCGGCCCTCCAGGCCCTTCGCGCCAGCTCCTCTCGTAAAACCCCCACCCCCCTTCAACTCGTTTGCACCGCCCGACTCGTCCCCTTCAAGGGCCATCGCATCCTCTTCCAGTCCTTCGCTCTCCTCCGGGCCAGCCTCTCCTCGGGCTTCCCATCGCCCCGCCTCACCCTCATCGGCGGCGGCCCGGAACTCGCGGTCCTCCAGAACCTGGCTTCCCAACTCGGCATCGCAGATTCCATCGAGTGGACCGGTCCCCTCTCCCACCAGCACACGCTTCAGCGCGTGGCCGCCGCAGATATCTTTCTCCTTCCCTCCTTTCATGAGGGGCTCCCCGTCTCCCTCATGGAAGCCATGGCCCTCGGCGTCCCCTGCATCTCCACCTTCACTGCGGGAATTCCGGAGCTTATCCGCGACGGCCAAACCGGTCTCCTGGTCCCCTCTGGCGACCCGGATGCCCTCTTCCTCGCCCTCCAGCGCCTCATCTCCACCCCCAGCCTTTGCGCAACCATCGCCGACGCAGCCATTCAAACCGTCCGAACCCAGTACGACCTCGCTGTCAATCTCCAGCCTCTCGCCACGGACCTCTGCAAACTCTCCAGCCAATCCCGAAGAGCGGAGCGGCGCCGATGACCGCTCCCCAACTCGACTGGCTGCAAAATGGAACGGCCCTCTCCTCCCCCGACTCCTCCCCGCCGATCCTCTCCGTCGTCATCGTCTCCTACAAGGTTCCGGACCTCCTCCGCAAGTGCCTCGCAACCGTCCAGACTGAGATTGAAACCCTCCCGGCCAACGGCCTCGGATTCGGCGAGATTCTGGTCGTCGACAACAACTCCGCCGACGCCTCCTGCGAAATCATTCTTGAGCACTTCCCATCCGTCCGCCTCTGCCGCTCCAGCCTCAATCTCGGCTTCGGCCCGGCAAACAATGCCGCCCTCGCCCAGGCCCGGGGACGTTACCTCCTCCTGCTCAACTCCGACGCCTTCCTCGCTCCCGGCATCCTCTCCACCCTCCTCGCCCGCATGCAGGACTTCCCCCGCATCGGCATCGGCGGGGTCCAGCAGGTCGGTGCAGACGGCCTCCGCCAACCCTCCGCCCGCCAGTTTCACTCCATCTGGGGCGATGCCATGGTCCGCACTGGACTTGCCGAAGCCCACCCGAATTCCATTCTCTGGGGCAAACTCTTCGGCGGCATCGATCGAAAATGGGCGCAGGTCACCGGCCCTACTGACGTTGACTGGCTTCCCGGCGCATTTCTCCTCATCAGCCGCACATGCCTTGAAACCATCGGCGGCTTCGATCCTCGCTTCTTCTTCTACCTCGAAGAGGTCGACCTCTGCAGGCGCGCCCGCAACGCCGGTTTCCTCGTACGATTCTGGCCCGACCTATCCGTAGTCCATCTCGGCGGGCAAAGCACCCAATCCATCTCCCAATCCGATTCCTCACGCGCATCCTCCCAGGTCGTTCTCTGGCGCATGCGCAGCACCCTCCTTTACTATCGGAAATGGCATGGGGCGGTCGTATGGACCGCCGCCGCGCTGGAACTTTGCCTGTACAGCCTTCGCTGGCTCCGAAATCGCTGGAGCTCTCTACCTGGCCGTCGCCTTCAGGTGGCCCAAACGGAAACACTTATCCGCCTGATGCTTCAGGCCTGGAAGGACACCCACGGCGGGCGCGTCTCCCCTCACCAGCCCTGGTAAACCCTCAGCCCTCCCGGTAAATATGCACGGAGAATGCAGGCACATGTCGGCAAAGCCCCTCAAGTTCGCGTTGGCGCAGCCGGTCATATGGATGGAGCGCATCCTCGCCCGCTTCGCAGGCGGGCTCAGGCGCCTCCACTCCTTTGCATATCTCCAAAGCAAGCTGAAGCACCCACTCTCAACTTCCACAGTTGTCCTCGGTAAGGTCGCACTCTACGGGACCAGAAACATTCGTTGTGGCGACAATCTCCTGCTCTATCCCGACCTTCACTTTGAAACCCAGGGTCCGGCCGAAATCATCCTCGGCAATGAAGTAGTTCTCTCCCGCGGCGTCCATCTCGTAGCCATGGCCGGCATCACCATCGGCGACGGCACCATGGTCGGCGAATACGTCAGCATCCGCGACTCCAACCACCGCCGCATCCCAGGCTCAACCATGCGCGACTCCGGCCACGACTCCAGCCCCATCCACATCGGCAACGAAGTCTGGATTGGCCGGGGTGTTGCCGTCCTCGCCGGCGTTACCATCGGCGACGGCGCCACCATCGGTGCCAACTCCGTCGTCACCCGCAATGTCGCTCCATATACCGTTGTAGCCGGCGCACCCGCTCGCACTCTCCACCCGGCAGAGGAACCCTCACCGCTTCCATCCCTTTCTGGCGGGCCCTCGGGAGGCAGCGATGTCCACTAATTCGTCCTCTGTCCCCAGGGCAAGAATCGCCGTCGTCGCCATCGGCCGCAACGAGGGCGAACGCCTCCCCCGATGCATCGCTTCCGTAAGGGCCGCCAACCAGACAAACGAACTCGAAATCGCCGGCATTATTTACGTGGATTCCGACTCCTCTGACGACAGCCCACAACTCGCGGAGCAGGCTGGCATACGCGTCATTCGCCTGCGCGACGGGCAAATGACAGCCGCCCGCGGCCGCAATGCCGGATGGCGGGTCGCTGCCCAGACCCTGCAACCCAACTTCATCCTCTTTCTCGACGGCGACACCGTCCTCCATCCCGACTTCCCCCCTCCTCGCCTGGCAATTCCTCGTCCTGAATCCCGAGGTGGCCGCCGTCTTCGGCCAGCGCCGCGAACTCGCAGGAAATCACTCAATCTATACCCGTGTTCTCAATCTCGACTGGGTCTGCGACCCGGGCGAACGAGCCTTCTTTGGCGGCGATACCCTCATTCGCTTTCACGCACTGAGAGAAGCCGGCGGCTTCGACTCAACCCTTATCGCAGGCGAAGAACCCGACCTCTGCCGCCGTCTGCGCGAGCGCAACTGGCAAATCCAGCACCTCGCCATCCCCATGACAGACCACGATCTCGCCATCTACCGCTTCGGCCAGTACTGGCGCAGGCTCCTGCGCGCAGGCTATGCCTTCGCCCAGGTTTCTGCTCGCTTCCGCTCTACCGGAGACCCCTTCTGGAGCGCTGAAGCCCGACGCAACCGCATCAGCGGCATCCTCTGGGCTGGAACCTTCCTCCCGGTCTTTACCGCTACCCTTCTCGCCGCGTTGCTCCCACCCGACACCCTTGGCGTCTTCGCAGAACACCGCCGCCTCATGGCATTGTTGCCCCTCAGTCTCTGGCTTGCCATGCTGGTTGCCATGGCTCTGAGAACCGCCTACCGCTATCGCTGGAAGTCTGACTCCTGGGTTACCCTCATCCTCTACGGATTGCACTCCCACCTGCAGCAGGTCCCTATCGTGATCGGCCAGCTCGTCTGGTGGCTCGACCACCGCGCAGACCGGCCCCGCGGCCTCATGGAGTACAAAGACATCCGCTGAACCCGGCCCCGGCCTACTCCTGCGGAATCCGCCGCTCCAACATCATCGCGTCCACTTCCGTCGCCACCAGGTACAACAGATTCGCCGTCTCGTCGCTCCGCCGCTCCACCTCTCGCGCCGTCAGCACCCCGATGTTGATCTTCTTCAGATTCTCCGGGTTCACTGCCTGACCAGATTCCAGCGCAATCAGGTAAAGCAACTGGTTGTGAATCGACTCCAGCGGCGGATACCCTGGGTTCCGAACCTCAAGCCGGTAGACCCCTTCCAGAGCCCGTTGGAACAACTGCAATCGCTCGTTTTGCGTCATGCTCCAGCTCCGTTCCCAAAGTTCCCGCTCGATTGCGGTAAGGCAAACATCTGGCTGGCCCCGCCCGGCACCTTCACCGGCGGTCCGGGCCGCCAGTCAATCGTGACAGGTGCCGCCTTGGACTTCAACACCAGCGTCTTCTTCGTCACCACAAAACTCTTCAGCACTCTCGGCTGCACCGACAGGGGGCATATCCCCAACTCCTCCGGTGAAGCATCCGCGTCAAAGTAATTCCCTTGCCCAGTATCCGCATCAACCCACTGCTTCACCACCGTCCCGGGCTCCAGAACCTCAACCTCCACCGGCTGGCTCAGGTCAATCCCGGCAACATGGCTGGCAATCTTCTTCTCCGGCCAACCCGCCTGCGAGTAGAAATCCTCCGCCTTCTTCTGTCTCCCCAGTGGCGTATCCGGGTACTGGTTATTGTCGAATACGCTGCTCCCGTCGCTCGCCACTCCCGGCTCGCTCAGCTTGCTCGCATTGGCTGAAAATGGCCCCACTACCCCCGCAACCACCAGCCCCGCCATCACCGCACCAGCACCCCCACCACCCGGTGACGGCGCGCCGGTCTCGCCGATAATCACATTCATCGCGCCCAGGACAATCACTCCGCCATGCACCGTCGGGTCGCCCATCCGCGCCGCCGGCAGATAGTTGATGAACACCCCCGTCGAGCCCATGATCACCATGTCCGGCGGCCCCACGCACACCGCCTGCGATGTCATCGTTGCAGCCGGCAAAAAATCAATCAGCACCGTCATCGCCACCGGCGGAATAATCGGCCCGCCCACGTGCGGCACTATTCCCGTCACCATCGGACAGGTATGCATATCAGTCAATCGTGCTGCTGGGGGCATTCGCGTCTTCCTCCTTTCCTCTCAAATCTTCATCTCCCACCGGCATCGCCTGCCTTCATCCGCAATCCCTTTACAAAATAGTCATACGCCGGACGCACCTCGCGCACCTGCGCCTCTGCCGTCGTAAGCGTCACAATCCCAATCCACTCGCCCACGCGAATGTAAATCTGAACATGCAGCATCGACTCCCCGGCCCCTGGCGCATGGCGCACCATCAGCAACTGCGCCTCCTCCGCCCCCGCAAAACCCGTTCCCTGCGGCCCCGCGATCTTCGGCTCCTTCAGGTGCTGCTCCATCATCTTGGTCTGCTTGCCAATGTACTCAGCCAGCGGAGCACCGCCCGTCACGTCCTCGCCCAATCCCACATTGGCCATCACCTGGCCCTGACTCACCGGCATCTGTCGTATCCCGAACCCAGGCACATACATCCAGCCCGGCGGAAACGCGGTAATCACCCAGCGTCCCACCTGCGGGAATGCCTGCTCAATCCGTTGCTGTTCGGTCGCTGGGTTCACATCTCACCGTCTGCGTTGCTTCGTGCCTTCTCCGGTTCGCGCGCGCTAGTTCATCTTCCCGCCCACCGTGCCATCATCGGCCTCGTCCGGCGCCGTCGGCGCTGTCGGACTCTGCAACTGCCCTGGCTCTCCCGGCGTCGCGGCGCCTCCGCTGTTAATCAAAACCATCGGCCCGGAAATCGCCACACCCTCAGGCCCAATGGCAATAAAACCGCCACCCGCCTTCAAGCTCAGCGTCATCCCGCCCTCAATCACCACATTCATTCCGCCCTTCAGATAAAGGCTCATACCGGCGTCCATCGTGTAGTTCATCCCGGCCTTGGCTGCGTGGTTCATCCCCACATCCACGCTCAGGTTTTGCCCCACCTTCTCGTTCTGATTCATCCCAACGTTCAGGCTCGCATCTCCCCCAACCTTCTCTGCCCTGGCACCTGCCACCTCAATATGCTGACCGCCACTGATCTTGCTCATCTGGTCCAGCTTCACAATCAGCGAATCTTTTCCTCCCACAAAACGCCGCGCATCGTTCTCGACGCGAAGATCCATATCCTTCTCCGCGTTGATAAAGATCTGCTCGCTGCCCATCTTGTCTTCAAATCGAATCTCGTTTGCGTTGTCTGCTCCACCACCCTTGCTGCTCCGCGTATATATCCCTGACCGCGTGCTCATATCCGGCAACGCATACTTCGGCATATTGTCGCTGTTGTACACCGAGCCAATGCACAGCGGGCAATCCGGATCCCCATCAATAAACTGGATGACCACCTCGTCGCCTATGCGCGGCCAGAAGTACATCCCCCAGCCCTTGCCTGCCCATGGCTGAGCAACCCGAACCCAGGTGTTGTCCATCTTGTCTTCCCGGTCCCGGTCCCACCACATCGCCACGCAAATCCGCCCATACTTGTCCAGCGATATCTCTTCCCCGCTCTCCACCACCACCTTGGCCGTCTGCATCCCGAATATCCGCGGCCGCGGAGTAACCCGCGTCGGGCTGAATTTCACCGTCGAAACAATCGCCGTGAACTGGTTCTGATATCCGCCGGAATCCGTCCCACTGCTCCGGTACGAAGGTGCCTGCTCAGCATGATGCACAATCTCCGTCAAAAGGTATTTCTGGTTCCATCCTGCAATCTCATGGCCGCTCAATGTAAACAAGTTCCCGGTCACTAGGCCGCGCGCATTCGACTGCCCTCGATACACCTCAGCCCGGGCATCCGACGCAGTCCTCTGCGCATCCGTAAACCCTTTTCCAAATTGGTCCTTCGACTGCATCGAGTCAGTCTTTTTCACATACCCTTGCTCGCCCGCAGGCCACGAATATCGCTCGTACGCATTCTTCCCAAACGGGCTCGAACTCTTCTCCGCGTCATACTTCGACAGCGGGCTCCCATAGCTCCGGAAATCAAAATCACGCATCGCGTGCTGACCGGTAACCATCGTCGCCGTCGATGTCAACTCCGTCACGGATGCCCCGTACGTTCCCTCCGCTCCAGCCGTCTGCGCGGAATACGCAACCTGCGCCGAATTCGGGCACTCTGGCGCAACAGTGGCGGAATCCCCAATCGCAAAACTGCAATTGCTCTCCTCATGCACAAACCAGTAGTAGATGCCTGCCTGCTCCATCAATCGAGAAATGAAATCAAAATCCGTCTCGTTATATTGCGTGCAGTATTCCAGCGGCTTGTAGGTGCTCGACGTCTGGTCCGTAATCGTTATCCCGTAGCTCTGCACAATCGCCTTGACGATATCCACCACCGACTTGTCCTGGTAAACCCGGCAATTGGTCGCCAGCGTCAACTGCCACACCGGAGGCACAATCCGCGCTGTGTAGTTGCTGAACTCCTTGTCTCCCAGCCCCTGCTCAAAGCTGGCCACGATTCCGCTGAAGTGGCGGGTCCCTTGCGCGTCATTCAGGTTGATGTGTATCGAGGCCTTCGATCCCACCATCGTCTTCGGATCTATCGTGTCGTCGATTTCAGACAGCAACTCCGCCTGAAATTCAAACAGTCGCGAAATCCCCTCAACTCCACGAAACGTATCCAGAACAAGCACATCCTTGCCCGCATCGCTGGAGAACTGCATCAACCGGTCTGTCTGCTTGATAGGGCACATGGCGTCACCCACCCTTCAAAAATGCGCTGCTGTCACCAGCATCGGTACTGCCGCATCAGCCGCAAAGCCGATGCGCCTTCTCAAAACTGTCCCGCAGGGTGCACTCCTGAAAATGCACCCTGCGGAAGACCACCCTGCTCTGCTACCACTCGTACGTCATCGCACCATCGGCAACCGAAACACTCACCCGCTCAATCGGAACTTCCTCTGAGATGCGCGACAGAATCTGCCGCGAAATCTCTGGAAGCATCGTATTGGAAAGTATGTTGTCCACGTTGCGCGCGCCGCTTTCCACTTCCGTGCAACGCGCCGCCACCTCGTTCAGCAGCGCGTCGTCGTAGCTCATGGTAATGCGGTGCGTCTCCTGCAGCCGGCGCACAATCTTGCCCAGCTTCAGCCGGATAATCTGCTTCAACGCCTCGTCGCGTACCGGGAAGTACGGCACCACCATCATGCGACCCAGGAACGCTGGCTTGAAGATCTTGTTCAGCTCCGGCTTCATCGCCGCCACCAGCGCCTCAGGCCCCGGCATCGTCTCCGGATCTGCCGTCAGCTTCATCAGCGTATCCGTCGCCGCATTGCTCGTCAGGATGATGATCGTATTCCGGAAGTCAATCTCCCGGCCTTCGCCATCTTCCATCTTGCCCTTGTCAAACACCTGGAAGAACAGCTCCAGCACATCCGGATGCGCCTTCTCCACCTCATCCAGCAGCACCACCGAGTAGGGCCTGCGCCGCACTGCTTCCGTCAGCACCCCGCCCTCGCCGTAGCCCACATATCCCGGAGGCGCGCCCTTCAGCGTCGAAACCGTGTGCGCTTCCTGGAACTCGCTCATGTTGATGGTGATCATGTTCTTCTCACCGCCATACAGCAGGTCCGCCAGCGCAATCGCCGTCTCCGTCTTCCCCACACCGCTCGGGCCCACCAGCATGAACACACCCACCGGCTTCACCGGATCATCCAGTTGCGCCCGCGAAGTCGTAATCCGCTGTGCAATCAGCTTCTGCGCGTGGTCCTGGCCAATCACCCGCTTGGTCAGCAGTTGCTCCAGGCTCAGCACAGTCTCAATCTCGTCCTTCATCATCTTGCCCAGCGGAATCCCCGTCCAGGCCGAGATCACTTCGCCCACAATCTGCGCATCCACTGAGATTTGCATCAGCCCGCGCTCGCCCTGCACCAGCAGCAGCTCCGCCTTCAACTCATTCAGTTCCTTCACCAGCGCATCCGTATCCGGTGCGCTTCCGTCAGCCGCCGGCTTCTCCAGCTTCTCGTGGATCTCGCGAATCTTGCCGACCAGCCCCTTCTCCTTCTCCCAGCGGACCGTCAACTCATCCAGGCTCGCCTTCTCGGCCGCGATCTTCGCGTCAATCTCCTCCAGCTTCTCCGCATGGTCCGCGCCAATCACCGTCTCGCGACCCAGCTTGCGCTTCTGCACTTCCCACGCATCAATCCGCCGCTGCGAGTCTTCAATCAGCGGCGGCGTCGCCTCCTGCCCCAGGCTCAGCCGCGCGCATGCCGTATCCAGCACACTCACTGCCTTGTCCGGCAACTGCCGTCCCGCGATGTAGCGATGCGACAGTTTCACCGTCGCCGTTACCGCCTCGTCCAGAATCCGCAGATTGTGGTGCTTCTCCAGCGAAGCGACAATCCCGCGCAGCATCGTGCACGCCGTCTCTTCGCTCGGCTCTTCCACCTTCACCACCTGGAACCGCCGCGCCAGCGCCGGATCCTTTTCAAAATACTTCTTGTACTCCGACCACGTCGTCGCCGCAATCGTGCGCAACTCGCCACGCGCCAGTGCCGGCTTCAGAAGGTTGGCCGCATCGTTCTGCCCAGCCTGTCCGCCCGCGCCAATCATCGTGTGCGCCTCATCGATGAAGAGAATAATCTTCTCCGTCGACGACTTGATCTCGTTGATAAGCCCCTTCAGGCGGTTCTCAAACTCGCCCTTCACGCCCGCGCCCGCCTGCAGCAGCGCCAGGTCCAGCGAGTGCACGCGCACGCCCTTCAGCGCCTCGGGCACATCCCCACTCACAATGCGATTTGCAAATCCTTCCACCACCGCCGTCTTGCCTACGCCGGCCTCGCCCGTCAGAATGGGATTGTTCTGCCGCCGCCGCATCAGAATGTCAATCATCTGACGCACTTCGTGGTCGCGCCCCAGCACCGGATCAATCTTGCCGGCCTTTGCATCCGCCGTCAGATTCACCGTGTACTGGTCCAGATGCGGCGTCTTCCCGCCGCCCTTCTGCGCGCCCTGCTCCGCGCCTCCGGCCGCTCCCGGTGCAGCCGCCTTCAGCCCCGCCTGCACCTCGCGCGACTTCGCCACAATCGTGTAGAAATCCTTGCGCAGCCCAGCCAAATCCACCAGTTGCAGCTCCCGGCTCACATCCCGCACCAGCCGCGCCAGCTCGTCGTTGCTCAGCAACGCAATCAGCACAAATCCGGTGCGAATGCTGCCGGCATCGTAATCGATGCTCCCAATGGACCACGCCTCTGCCAGCGCCTTGAACACCACCGGGCTGAATGCCGGATTCCGCGCATTCCCCCGCTTGAACCCATCCACCGTGCGCTCAAGTTCCTTGGTAAACCGCGACACATCCACACCGTAATGCTTCAGGATGCACGCGATATCGTTGTCCGAGCTTTCCAGCGCCTTCAGCAGAAAATGCTCAATCTCAATGTCGTAGTTCGTCCGGGAAAGACAAAGCCCAGCCGCACCTTCCAGAATGCTGCGCGTCGTGTCGTTCAGCTTCGCAATAAGTGACTTCGTGTTGATTGCCATGACCTCTCCTGACCTGCTTTCGAAAAATCAAACTTCGCAAAATGCCGGATAATCTCTTTCCCCTGAACACTTCCCTGCGCTACTCAATCAAATACGTCGCATCTGCCGGATTCCTTGTCATCGGCTTCGTCTTCAGCCAGCTCACGTAGCCCAGTTGCGGCTTCAGCTTCCCACCGCCGCCCAGCTCGCAGCTCGGCGCATCCCGCCGGTCCAGAATCAACTGCACCTCTGCCTCATAGTTGCCGCTCGCGTAAAAACGTATCCACGATGCCAGCTCGCGGCTCGCCGACTGCCCCGGAAGAAACTGCAGGTAACGCTCAAAGCGCATCGGCCCAATCGCCACCCGGATACGCCCATGCATATCCAGCACTTCAGCCCCCGCCACAACCCCCACACCCAACTGCTCGCTCGGCCCACCCATATCGGAAAACTTCGTCTGGTTCTCCGCCGGCAGGCTCCGCCAAGTCCCCACAAACTGCTCAATCGCCACCGGCACCTCAAAGTACCCTTCCAGCAGCTTCCGCAGCGCCTCGGCAGACCGCGTCTGCCGTCCCAGCAAGCCCACATAGTGCATCAGCGCCGTCTCGGGAATCTCCAGCCCATTGGCCAGACCCTCTTCCCCAAGCCCCAGCAAATCCAGCAACCGCGGCGCAACCGGATCCTCGGACCCACGCTCGCACCCGATATAAAACCGGTACTTCTCCCACCCGCGATAAAAGAACGACACCATGCGGTGATTGAAGATGTCAAAAAAATCTGCCATCGCCCGATTCTTGTCCCGGATCAGGCCCAGCAAGTGCTCGGTATACGGTGGCGGAAGCACAGCAATTCCGCAGCTCAAACCCATGAACTGCACCGTCATCTGGTACTGCCCATCCGCGTTGCGCCGGATGGAATCAATCTGGTTCGGCGGAAAATTCAGCGTCGGCAGCGACATGAACCGGATTGCCTCGCCACTCGGCGGCACAAAATACCCCACCGGAGTCCGGTCCGGCTCCAGCCGCTGCATCATCCGCACAGCCTGGAAAAATCGCACGCGAAACGGCTCATCTTCCAGCAACTTCCGGAAGCGGAACAACTCGGGCGCGTTTTCTCTTTCCCTGGCGCTCGCTACAACAGCACCTGGGTTCCCGCTCTCGGCTGCCATCGTCCCAAAACCTCTTTGCGTTGATTCGTTCTCACTTCCAGTTGCACAAAACTGTTCATCGAGGCATACCCGGCCAGGAAGCGGTCCAACACGCTCGCAAACAGATACGCGCCTCCCCCCGCAAACTGCTGCTCATCCATCTCTATCTGCACCAGAGTCCCGCGGGCCGACACCAGCCCATACGGCGACTCCACCATCGCAAAGTGCGGCGATGCGCTCAGCTTCGTAATCGCACCCACCTGGTTCTCACCCGCCACTGACTGGTTGAAGTCATGCAGCCGCAGAATCTCCTGCAGCGCCTTCCGCCCACCCTCGGTCAACGAAAGGTAGTTCAGGCTCAGTTGCGAAATCAGCCGCCACATCATCCCTTTGCCCGTCGGCGGGTCCAGAGAAGCAGTCGGCCTGCGCAGCGCCACCACGGTCTTCGCCGCCGGCTGGTTCACCGCGTCAAAATCCCCGGCCTCATTGCCAAACGTCAGTCGCGACGGCAGTTCGTAATTTGTACACTGCGTCACTATCGACAGCACATCCGCATCCGGATGCGCCAGCTTTCCGTTCTGGTCCACAACAGAGATGTACACCGCCGAAGGCTCTCGCTCACCCAGCGGATTCTGCTTCCGGCTCGCCGACCAGTACGCCCGGTTCTTCTCCTCGCGTATCTGGAACCGGTACGCATACAACGCATCCAGCGGCACCGTCTGCCGCAACTTCGGATTCGCCGCAATCACCTCGTCAATGCTGTAAATCTCCATCATCGAGTGGTTTCTGGCATCTGGAAATACCCGGTAGTCGTGCCGCGCCTGATTCAGCAGAATCGGCTCCGTCGCCTGTCGGAAAAGGTTCAGAATGGGCGTGCATCCCAGCCGGAATGTCCGCGCCGAAACTCCCAGCTCCAGAATCTGCTGCCGCTCCGACTTCTCAAACCGCGAGAACAGAAAAACAATCTCCGCCTCCGTCCCAAATCCCGCCGACGACAACGCCTCAAGCCCTGTCAGGTCAAAGAACAGAAACTTCTCGGGGAAACTGAAATACTCCTGCAGCAGCACATGCCCCGACTGCGACCTGCGGTCACTCGGCAGTACGCACTCTTCCGGCTCAAGCCCCACCATCCGCAGGTTCTCGCGCCCCAGCGAAATCACACGGCTGCGGTCTGCCGGATCTCGCAGTTGAATCTCCACGCACCGGGATGACAGCATCTCGTAAAGGTTGAAGACCACACTCGTGTCGCCGGCCAGGTGGAACCGCAACCGGTCCACGTTCATCCCCGCCATCGTCACATCCGGAAAACACTTCAGCCGCACCCGCGCTGCGGCATACGCCTGGGTCGTACTCGACGCAATCGCCGGCCACGACATCATCTCCGGCCTGCGCCACTCCGCCTCCGTCACCGTAAACGGCCACAACTCCACATCAAACGAGGTCCTGAATCGGCACGCCAAACCATCCACCGTGCCCTTCGTCACCAGCACAGTATCTTTCGGAACCCGTGTCCCGGCCGTCTTCTTTCCCTGCGCCTGGTCCTGCTGAATCTCCACTATCGTCATCGACGGCGTTGGCCGCAGATACCCCGGAAATACCAGGTTCAGCAGCCCCTCATTCAACTCCGGAAAATCATCGTCAATGCGCAAATGCACCCGCGCGGAAAGAAACGCAAAGCTCTCAATCAGCCGCTCCACATGCGGGTCTTCACAACTGTCCGGGTCCAGCAGCAGCCTGCCCGCCACGCGCGGATACTTGCGCGCAAACTCGGCCCCCATCTGGCGAAGATAGGTCAACTCGCGCTCATAGTACTCCAACAGCTCTTCGCGCATTCCTTACTTCACCTCGTACTCGCCGTTCAGCAACTCCAGAACCGTGTCAAACTGAATCTCCTCCTCCATCGACTCGAACTGAATCCGCCCCTCCACATGGAAACGCAAACTCCGCCCCAGCAAATCCGTCCGCATCAGGAAGACCTTCGGCTCCAGAATCCGCGGCTCAAATATCCGCAAAACCTTCACCATCGCCGCAAGCAGCGCGTTGTGGTCCCGGCCAAACGCCCCCTCAAAGCTCATCAAATCCGGCAACCCATAGTTGATTACCGAATTCGCCGCCTTCTCATACTCCTCAATCTCAGCAATCCGCGGCCGCCGCGTATTCAGCAGCCACTCCACGTCCCGCTTGATTGACTCCCGCAGCATCCGCATCGCCGCATCGCGCCGCGTCGGCCACTCATCCTGGTCCGAAAGCCGGTCCAGCAGAGACTGCGTTATCACAGATTCCGACTTGCTCTTCGACATCGCAACCTCGACCAGCCCTGCCGCTGAATGCTCGCCTTAACGGCGAACCGTAAACGCCGCCTGTGGGTCCAGCCGGCAAATCTTCGTAAACAATGCGTCCCGCTCCTGCTGGCTGTCGCCCCGGCTCTCCATGCAACGCAACAGCATCGTCATCGGCTTCACCAGCGTATCTTCGTTCTCCCACGCACCCAGATTCTTCTGCTCAATCTCAGAATTCAACTCCGACAGAATCGGGTATGCAATATCCTCGCGATTGCTCGCCAAACAGAGTTGCGCCACCTCAATCCGGCGTTGAAACTTGTCTCGACCGTTCGATTGTCGATTGGCCTCACGCACCATCATCGTGATCGCTTCTTCAGGCCGCCCATTCGCCTGCAGCTCGCAGGCAATCTCGTACACACTCCGCTCGCGGGGCAAACCATTCTCTGAGGCCACAGGCACATCCCGGTAAATAATCACCGGCTCCGGCGCTGGAACCGACTCCGCCTCTGCTGCCGGCGGAATCACCTCGGCGTCCAGCCAGCGTTGCGTCTCCTGGTTGGCTACCGGAGTGTCATCGTCCAGGTTCCACCCGCGCATCTCCGGGATATCGGTCAGCAGCCCACGCACCGTCGCAATCACCGCCTTGGCAAGCTCCGAATATCCATACTCATACGCCGCTTTCCAGATATAGCGATGCAAATCCAGCCAGGCTCGGCCATACGGCTCGCCCAGCATCGGCACCGCTTCCTTCAGCAACTCCGTCCACTCGCCCTGGTTCGCCAGCCGCACCAGCTTCTGGCGCGCCTCCGTCGGCGGCCCCACAGCCACTTCATAACCGCCCCACGGCTGCAACCGCGTCTCCGCAAACCGCAAACCGCTGCAAATCAGGTACGGCGCAGGCGAGTTCGCCGTCTCCGCCAGAATCGCCTCCGCAGCCACCACCACCATCTGCTGCGGCGTCATATTCTTCGGCGCGCTCGGCTTCCCCTTCACCGCAACAGGACGCGGAGCCGCCTCCACAACTGCCTGCTCCTCTTCCTCGTACGCAGGCGCAGATTCCTCCTCGGCCTCCCCCTCAGGCTCGGGAGCTTCCTCTTCCGCATCCGGCTCCAGCTTGCGCTTCTCATTCAGAAGTTGCCGGATAACCGGCCCAACTTCCTCCATCGGCTTGCGCAGCCGGCCCATGCTCGGATAATCCGACCCATAAACCTCTTCCTGATAGACCTCCAGCTCCTGAAGAATCTCCGCAGCCCCTTCCAGCGCAGCATCCAGCGCAACGTAGAAAGCTTTGCTCGTTCCCTCAAATGCCGCGTCAAAATCCTCAGCCGTCGGCTTGTCATGCTCCAGCGCATACTGCCGGGCTTCCGCCTTCGCTGACCCATACTCGGCCTCGTGCTCGTAACCCACCGCACGCGAGTCAATGTAATCAATCAGCGAAAATCCCTTGCGCGTAATCGGGGCTGAACGCAGCGCAGCTCCTAGCCGGTTGGCTGTGCCCTCTATCGCCGCCAAACGCATCTCAACGTTGCCGTCGTCTTCCTTCTCGGGATAAATCGTCTCCCAGAACTGCCGCTGCAATTCCAGCAGCAACCGCAGCGCATTGGGCAGCAGTTCAAACCCTTCCAGCTTGAACTGCGACTCCACCAGCCATCCTGCCAGCCGCAGGTCCTTGGTCTTCTTGGCCAGCGTCTCCCCAGCCAGCTTCACCACCAGCTTGTGGTCAGCTTTTTTCGGCGCACGGCCCCAGTCACCCGCAGGACCAACGTCCAGGTCCTCCGTTCTGGCTTCCTTGATCTGGTCAAAAATCTTGTCGTGGTATAAATTCGCGCCCGAGGGGTTTTCCCCGGCTATCGGCTCCAGCAAATCTTCACGCAGAGGCATCGTCGGCTCCTTCCGACGCGGGCGTCCACTCAATCTCTCGCAAATCCAGCAACGGAATCTCTTCTCCGTCAATCAGCATCAGCTTGGGACCGAACGGCAACTCCCCATAGTTCTCGTCGGCTTCCCATACGCTCTCCCGGCCCAGGCGAACCAACTCGCTCCGGTGCTCGGACGAAAGCGGACAAATCGCCGGCAAAAACACCTGCCCCAGCTCCTGCAATCGGAACTCGGGACTGGTCTCAACCTCCGCGGTCACCCACATCAGGTCGCGCAGAGATTTAGGGGCTTCAATCTTCAACCGGCGCATATAGTGGATGGGAATCCACGTGTAGCTGCCGGCGATGAACACCTCAAGATTCGCGCCAATCCGCGGATCCGCATCCTTGAAATCCGCAAAATCCACCCCTCCGGATTTCCCCGGAGTCGGCGGAACCTCTTTCAGCTGAGCCGGATACTGCCTGTTCTTGAACATCTCCTGCCGCGTCCGCTCGGCGTGGAGTGCGCTCAGATACAACATGGCTCCGCCGGAAGCCAGTCCCCCGGCTCCCGACAGCACATCCAGATGTTTCTCGGCGCGTCCCAGCTCCCCGGCAAACAGAAGCAATTCAAACAGGAAAGTTCGG
The DNA here is from genome assembly GCA_903904755.1 of uncultured Acidobacteriaceae bacterium. Taxonomy (GTDB): domain Bacteria; phylum Acidobacteriota; class Terriglobia; order Terriglobales; family Acidobacteriaceae; genus Acidicapsa. Next base: position 65,411 of record CAIVDV010000045.1, on the reverse strand, counting down.
CGCTTGACGTCGAGTGGATTGTTCCTCAACTCGTCGCCAAGCGCCTTGATTGCGGCATTCAGCTCTCCTGCGCGGTAGAGCTCCAGTGGCGTCATGTTCCCTCTAGGTCAGCTCGTTCTTCTTCAGGTTGTAGGTCACCGCGCCGGTCGACGTCAGGATGCCCTTGTCGTCCTGCAGGCTGTAGTCAATCTTCACTTCGTTGTAGCTGAACGAAACGCTGATCGTCGGAACTTCCGAGCTCGCGCTGATCTGCAGCGACGTCACGAACAGCTCCTTGAAGTCAACCTTCAGGTAAGGCTTCGTGTCGCCCGCCTTGCGCGCCGCAACATTGCCCGTCGCAATATGAGCTCCCTTGCAAAGCGACTTGAACAACTTCGGCGTCGACTTGTCAAAGAACGTCATGATGCTGAAGTCCGAAAGATTTACTTTGCCTGCACCAGAACCGCCAGTGCCGGACACCGAACTCACCTGGCTGCCGCCCCACGAAAAGGACATCAGCTGAATCTGCTTCGGGTGGTCTTTGTCCTGGGACTCACCTTCAATCCCATCCAGTTTCAGAAAATAGTCAACAGACATGGTTGTCTTCCTCTCTTGTCATCCGCTCGCAAGCGGGCTAAACGTGGATTCATTCGGTGCGCAACGCACCGGCAGTACCTGCTGATTTACTTCCCTTGTGGCGGAAGATCCGCAACCAGACGCAACGAAACCGTCAACTGATCCAGTTGGAAGTGCGGCTTCAGGAAGGCAACGGCACGCAACGCGCCCGCGTTTCCTGGAACCTCCATGACCTCGATCCGCGCCTCACGCAACGGCCGCTCACTCTTGGCGGCTGCTGAGGCGTTGTCATCGGCGATCACGTAGTTCGCAACCCACTGGTTTAGGTACAGCTCAGCCTGGGAACGGCTCATCGTGCTGCCAAGCTTGTCACGCATCATCGCTTTCAGATAATGCGCAAACCGCGACATGGCAAGGATGTAAGGCAACTGAGCAGAAAGCTTTGCATTGGCATTCGCTTCAGGCTTGTCAAAGGTCTTCGGCTTGTTCGCCGTCTGCACACTGAAGAAGGCCGCATAATCGGTCCCCTTGCAGTGCACAAGCGGTACAAATCCCTGATCCGCAAGCTCTTTTTCCCGTCGGTCGGTGATGGCAACTTCCGTCGGGCACTTCAGCGCCACATCGCCCTCATCCGTGCGGAAGTTGTGAACCGCAAGTCCCTCCACGAGACCGCCGTTCTCCACTCCGCGGATGGAAGCGCACCAGCCAAACTTCGCAAACGAATTCGTCAACCGCGCGCCCAGCGCATACGCTGCATTACCCCACAGGTACTTGCTGTGGTCGCGTCCGTCCACATCCTCTTCGTAGTCGAACGCCTCAATCTGGCGCCCGTCGCGTCCGTACGGCTCCCGCATCAATACATGCGGCAGCGTCAGCGCAATGTAGCGCGAGTCATCCGAGGCACGGAACGACTTCCACTTCGCGTACTCCGTGCTGTCGAAGACCTTCGACATATCGCGGATGCCGCCAAGCTGCGTATAGCTGGTCAGGTTCATCAGCTCAGGACCAGCCGCCGTCAGAAACGGTGCGTGGGCAGCCGAGGCAACCTGCGACACCCGCTCCAGCAACTCCATGTCCTCTGAGCCGCGGTTGAATTCGTAGTCCCCAATCAGCGCGCCAAACGGTGCGCCGCCGAAAACCCCAAACTCTTCTTCGTATACCTTCTTGAACAGGGCGCTCTGGTCAAACTCCGGAGCACGCTGCAGATCCCGAAGCAGATCCCGCTTCGACACATTCAGCAGCTTGATCTTCAGCGAGTCATTCGTCTCGCTCTGATCCATCAGGTACTTGATGCCCCGCCACGTCCCTTCCAGCTTCTGGAACGACGGGTGGTGCATCACTTCATTCAGTTGCAGCGAAATCAGCTTGTCAATCTCCGCAATACGCGAGGAAATCGTCACTTCCGAATCCCGCGACAGCGACATCTGACCCTGCAGAACCTGCGCCACAAACTCCTTCACCAGACCCTTGCCGCGGTCCTGCGCGGTCTTGTCCACGCCAAAACGGCCCTCGGCAACAATCTGGTCCAGCAACGACGTCTCAGCCGTCGTCACCTCTTGTGCGCTCGCCTGCGCCAGAACATCTCCCTGACTACTCATTGCCGTCCTCCTTCGGGTTCAGACCAAGCTCCTTGCGCAGCTTCTCCTTCGCATCCGCGTTGGAGACGGTATTGAACAGCAAATCGTCCAGGTCCTGGTTGCCCTGCAGGCTTCCACGCAAATCCGACAGACGCTGGCGCAAATCCATAAGCTCTTTCAATGGCTTCACTTGCGCCGCAACCCGCTCAGGCGAAAAGTCCTGAAACTCCTCAAAATGCAGATCCACTTTCACCTGGCCCGCATTGGGGTCGTCACTCAGCTTGTTTTCAACGGAATAGCTCAGATGCGGCTCCATCCCTTTCAGAACCGTGTCAAAGTTATCCGGGTTAATTTCAACAAATTTCCTGTCGCGCAAGGCCGCAAGCGGCTTCTCGGGTTGTCCAGTCAAATCGCCAAGGACTCCCATCACAAAAGGTAACTCCTTCATTTCAATGGCGTTACCCACTTCCACGTCATACGTGATCTGCACCCGTGGCGAACGGACACGGTCAAGTTTGTGCTGCGTACTTTCCCTAGCCATGATTCCTCGTTGAAGCGATGGAAATCGCACCACAACTAAAACACAAAACCTACAAGCTGTCTACAAGATATTTTTCGAGTCAATGACGCAAATCACAGTCTTAAGTTTTCACAATCTTTCACACGAAAACTCTTTGTTTTCTTCCGAAAACACCCTCCACCCCACTCACACCTGACTCGTTTTCGCAAGTCACTTTGGTAACCGCCACCCACTCCCGCCCTCCCCGCCCGCTCGGTGCACCCTCCTGAAAATCAGGGCTTCCCGCCCTCACGTTTATCGGTATACTCGTCAACAGTCATACGGTGGCCACTCCAGCCACAGACAAAATGGCAAATCCGACTCCCACGGAAGCGAGCACGAATGCGACAACTCCAGCCCGTCATCTGGTCCAAGGGCACTTTCCTCTCGCCCCAGCATCTGCAAGCTCAGGAACGCTTTGTAGAGGACAGCGCGCGCTTCTACATGGACACCCTGAACCCCGTCTCTTGGGGCTTCCTCACTCTCCAGGTCGACGCCAAGGCACTCTCCGAAGGCAACTTCGCCATCACCCAGGCCTCCGGCGTCTTCCCCGATGCCCTGCCCCTGGAAGTTCCCGCATCTGACCCTCCTCCCCCCGGCCGCGTCCTCGCAGACTGCTTCCGCGACCAGCGACAAAGCTGCATCTTCTATCTGGCCGTCCCGCAATACCTCCACGGCGGCGTCAACGTCTCCCTCAGCCGCTCCCGCGTCAGCACCCGCTTCCTCTCCCACATGCAGATGGTCCGCGACGAAAACAACGGCACCGTCGAAAAACCCGTCCAGGTCGCCCGCAAAAACCTCCAGATCCTCGCCGAAGGTGAAAACCTCGAAGGCGCCATCGTCATGGCCTGCGCCCGTGTCCTCCGAAGCCAGACCGGCACCTTCCAGCTCGACACCACATTTGTTCCCCCCATGCTCGACATCCACGGGAACCTCACCCTCAAGCGCATCCTCTCCGGCCTGGTAGAGCTTCTCGTCACCCGCGGCACCCAGCTCTCCTCCACCCGCCGCCAGCGCAACCAGTCGCTCGCAGACTTCTCCGCCTCTGACGTCGCCAACTTCTGGCTCCTCTACACCATCAACACCTACCTCCCCGGCCTGCGCCACCTCCTCGGCTCCTCCCGCGTCACCGCAGAGCGCCTCTTCCGCGAAATGAGCGACCTGGCCGGCGCACTCACCTCCTTCTCCAACAAAATCAAGCCCCGCGACCTTCCTGTCTACGAGCACGAGAACCTCGGCGTCTGCTTCGCCGAACTCGATCGCGTCATCCGCCTCATGCTTGAGACCGTCGTCCCCACCAACTTTGTCTCCCTGCCCCTCAAGCTCACCCGCGACAACATCTACGCCACCTCCATCGACAAGGACGCCTACTTCGAGGGTTCCCGCTTCTACCTCGCCGTCTCCGCAGACATCCAGGACGCCGACGTCATCGACCGCAGCCCAAAGTACATGAAGGTCTGCTCCGCCACCCAAATCGAGACCCTCATCCGCAACGCCCTCCCCGGCCTGCGCCTCCAGCACATCGCCACCCCACCCCGCTCCCTGCCCGTCAAGCTCAAATACCACTACTTCGCCATCGAGCAGAGCGGCCCCATCTGGGAATCCATTCGCCGCGCACGCAACTTCGCCGTCTACGCACCGTCTGAAATCCTCAATCCCCAGATGGAGTTGGCAATCCTCCTCGCAGAGCCCGCCTGACCCCCATTCACCCGCAAACGCAAAAAGCCCCTGAATCCCACCCGGGACCCAGGGGCTTTTTCCTGCCTGTATTTCTACTTCTTCATCGCAAACACCAGCGCAATAATCACCACCACCAGCACAAAAATCACCATGATCAGGATCAGCGGCAGCATCGGCGGCCCGCCAGCCTTCGGTGCTTCCACCTTCGGCGGTGGGGGTGGCTGCGGCGCTGGCACCTGTGGCATCTGCGGTACATACATTGCCGGTGGTGGCGGCATTCCCGGCATCTGGCCACCTCCTCCGCCCATATGCGGGAACGGCTGCGGCGGCGGCATTTGCGGCATCGGTGGCATCGGCGCCATTTGTGGTGGATACATCCCAGGAATCGGCGGCATCCCCATCGGCGTCGGTGCCGGTGGCGGCGGTGGAGCGGCCGCAGCACCCCCACCCCGCAGCGCAGCCTCCCGTATCTGCGAGGCATTCAATATCCGCGTCACCTCGCTCGGCCCTGCCGAACTCGGCGCTGGCGGCGGCGGAGCATAACTCGGTAGCGGGCTTGACGTTGCCGCGGACATAGGCTGGTACGGCGCAGACGGTGCTGGCGGCGGCGGCGGTACCGGAGCACTCGAAAGCTGCCCAAACGTCTGCGTAAACACCCCTGGCCCACCCACAGCAGGCTCCATCAGGCGCACCGGCTCAACCGGTCTCGGTGCCGGCTCAGCCGCATCCAGCGTTCGCAGCAGTTGCGTCAGCCCGCCCCCAGTCGGAGCCGGTGCCTCCACTGGCTGCGACCCGACAAAATTCCCTCCCGTTGGCTTCGCCGTTGGCACCGGCGCCCACGGATCACGCCCTGCTGGCGAACTCTCTCTCGGCGGCGCAGACCAACTCGTCGACGGCACCGGAGTTGCCGGAGGCATGGTATTCACCAGGCTCGTAAACGACCCCGGCCCACTCGCCGGAGGTGCCGAAACTGGTGGCGGAGGCGTGTAAGCTGGGGTCGCACTCGCCGCAGGCCCACCCGCTTTCGGGTCCAGAACCTGCATCAGTTGCGTAAACGATCCCGGACCGCCCCCTGCGGGCGGTGCCGCACTCGGCGGCGGTGGAGTCGAATACACTGGCGCACTCGGTGTCGGAGGTGCCGAATACACCGGTGCAGCCGGCGGCGGCTCGTAAACCGCACGGTACGTCGGCTCAGCCGGCTTCGGCGGTGGTAGCGGCGCACCCGAATCAAACGTGCTCAACAGCGACGTAAACCCACCCGACGAAGACGCTGGCGGGGCCGCCGGCTCCGGCGCCCGATACGCAACCGGCGGCGGAGGAGGAGGCGTGGCAACCGGCTGGAAAGGCGTCGCCGGGGCGCTCGTCTGCTCCGCCCCACCAAGGGTGCTCAGCAGCGATGTAAATCCTCCGCTCGAACTCGGCGGCGCGGGCGGCGTAACCGGCGCAAACGATGGTGCCGCAAACGCCGCCGTCGCCTGCTCGGTCACCGCAGCCGGGGCGCTGGGTGCCGGACTGCTGGGCAGCGTCTTGAAGTCCAGCGTGTTCAGCAGTTGCGTAAAGCCCCCACTCGAAGCCGGAGCTGCCACCGGAGCAGCAGGCGGCGCAACCGGTGCCGCCGGCGCAGGGGCCTGTCCAAGCACCTGCCGCAGCCGCTCATCGTCACGCTCCAGCTCTCCTGTCGTAAACTTCAGGGAGTGAATCACAGGCTGCTCCGCCGCTATCGGCGTCGCAGGCGTGCTCCATCCCTCATTCGCCGGTGTCGCAGCCGGTTTTACCCCTCCCGCTTCCCCCAGCACGCTGAAGGCCCCGGTAGCTCCCAAATCTTCGGTCTCTCGCTTCTCTTCCCACGGCTTCCCGCTTCCCGAACCGCTACCTTCAGCCATCACGCATTGCTCCCCAGGGTGCCCCTGTTAACTCTGTTTCACAGAATAACTTTGTGCTTTCCTTCTGCGTCGTGAGTATCATAAATTTGTTTCCCAGAGCAAGACGACTGTAATTTACAATTGCAGCGAATTTCTCAACGGTTGTTGTTTCAACATCATCGGTCGATGACTCAAACGTAACTTCTTCCTCGTTCCAAGCTCTTCCCTGGCCTCCCGTCCATGCGGGACGCCCAAAACCAGATGCACGATGGCGGTCACGTTCTATGAGGTTTCTGTCGCGAGTTGTCTGGTCCGAGGGAATGCATCTCGGCCCACATCATTTCCAAACCCAAAGCCGCTATTTTGAGGACTCCCTCTGGTTCCTCAACTCCACGCTCCAGCAGGACCCGTGGGGCTTGCTCCACCTTTCGCTCGACACTGAAGCCATTCGCAACGGCACCGCCATCATCAGCTTTGCCTCCGGCATCTTCCCCGACGGCCTTATCTTCGACTTCCCCGGCAGTGACGAAGCACCGGCCCCCGTCAACCTCCCGGAGCTATTCACACCCACTGACACCGAACTCATCCTCTACCTCGCCGTTCCCCAGCGCCGCGACCACGGTCTCGATTGCGATAACTCGTCCACGCCTGACGTCCGCTACTCCCCCGTCCAGCGCACCCTCCGCGACGAAACCACCAGCGACGACGAGTCCTCCGTCACCTTCGGCAAGAAGAATCTCCTCCTTCTCGGCCAGTCCCAGCTCAACGAAACCTCCGTCTCCATCCCCGTCGCACGCATCGTCCGCGACGGCCGCGGCGGCTTCGCCGTTGACCCCGCCTTCATCCCGCCCTGCCTCCGAATCGGCGCCAATGAGGCTCTCCTCCTCTTCCTCACCAAACTCATTGAAGGCCTCGAGGAAAAAGTCACCACCGTCCACCGCCGCAAGCACGCCGCCGGGCAGTTTGAGGCCGGAACCTCGGCCCTCGATGTCGCCAACTATTGGTTCCTCCACTCCCTCTGCTCCGCCCTGCCCACCCTTCGCAACCACCTCGCCTCCCGCCGCAGCCACCCCGTCGAGCTCTATCACGACCTCGTCAAGCTCGCCGGAGCCCTCTGCACCTTCGCCCTCGACTCCTCCCCAGCCCAGATTCCCGCCTACAACCACGAGAATCTCGCCCAGGTCTTCGCCGCCCTCGACGCGCACATCCGCCGTCATCTCGAAATCGTCGTACCCTCCAACGCCATCACCCTCAACTTCACCCGTACCGACCAGTTCATCTTCATCGCCAGCGTCGAAGACGAACGCTGCCTCCGCCGCTGCCGATGGATTCTCGGCGTCCGCTCCGACATCAGCGAAAGTAACCTCCTCCGCCTCGTCCCCGCCCGCACCAAAGTCTGCTCCGCCGAGGGCGTCGTCAAGCTCATTCAGCGTGCCCTCCCCGGCATGGAACTCACTCACCTCCCCGTCACCCCTTCCGCACTGCCGGCCCAGGCCGACATGCACTACTTCTCCATCAGCCTCGATGGCGCCTGCTGGCAACACATCCTGCAGACCCGAAAAGTCGGCGTCTACCTGCCGGAAGAGTTCGGCCGCTCCGCCTTCGAGATCACCATTCTTACGGAGTCAAACGGATGAGCACCCCTACCGCCGCCTCGCCCGCATTCCATCGCACCAACAGCCTTGGCCTCGCCTTCCAGGACGTCATCACCGTCATACTGCGCATCCGCCATCGTCTGCAGCCCGTCGCAGACTCCGCAGCCTTCCGCGCCAACATGAAGAAGATGATCTCCACCGCCGTCCAGCAGGTGCGCGCCCTCGGATACTCCGACGACACCTCCCAGATGGCCCTCTACGCCATGGTCGGCTTCCTTGACGAAAGCGTCCTCTCCACCCACGACCCCGCCTTCCAGGACTGGTCCGGAAAACCCCTCCAGGCCGAAATGTTCGGCGGCTTCTTCGCCGGCGAATACTTCTTCCGCCACGTCAACGACCTCCTCGGCCGCCCCGACACCTCCGAAGTTGCCGACGCCCTCGAACTCCACGCCGTCTGCCTCCTGCTCGGTTACCGAGGCAAAATGGCCTTCGGCGACGGCTCGGAAGCCCATCAGATCGTCCGCCAGATCCGCGACAAAATCGCCCGCATCCGGGGCCCATACGTCCTCGTCCGCCAGCGCGAAACCGCCGAGGTCAAAACCGCTCCACCCAAAGACCCCTGGGTACGAACCCTGGCCACCGCAGCCATCGTCCTTGTCGTCCTCACCGTGGTTGGCTTTGCCGCCTACACCCTGCTCCTCAAGTCCGGTGTCGGAGCCATCCCCACCGCCCTCCTGGCCATCAACTCCTCTCTCCTCAACCTCATCGCGGGGGTGGCAGCATGAAGCGTACCTGGATTGCTCTCATCATCTTTGTCGTCTACCTCGCCATCGTCGTCGGAACCGCCCTGCTCCTCCACATGGAAGGCATGAAGTTCGTCATCTTCTGCCTGCTCCTCGGCGGCATCGGTGTCGCCGCATTCCTCTTCTACCTCTGGTACCAGAAGAAGTACCTCGCTCCCTTTGACGGCGCAGATGCCGGCAACTCCACTGAGAATTCCAGCCTCGATGCCCTCTTCGCCGACGCCAACAACCGCCTCCGCCAGGGCTCCCACTCCGGCGCAAAATCCCTCGCCGCCCTGCCCCTCGTCTACATCGTTGGCGACGAAAACTCCGCCAAAACCCAAACCGTCCTCCAGTCCGGCCTCGAACCAGAACTCCTCGCCGGCCAAACATACCGTGACCAGTCGCTCGTCCCCACCCAGTTCGCCAACATCTGGCTCACCGGCTCCAGCGCATTTGTTGAGGCTGGCGGCGCGCTCCTGCGGCAGGCCCCACTCTGGCTCCGCCTCCTCCGCCTCACCGCGCCCGCGCGCCTCGGCGCAGCCTTCTCCTCTTCCTCAAAGATCCCCGCCCGTGCCGTCGTCGTCTGCGTCAGCATTGAGCGCCTTATGTCGCCCAATACCTCCGAGCAGATCCGCGCCCTCGCCCAGTCCCTCAACGAGCGACTCCGCCAGCTCTCCCAAACCCTCGGCATCTCCGTCCCGGTCTACGTCCTCTTCACCAAAATCGACCGCATCCCCAGCTTTGCCGACTACGTAGCCCGCCTCACCACGGACGAAGTCCGCTCCCCCCTCGGCACCCTCCTCGCCCCTCTCGGCGTCGGCGCCGGCCTCTATGCGGAAAAAGCCACCGCCCAGGCTGACCAGCGCTTCGGCGAAATCATCCACGACCTCTCAGAGTTCCGTCTCGAAGTCCTCTCCCGCGGCGGCGAACCCGACGCCCTCGCCCGCGGCTACGAATTCCCCCGCGACCTCCGCAAGCTCCGACAGGGCATCCTCGACTTCCTCGTGGAAGTCGCCCGCCCCTCCCAGCTCGGCGTCAACCCCTTCCTCCGCGGATTCTTCTTCACCGGCATGCGCGCTCACTTCGTTGAGGATGTCCTCAACATGGCCGCCGCGCCCCAGGCCCCCGTTCAAGGCTCTGAGACCAACGCCACCCGCGTCTTCTCCTTTGCCGCCCAGCAGCCCGTCCAGCCCGTTCGCTCCTCCGGCGGTGGCGTCCGCAAGGTTCCCCAGTGGGTCTTCCTGCCACACCTCTTCGCCAACATCCTCCTGGCCGACAAGTCCGCACTCGAATCCAGCCGCGCCAGCACCAAGGTCAACTTCGTCAAGCGCCTGCTACTCGCTTCTGCCTCCGCGCTGGCCTTCATTTACCTCGTGCTGCTTAGCGTCTCCTACTTCAAAAACAGTAGCATCGAGCACCGAGCCCAGCAGGCCGCAGCCATTCCCGCCCACCTCGTCAACCGTGGCGACCTGCCCACCGCAGCCGACCTCCAGGCCCTCGACCAACTCCGCCAGGTCATCGTCGAGCTCCAGGGATACCGCAAAGACGGCGCACCCCTCAGCTATCGCTGGGGCATCAACAATACGCCCGCTGTCTACGATGCCGCCTGCCACGCCTACGGCTCCCACTTCCAGCGCCTCCTCCTCGGTGCCACCCAGGCCAACATCCTCGCACAGCTCCGCGGCCTCCAGTCCCCACCCACCGCCGACGCCGTCTACACCGACACCTACCGCCCCCTCAAGGCATACCTCATCACCACCACCAACCCTGACAAGAGCACCGTGGACTTCCTGCCCGCCGTCCTCACTCAGGCCTGGGCCGGAACCCTCAACCCCTCCGCCGACCTCACCGCCCTCGCGCAGAACCAGTTCACCCTCTACGCCGGCATCCTCGCCGAACCCAACTCCTGCCTGGCCTCCATCGGTGGCCAGGCCGACAAGGACGCCGTCTCCCATGCTCGCGACTATCTCGCCCACTTCCAGGGCGCGCAGGCCATCTACGCCAGCATGATCGCCGCAGCCAGCCACAAATTCCCCGCCACCGTCTTCAACGACAAGTTCCCCGGCTCCGACAAATTCATCATCGACCGCTACTCCGTCGCCGGTGCCTTCTCCAAGGGCGGCTACGGATTTATGCAGGACGCCATCGCCCACCCTGAGCCCTACTTCCGTGGCGAAGAGTGGGTCCTCGGCGCACAATCCGGTCCCAACGTTGACCTCATCACCCTCCCCGGACTCCTCCAGAAGCAGTATCTGGGCGACTTCCGCGCTGCCTGGCGCGCCTACATGAACGCCGCGCACTTCACCGGCTACCAAAACTGGAAGGACGCTGCCGACAAACTCAGCACCCTCGACAGCAACACCTCACCCATCCTCGAGCTCTTCTCGCTCGCTTCGGCCAATACCTCCGTCGCCTCGCCAGACATCGCCCAGAGCTTCCAGGCTCCCCAGGCCGTCGTCCCCGGCAACTCCCCGGCCAACCAGTTCATCGCTCCCACCAACACGCCCTATATCACCGGCCTCCAGGGGCTCTACCAGGCCATCAGCACCCTAACCCAGAACCCCCTCAGCGCCAACGACCCTGCCGCAGCCCAGCCCGTTGTTCAGGCTGCAAGCCAGGCCGATATGGCCGCCGGAACCCTCCGCACCAGCTTCCTCGCTGACCCTGACGGCAAGATGGATACCGTCTCCTTCAACCTCCTGGAGGCACCCATCAAGGCCGCCATCGCTCTCGCCGCTGCCGCTCCGGCTCAGGCTGCCGGTGGCGGTGCCAAGGGCTTCTGCTCCCAGGCTGGCCCCACCCTCGCCAAATTCCCCTTCAACCCCCAGGCCACCGACGAAGCCACTCCGGAGGAAGTCGCAGGCCTCTTCGCACCCGGCACCGGAGCACTCGCAAAGGTCTACGACAGCAGCCTCAAGCAGCTCATCGTCAACCAGGGCGGCCAGTGGGTTCCCGCCCCCGGCTCCGCCGTGCCTGTCAGCCACAACTTCCTGCACTTCTTCAACGCCGCGCAGAAGTTCTCTTCCCTCGTCTTCGCCTCCGGCCCGCAACCCGGCCTCGACGTTACCATCTCCACCGTCAAGGACCCCGCCTCCCCCACCGTCGCGCTCAACTTCGATGCGGAACCCGTAGCCGCCCCTGGCCAGACCACAAACATCCACTGGCGCTCACGCCCCGGCGGTACCTTCACCCTCAAATCCACCCAGACCGTCACCAATACCGGCGCCTGGCCTCTCTTCCACTTCGCCTTCTGGGCCCTTCACCCCGCGGCCAACCGCCTCGAATACGACTTCAACGTCAACGGCCAGAACAAACAGACCGTCCGCTTCGATGTCGGTGGCCCCGGCGCTGTCCTCCTCGATCCCAAGTACATGGCCCAGATGCACTGCTCCTGGTAGCCTCCGGCAAGCGGAGCCCTCCACAGGGCTCCGCCCCTCTCCCTCAATCCGGCTTATCCCAACCCTGGCGTCAGGACGAGGAACCCAATCACCATGACCGACCATGAGAATCCGACCACCCCACCGGAAGCTCCCAGCGCTCCCCATTCGCAACCAACCAGCTTCGACGACCTCTTCGGACTTCCCCCCACCCCGCCGGAAGCCCCTCCGCCTGCGCCCGAGCCGCCGTCACCCGTCGAGCCCGAGGGCCTCATCCTCGAAGCCTTTTCCAATTCCCTCTCGGAAGAATTCCGCATCTCCGAATCTCTCGTGACCGAATCTGCCGCCGAGCCCCTTCCGGAGCCCATTGTGGCCCCAGAACCCGCTGCCGCCCCTGAGCCTCCCGCTGTGCATCTCGAACCTGCCCCGGAGCCTCCAACAGCTCCCGAACCCGTCGATGTCGCCCCTCCCGAGCCCGCTCCTGCGGTTCCTCAGCACCTCTCCGGCCTGCGCCTTCAGGTCGCGGCACTCTCTGACATTGGCTGCGTCCGTACCAACAACGAAGACTCCTACGGCTACGACGCCGCTCAGGGCCTCTACATCGTCTGTGACGGCATGGGCGGCATGGCTTCCGGCGAAATCGCCAGCTCCATGGCGGTCACCACCGCCCTTGGCAACTTCTCCGCCTCAGCCAATTCCGGCCTCGCCGTCGGCACTCGCCTTCAGGAAGCCATCCGCGCCGCCAACGCCGCTGTCTGGGACTTCGGACAGCAGCCAGAGCATCGCGGCATGGGCACCACACTCGTCGCCGCAGCCCAGGAAGGCGACTCCCTCATCATCGGAAACGTCGGCGACAGCCGCGCCTACATGCTCAAGCCCGGCCGCTGCCTCCAGATCACCATCGACCACTCCTACCTCAACGAACTCATCCGCAACGGCACCGTCGCCCTCGAAAACGCCCACAACGTCGACCTCAAGGGTATGGAATCCGTCATCACCCGCGCCATCGGGGCCGGCGCTGAAGTCAATCCCGACTTCTTCGCCGTTCAGCCCCATCCCGGCGACCTCGTCCTCATCGCCTCTGACGGCCTCACCCGCTACCTCACAGGCGACGAAATCCTCGAAGTCCTCTCCGCCACTGAGTTCTCCGCTGGCCCCCAAACCCTCATCGCCATCGCCAAACGGCGCGGCGGCGTCGACAACATCACCGTTCTCCTCCTCCGCGCCCTCTAGCCCCGCAAACCACTTCTCCCCAAAACAAAAACGGAGCCAGCTGGCTCCGTTTTCTCTTCCTCAATCTTGTATGGTGCGCCCGGAGAGATTCGAACTCCCGACCTATTGATTCGTAGTCAATTGCTCTATCCAGCTGAGCTACAGGCGCACACTTCGGTTCGTGTTTTGAACCTTATTCAGACTATCAAAAATTCCCCACTCAGGCAATCCAGCCTGTGGAAGCAACCTCTTACGCCACCGGCCCGGCAACCACCTCAGGCGCACGCATCTGCGGAACAATCCCTTCCACACGCACACCCGCTCGCCGCACCAGTTGCTCCACCGTCGCCGCGCTCAGCCGCGTCGAGTCATATTCCACGGTCAGCGTATGCGCCGCACGGTCAAACTGCACCTTGCGAATCCCGTACACATCCCGCGCATTCCCCAGCGCCCGCGCCACCGCTTCCCCAGGCTCACCCACATAGCTGAACACCACATCGACAGTCGTCATAAAAGTCAAAATACCTTTCTAAAGCGTCCGGATAAACTTCTCAATCTCTGGGCTGCTCCAGTCCTGCGCGCCCACAAACCGCCGCCGGATCATCCCGTTCTTGTCAATCAGATACGTCTCCGGCCACTGCTCGGTCGAAAACTTGTTGGCCACCTTCTCCTCAGGATCGCGAACCGTAATCAGGTCCACGTGCCGCTGAGCGATAAAGTTCCGGTAAGCCGCCTCGTCCTCATCCACGCTGATCGCCACAATCGCAATCTCCGGATGATCATGGTGGAACTGCAGCAGCGAAGGCAACTCCAGCGTGCACGGCCCGCACCACGTCGCCCAGAAGTTCACCAGCACAACCTTGCCCCGGTAGTCCGCCAGGTGCACCTTCGTCGTGTTGTCCGCAACCGTAAAATCTGGCGCCGGCTTGAAGGTCTGCGCTGGCAAATGTCCCCGATCGCAACCCGCCGTTCCTGCCAGCAGCATCGCGCCAAGCGCAGCCAAACTCGCAAGCTTCCTCATGTCTCTATAATACGTAGCGGAGAGCCCTCCCGTCATGGCAGAAGATATCCCGCACCCCCCAAATCATCCCGAATCTCCCCTTTCCCCTACCTCCGGTTCTGAGCCAGCATCGCAGCCCTCGCCAGAACCTGCCTTTGACCTCACCGTCATTGTCCCCGCCCGCAATGAGCAGGACTGCCTTGCTGACTGCCTCCGCTCTCTCACCTCCCAGTCCGACTCCGTCTTCAAGCTCGGTGTCGACTGGGAACTCATCGTCGTCGACGACCAATCCACAGACCGCACCCACGACATCGCGCTCTCCTTCCCCGGCGTCACCGTCCTCCCCTCCCAGCCTCTCGAAACCGGCTGGACCGGCAAGAACAACGCCTGCTTCACCGGCGCGCTACACGCCCGCGGCCAATGGATGCTATTCACCGACGCTGACACCGTCCACGAGCCCGGCAACCTCCACCGCGCCCTCCACGAGGCCGAAAAGCACAAAGTCGGCATGCTCTCCTACTCCCCCGGTCAGCTCGTCTCCGGACTCTGGCAGCGCGCCCTCATGCCACTCGTCTTCTGCGAACTCGCCCTCGCCTTCCCCGCCGCCAAGGTCTCCGACCCCGAATCCCGCATCGCCGCCGCCAACGGCCAATTCCTCCTCATCAGCCGCGAAGCCTACGACCTCATCGGCGGTCACGAGTGGGTCAAAGGCGACGTCCTCGAAGACGTCAAACTCGCCTTCCGCGCCAAAAAACGCCGCATCGGCCTCCGCTTCCGCTACGCCGACGACGCCCTCTCCACCCGCATGTACCGCACCACCTCCGCCATGATTGAGGGCTGGACCAAAAACCTCGCCGAACTCTTCGGCAACTGCATCGCCCTCGCCGCCTGGCGCACCCTCGACATCCTCCTCCTCATCGGCCTGCCCATCCTCGCCGCCAGATACTGGTCCGCTGGCCTGCCCCACCTCCCCTGGTTCCCCGCCGGCGTCATCCTCATGCTCGTCTGGCTCCGCAATCTCTGGCGCTACTACGCCCGCGTAGCCAAATCCAACTTCGGTTTCCTCAACTGCCTCCTCTCTCCCCTCGCTCTGCCCCTCTTCGTCGTCATCCTCCTCCGCAGTTGGTACCAGGTGGAAGTCCGCCACGAAGTCAGTTGGAAAGGCCGCACCTACAAAGCCTGACCTGCCCATTCATATCCTCCACAACCATCCAAATTTATTCACCCGGCGAAATTTTCTATTGAGTCCGTGAAACTTTCCCCACCTGCCCGCATCCTAACTTGCGTAGGCAAATTCGTTTCCCCGGCCCTCACCCGGCCCACCTGAGAGATTTACCCATGATTGTCCTCACCCGGCGCGCCACCTTCTCCGCAGCTCACTACTACTGGAACCCCGCTTGGTCCCAGTCAGAGAACGACGCTGTCTTCGGAGCCTGCGCCAACCGCAACGGACACGGCCACAACTACACTCTCGAAGTCAAAATCTCAGGCTCCGTTGACCCCGTCACTGGCTTCGTCGTCGACCTCAAGTGGCTCAAGGACGTCATTGAGCAGCACGTCCTCTCCATCTACGACCACCGCCACCTCAATCTCGAAGTCCCCGACTTCGCCACCACCATCCCCACCTCGGAAAACATCGCCGTCGCCATCTGGAACCGCCTCGCCGCCCCAATCGCCGCCGCCGGTGCCAACCTCCACGCCATCCGCGTCTGGGAAACCCCCGACATCTACGCCGACTACTTCGGCCAGCAGGAGGCCGCCAGATGATCGCCTCCTTCACCCGCGGCTACACCTTTTCCGCCAGCCATCGTCTTCACACTGACCTCCTCTCCCCCGAAGCCAACCGCGCCGCCTTCGGCAAGTGCAACAATCCCCATGGCCACGGCCACAACTACCGCGTCTTCGTAACCGTCTCCGGCCCCATCTCGCCCCAGACCGGAATGGTCATCAACATGGCCACCCTCGACGCCGTCGTCCGAGAACACATCCTTTCCCGTTTCGACCACCGCAATCTCAACCTCGATCCACTTTTCTCGCAACTGGTCTCAACCACTGAGAATCTAACCATTGCGGTGTACAACCTTCTCCACGCGGCCCTGGCCCCGGCTCATCTCGCCCTGGTCCGCATCGAGGAGACCGAAAACAACTTCTTCGAGTACTCCGGAGCTGCTTCCCCGGCTCCGCAAACCCTGGGCCAGTAAGCCAAACCCGCCGGCCAAGCTCCCCGGCGAAGAAATCAGCAGAAGGATTCCGAACATGGCACATCCCATGGTGGTCACCAAATCCCCCAAGTCCGTCACCGCGCTGGATCCGGCAACCAACGCTTCCTCTGCCGCCTCCCTCGCCCAGGCCTCCACCCAGCAGCTCTACCGCGAACTCCTCGGCCGCTTCCACGAGGACCCCTCCCGCGACGGCCTCCTCGACACCCCCAAGCGTGTCGAAAAGGCCATGGAATTCCTCACCCACGGCTACACCCTCAACCCCACCCAGATCCTTCGCGGCGCCCTCTTCGATGTCGACTACGACGAGATGGTCATCGTCAAGGACGTCGAGGTCTACTCCCTCTGCGAGCACCACATGCTGCCGTTCTGGGGCCGCGTCCACGTCGCCTATATCCCCAACGGCAAGGTCATCGGACTCAGCAAGATTCCCCGCCTCATTGAGGTCTTCTCCCGCCGCCTCCAGGTCCAGGAGCGCCTCACCCGCCAAATCGCAGACGCCATCCAGGAAGCCATCGAGCCCCAGGGCGTAGGCGTCGTCATTGAGGCACGCCACATGTGCATGATGATGCGCGGCGTCGAAAAACAGCAGTCCACCACCGTCACCAGCGCCATGCTCGGCGCATTCCGCTCCGGCCCCACCCGCACGGAATTCCTCTCCCTCGTCCGCCAGCAAAGCGGCCACCAGCTCTGAACCTCACCCATCCCAACCCCACCCCGGCCGTTCGCCTAAAATAGACAGGTGAACGGCCTTCTTATCATCGACAAGCCCCAGGGCATTACCTCCCACGACGTCGTCAGTCGCCTCCGCCGCATTACCGGCGAAAAGTCCATCGGCCACCTCGGCACCCTCGACCCCATGGCCACCGGCGTCCTCCCCCTCATGCTTGGCAAATTCACCCGCCTCGCCCAATACTTCTCCACTGCGGAAAAGTCCTACACCGGCGCCATCCGCTTCGGCTTCGCCACCGACACCTACGACGCCGAGGGCCAGCCCACCACCGTCCCCGTCACTCCCGAACTCACCCTCGACCAAATCCGCACCGCCGCCGCCCCCTTCCACGGCCTCATCCAGCAAACACCCCCCGCCTTCTCCGCCAAGAAAATCGCCGGCAAGCCCGCCTACCAGCTCGCTCGCGAAGGCAAGCCCGTCGAGCTCAAGCCCGTCGCCATCCACATCCACGAATTCGAAATCGACTCCTTCTCCGGCGACACCGCCACCTTCCGCATCACCGTCTCCGCCGGCGGCTATGTCCGCTCCGTCGCCCACGAACTCGGCCAGGCCCTCGGCTGCGGAGCCCGCCTCTCCGCCCTCCGCCGCACCCGCGCCGGCGCCTTCACCCTCGACCAGGCCTGGACACTGGACAAACTTGCAGCCCTCGCCGAGGAATCCGCCCCAAACCCCACCCTCGAAGCCGCCCTCCTCCACCCCCGCAGCCTCCTGCCCCACATGCCCTCCGTCACCGCCGACTCCGTCGCCCTCGGCCGCATCCGCAACGGCAACCAGGCCAACCTCTCCGAGTTCTCCTCCGCCGAACTCGTCAAAATCTTCGCCGACCAGCGCGAACTCGTCGCCATCGCCAAACGCGTCGCCGGCACCCTCTTCCAACCCGTCGCCGTCCTCGGCTAACTCCCGCCCCCAAACGCAAAAAAGGGACATCCCCTGGATGCCCCTCGTACTAATCTCTGATCTCTGACCTCTGTCCTCAGTACAGCCTGAACCGCACCTCAACATTCACCGGAACCGGCACCGGCTGATGCGTCTTCTGGTCAATCGACGGCTTGAACTTGTACTTCTGCACCGCTTCAATCGCCTTCTCGTCCAGCCCCATGCCCAGGTGCCGCACCACATGCACATTCTGCGGATTCCCGTTCGCGTCCACAATCAGGCTCACCACCACCGTGCCCTCATACTTGGCACGCCGCGCCTCATCGCTGAACTCCGCCTCCACCTTGTTCACCAGCACCGGCGCGCTCACGCCCTCGCCCACATGCCGCAGTCCGCCACCCAGGTTGCCGCCCTCGCCCGGCCCATAGCCGTTGCCATTGCCGCTGCCCAGGCCGCCACCCTTGCCCGTGCCAATTCCGTTGTTCCCCTGGCCGTTCGAAGCCAACGTCACATTCGGGCTCTTTGCCACGCCAAAATTCATCATCTGCGGATTATCCGGCAGCTTCACCTCCTGGATATCCAGCGCCGGGTCCACAGCCAGCTTTGGGTGATCGTTCACTGCCACCTGCGGCTGCAGAATCGGATTCTTCTCAATCTTCGGCGGGCGTCCCTTGATGGCATCCACCACATCGTGCGCGCCGCCACCGCCGCCGCCGCCCATGTCGCCGCTCTTCTTCGTCATCGGCTTCCACGGCGCAATATCCACCTGCCCCAGGTCCAGCAGCTTCGGCGGCAACGCAGCCGCAATCTGGTGCCGGAATCCATACACAAACAGCAGCAGAATCCCAACATTGATCCCCGCGGAAATCGCCACCGACACCGGGCTGCGCTTCACCGCCAGCGGATCCTTCACCGGAATCGGCGTGCTCGTCAGCTCCAGCGGCGGCAGCTTCGGCGGGAAAAATGCGTCCAGCAGGTTGTTATACAGCTCACGCCACACCGGCGGAGAATCAAAAGCCCTCCCCATCAGCGCATCCAGCTCATGCCCCGGTGCACCCGTTACATGTCCGCTCGTCTTGCCGTCGCCGGCATCTGCGCCCGCGTTCGTTCCCTCGTTCTCCGGCGGATTGAGCAAATCATTTGCCATAGATGCTGACAGTTCCCATCTCCCGGCCTGCGCCGGTTTGAAATCTCTCCGGGTCTCTCCCGGCTTCTGCGTCTCTGCTCTGGGCTTTGACCTCGGTCAGGCTACGGCTCGCCGCCGCCCTTCCCGCCCATCTCCTCATTATGACGGACGCCCGCCCAACCTGTCTTGCGGATTTCAACTTCCCGGTGACTCCGCAGGTTCCGGCTTCCATCTCATCCAAACCGTGACAGCAAAAAATCACCCGTCCTCTCAATAGACGTACCAGCCGCCCGCAGGTTACCGGAAATTTACCGCCCGCCGCATTTACACTGGAGCTTGGATACCACGCCATCCATACGGGAGTACGCATGTCAGTTGTGCCGGAGTTGAAGGCAACCCTTACGTTGCCGAATACCGAGTTTTCCATGAAAGCAAACCTGCCCCAGAACGAGCCCCTCCGGCTCAAAAAGTGGGCAGAACTCGACATTTACGGCCGTCAGCGACAAATCGCCGCAGACGCCGCTGCCGCCGGCACTCCCCTGCCCGTCTACCTCCTCCACGATGGCCCCCCCTACGCCAACGGCCCCATCCACCTGGGCCACGCCCTCAACAAGGGACTCAAGGACTTCGTCGTCAAGTCCAAAACCATGGCCGGCTTCGACTCCCCATACGTCCCCGGCTACGACTGCCACGGCCTCCCCATCGAAATCAAGGTCGACGAACAGCTCGGCCGCAAAAAGCTCGAAATGCCCGCCGGCGATGTCCTCGCCGCTTGCCGCACCTATGCGCAGAAGTACGTCGACCTCCAAACCAGCCAGTTCGAGCGCATCGGCTGCTTCGGCCGCTGGAACCAGCCCTACCGCACCATGTCCCGCGCTTACGAGGCCAAAACCCTCGAAGCCTTCTACGGCTTCTTTGAGAAGGGCTTCGTCTACCGCGGCCTCAAGCCCGTCTACTGGTGCATCCACGACCGCACCGCCCTCGCCGACGCTGAAATCGAGTACGACCAGCACACCAGCCCCTCCGTCTACGTCCGCTATCGCCTCACCTCAGACCCCGCCTCCCTCGACGCCTCCCTCCACGGCCGCGAGGTCTACACCATCATCTGGACCACCACCCCCTGGACCCTCCCAGCGTCCCTCGCCGTCGCCTTCCACCCCACCTTTGAGTACGTCGCCATCTCCGCCGGCCAGCACCCAGACTCCCCCGTATACATCGTCGCCGCCGAGCTCGCTGCAAAGGTCGCCACCGCCTGCAACCTCGGCGAACCCTCCGTCCTAGCCCGCTTCCACGGAGCCAAACTCGACCGCGCCACCTTCCAGCATCCCTTCCTCGATCGCTCCGTCCTCGGCGTCAATGCCGATTACGTCACCGCCGACACCGGCACCGGAGCCGTCCACACCGCTCCCGCCCACGGCGCAGACGACTTCTACACCGGCGTCCGCTACGACCTCGACCGCACCTGCCGCGTTGACAACGCCGGCGTCATCCACGTTGACCCCGCCGTCTGGCCCCATTCTGAGCCGCCCGCCTTCGACGGCAAGCGCGTCTTCGCCGCCAACCCCATCATCATTGAGCTACTCAAAGAGCGCAGCGCTCTCCTCGCCCAGGAAAACATCACCCACAGCTACCCCATGTGCTGGCGCTGCCACAAGCCCGTCATCTTCCGCGCCACTGAGCAGTGGTTCATCGGCCTCGAAACCCCGGTCACCCGCGCCGACGGCTCCTCCACCACCTTCCGCCAGCTCACCATCGAGGAAATCGACAAGGTCATCTGGGATCCCTCCTGGGGCAAGGAGCGCATCACCAACATGATCGCCACCCGCCCCGACTGGTGCATCAGCCGCCAGCGCATCTGGGGCGTCCCCATCGCCGTCTTCCTCTGCACCGCCTGCAACCATCCCGTCCAGGACGCAGCCCTCAACCGCCGCGTCATCCAGCTCTTTGAAGACCACGGCGCCGAAGCCTGGCACACCATCCCCGTCGCCGATCTCCTCCCCGCCGGAACCACCTGCGCCCACTGCGCCGGTACCGAATTCCGCAAGGAAATGGACATCCTCGACGTTTGGTTCGACTCCGGCACCAGTTGGCTCGCCGTCGCCGAATCCGACTCCGACCTCTCCCGCGCCTACCAGGCCTTCCAGCACGGCGGCGCAGAAAAAGTTCTCTACCTTGAAGGCGGCGACCAGCATCGCGGCTGGTTCCACTCCTCGCTCCTCGCCTCCGTCGCCCTCCGCGGCCGCGCCCCCTACTCCCACGTCGCTACCGCCGGCTGGACCCTCGACGAACTCGGCCGCGCCATGAGCAAATCCCTCGGCAACGGCGTCGATCCCGTCGCCGTCGCCGAGCAGATGGGCGGCGAAATCGTCCGCCTCTGGGTCGCCTCCGTCGACTTCCGCGAAGACATGGCCGCCAGCGACAACCTCATGAAGCGCTGCGCCGAAATCTACCGCAAGCTCCGCAATACCTTCCGCTTCCTCCTCGGCAACCTCAGCGGATTCAACCCCGCCACCCACGCCGTCCCCTTCGCCCAGCTCGAGCCGCTCGACCGCTACATGCTGGCCAAGACCCGCGACCTGTCCTCCCGCATCCTCGACTGGTACGATCGCTTCGAATTCCACCGCATCTATCACGCTGTCAACGAGTTCGCCATCGCCGACCTCTCGGCCTTCTACCTCGACGTCCTCAAAGACCGCATGTACACCTTCGCGCCCACTCACCCCGCGCGCCTCTCCGCCCAAACCACCCTCTGGACCATCACCGAGGCCCTCGTCCGCCTCGTCGCCCCCATCCTCAGCTTCACCGCCGACGAAGTCTGGGAGTTCCTCCCCACCGTCGAAGGCCGTGAACCCAGCGTCCACCTCGCCCGCTTCCCCCAGCTCGACTCCATCTTCCCCGGCGACCCCGCACCCCTCCTCGCCGAGTGGAAGCAACTCTTCGCCATCCGCGACTCTGCCCTCCTCGTCCTCGAGGAAGCACGCCAGGCCAAGACCATCGGCAAGGGCCTTGAAGCAGAGGTTGAACTACTCGCTTCCGGCGAAACCCTCGCCCTGTTGCGCACTTACGCCCCAAGCCTGAAAGAAGTCCTCAACGTTTCCTCCGTCTCGGTCGCCGAATCAGCAACTCCCGGCACCGAACTCACCGCCATCGTCCGCCCCGCCTCCGGCCACAAGTGCAACCGCTGCTGGAACTACATGCCCGAAGTCGCCCCCTACGGCGCCTGGCAGCACGTCTGCACCCGCTGCCACGGCGCACTCCAGGCCATGGGCATCCAGCCCCCCGCCCCCTCCAGCGAGGTCTCCCAGTGAGCCTCGCCTTCCCCCGCCGCCTTCCCTGGCTCCTCGCCATCTCCGCCGCCGTCATCATCCTCGACCGCGCCTCCAAGCTCTGGGTCTCCTCCCACATTGAGCTCGGTCAGGCCATACCCATCATCCCCGGCTTCTTTCGCATCTCCCACGTCCTCAACGACGGCGCTGCCTTCTCCCTCTTTGCCGACTCCGCCTCCCCCGACCACGTCCGCTGGGCCCTCATCACCTTCTCCGCCGCCGCCGTCCTCGCCGTCCTCGGCGCCCTCATCTACCTCGGCCGCTCCTTATCCGCCACCAACATCTCCCTCGCCCTCATCCTCGGCGGAGCCATCGGCAACCTCTACGACCGCATCCGATTCGCCTCCGTCGTCGACTTCCTCGAGGTCCACATCATCCACTACCACTGGCCCGACTTCAACGTCGCCGACTCCGCCATCGTCACCGGCGCCTGCCTCCTCCTCCTCGACTCCCTCATCCCTCGCAAAAGCGAATCCCCCACCCCTCCACCCCAACTCTGAACCCACCACAAAAGCGGGGTCATCCTGAGCGAGCGCAGCGAGTCGAAGGACCTGCATCTCCCCCATGGACCTGCCAACCCCGCCCCGAAAGCCCCAAAACCCGCACCGTAGGCGCAGCGTACCTTAGCCCAGCGTTTCAACGCTGGGTATTCCCACCCAGGAGTCCCGTAGGGACGGCGCCACTCCGCGACATGCGGCGGTGGCTCCCCCTCCCTGGCGCTCGCCACCGGGGAATAACCGATCCCCCCAACTGACCCCTGACCCTCCAAAATTCTCCCCCATACCCTTGCCGGTAATTACGCTGAAAAGGCGCACAATCAATACAGCTCTCCAAGACCCCAAACCGTAACCCACAGTACCCAAGTAACATCACCCGGCTGCTCGAAATCCATCAAAAGCCCCCCGAAAACACACAATATGCCCACAAAAACACATCAAAATGCACCAGGTAACAACCCCTCAACCATCTTGCCATCAACAACATAGGAGCTATATTTCGCAGACCCCCCCCCTCCCCCCTCCCATTCCTCCACCCCTCCGTGATACCTTCCCATCAACCATGAAAATCCGCCATTTCGCCCTCGGTCTCCTCCTCTCCGCCTCTCTCCTCCCCGCCCAGGCGCCCCAGCCCACCGCCGCCATCCTCGCCGGCAAACTCATCGACGTCCGCACCGGCCAGGTCCGCAGCCACGCCTACATCCTCCTCGCTGCCGACCGCGTCCTCTCCATACAGGACGCCGCCCCCGCCAACCTCCCCATCACCGACCTCAGCACCTACACCGTCCTCCCCGGCCTCATCGACGCCCACGGCCACATCCTCTCCGACCCCACCAGCCAATCCGTCGCCACCGGCCTCCGCACCTCCGCCCCCCAGGCCACCCTCTGGGGCGTCTACAACCTCCGCCTCTGGCTCGACCACGGATTCACCGCTGTCCGCGATGCCTGCGAAGGCCCCTCAGACTACCCCCAGTTCGCCCTCCGAGACTCCGTCAAGCGCGGCCTCATCCTCGGGCCCCGCATCTCCGCAGCCGGCTCCTGCGTCTCCCTCACCGGTGGCCACGGCGACGGATTCCCCCTCTCGCCCGACTTCCACGTCCCCGACAAAACCAACATCGCCGACACCGTCGATGACGTCGCACGCGTCGTCCGCCGCGACATCAAGTACGGCGCCGACTGGATCAAACTCATGGCCACCGGCGGCGTCATGGACCCCATCTCCGACTACCACGTCCTCGAACTCAGTGAAGAGCAGATGGCCAAGGCCGTCGAAGTCGCCCACCGCGCCGGCAAAAAGGTCATGGCCCACGCCGAGGGAGCCATCGGCATCAAGGCCGCTGTCCGCGCCGGCGTCGACTCCATCGAGCACGGCACCATGCTCGACGAAGAGGGGGCCACCCTCATGGAGCAGCACGGCACATGGCTCGTTCCCACCCTCTATTGCTTCCAGCACGACATGGAAACCGGCCTCTCCAAGGGCCGCGACCCGGACTCCTTCGCCAAGGGCCAGGAAATCATCGCCGCTCAGGGCCCCGCCTTCCGCCTCGCCCTCGCCCACCACATCAAAATCGTCTACGGCGTCGATGACGACGACGTTGACGAATCTGTCTCCCGCGAGTTCGGCGCACTCGTCGCCGGCGGCCTCTCCAACCTCGGCGCGCTCCAGGCAGCCACCATCAACGCCGCCACCATGCTCGGCAAAGACAACCAGTTCGGCTCCATCGAACCCGGCCACTACGCCGACATCATCGCCGTCAAAGGCGACCCCCTCACCGACATCACGGTAATGTACTCCGTGCCGTTTGTCATGAAGGGCGGCCAAATCATCAAAGACCCCACCCACCCCGACCGCAACCCCGTCATCCACCTGAAATAGCCGCATCCAAAAGCAACAAAGGGGCGACGCCACCCGGCATCGCCCCCACCCTGCACATCCGCTAGCCTACGGCTTCTCGCAACGGAAACTCGCCGCCGACTCCGTATCCCCAGTACCCGGATACTTGGCCACCAGTGGATACGCGCACAACGGCCGCGAACGCCCCGGAAACGTCTTCCCCGTCGCAATCAAACTCCCCGGAGCCTTGCCTTCTTCCACCCAGCCCTGCATCGCGCCCAGCGTGTCAAAGTTATCCAGTCCCGGCCCCCCGCTGCAGTGGTTCATCCCCGGCGCCAGGTACAGCCGTGTAAAATTCCCCTGCTCGCCCCCGTTGGCCGCCTTCACTTCCTTGTAAAACCGGATCAAATCCAGCGCCGAAAACACCGGGTCGCTCACCCCCGTGTAAAGCAGCACCTTGCCGCCATGCTTCCGGAAGCCCGACCAGTCCGCGTTGATCGCATTAATCTCCTCGGCACTCTTCGCAATCCGCGCCGGGTCTTTGTCAAAGTCAAAGTGGAAGATATCAATCTTCGGCCCCACTCCCCGCAACGCCAGCCCGTTGAAGAACGACGGAAAAATCAGCACGTTGATCGACGGCATCATCTGATTGCCCGTCATCCATACCCGCCACCCGTCCGCCGAGTCCCCGGAGTCGTACTGCCAGCTGTGATAGATCGCCTTGCCCGCCGAATCACGCGGTCCGGCAAAGATATCCTTCACCACCTTCACCTTCGCCGCGCTCAGGCATCCATCCGTCTTCCCCGCCCCACATTCCAGCACCGCCGGGTCAAAGTGGCACGCCTCAGGATTCTCAATCAGCCCATCCTTCAGCCCGTCCAGCGCGTCGCACTTGTCCAGAACGCCCGCCACAAGCAACTTCAGGTCAGCCTCCGTCAGCCCCTGCGCCAGGTCCGGCGTCCCATCCGCCTTCTTCGGCGAAATCTTTGCAATCTCGTCCGTATTCCATGCCTCGGCAATCGCTGCATTGGACAAATTGAATGCCGGTGCACCCACAATCACCCCGTCAAACTCATCGGGATACCGCTCCACCATCTGCAAGCCTTCCCGGCCGCCATTCGAGCAGCCCTGGAAGTAGCTGTGCTTCGCCCCGGATCCGTAAAATGCGGCCATCAGCTTCCGCGCCACGTCCGTCACCAGCTTGGTCGACCGGTAGTTGTAATCAATCCGCGACTCCGGATCCGCTCCAAACGCAGCATCCATCGCAAACGGCCCATGGTCCGCGTGCCCACCATCGCTCGTCGCCACCACATAGCCCAGCGACAGCGCCGACTTGCTCTCCGGCGTCACCTCGGCCCCCTGCAATGCAATCGCCGGCTTCACAATTCCGTCCAGCCCGCCGCCGCCTTCAAACAGGAACCGCCCACCCCACTCCACCGGCAGGCGCACCTCAAACTTGTCTCCATACTCCTGGCCGTCCGCAGCCTTGTGGTGGTTCACCTCGCCATGCACCAGGCAGTGCGCCGGCAGGCTCGTTAGTACCACCGCTGGCCCAAACCCGCTCGAAAATGGATACGGCGTCCCACCAGCAACCGCAATCGCCTCGGAAATCGTCGTGTTCTCAATCTGCAACTTCGCCAGCGCGCCGCAATCGCCTGCGGCCCATGCCTGCATTCCACCCGCGCCAACCACAGCACCCACTACCAGACACGCATATCCCAGCTTCATAGCTCAATCCTCAAAAAGACTCGCCAGCCAACTCAGGCGTATCCGCCGCCGCCGCCCTGCTTCGGCCCACGAATCGCCTCTGCCCGCTCAACATACCCACTACGCCGCAACTCCGCCAGGGGTTCCAGCGGCAGCCCACGCTCCTCGCGCCAAGCCTTCACAAGCGGACGCACATCGGTCCAGAAGGCCCCGCGGAACAGCTCTTCCGCAGCCACCAGGTCGCACTTTTCCTGCAACCCCGCAAGCTGCTCGCGGTCCACCAGCGCCGCCTTCACATACAGTTCCTGCGCCGTCACCACCGTCTGCACCATCGCCTCAACCTTGCCCTTCAGGTTGTGGCTCTGGTCCACCATGTATGCCACATCCATCGGCAACCCGTCCGCCTCGGCACTCAGCAACTCACCGAATATCCGGTACACCTGGTATGGATCAATCGACCCAAGTGTCAAATCATCATCGGCATAGCGCCGGTCGTTGAAGTGGAAGCCACCCAGCATATCCTCATGCAGCAGCCACGCCACAATCTGCTCAATGTTCTGCGACGGATAGTGGTGCCCGGTATCCACCAGCACCTTCGCCTTCGGTCCCGCGCCCTTGGCCAGTAGCAGCGCCATTCCCCAGTCGGCAATATCGGTGTGATAAAAAGCCGGCTCAAACGGCTTGTATTCCACCAGCAGCCGCTGCTCCTCACCCAGCGCCGCATGCGCCTCTGCCAGCCCTTCCGCCAGCCAATCGACACGCTTCCGTATCGACTGCGTTCCCGGATAATTTGACCCATCCGCCATCCACAGCGACACATCCTTCGACTTCAGCCGCTTGCCAATCTCCACCGAGTTCAGCAGATGCTTCCGCGCCTTCGCCCGAATCTCCGCCGAAGGATTGCACAGCGAGCCATATTTATACTCCTGTGACTGGAACAGGTTCGGATTAATCGACCCCGCCTGCACGCCCGTCGTCTTCGCCAGCGCCAGCACACGCTCCGCATCCTCAAGCCCATTCGGCAAATCCCACAGCACGTGCAACGCCATCGTCGGCGCAGCTCCCGTCAGCCGGTTCACCTCGGCCCCGTCGGCAAACTTCTCTTCCAGATTCGTCGCCGCCGCTGCCTGCACAAACTTCCCAAACCGCGTCCCAGTATTCGCAAATCCCCACGAAGGAATCTCAATCCTGAAGTTGTCCAGCGCGGTAAATACCCGTTCCAATAAGCCGTTAGTAGTCATCTCGTGCCCCTTCTAAAAATGTCCTATCGCGTACTCAAAAGATTTCCGTAGCCCACCACCGCCGTTGAAGTCACCAGCGTCAGCAACGTCAAAAACACCAGCACCTTCGTCCGCCGCCCCACACCCTTCCACTCATGAAGCGCAATGCCCCACAGCGTGCTGAAGATGATGATGCTCGCCATGTGCAGCGTCCAGCTCGAAAACCCGTACTTCTTCCCCATCTGCGTCTCGCCCATCGTGTAAAAGAAGAATTGCAGGTACCACGTCAATCCTGCCACCAGAGAAAACAAATAATTCATCCCCTGCGAGGCACCCTCCGGCCTTCCCGCCGGCATCCTCACATACTCGCCAAAGCTCTTGTTCCTCGCATTCAGCAGCGCGCACCACACAAAGTTCGTCGTAAACCCGCCCGCCAGCACCACAATCAGCACCGGCAACCCCTGCCACATCGTAGGGGTTCCCATCTGCACCGTCAGTTGCTTGATCGGGTCGCCCGCCGCCAGTCCAAAGGCGAAGCACGCGCTCATCACCCCGCTCAGCGTCGCAATCCCCAGCCCAAGCCGAAGATTGAACTCCGGAATATCCTCCTGCTGCTGTTCTGACGTAAGCTCCTTCTCCTTCGAGATGCCCGCCAGCCCCGCAAACACTATTCCAAGCACGCATACCAAGATCCCGGCCAGAATCACCTGCCCCGGCCGGTGCGAAATCAGGCTCGGGAACTCGCCCCGGAAAATCGGCGGTATCAGCGTTCCAAAAATCGCCGTATACCCCAGCGCAACAGCCATCCCCAGGCTCAATCCCAGGTACCGCATCGTCAGCCCGAACGTCAGCCCGCCAACGCCCCACAGCACCCCAAAGAAATACACCCAGCCCAGCGTCGACCAAGGCGTCTGCCCCAGCACGGACATCACACTGTGGCTCAGCAACAGCGCCATCACCCACGGTGCAATGATCCAGCTCATCACCCCGCCCACCAGCCAGTACGTCTCCCAGCTCCACCCCTTCACCTTGCGGTACGGAACGTAGAAGCTTGCCGAGGCCAGGCCTCCAAGCCAGTGCAGCAGTACACCTAGGATGGGATTTGGCGTCAAGTGCAGTTACTCCTTCACGTGGGAAAAC
The DNA here is from genome assembly GCA_903904755.1 of uncultured Acidobacteriaceae bacterium. GTDB lineage: Bacteria > Acidobacteriota > Terriglobia > Terriglobales > Acidobacteriaceae > Acidicapsa. The sequence continues at coordinate 36,531 of CAIVDV010000045.1, read as the reverse complement.
AAGTTGCTTAATGAAACACACGAATCCTAGGGCAACCGCGCATCGACTGTCAATCAATTCCATACAAAGATAACTGCTCGCCCCAAAAACATTCCAACGGAAAAATATTTCCCCTTCTGCCATCCACCTTGTATTCTGTATTGGATTCCTGACACCCATTTACCCCATTTGAAATTGCCTCACTCCAAACCACTTCCTACTGTCCTCTTCCAGGAGATCCCCCGTGGCAACCAGCAGAATCAAGCGTCTCTACCTCATCCCAATCCTCTCCAAAGCGCTCGACGTACTCGAAATGCTCGAGGCCGAAAACACCGCCCTCACCCTCGAAGAGGTCTACCAGCGAACCCAGATCTCCAAAACCAGCGTCTACCGCATCCTGAAAACCCTCGTCCATCGCGGCTACGTCGCCCACACGGAATCCGGCGGCTATCGCCTCGTCTCCCGCCCCAAGCGCCTCCGCTTTGGCCTCGCCGTGCAAAGCGCCGAACTCCCCTTCTCCCAGCAGGTCGCCGCCTCCGTCACCGCCGCCGCTGCCAGCTCCGGAGTCGAACTCCTCGTCCTCGACAACCGTTTCGACGCCGATGCCGCACTCCGCAACGCCGAGGAATTCGTCGCCCAGCGCGTCGATATGGTCCTCGAATTCCAGGCTGAGGAATCCATCGCCCCCCACGTTGCCCACATCTTCAAAACAGCCGGAATCCCCATCATCGCCATCGACGTACCACACCCCAGCGCAACCTACTTCGGCGTGGATAACTTTGAAGTTGGCTTCGAAGCTGGCCTGCTCCTCGCCCAGCACGCCCAGCGCTATTGGAAAGGCCTGCCAGACTACGTCCTCGGTGTCGGCCTCGCGGAAGCTGGCAGCTTCGTCCAGAGCCGTGTCCTCGGCGCGTTTGAAGGCATCCGCAGCCGCCTCCCGGAAATTCCCGCAGACCGATTCATCCGCCTCGAAGGCCGCGGCATGCGCATTCCCAGCCAGCAGGCCATGCGCAAATTCCTCCAGAAGCTCCCTGAGCGCTCCCACATCCTCGTCGCCGCCGCCACCGACTCCAGTGCACTTGGCGTAATGGACGCTGCCCGCGAAGCCGGCCGCGCCGCCGACGTCGCCATCGTCGGCCAGGACTGCATCCCCGAGGTTCTCGAAGCCATGCAGGCACCAGGATGCCCCATCATCGGCTCTGTCTCCCACGAGGCACAAACCTACGGCCCCCGCCTCATCCAGCTCGGAATCACCCTGGTCCGTGGCAACGCCGTTCCCCCCTACAACTACGTCCGCCACCGCATGGTCACCGCTGCGGAACTCCAAAGCTCAGGCGACTAAAACCAATCTTCCGCCGGATCGCAGCCCATCGAAGGCACCGCTCCGCAAGTCTTCCTGATTAAAAACTATTCCCCTATTGCTTCGACGTGATACCGTGGATTCGTCAACAATTCGCTCCAACTTTCCGCCCTCAAAGGACTGTGCCCAATGTCTGAGCTTCAATCACCCGCCCTACGCTACCTCGAAGACCGCTGGGATGCCCAGCTCGCAGCTACCCTCGACGAGCCCGAACTCCTCCGCTATCGCTCCAACCTGCTCGGCTCCGACCTGCGTATCACCAACTTTGGCGGCGGCAACACCAGCTCAAAACTCACTGAAATCGACCCCCTCACCGGCGAACCCACCCAGGTTCTCTGGGTCAAGGGCTCCGGAGGCGATCTCGGCTCCATCAAGCGCGCCGGCTTTGCCACCGTCTACCTCTCTAAGCTCCTCGCCTTCGAGCGCAGCTACCGTGGCGTCCAGTTTGAAGACGAAATCGTCAGCCTCTACCCCATGGCCGCCTTCCGCGCCAACCCGGTAGCCGCTTCCATTGACACCCCCCTCCACGGCTTCCTGCCCTTCCCTCACGTTGACCATCTCCACCCCGACTGGGGCATCGCTCTCGCCGCCGCCGCAAACGGCAAGCAGAAAATGGAAGAATTCAACGCCACCTTCGGCCACAAACTCGCGTGGGTTCCCTGGCAGCGACCCGGCTTTGAGCTCGCCATGATGCTCCGCAAAGCTGTCGAGGAAACCCCCGGCTGCGATGGCATCGTCCTCGGCGGTCACGGCATCTTCACCTGGGGCAACACCCAGCGCGAATCCTACCTCAACACCATCACCATCATTGATCAGCTCGGCCAGTTCCTCAACGACCACCTGCTCAAACTCGGCGCCGGCCTCTTCGGCGGACAAATCGTCTCCGTCCGCGAAAACCGCACCGACCTCGCAGCCCAGATCCTTCCCTTCCTCCGTGGTCAGCTCAGCCAGGCCCGCCGCGTCATCGGCAGCTTCACTGACAAGGAAGACGTCCTCGGCTTCGTCAACTCGGCCGACGCCCGCGCCCTGGCCTGGCTCGGCACCAGTTGTCCCGACCACTTCATCCGCACCAAAATACGCCCCATGTTCGTTCCCTGGGCCGAAGCCGAGTGCGTCGACGCCCTCAAAACCAATATCCTCAGCGCCCTCGCCACCTATCGCGAAGACTATAAGTCCTACTACCAGGCCCATGCCCTGCCCGAATCCCCTGCCCTCCGCGACCCCAGCCCCACCGTCGTCCTCGTCCCCGGTCTCGGCATGTTCAGCTTCGGCAAAAACAAAACCGAGTCCCGCATCACCGGCGAGTTCTACACCAACGCCATACACGTCATGGAAGGCGCCAGCGGCCTCGGCTTCGGCGCCCCTGTCGTCAACTCCGGCGACCACGTCCCCCAGGCCGGCCCCGCCGCCCCCTCCAGTGCCTTTTCCGTCTACTCCAACTACGTCGCGCTGCCCCCCTCTGAGGCCTTCCGCATCGAATACTGGGCTCTGGAAGAAGCCAAAATCCGTCGCCAGCCCCCCGAGAAGGAACTCAGCCGCAAGGTAGCCGTAATCGTCGGTGGCGGCAGCGGTATCGGCCGGGAAGTCGCCCGTCTCGCAGCCGAGCGCGGCGCACACGTCTTCGTGGCCGACCGCGACACCACCGGCGCGCAGGCCACCGTCGCCAGCCTCTCCAAAATCGTCCCCTCGGAATTCCTCGGCTGGGCCCCCGTCGACATCCGCGACCGCGCCACCATCCGCCAGGCCCTCAACGCCGCCATCGCCGCCTTCGGCGGTATCGACATCCTCGTCAACACCGCCGCCCTCTTCCCGTCTTCACCCGACGGCGTCATCTCCGACGCCATGTGGGCCACCACTCTCGAAATCAACGTCACCGCCAACTACCTCCTAACCGATGAGGCGGCTCAGATACTCAAGACCCAGAACCTCGAAACCTCCGTCGTCCTCACCAGCTCCGCAAACGCCGTCGTTCCCAAACGCGGCAGCGAGGCCTATGACGTCTCAAAGGCCGCCCTCAGCCATCTCGTCCGCGAGCTCGCCGTCGGCCTCTCTCCCAAAATCCGCGTCAACGGCATCAGCCCGGCCACCGTCGTCAAGGGTTCCACCATGTTCCCCCGCGACCGCGTCCGTGCCTCCCTCACCAAGTACGCCATCCCATTTGACGAATCTCTCTCCGACGACGAGCTTCGCAACCTCCTCGCAGCCTTCTACGCCAAACGCACCCTCACCCACCAGCCCATTGACCCCACCGACTGCGCAGAAGCCATCCTCTTCCTCGCCGGCGACAAATCTCGCTGCACCACCGGCCACCTCATCCCTGTCGATGGCGGCCTCATCGAGGCCCAGCTCCGGTGAGGAAGCAACCCAAATCCGGCCGCTCTTCCGCCCCCGCTCGTGTCGCAATCGACCTGGGTGCGGAGAGCTGCCGCGTCTCCCTCCTCCGCTGGGTCAGCGGGTCGCCGCAAATCACCCTCGTCCACCGCACTCCCAACGGCCCGGACTTCGACCCCGCCGCCGGCCCCAACGGCGAACTCCGCTGGCCGCTCGCCCGCATTCTCCTCGGCATCCGTCACGGCCTCGTCCTCGCCGCCGATCTCGCCCCCGAAGGCATCGCCTCCATCGCCGTTGATGGCTGGGCAGTCGACTACATCCGCCTCACCCCCGCCGACTCCCCCGAATCCGAGCCCTTCTGCTACCGCGACATCCGCACAGAATCCGCCAAAGCCACCGCCGACTCCATCCTGCCCCCCGAAGAAATCTTCTCCCTCACCTCCGCACAGCCCCTCCGCATCAATACCGTCTACCAACTTCTCGCCGATCTCCACGCAGGCCTCGACCCCGCCACCCCCTGGATCCAGTTCCCCGAGTACATCCTCCACTGGCTCGGTGCCCGCCGCGTCGCCGAGTACACCAACGCCTCCCACACCGGCGTGCTCCTCGGCCCCACCCGCCAGTGGTCCCCGGAAATCTTCTCCCGCCTTGGCCTCTCCCTCGCCGCCGCTCCCCCCATCGTCCAGCCCGGCACCGTCATTGGCCGCGTTGCCGGCCCCATCGCCGGCCTACCCGCCTACCGCAACACCGCCCTCATCGCCCCCGCCTGTCACGATACCGCCTCCGCCATCGCTGCCATCCCCTTCCCCATGGAATCCAGCGCCTACCTCGTCGCCGGAACATGGTCCCTTGTCGGCACCCTCGTCCCCACACCCATTGCCACCCCCGCTGCACTCGCTGCCGGCTTCACCAACCAGGGCGCAGCCATCGGCGGCAGCCTCTTCCACACCAACGTCAACGGCATGTGGTCACTCAAGCAGTGCCTCGACCACTGGAACGGCCAGGACCGCGAACTCGACCTCCTCTCCCTCATCACCCATGCGGCGGAACTCCCCGCCCCCAACCTCCGCTTCAAAGTTGACGCCCCAGCCCTCCTTCTCGCCGGCAAGATGCCTGAGCGCATCAACGACCAACTCATCGCTGAAGGCTCCCAACCCATCCCCGACCTCCCCGGAAACGAGCCTCTCTTCTTCCGCGTCATTTTCGAGAGCCTCGCCCTCCGCTACGCCCAGGTCATCACCCAGCTTCAGCAGCTCACCGGCCGCACCTTCTCCCAAATCGTCATGGTCGGCGGTGCCAACCGGAATCAGCTCCTCGTTCGCCTCACAGAAGCGGCCACGGGGCTCCCAATTCTCGTCGGTCCATCAGAAGGCTCCACCCTCGGCAACCTCGCCATCCAGCTCGCCGCCTCCGAGTCCCAGCCCATGGACCCTGCCCGCGTCCTTCACTGGGCGTCCATCCTCAATCAAGCCGATTTCCACGGCTGATCCCCCAAATCCAACGCCCCCGCCTCGTTACAATCTCCCCATGCCCACCCTGGCCGCCCAAACCCTCCTCATCGACGCCGACGACACGCTCTGGGAAAACAACATCTACTTTGAGCGCGCCATCACCGCGTACATCAGCTACCTCAACCACCACACATACTCTCGCGAAGAAGTTCGCCAGGCCCTCAACCGAGTCGAGCACGAATCCATCCTGCTCCTCGGCTACGGCCTGCACAGCTTCACCCATTCCCTCATCACCTGCTTTGAGCGCCTCTCTGCTTCCCCCGTCAGCCCGGAGAAGCACGCCCGCATCGTCAGCTTCGCCCAGTCCATCGCCGACCAGGAAATCGAACTCCTTCCCGACGTCGCCGCGCTTCTGCCCTTGCTCGCCCAGCGCCACCGCCTCATCCTCATGACCAAGGGCAACCCCGAAGAGCAAGCCGACAAGCTCGCCCGCTCCGGCCTCGCCCCGCATTTCTCCGCCGTCGAAATCGTCGCCGAGAAAAACCCCGCCACCTACCGCGACGTCATCGCCCGCCACCAGCTCACCCCCGCCACCTCCTGGATGATCGGCAACAGCCCCAAATCCGATATCAACCCCGCCCTCGAAGCTGGCCTCAATGCCGTCTTCCTCTTCCACAAAGACACCTGGATACTCGAGCACGCCGCCCTCTCCGCACCCCCGGCCGGCCAGCAACTCATCGAACTAGACGGCTTCGCCTCCCTCGCCAACATCTTCTAGAGGCATTTTAGGAAAAGGTGTAGACCGACCAGCAAAGGTTCGCGTGGACTTTCTATCAAAGAAAGGCCACACCGAACCGATGCTGCGAGACCACAGTCTTTCCTGAAATGCGTTAGCCAAACCCCGGTTGTGTGAGCAGGGTCACGCGCCCCGGTGCGCTCTCGTGCCAATATCGGCATACCCCCCGAAAGGCCAGCGCGCCGATGCACCAACACCCTGACGCCATCTCCGACGCACCCGCCGCCTCGCTCCTCCGCGACCAGCGTCAGATTCGCGATGCCTGGTTCGCCATGCGCCTCTCACTCGCCGTCGGTGTCCTCATGCTCGTCGGCAAGGTCGCGGCATACGTCTACACGGGCTCCCTCGCCATCCTCGCCGACGCAGCCGAATCGGTCGTACACGTCCTCGCCGTCGCCTTCGCCGCCTTCAGCCTTCACCTCAGCCTCAAGCCTGCCGCTCCCCGCTTCCTCTACGGCTACGAGCGCATCTCCTTCTTCTCCGCAGGCTTTGAGGGCGCAATGATCGTCCTCGCCGCCTTCGCCATCCTCGCTGAATCCATCTGGAAGTGGCTCCACGGCCTCGCCCTTGAGAACATCGGCTACGGAACCCTGCTCCTCCTCGCCGCCGGTCTCGTCAACGGTCTCCTCGGCTGGTACCTCGTCCGCACCGGCTGCCGCGTCAACTCCATCATCCTCGTCGCAGACGGCAAACACGTCCTCACCGACAGTTGGACCAGCATCGGCGTCGTCGCCGGCCTCCTTCTGGTCATGGCCACCCACTGGCTCCCCTTCGACCCCATCGTGGCCATCCTCGTCGCACTCAACATCCTCTGGTCCGGCGGTAAGCTCATCTGGAACGCAGTCGTCGGCCTGCTCGACTACTCTGACCCGGAAATCGGCCACGAAATCCGCCAGAAGCTCGACGCCCTCTGCGACGAACTCGGCCTCCACTACCACGGCGTCCGCTTCCGCACCACCGGCTACCGCAACCTCGTGGAAGTCCACCTGCTCTTCCCCCATGACTCCCTTCTGGGAGCAGCCCACGCCACCGCCACCCTCCTGGAAGAACGACTCGCCGCCGGCCTCTCTGTCCCCACCGAGGTCATCACCCACCTCGAGGCCGAAGAAGACCACGAAACCGTGCACTCCCACCAGCACTACACCGGCCTTCCCCGCTAGCCTACCGTCCCCGCCTCTTCTTCCCCTTGGCCACGCGCTCCCCACGCGCCTTCACTACCGGACGCTCCACAACCGCTGGCTTCACCACCGCCACCGCCGGCTGCGCAATCGGAGCTGCCGCAGCAACTGGCACCGGGTCCATCCACCGCACCAGCACCCGGCTCAACAGCGCCGCCCCTTCATCCGACAGGTGAATCCCATCCCCCTGCCGCAGCTTCACCGTCCCGCCCTTGCTGTTCTCGCCAAACTCCCGGTAGTGCCCCGCGTCATCCCCTACCAACGCGCCCGAATTCCACCACTCCGCCCCCGGCACCGTCCGCACCACGCTATAGGCAATCTGGTTAATCACCGCCATCTTCTCGTCATAACTCTCTGACCGCATCGGCGGCAGACCAATCCACACCACTTGCGCCCCGCCGGCCCGCACCATCGCCAGGTACGCCGCCACCCGCTGCTCGTAAACCCGCTTCCACTCCTCGCTCCCAAACGCCAGCACCTTGCCATCCACGACAAATCCCTGGCCGTCATTTGCACCCATCGCCACCAGCACCACATCCGGCTTTTCCCCGCCCAGCAGCGCCGGATACTCTTTCGACCAGTCAAATACCTCCGGCCGCGCCAGCCCCGTACCCGAACGGAACGCCTTCAACAGCCGCAATCGCGGATTCTCCGCCGTCTCCCGCAGCAGTTCCGGACTCAATCCAACCGCCATCATCGAGTCTCCGGCCAGCGCCACCACTCGCGTCTTCCCCGTCTCCACCGCAGCCAGCGGCTTCAGCTCCGTCACCCTTGGCGTCTGGCTTGCCAGCTCTGCATCCGCACCCACAATTACCAGCGGCGTCGCCTCCTTGGCTACTTCCCCAGTCATCTTCTTGCCCGCATCCGCTACTGCCGCTACCCTCGCCGCATCGTCACTCCAGCCCGTTCGCGCCAGCGTATCCAGCGCATTCTCACGCAGGACAAACAGCCCGGTCGGCTTCAGGAACCGGCTCCACGCCTCCGTCGCCGGAACCGCCACCATCCGGAGCGGCCCAATCTCCAGGTGCGTAGCCCAATGCGCCAACCCGTCAGCTTCCAGCAGGCACGCGGCCACGGCAAACGCCGCCATCGTCCCCATCACCTGCCCCAGCGAATTGTGTACCCTCACTCGCACTCTGCCACTCTCTAAAACTGGAAGTAAATAAACGGCGCAACACCCGTCGGCCCCAGAACCTCAATCGCCACAATCGCTCCGGCAAACGCCGCCCCGCGCACCAAGCTCGGCCATCGCCCAAGCTCCACCTCAAGCGAATTTCGCCACCGCGTCGGCGCAAACTGCCCCGCCAGCCCAATCATCAGCACCAGCACCACAGGCCCGGTCGCCAGCGTCACCGCTCCCGGCACTCCCAGCCTTCGGAAAATCTCAAAGGCCAGCTCAAACGTCGACGCCCGGAAGAACACCCACCCCACGCACACCGCATGGAATAGCAGCACCCGCGAAATCCAAGCCCACGCCATTGTTCCGCGCATCCGCACCACCGGCTCCCACCCCACCAGCGTCCACAGCCGATGCACCACCAGATAGCTCCCATGCAGCGCGCCCCACGCCACAAACGTCCACGCCGCCCCGTGCCACAGCCCGCCCAGCAGCATCGTCAGCATCAGGTTCACATACGTCCGCACGCTGCCCCGTCGCGATCCCCCCAGCGGGAAATACAAGTAATCCCGCAGCCACGTCGAAAGCGAAATATGCCACCGCCGCCAGAAATCCTGCGGATTCACTGCCGTATACGGCGCGCGGAAGTTCGCCGGGAACCGGTATCCCAGCAGCAGCGCGCACCCAATCGCAATATCCGTGTACCCCGAGAAATCGCAGTAAATCTGCGCCGCGTACCCATACACTGCCAGCAGCACATCGCCCACCCCATAGCTCTGCGGAACCTGGAACACCGGCTCCACCAGACGCGTCGCCAGCATATTCGAGACAATCACCTTCTTGAAAAGCCCGCCGGCAATCAGCAGCAGCGCCCGGTTCAGCCGCAGATTCCGCCCCGTCCGCTCCATGCGCAACTGCGGCAAAAATCGCGACGCCCGCAGAATCGGCCCGGCAATCAGTTGCGGGAAAAACGCCACATACAGCAGCGCATCTCCCATCGCCACCGGCTCCTTCACCTTCCGCCGGTAGCAGTCCCCCATCAGCGAAATCGCATGAAACACAAAGAACGAAATCCCCAGCGGCAGCACCGGCGCATGGTAGCCCACCACCGGCGCCCTCCCAAACCGTCCCCACACTGCAAGCACATTCTCCAGCACAAATCCCGTGTACTTGTAGAAACCCAGCGTCGCCAGGCAAATCACCACACCCAGCACCAGCCACTGCTTCCGCCGCGTCTCGCTCTGCTGAATCCGCTGCGCTACCAGCCCCGCAACGACCGATATCCCAAACAGCAGCGGCAGATACGTCCAGTTCCAGAAGCCGTAAAACAGGTAACTCGCCACCAGCAGAAATCCCTTGTGCCATGCCGGAAACCGCGCCAGCGCCCACGCGACCGCCAGCACCACCAGAAAAAACAGCGCGTATTCCACCGTAGGAAAAAGCATCAGGCTTTCACAACAAAACAGGCAATTTGAGCCGGCAAGTCTCCCCGTCTCCGACTCAATTCTGTCATGCTCCGTCCGCCTGAAATCAGCCCTGCGCCCCCGATTTTCCCCTGCACGTCACTACCTCGATACTCAGCAGGGAAGCACATCAACCCTTGCAATTTTCTACTTCATCCGTGATGATGAAAAAGTCCGGAAAGCTCCGCGCCGCTTCCTGTCTTCCCACTCCGCATTCAAAACAAGGAAGAAAATGAATGGCCTCTCGACGCTCGATCCCCTCCTTGGACGGCCTGCGAGCCTTTTCAGTCGCGTTGGTCATCCTCGGCCATTCCGATTCAGCATGGACTGGGCACTCCCGCTACTACATGGATTTCCTTCGTGACGGCCACCTCGGCGTTGCCACCTTTTTCGTAATCAGCGGCTTCCTCATCACCAACCTACTGCTCAAGGAAGATGCAAAACGCGGCGAAATCAGTCTCTCAAACTTCTATCTCCGCCGGGCTTTCCGAATTCTGCCGCCCTTCTACGCCTTTCTTGCCGTCGTCGCCATTCGCAGCCTCATGCACATCGACCCCGTAACACCGGGCAGTTTCTTCAGCGCCGCCTTCTATATCTGGAACTACAACATTCACGGCACCGGCAACATCCTCGGCCACCTGTGGTCTCTGTGCCTCGAGGAGCAGTTCTACCTCTTCTGGCCCCTTTGCCTCGTCTTCTTCTCAAAACGAACCTGCTTGAAGATCGCCACCGTCCTCGTCCTCATATCACCCTTCATGCGCGTCTTTACCTACGCGGTCTTCCCCGCCTACCGCGGTCACATCGGCATGATGCTCCACACCAGCATCGACACCATCATGGTCGGCTGCATTCTTGCCCTCGCACACGACTTGAAGGTCTGGGAAAAGCCCCTCAAGCGGCTGGCTAGCCTGCCCGTTTGTCTCGGCGCCGCTGCTTTTGTACTCTTCATCAACCCCATCCTCGAAGAGCACTTTACCGGCTCATGGAGTCTTCCCTTCGGCATGTCGGCCCGCGCCCTCTGCTGCGCTTCCATCATCCTCTATGCCGTCGACAACCCGGCCAACCTCTTCGGGCGCCTCCTCAACCATCCCGTCATGCGCCACATCGGCATCATCTCCTACAGCCTCTATCTCTGGCAGCAGATGTTCACCTTCAGTGAGCCATACAGCCAATTCCCCTGGAACTGCCTCATCATCCTCGCCTGCGCAGAACTCTCCCACTACCTCGTCGAGCGCCCGTCCTACCACGTTCGCGACTGGGTCATCGCCCGCAGAAAGCCCGCGGAACCGCTGGCAGCCTGAGCAAACCTCCCTGCTTTCGGGCTGCCGCCTAAGCTGCATCCAAACCGCAACATCGGCGGCCTCAGCACCATTCAGGCCCCCCCTGCAGCCTCATCCCTTGACACCCCCTCCCCATGGTTGCTCCACTGGTTCCCCAACCCTTAGAGCATTTTAGGAAAAGGTGTAGACCGACCAGCAGAAAATCGCGTGGCCTTTCTATCAAAGAAAGGCCACACCGAACCGATACTGCGAGACCACAGTATTTCCTAAAATGCGTTAGGAGCCCTCCATGCCCACCAGCGCAACCCGGCGTGACTTCTTCAAGACCGCAGTCGCAGCAACCGTAGCCGGCATCGCCGCCCCCGCACAGGCAACCACTCCCCCACCCCCCGCCGCCACACCAACTGCCCACCCTGCTACACCTGCCAGTGCGCCAGAATCCCTCTCCTTCCCGCGCACCTTCACCGGCCGTCATCTCGCTCGCGTCTCCTGCCCACTCGGTGGAATCGCCACCGGCGGCATCGGCCTCGGCGGCCGAGGCAATCTCCAGGACTGGCAAATCTTTAACCGCCCCGACTACGGCAACGCCCTCGAGTACGCCTTCCCCTCTATTTGGGTCAAAACCGCCACCGGCGACCCCTTCGCCGCCGTCATCGAGCGCCGTCTCCTGCCCCCATACGACCTCCAGCAGGAAGGCCTCGGCTTCCAGAACGTGCCCGGCCTCCCCCGCTTTCAGGAAGCCCACTTCCACGCCTCCTTCCCCCTCTCCAAGATCGACTTTGAAGACCCCATCTGCCCCGTCCAGGTCTCTCTCGATGCCTTCTCTCCCTTCCAGCCCCTTGAAGCCGATGACTCCGGCCTTCCCTGCGCCATCCTCACCTACCAGGTCCACAACCCCGGCAAATCCGCCGTCGAAGTCGCCATCGCCTGGTCCATCACCAACCCCGTCGGCTCCGCGGACTCCCGCCACAACGCCCCGCGCACCGCGCCCAACATCTCCGGCCTGCTCATGACTGACCCCGCCATCCCAGCAGACGACCCTCTCTTCGGCTCCTTCGCTCTCGCCGCACTCGCCCCCACCGGCACCGAATCCGAAACCCTGCCCAGTTGGCGCGGCGGATCCAACTGGCGCGTCGGCCCGCAAGATTTCTGGTTTGAGAACTTCGCTCCAAACGGCCGCCTCGGTACCCCCTCCGAACCCTCCACCCCGGTCGGCTCCGTCTCCCTCCGCCAGTCCGTCCCTGCCGGCCAGTCCCGCGCCTTCCGCTTCCTTCTCGCCTGGCACTTCCCCAACCGCTCCGGCCAGCGCTCGGGCTGGGAATCCCCAAAAGGCCAGGAGAAAGTCGTCTTCGGCAATCACTACTGCGCCCGCTTTGCTGACGCATGGGCCGCCCTCGAATACACCACACACAACCTCACCTCCCTTGAAGCTGGCACCCGCGCCTTCGCTCAGGCCTTGGCGGAATCCACCCTCCCTGCCGCCGTCAAAGACGCAGCCTCCTCCAACCTCACCACCCTCGTCTCCAACACCAGTGTCCGCATCGCCGACGGCTCCTTCCACGGATTCGAAGGCTGCGGAGACCGCGAAGGCCTCGGCTTCGGCTCCTGCACCCATGTCTGGAACTACGAGGTCGCCACCCAGTTCCTCTTCCCCTCCCTCGCCCGTTCCATGCGCGAAACCAGCTTCGGCTACGCCACCGACCCGGAAGGCCACATGGACTTCCGCCACAAGCTGCCCCTCGGCCACGAGCACTGGGGCGCGGCCGCAGCCGATGGCCAAATGGGCCAGATCGTCAAGCTCTACATGGACTGGACCCTCTCCGGAGACGATGCCTGGCTCCGCCGCCAGTGGCCCGCCGCTAAACGCGCCCTCGCCTACGCCTGGCGCCCCGGCGGCTGGGACGAGCGCCGCTCCGGCGTCATGGACGGCGTCCAGCACAACACCTTCGATGTCGAGTTCTACGGGCCCAATCCCATGTGCTCCACCTGGTACCTCGCCGCCCTCCGCGCAGCCGCCCGCATGGCCCGCGCCATGGCGGAGCAAGCCTTCGCAGCCGACTGCGACCGCATGGCAAACGAAGGCTCCGCCTGGCTCGATGCCAACCTCTTCAACGGCGAGTACTACATCCAGCACATCCGCCCCATACCCCAGGACAAAATCGCCTCTGGCCTTCAGGTAGGCATGGGCGCGCGAGACTCCCTCCACCCCGTATTCCAGGTCGGCGAAGGCTGCCTCATCGACCAGCTCGTCGGCCAGTACATGGCCTCCGTCGCCGGTCTCGGTGACCTCCTCAACCCGCAGCACATCCGCAAAACCCTGGACTCCCTCCTCCGCTACAACCTCAAGCGCGACCTCACCCGCCACGCCAGCGTCCAGCGCGTATACGCCCTCAACGACGAGGCCGCCATGGTCATCTGCGATTTCCCCCACGGCAATCGCCCCGCCGTCCCCATGCCCTACTACGCCGAAATCATGACCGGCTTTGAGTACTCCGCAGCCGCCCTCATGATCGCCCACGGCCTCGTCCCGGACGGCATCTCCATCATCGCCAACATCCGCCGCCGCTACGACGGTGAGCGCGCCAATCCCTTCGATGAAACCGAGTACGGCCGCCACTACGCCCGCGCCATGGCCAGTTGGGCCGGCATCCCCCTCCTCTCCGGCTTCCAGTACGACGGCCGCGCCCACGCCCTATCCCTCGCTCCCCGCCTCGCCGCCAACCCCTTCCGTAGCTTCTGGTCCACCCCTTCCGCATGGGGAACATTCACCCTCACACCCGCATCCCTGTCCCTCACCGTCCACGCCGGCGCGCTCTCCCTCCGCCAACTCTCCGTTGCGCCCCTCGCAGCCCACAAGCTGTCCATCACCACGGGCTCCGCTCCAGCCGCCCACAAGTTATCCACAGTCGGTCCAACCACACGTATCTACTTCGACACCCAGGTCGCCGTCACTCCCGGCAACCCCCTCACCCTCACCGCAACTCATCCATGAGCGCTTCCAGCCTCCGCCCCGTCATCCCTGCATCGCAACTCAGGAAGGCACGCACCATGCGCAATCTGGCAGTTGTCCTCACCCTCATCGCCGCCACCGCCACCCTCGCCCCGGCCACCCCGCCCCCCTCCTCCGTTTGGCGTCAGCAGGTCGAGCAGGAGATGCCCCTTCTGGGGCACCGCAATTGGATCCTCATCGTCGACTCCGCCTATCCCCTCCAGGCCTCCCAGGGCGTTGAAACCATCGACACCGGCGGCGATCACCAGGAGGTCGTCCGCGAAGTCCTCTCCCTCGTCGCACGCTCCCCTCACGTCCGCCCCCAAATCACCCTCGACTCTGAGCTGCCCTTCGTCACCGACGACGATGCACCCGGCGTCGGCAAATACCGCTCCGACATCGCAGATCTCCTGCGAGACCTGCCCACTACCTACCAGCCACATCAGCAAATCCTCGACCTCATTGACCAGCAGAGCCGCCAGTACCACATCCTCGTTCTCAAAACCCGCATGACCATCCCCTACACCTCCGTCTTCATCCGCCTCGACTGCCGCTACTGGAGCAACGACGCCGAGCAGCGACTGCGCAGCCGCATGACTCCCCGATGATTCCCTCAGCCATTCCTTCTCCCCCGATTCATTTGCTATACTCAGAAAGTTGCCGCAGTGCGGAAGTGGCGAAATTGGCAGACGCACAAGCTTGAGGTGCTTGCGCTGAAAGGCGTGGGGGTTCAAGTCCCCCCTTCCGCACCAAATATTCCTCCCGAACGGGCCATTGGCACGAGGCAAAGCCCGCCTTAGGCCCGTACCCTGGGAACTTCGAAAGTAGTCAGAAGAATGAATTTCCTGCTCTACGCAGTTGTTACGCTCCACGTTATCGTGTGCATCTTCCTCATCGGCGTTGTCCTGCTCCAGCAGGGCAAAAGCGCCGACCTCGCCGGCACCTTCGGCGGTCAGGGTTCACAGACTGCTTTCGGCCCCCGCGCCGCAGCAAACCTGCTCACCCGCATGACCACCTGGGCCGCTATCGCCTTCATGGTCACCTCCCTTTCCCTCACCATCCTGTACCTGCGCTCTAATGGCACCAGCCACTCGGTCTTCTCTGACGTCAAGACCAGTGCGCCCGCCAAGTCCGGTAAGTAGTTTCCGCCAGAACACTGGCGGAAACCCCGCCCTACGGTGCTCATGACGCAGAAAACTCCTTTTCTCGGAAAGTATCACCATAGAGCGAAAGAATGGTCCCGCCTCCTCGGGATTCTCTTCGGTGCCCAGTCGCTGATTCAGGGTCTCGGCTTCCTCTCAGGCATCCTCATCGTTCGCCGCCTTCCCACCAACGAATACGCCTACTACACCCTCGCCACAGCCATGCTCAGCGCCATGGTCGCCCTTGCGGACGGCGGCGTCGCGGCCGGCGTCCTCGCCCGGGGTGGACGCGTCTGGAAGGACCCTCAGAAACTCGGTGCTGTGGTCGTCACCGGCCTTGCCCTCCGCCGTCGGTTCGCGCTCCTCAGCGCCCTGGCAGCCCCGGTTCTCATCTACTTCATGCGCCATCACGGTGCCAGTTGGTCAGTCAGTCTTCTGGTTCTAGCCTGCCTCGCCCCCACCTTCTTCGCTTCTCTTTCTGACTCACTCCTTGAAGTCGCCCCAAAACTCCGCCAGGACATCGTCGCCCTCCAGCGCAACCAGATTCTTGCCGCACTCGCGCGAACCATCCTCACCGCGGCTACCGTCTTCACCCTCCCCATCTGCGCCCTCGCCGTCCTTGCCACCGGAATCTCACGCATGTGGGCAAATATCCGCCTTCGCACCATCACAAAGAAATACGCGGACATGTCCGTTCCGCCAGACCCCGTCGCCAGGCAGGAGATCCTCGCCATCTCCTACCGACTCCTGCCGGCCTCCCTCTACTCCTGCGTCGCCGGCCAAATCACCATCTGGATTATCTCCATCTTCGGCTCCACACAGGCTATCGGCCAACTCGGCGGCCTCACCGGCCTCTCCCAGGCCATGGCCGTGCTCAACACCCTCTGCGCCACCCTTATGGTTCCCCGCTTCGCACGCCTCAACCATGACCGCAGCCTCATCCTCCATCGCTTCATCGTCTCCCAGGCCGCCCTCATCGGCATCAGCATCGCCGTTGTCACTGGCGCTTACCTCTTCGGCACACAGATTCTCTGGCTCCTCGGCAAACGCTTCGGCGGGCTCAATCACGAGCTCGTCCTCGCCTTTGCCGCGGCTTGCATCGCCATGATCAGCTCCATGACCAGCCAGTTGCTCTCCGCCCGCGGCATCGTCGTCCCGCCCGTGGTGCTCATCCCCTTTGCCATCCTCACCCAGATCATCCTGGCCTTCCTTCTCCCCCTCCATGAGGTCTCCGGCGCTCTGCTCTTCGGCCTTTACACTTCCCTGGCCTTCTGGCTACTCCGGCTTGGATATTTCTACCTGAACATGAGGCGCAAAGATGCCCTTTCGGCGAGCTAAAAACTACATCCGCATTGCCTACCGGCTGGGAATCTTCCCTCCCTTCCGCCAACTTCTCGGCGGCCGCAAGGCCTACGCCTATCAGGGCTACCTCGGCGACAACAACTATGGCGACGAACTCGTCTATCAGGCAACAAAGGAAATCTTTCAGCCCGATATCCTCGTCCCCATCCAGCGCATCATGCCGCTCAGCCATCTCCTCGTCTCCCGCCTCATCCCCGGCCGTTACGCAGGCATCGTCATCGGCGGCGGAACCCTCATCGGTCCCAGCTTCTACGAGAGCTCCCTCTTCTGCCGTCTCGCCGAACAGGGAAAGCAAATCTTCCTCCACGGCACCGGCGTCTACAAAACCAGCTTCTGGAACCCCGACTGGCTCCGCTTCTTCCGCAACCCCGTCTCCGGCGGCGTCCGCGGCTCCCGTTCCGCTGCAAACTTCATGGCCACGGTTCCCGGCACAGTCAATCCCATTGGCGATGCCAGCTTCGCCCTCTACGACCCCGCTCTGGCGCGCCCCACCGGCACCATCTCCAATACCTTGCTCATCAACTGCGGCACCCACAAGCCTTACCCAAACTTCCTCGCCTGCCGCGCCGCCATGGATTCCGTCATCACCGACCACCTCGCCCGCGGCGGCCAGGTCCAGTTCCTTCCCTGCCACGCCATCGATATCGAAATCGCCCGCGAACTCCAGCAGCGCTTCCCCGCCATCCAGCTACTCCCCGTCCCCAGGAACCTCCCGGAAGCCCTCGCCCATTTCCGCCGTGCCCAGTTTGCACTCGGCGAACGCCTCCACTTCACCGCATCCGCCATCCTCGCCCACTGCCCATTCTTCTCCATCAATTACGCTGACAAGCACGACGACTTGCTCGAAAGCATCGGCCTTGAAGCGTTCGGTGCAGACCCCGCTGCCGTCACTCGCAAGCTCATCGACCAGGCCCGCACCTCCGGCGAAAGCTTCTCCTGGGACCAGGCAAGTGCCGCGCTCCTCCGTTTTCGCCAGCTCCAGCGCCAGCGCGCCCTCGCCTTCCGCCAGGCCACAGCCAGTTAAAATCAAGCCATGACCGACGCCGCCGCACCCGCACAGTCCGCCTTCATTCTTGAGACCTTCCCCGTCGGCCCACTCCAGTGCAACTGCACCATCCTCGGCGACCCCGCCACCCACGAAGCCATCGTCATCGACCCTGGCGAGGACATCGCCCGCATCCATCGCCGCCTCACCTCACTCGGCCTCAAACTCACCCAAATCCTCATCACCCACGCCCACATTGACCACATCGGCGGCGCACTCCGCCTCAAGCGCCTCACCGGTGCCCCCATCCTGCTCAATCAGGACGACCTGCCCCTGCTCAAAATGATGGAGATGCAGGCCGGCTGGCTCGGCGTCCCCACTCCGGAAGTCGCTCCCCCCGATGCCAGCCTCGATGCCGGCCTCACCGTCGGCCTCCCTGCCTTTCCTGCCCAGGTCCTCCACACCCCCGGCCACACGCAGGGCAGCGTCTGCCTCCACTTCGCCCCCCTGAATCTCCTCGTTGCAGGCGACACCCTTTTCTCCGGCAGCATCGGCCGCACTGACCTCCCCGGCGGCGACGGCCACCAGATCCTCACCTCCATCCACTCCCAGCTCCTCGTACTCCCCGAAGAGACCCGCGTCCTCTGCGGCCACGGCCCCGCCACCACCATCGGCGCGGAAAAAGAGCGCAACCCCTGGCTGCAAAAGGGATTGCGCTCCGGTATATGGGGAATCGACGTCTAGCTACTTTCCAGCCGCCAGCCCCTTCAGCTTCTCGGTAGCCTCCTTCAGCACCGCCACCTCATCCTCCAGAAGCTTCCCAATCTCCACGGCAGCCTTCTCCGCATTCGCCCACTTGTACTGCTCAATCGACTCACGCACCGCAGGCAATGTCTTAACGCCATAGCCCGTATATGCACCCGGCGCATACAGCTGGTGCTTGAACCACGGCCTGTCCGGCAACCCAGCCTCGCTCAGGTAAGCCTTCTCCGTCCGGATAAGCACCGCATTGATCGCTGCCACTCCCGGCGTATCCAGCACCGCGCCGCCATTCGCCTGTGCAGCCTCCACCGCCGCCTCATACGCCGCCGCGCTCTCCTTCAAATCCCGCGCCCCATTCTCCAGCGGCGCAAAATTCACAAACGGCGGCATCGCCTTCCGCTCCGGCGCAGCAATCGGCTCCTCCGGATCCACCGTCGCAGCAAACACACCCTCGTCAATCTGCTTGTTCAGCTCCTCTGCCTCGTCCTGCTCAGTCTTCAGCAAATCCTTTAGCTCCGTCACATACGTGGCAATTGTCTCGGCCGTATTGCGGAAGTTGTACGGCAGCAACTCCGCATCCGCCATCCGCATCACCGCCGTCCCAGCCGTCTGCGCCAGCGCCTTCCCATACACAAACTTCGTGTCCGAAAAATGCGAGTACCAGTAGAAATCGTCGTAAATTGAGTGATATTCGCTCCCCCGGCCCTCCCCGCCAAATCCCAAATCCAGCGACGGAACTCCGGCATAATCCTGGAACGCGACATAATCGCTCCCATCGCCCAGGGCGCCAATATGCAGGTCTCCACCCGCCCGCGCCTCAGCCCGCTCGCTTCCCTTCGCCTCCAGAATCGTCGCCAGCCGCGTCCGTTCGTACGCCTTCAGCCCCGTCTCCGGATCAGCAATCTCCTTGGCAACCCCGTTGATAAAGTGCTCCAACCCGTGCGAACCCTCCATCCACAGGTACCCCCGCCCATTCGAGTCGCTGTTCAAATACATCACAGCGTGCTCCTTCAACTCCTTCACATGGGTCTCTACAAACTCCGTCGACCCCAGCGTCCCCGGCTCCTCGCCGTCCCACGCGCAGTACACAATCGTCCGCCGCGGCTTCCAGCCCTGCTTGGAAATCTCTCCCAATGCCCGAGCCTCTTCCAGCTCAGCCGAGATGCCGCTGATTGGGTCATCCGCACCGTTCACCCACGCATCGTGGTGGTTTCCGCGAATCACCCACTCCCCGGCCGCGTCCGTCCCATGCAGCTTTGCCACCACGTTGTACAGCGGCTTGATGTCCCAGTTGGAGAACATCCGCATATGCACCTTCGCCGCCCCTGGCCCAATGTGGTAAGTAATCGGCAGCTGCCCACGCCACTTTGCCGGCGCAATCCGCCCCGTAATCTGGGCCAGCAGCGGAGTCGCATCCGCATACGAAATCGGAATCACCGGAATCTTCGTGATAATCGGCGTGTCCTTGATGTCAATCCGCTTGGCATCCTTGGTCGCGCCCACCCCGGGCGTCAACGGATCTCCCGGAAACGCCGTGTCGTTCACGCTCCCCCGCTGCACTCCATCTTTCGGCCGCCCGGCACCTTTGGGAAAGCTCTCCGCCACACCATACCCATCATTCCCTGGGTCGGAATAAATCAGGCACCCCACCGCCCCATGCTCAGCCGCAACCTTCGGCTTGATGCCGCGCCATGCCCCTCCATACCGCGCAATCACCACCGCACCCTTCACGCTGATTCCCAGCCGATCCAGCTCCTCGTAATCCTCCCGCGTGCCGTAGTTCACATACACCAGCCGCCCCGTCACATCTCCGTCGCCGGAGTACGCGTTATACGTCGGCAACTGCTCATCCGCCTGGTTCGATGTCGGATCCTCCGCCACCACCGGCTCCTTCAGCCCCGCCGTAAACTTCGTCGGCTCAACCAGTTCCACCAGCCTATCCTTGGGCGTGGGGAACAGAACATAGAAGTTCTCAATCTCCGCATCCCAGCCCCAGCTCTTGAACTGCTGCACCATCCACTCGGCATTGTCCTTGTCATAGGGCGAGCCCACGTGGTGCGGCCTCGCAGACAAGCGCCGCATATTCTCCTTCACCCGGTCCGGCTCAGGCACCGCCCGGAACTTCTCTTCCCAGCCCCGCTCAGCATCCGATGCCGCACGGGAATATCCCTCAAGTTGCGGCGCTGCGGCAGACTGCTGGGCCATCAGCATCTGCGGTGGGGCAATCAAAGTGGCAACAAGGGCGGCACAAACTACGCGGCTGACAATCACATTCTCTCCCGAAAAAATTGACGGTGGGCGTTCCCCATCAGGCAGGAACAAAAAGGTAACGCCAAGTATAGCCACCTGCATCTGAGGATTGCACACCTGCACTCTTCCCCGCTCAAATCTCCGACAGGTCGATTTCAGGCAACTCTTTTAACAACAGCAAGCTGCGAGAACTCATTGCAAAATCACTTCAATGAATCCCCAGCCGGGTAACCGCTTCGTTACTCGATACTTTCTGTGCAACACCCGCCGGGCAACCATCACCCCGGCAGAAAAGCACCGAAACATCGTCGCTGTACTCCTCATGCCACTCCGGCGTCGCTCGCAGCAGGCTCGTATACGCCAGACCCGGCGGCACCAGAACCCGGTTCGCCCCATACTGGTCCGGCAAACTCTTCCAATCCGCCCCGCCGCCCAGCGTCTCCACAAACCGCTTCACAAACTCATCCCCGTAAAAATCATGCCGGTCGTCCATAAACACCCTGAAATTCGGCCACATCCGGTAAATCAGGTATCCACTCCAGCTATCGGTACTGAACACCCGGCTCCGCACTCCATGAGCCTGCATGTAGTCCACCGCGCCCACCGGGAACTTCGTCGGCGAAAACTCCTCATGCAGCGCCTGCACTCCCCCAATCCGTCCGCCATGCAGCGCCGCTAGCACCAGCAGCACCCCCACCAGCCCCGCCACCAAGTGGCCCCGCAACTGCGCCTCCAGCACCTCAAGCTCTGCGGCAATCGCATCCAGCCCCTCCGCCGCCTTTCGTACCAACCCCGGCACCGCGCCTGTCCCCGCCACGCCAAACACCTCGGTCAGCGGCCCAGCCAGCGCATACGCCATCAATATCCCCGCAATTGGAATATTTCGGCTCGCATACAGACCCGCATGCATGGCAAAAAGCATCAGCAGCACATCAATCACCCGCAGCCGCCGCCAGCCCACCGCACAGCAAACCACCGCCAGCACCAGGAACGTCTCAAAATACCCACTCCCCGCCTCATGGAAGCTGGGCGAAGCAAACTCCTGAATCCGGTTCATCAGGTAGCTGCTCGACAGGTACCGGTACACATGCACATGCAACTGGTATCCATACGGCGTCAAAAACGTCGCCACCCCGCTCGCCGCCCCCACCGCAACCAGCGTCCCCAGTTCACGCCAATCTTTGGCCCCTCGCAATGCAATCCACGCCGACTCCGCAGCAAACATCGCAATCAGCACCAACCCCAGCAAAAAACCGCCATGTAGATTCACCCACAGCAGCATCAACGCGGGCAGCCACCAAATCACCCGCCCACCCGTTTCGCGGAATCGGAACAGCACCTCCACAAACAGCAGCGTAAACAGCCACGTAAACACATGCGGCCGCGCCAGCAGATGCACCTGGCTCGCCGCCGCCGCCAGCATCGTCAGCCCCACCGCAACCAGCAAATTCCGGCTTCTACGCCGCAGCAGTCGGAACATCAACGCAAACATCCCCGACACCAGCAGCACCGCCAGCAGCGATACCCCGTTCAACCCCGCCACATGGTGAATCCCCGCCACCAGCACATCAAACAGCCACTCCCACGCAAACCACGGCTGCCCGCCCCGCGTATAGCTGAAGCTGTCCGTCAGCGGCACCACATGCGTCGCCAGTATCTGCTCCCCGTTCCGGATATGCCAGCCCGTGTCCGCATCCCCCAGCAACCCCGTTCCCTCCGGCCGCAGCAGCAAAGTGGCAAGTATCACCAGAAACACAACATCCGCAATCGACGGCAGCGTCCATCGCACTCCCGCCGGCTTCGGCTCCAGCGCCGCAACTCCGATCTTCTCGTTCAAAACCATCTCCCCCCAAAACCTTCTCTCGTCAACCAGCCATCTCAGCCGCATACTTCAGCAAAATCCCCACACCGCGCCGAAACTCCTCCGGCACTCCCAGCAAACTCACCACGAGCCACCCGCGCGCGTCCATCCCGAAAAACGACCCCGGATGCACCCAAACGCCCCTCTCCAGCAGCGCCCGGGAAACCTCTTCACCCGTCGCCACTGCCGGCAACCGCAACACCGCATACCAGCCACCCTCGACTCCCAACCGGCTCACCAGTTCCTGCCTCGCCAGCAACTTGTCCATCTCCGCCAGGTTCCCTTCCACCCGCGCCCGCACCTGCGCCTGCAGCGCTTCCCGCTCCGTCAGCCACAACGGCAAACCCCGCTGCACCGGCGCATTCATGCTCAGGTACGTATCCGCCAACACCTCCAGCCGCGCCAGCGCCTCCGCCTGCTGCGTCCCGGTCACTGCAATCCACGCCGCTTTCATCTGCGGCAAGGCGCACACCTTGCTCGCCCCGCTCACCACAAACACCGGCACGCCCAAATCCCGCCCGGCAAAGCTCTCCCGGTCCTCCGCTCCAACCGCCCCATCAAACCAGTAGTCCAGAAAGACCTCATCCACTACCAGCGCCAGCCCATGCTCCCGGCACAGCGCGGCCAGCTCCTGCCCCTGCGCCCGGCTCGTAAAGTGCCCTGTCGGGTTGTTGGGATGCACAATCACCACCGCCCGCGTCCGCTCCGTAATCGCCCGCCGCAGGCTCTCCATCTCCAGTTGCCACCCATGGTCATACACCAGCGTCGCCGGCTCAATTCGCACCACTTCGGCATCCGCCAGAAAATCAAACAGCGGATAACTCGGCCCCGGCACCACCACCGCATCCCCCGGATCGCAAAGCAGCTTGAACAGGTAGCTGTAAGCCTCACTCGTGCTTGTTGTCAGCAGCACCTGTCCCGGCTCCAGCACCGCCCCGTGGCTCGCATAATAGGCGCACACCGCCTCCCGCGCCGCCAGTGCCCCCATCGCCACCGGCTCATAATCCAGCGCGCCAACTTCCCCCAGCGGGCTCAGCCAACTCTCCGGATACGCAAACCCCAGCCGCGTCGGATTCGAAGCCGTCAGGTCGGCCACCGCCAACCCCGCCGCCAGCCGCTCCCGGTGCGCCGCTCCCAGCTCGCTCTCTTCCGTATCCCACGCCGTCCGCTGCGAAAAAGAAATCATGCCCGCCCTTGCTTTCATCCACTTGCCCACCCGCACACGCGCCATTTCGCTGCGGCACAATAGAAGCAGGCATCCGTTCTCGCTTCACCATACACGGACGCCCCGAGGGAGTGCGAATTGGGTCTGCGCGCAGTTGTCTTCGATTACGGAATGGTTCTCAGCGGTCCCCCGGACCCAACGGCCAAGGCGCATCTTGCGCGAATCACCGGCCTCGCCCCCGACTTCCTTGAGCCCCTCTACTGGGCCGACCGCCACGCCTACGACCGCGGCGACCTCACCGGCATCCAGTTCTGGCAAAAGCTCGCGGAAGACGCACGACTCTCCCTCTCCCCAGACCAGCTCGACGAGCTCAACCTCTGGGACGCCCGCATGTGGACAACCGAGAATCCAGCCACCCTCGCCTGGCACCAAACCCTCCGAGATCGCGGCTTCGAGACCGGCATCCTCTCCAACATGGGCGACAACGTCCTCGCTCACATGCAGGCCAATCTCCCCTGGCTCGCTGACTTCGACGTCCGCATCTGGAGCTACCAGCACAACATGGCCAAGCCCGAGCCCGAAATCTACCAACTCCTCCTCGACCAGCTCGGCACTGCCCCGGAAGAAACCCTCTTCCTCGACGACAAAATCGAGAACATCGAGGCCGCCCGCCACTTCGGCATCCGCGCCCTCCAGTTCTCCACCATCGACCAGCTTCGCCAGGACCTCATCACCACCCGTCTCGACCAGTGGCTCCCTCTCCCCTAGCGCGCCCTGTTCCCGTACCATCCCGCATATCCTGAACCGCTGGCCCCCCCCGGCACTCTCTCAGTGCTTCCTTACCTCCCCTGCATAAAAAATCCCTGAAACCCTGTCACAATTTCCCTCCCCGCGTCACAATCCATCGGGACCGGTTCAAGCTCAACGCGCGCGCTTGGCCCCCTAAGGCAACACCCGGGATCGGAGAAATCCCTTCCCGGAGGCTCTCCCCAGAGCGCCGTCCGCCCTTGCCCCCCGCTGGGGTGGACGGCCCCAAAAGCTTTTTGTATCTCCCGCTTCGTTCCCCCTCCCCGGTACGTTGCGGTCCTCTTAAGTGACTTTCCAAGGCCCCGGGTCCAGCGTTTCGGACCTGGGTATTTTTTTGCTCACTCAATCCCCCACCCAACCGCTCCACCCCCCGCGAAAAAGCAAGGGCCGCCGGAGCATCCCTCCGGCGGCCCTTGTTCCCTGCTCTCGCGGCTAAAACACTAGCAGCCCCGCAGCATCCGCCACGGTCGTCCCGCCCACCGTCACCGTCACTTGGATGTTCCCGCCACTCGTCGTCTTCGCCACCGTATACCCGGAACCCGGCCGCAGCCCGGCAACGTAGTTCTTCGTCACCGCTGCCGGCTCCGTGTACGTTGTCTGCGCAAATCCCGCCAACTGCCTGTCATCGTGCAGGAACATCACAGCCGTCGTGCCCACCAGCGCACCCTCAAACGCCGTCCCGCCCGTCGTACTCAGGCTTGAAACCGCCGTCGCCGCCACCCCCTTGTCCGCTCCCTGAATCACATGCAGGAACCGCGTATCCATCGGATTGCTCGCGTCTCCTACCGTAATCACGTACTTGGTCGGCTCCAGGTCCGCAATCGGACTCAGGTCCGTATCCGCTTCCCGCGCCGTAATCTGCGCGTTCGCCGGCAACAGCGTATGCACAAACAGTTGCTGCCCGTCCGTCATCATCTCCGTGGCATTCATCCCGTTGATCACCGGGTTCGTCACCAGGCTCATGTTGAACCTCTTGAACAGCCCTGAACTCTTCGATGTCGCCCGGTCGTACACCACAATGTAGTCCTTGTTCAGCCACAGTATGTTCCTCTGCGCCCGCGTGATATCCACCGCGCTCTGTGTGGAATCCCACTGGTCCGGGCGGTTGTACAGGTTCGTCATGTCCGTCGCGGCAAACACATATCCAGTCCCCGACGAAGTCAGCGTTGTCGGATCTCCGGCATTCTCCGCCCACAGAAACTGGCTCCCATTCGCCCAAATCCCCGTCTCGTCCCATCCCAGATTCGGCGTCCCCGCCGGGCACGTATTCTTCAGCGCCAGCGAGTTGTGGTAATACGTCGTCATCCCCACCAGGTTGTTGTCATAGTTGCTCATCTCCTTGGTCAGCCACTCGCCCTTGCGGAACATCTCAAACTCGCCCGCATTGCCCACCTGGTGGTTAATCGATTCCCAGCTCGCGTGGTAGTCAAACATCGTCTGGTTTGCGCTCCAGTCGCTGTGCGCCACCAGCCGTCCCGCTCCAGGGTCATCAAACACAGTCGGATACCCGGCCCGCGGATCAGGATCCGCTGCCACCGACGGGTCAAACATCAGGTAGTACAGCAGGCTGTCCAGCGTCGTCCACGGATTCGTCACCCGCCCCGTCAGCCCCGCCGCGCCGCCAGGCAGCACATCCCGCGCAAACCAACGCAGCTCCGCCTGCCGATTCGTCTGACCATTGTTGGCATCCACCAGCCCCAGCATCGCAAACGAACCCACATTGTCCGGCTCAACCCACAACCGCAGCAGGTCGCCATAGCTGGCAAACTGGTACACCGACCCAATATACGGCTCACTCGCAGGCACAAAGCTCTGCGGTATCAGCGACGAGAACATCCCCGTCACATACTTGTCCCACATCGGTGCACTTACCAGCCCTATCTGCGGCCCCGACAGGCTCGGGTCGTTGAACCCAGCCGTCTCCAGCGCCAGCAACTGCCCCAGCATCGTCCCAAACGACTCGCCGTACAGCATCCCCTCCGGCGGCAATCCGCCTGAGGCCAATCCAAACCCAACCCCATTCGAGTTGTCCGGAATGTTGTACTCCGTCGCAACCGTCTTCGGATCGCCGAACATCGCATACTCCTGGTAGAGCCACGCTCCGTTCGCATCGTTCAAATAGCTGCGCAGCGTGTTGCCCAGTTGCGAACTCGGCTGGCTCGCATCCACCGGCGGATCATCCGTCGGGTCCATCGTCAGCGCCATCATCGTCAGCAGCCGCGCATGACCCAGGTAGTAGTTGTTCGCCGCCATCCGGTAAGGCTGGTTGTTCGGCAGCAGTTGCAGGTCGTTGATTACCCCCTGCGGATACGGACTGTCCCCGCCCGTCGTACTTGCGTTGATGCAGTCCGCCGCCCATATCAGGAACACATTCCGGATCGTCGCCTTGTCCGCCGCCGTCAGAATGTCATGTCCACCGGCATCCTTCGTGTTGTAAATCCAGTCCACCACCAGCGGCCACTCCGGACTGCTCAAACCCGCGCGGTTATAAATCGGAAACGCCGGATCACGGAACGGCGCATTCTCCTGCTGACCCAGAGCCGCCTGGTTCATCGCGTACATAATCAGATTCCGCGCATACTGCGCATATGTAATCCGGTTCGCAGGATTCGGATCTATCAACGAATGGAAGGCCAGCACCACTGCCCACTCCTCCGTCAAATAACCCGTATACCCCTGCACATCACCGGGGTCCGGATAATTCGGGTTCGGCACTCCGCCGGGGAAAAACTGCGTCTGGTACAAACTCACCGCCTGCTGCAACTGCGGCAGCAATCCCTGCTCATAAATCGGATTCGCCGACGTCGCCCAACTCTGCAACCGCGGCAAATCCGCCTGCGTCAGCCAAATCCGCGGATGCGTCGTCACCGGATACGGCACGGCCGGATAGGTCTGCCCCGCCGGCAACACCAGTACATTCGCCAGCGCCGTCTGACTCGCATCGGCCATCGCCGTCGCCGTCACATGCGCCATCCCCTGCGCGCTGTTCGTGTACGCAATCGTATTCCCGGTCCCGGTAATTGTCCCGCCATCGGCCGACCACGTCACCGCCTGGTTGCTCGCACCCGTCACCGTCGCGGTCAGGTGCACCATCGCACCCGGTGCCACGCTCACGCTCGCCGGGCTGATCGCAATCCCAACCACGTTCGCCGCGCCTATCGTCACCACTGCGGTCGCGCTCTTCGTCGTGTCCAGTCGGCTCACCGCTGTCACTTTGCAGCTCCCCGGTGCGGCCGGAGCCGTAAATCCCACCGGATTCGCCGTCGTACTGCTCAGGGTGCCGCAACTTGTCTTCCATAGCACTGACTGGTTCGTGGTATTCGCTACCGCTGCCGTCAGCGTCGTCGTCCCGTTCACCGCCAGGCTCACGGTCGCTGGCGAAACACTCACCACGACCGGCCCCGGCACTGCCACACTCGCGGTCGCCGCCTTCGTCGTGTCAGCCACGCCCGTTGCTGTCACCGTGCAATTCGATATCTCCGTCGGCGCGGTGTATTTCACCGTATTCGCAGTCCCATTCGACAGGCTTCCACAGCTCGCCGCCCAGGTCACAGCGGTACTCGTGGAATTATTTAGCTTGGCCGTAAACGTCGTGCTCAACCCCGTCGGCAACGTCAAAGTCTTGGGCGAAATGCTCACCGTCGGCGGCGGCGGCACCGTAATCTTGGCCGTCCCGTACTGCGATGTCTCCGCCTGGCTCATCGCCTTCAGCACGCACGTGGCGCCCGCAGCCGGGGCCGTGTATTGCACCGGATTTGCCGTCACATTCGCAAGCGTCCCGCAGCTCGCCGCCCACTTCACTCCCAGATTCGCAGTATTCGCCACCGTAGCCGTAAAGCTCGCGCTGCCGTTCACCGCCACCGTTGCCGTCGCCGGTGTCACCGTCACCACCACATTCGGCACCACCGTCACCGTTGCATGTGCCTGCTTCGTCGGGTCGGCCACGCTCGCCGCTGTCACCGTGCAAACCCCGGGCGTCAGCGGTGCGGTAAACACCATCGGGTTCCCCGGCGATGCCGGCAACGTGCCGCAACTCGCGCTCCAGCTCACACCAGTCGTCGTTGTTCCCGTCACCGTCGCCTTCACCGTCACGGTCTTGCCGGCAAACGCCGTAGCCGTCACAGGCACGACCGTCACCACCACCGGCGTCGCGGCATTTGCGGCCACCGAACACGGTATCCAAACTGCGGCAACCAACGCTGCCGCTCTCAATCGATGCACAAAACTGCGCGAGACTTCGGGGATAACCTGCTGAATTCGAATCATGGGGGAGGGGACCTCGGGGGAATTTGTACTGCTATCTCTGGTCCCATTCCTCGCCGGTTTGTGACACACAATCCGCATTCCTCCGCCAAAGCCAACCCTTCCACCCAATCCCTTCCATCTGCCCATCCCGCAAATCCCTCTTCTCCACCTCCCTCATTACCCCAGTACTATTACCCCGCCGTCTATCTCCTCTCCTGTGAGAGAATTGCCTCCATAGCTTTACCCCCCAAGCAGGTCCGATGAACGCCGAAGAGCCCGAACCCATAGATTCCATCCCGGCCGACTCATCCCCCCGCTACGCTGCTCTTGTTCAGGCCATCGTCGGCGGTAGCCCTGCCGCAGAGCAGGAGTTCGTCTCCCTCTTCCTCCCCAAAGTCCGCACCATGCTCCTCGCCCGCACTCGCAACTCCGACGTTACAGCCGACCTCGTTCAGGAAACCATCCTCGAAAGCCTCTGCGCCCTGCGACGGGGCAGCCTCCGCGAGGCCGAAAAGCTCCCCGGCTTCGTCCTCGCCGTCGCCCGTAATCTTCTCAACAATCACTACCGCGGTGCCGCACGCGCACCAGAGTCGATTGAAGCCCCGGAACTCCTTCCCGACCTCACTCGCCACGACGAATCCCGCGAGCGCGAAGAGCGCGAACAGCTCGCCCTCGAGGCCATCAGCTCCCTGGACTCCCTCGACGAATCCATCCTCCGTCTCACCCTGGTCGACGGCCTCAAACCCGGCATCATCGCTGCCCGCCTCGGCATCAGCTCCGACGTTGTCCGCCAGCGAAAGCTCCGCGCAACCCGCCGCGTCATCGAAATTGTCATCTCCCGGTCACAATCCACCATCCCGCGCCACACTAAGTCAGGACGAGAGCCATGACACATTGCAGCGGAGCTCCCGCAGATAACTTTGCTTTGGCTTATCTCGAAGGCGAACTTTCTCCCGATGAGATGAACCAGTTTGAAGACCACTTCTTTGATTGCCAGGTTTGCCACTCTCAGCTTCAGACCCTTCAGGCTCTGCAAGCTCAGTTGGCCAGGCACCCCCACGTCCAGCCTCACAAACCTGCCGGCTGGCTCAAACGATTCTTCACCTCCCCACTCCTGCGCCCGAAGTTGGCCCTTCCCGGCTTCGCCCTCGCCTGCGCCATTGCCGCTATCGCCTTCGTGCTGGTCCGTCCAGGTCACCAGCCTGCCGTCGCCAACGCCCCCAGTACGCCCGCGCCAGCTCCTGTTGGCCCCGTCCCAACCGCAACTCCCTCCGCCGCAGCTCTGGCTGACCTGGCCCTGCCCGCATTCCAGCTCGTACACCTCCGTGGTGACGACAGCGAACCCGCATTCGACTCCGCCATGCTCGCCTACCAGCATCACGACTGCGCCAACGCCACCCCAGCCCTTGCCGGCATCCCCGCCACCAGCCGCAATGCCACTGCGGCCCGCTTCTACTCCGGCGCATGCCAGCTCTCCCTCGGCCACTATGACCAGGCCTCCGCACTCCTCACCCCCATCGCCGATGGCCCCGACTCGCCCCAGCAGGAGTCCGCCCGATACACCCTCGCCCAGGTCGCACTCGCCCGCAACAACCCCGCCCTGGCGCACACCTGGCTCACCCGCACCCTGGCTCTCCGGGGAGATCTCGAATCCCGCGCCCGCGCCCAGGATCATCTCCTCATCAGCCGCTTCCCCGCTCTTGCCGCCTCAACTCACCCCTGATTGCCCCATAAGTGAGTCCACACACCATGCCCCCACTTCCCCGTTCCTTCTGCGCTGCACTTTGCCTCACCTTCCTCCTCGCCGCCGGCCCCTTCGCCGCCGCACAGCAGCCCGCCACCCTTGCCGCGCCCGCGCAGCCTGTGGCTGAAACCATCCCATCCGCCCGCCTCAAGCTCCAGGCTGCGGAAGCTGCCCACCCCGGCAAAACTCCTGAAGTCGCCGACGCCATCCACGCCCTCCTGTCTCTCATCATCGACAGCGGCACCGTCGACAACGACGCCCTCGACCTCATCCTCCGCGAAGTTGATCTCCGCGCATCCCTCACCGGCACCCGCACTGCCGACTACCTCGCCGCCCTCGACTTCCAGATCGACATCCTCCTCGCCCTCAACCGCGCCGCCGACTCCCGCGTCATCGCCGAGCAGGCCCTCGAAATTGCCCAATCCGCCTTCCCCGGCACAGACCAGGCCAGTGTCGCCGCCGGAACCCTCGCCCGCGTCTGCTCCTCCCTCGGCGATACCCCATGCGCCATCCGCGCACAGCAAGCCTCCGTTGACAATGCCCGCAAACTCAGCGCCGGCAAAGATTCCCCCCAACTCGCCGCATCCCTCGCCAACCTCGGCACCCTCAAGGGCCACGCCGGCGATATCCAGGGTGCCATTCAGGCCCACGAAGAGGCCCTCGCCATCTTCAATCGCATCGATCCCAACGACAATCACTCCGGCGTCATCGAAAACAACCTCGGCTCCAACTACCTCAAAATCCCCGACTTCGAAAAAGCCGAACTCCACCTCCGCCGTGCCGTCGACATGCTCGGCAAGCTCTACGGTGCAGACAGCCCCCGCCTCATGCAAATCAGCAAAAACCTCGCGGCCCTCTACACCCGCACCGGCAACTTCCCCCTCGCCTGGAAAACCTACGAGTTCTCCCTCCGCAACACCTTCGAGCAGCTCGACGCCCAGGCCACAAACCACTTCCTGTTTTCCCAATCCCTCGCCCAGGGTGGCGACCCCCAGCGCGCCATTGCAGAAGGCCTCACCGCCGCACGCATGAGCCGCGAAATCTTCATTCTCCAGGCCCGCACCCTGCCCGAGCGCCAGGCCCTCGCCTACGACGCCATCCGTGCCCACGGCCTCGATTCCTCCCTCTCCGTCCTCCTCCGCCACCCCAATCTCCCCGCCGCCGACATCTACCAGGAGTCCATCCGCTCCCGGGCCCTCGTCACCGAAGAAATGGCCCGGCGTCAGAAGAATCTCAACTCCGATAACAACCCTGAGGTCGCCGAACTCCTCGCCTCCCTCGACAACCAGCGCTCCGCCCTGCTCACCCTCGAGCAATCCCCCAAGGCCGACAAATCCAAGGCCGTTGAAGCCGCCGCTGCCCAGATGGAGAAGACCGAACGCGCCCTCGCAGAGCTCAGTGTCCCTCTCCGCGACGACTCCCGAACCTCCGCCGTCAGCCTCCAGGACATCCGCCACAACCTCCCGCCCCACTCCACCCTCGTCTCCTACCTCTCCTACCGCCGCATCGCTGTCGAAAAGGTCGACCCCAACCGCACCATCACGCCCGCCTACATGGCCTTCGTCCTCTCCGCAGACTCTGACGCCATCCACATCTACGACCTCGGCGACGCCAAGCCTATCGAGGACCTCGTCTCCACCCTCCGCGCCACCGCCGACACTGAGGCCCACAGCGCCGGCATGGGCGCAGTCCGCAACCTGCGCGCCTACCGCCAGGCCGGCGAATCCCTCCGCAAGCTCATCTGGGACCCCCTCGCCCCGCAACTCGCCTCCAGCCAGCTCGCCCTCGTCGTACCTGACGGCATCCTCAATCTGGTCCCCTTCAGCGGACTCCCTGACACCCACGGCTACCTCGTCGAGCATGGCCCCGTCATCCACATGCTCACCAGCGAGCGTGACCTCGTCCCCACTGCCCCAAGCCCCAAAAATGCCGGCCTTCTCGCCATCGGCAGCCCCAGCTTCCAACTCGCCGCCAGCCAGCTTCCCCCCTCCCCGCTTCGCGACGCCACCTCCAGTTGCCAGCAGTTCTCCAGCTTTGCCTTCCAGCCCCTCCCCGGCACCGCCGAGGAGGTACGCAACGTCGCCTCAAGCTGGCAGCGATGGAACGCCTCAGAGCCCACCCGGCTTCTCACCGGCGACAACGCTACACTCGCCGGCTTCCTCCTCGGCGCCCCCCACAGTCGCGTTCTTCATGTCGCCACCCACGCATTCCTCCTCAACAAGGACTGCGGCGGCCCCAATCCCCTCCTCCATTCCGGCCTCGTCTTCGCAGGCGGACGCGACGGCGGCGCGCAGTCCATCCTCACCGCTCAGCAAATTGCTTCAATCGATCTCGCCGGCGTCGAGTGGGCCGTCCTCTCCGCATGCAATACCGGCAACGGCGTTCTCCACGATGGCGAAGGCGTCCTCGGCCTCGAACGCGCCTTCCGCCTCGCCGGCGCGCGCACCGTCATCGTCACCCTCTGGCCGGTCGACGACGCACTCACCCAGCGCTTCATGCGCCTGCTATACACTCAGCGACTCTCCCGCCACGCCACCACCGCCGACGCACTCTGGTCCGCCGAGCGCACCCTGCTCCATCAGCGCCGTGCCGCCGGCCTCAGCACCCACCCATGGTACTGGGCAGGATTCGTCGGCGCCGGCCAGTGGCAATAGCACCTCGCTTCCAATTCATTCCTAGGCAGAACGTCGGTTAGCTCCGCAGTCGACGCTCAATCTCTTCCGGCGGCATCGGTCGTCCAAAAAGATAACCCTGGTACGCATGGCAGCCCAGCCCCGCCAGCATCCCTCGCTGCCCTTCCGTCTCCACGCCCTCGGCAATCACCGGCACTCCCAGCGCATGGCTCAGCGAAATAATCGTCTGCGCAATCGCTGCACTCCCCGGGTCCGTCAAAATATCCTTCACAAACGACCGGTCAATCTTCAACTGCGCCAGCGGCAGCCTCTTCAGATACGCCAGCGATGAGTACCCCGTGCCAAAGTCATCCAGAGAGAACGAAACCCCCTTCATCTGCAGCCCCAGCATCTTGGTGATGGCGTCTTCAATGTTCTCCGCCAGCATGCTCTCCGTCAGCTCCAGCTTCAGCCTCTTCGGGTCCGCCCCAGTACTCTCCACAACCTCCAGAATCGCTCGCACAAAATCATCCTGCCGCAACTGCAGCGCGCTGATGTTCACCGCCACTGAGAAGTTGCTCGTCGGCAACTCCTCTGTCCACCGCACAATCTGCCGGCAGGCGCTTCTCAACACCCAGTTCCCCAGCGGAAGAATCAGGCTCGTCGTCTCCGCCAGCCGGATAAACTTGTCGGGAGCCAATAGGCCAAGCCGCGGGTGCTGCCATCGCACCAGCGCCTCGGTCCCGATAAGCACTCCTCGCTCCACCTGCGGCTGGTAAAGCAATGTGAATTGCTCCTCCTTCAGCGCCAGCCGCATGTCTTCCTCCAGCGAAGCCCTCGCGTGGATCGCCTCCTGCAAGTCCGGCGAGAAGAACCGGAAGGTGTTCCGGCCCGCATCCTTCGCCTGGTGCATCGCAATATCCCCCCACTGCAGCAACTCACTCTCGCTGCCAAGCTGGAAGCTTGAAAGCGCGATTCCAATCGAGCAGGTGCAGATGAGCTCATGCTCTCCAATTCGGCACGGCAACTCCACACGCGCCATAATCTTCTCCACAATCCCCCGAATCTCTTCCGCTGCTACCTCCCGGTTCACTGAGAGCCGGTCTAGCAACACAAGATACTCATCGCCCCCCGGACGCGCCACCACATCCGTCGAACGCACGCATTCACTAATCCGCTCCGCAATCTGTCGCAGAATCACGTCGCCCGTCGCATGGCCAAACACATTGTTCGCCGTCTGGAAATTGTCCAGATCGATACACAGCAACGCCAGATGCTGCTTCGAATCCGTAGAAGCTTCCATGCTCTCCCGGATTCGCTCGTCCAGCAGCCGCCGGTTCGCAAGCCCCGTCACCGGATCAAAGAACGAAAGATTATGGATCTCCGCTTCCGCCCGCCGCGCCGCCGTCAAATCCCGAATCACGGATAACGTGCAGGTCTCACCCTCCATCTCGAATCGCGTCGCCGTCAGCAACCCCCAGAACACCTCCCCATCCTTCTTTCTGAACTCCGCCTGCAGATTGACAATTCGCTCCCCGCCATCCAGCGCCACATTCACTTCCGCACGCTTGCTCCGGTCTATCCACAATGCAATATCCGCCGAAGTGCGCCCCACCACCTCGTCCCGGCTCCATCCTGTTACCTCAAGGAATGCACCGCTCACATCCACGAACATACTGTCCCGCAGTCGAACAATCGCAATCGGATCCAGGCTCGTCTGGAACACTGTGCGATACCGATTCTCGCTCGCCCGCAACGCCTCCTCCGCCAGTCGCTGTTCGGTCACATCGCGCACCGTGATGTACGAGCACGCCATCCCATCAATCGTCATCGATGAACCGGATACCACGGCCCAGAAACTCTCGCCATTCTTCCTCCGCAGCGGCATCATCCGCTCCTGCACAATCCCCTTCGCCGATAGTCCATCCAGGACCATGTTCCGGTCGGCGGAACTCACATCAATCTTCAACTCAAGGGTCGTGTGCCCAACAATCTCCTCGCGCGTCCACCCAAACACCCGCGCAAACTGGCCATTCACATCCAGAATCCTCTGCGTCTCCTGATTGAAGATCGCAATCGCATCCTGGCTCGTCTCAAATGCCGTCCGGTATCGCTCCTCGCTCGCCCGCAGCGCCTCCGCAGCCTGCCGAACCGCGGTCACATCCCGCACAAAACACAAACAGCAGCGAACCCCATCCACCTCAGTCGCACAGGTCGAAATCGTCGCCCAGCCATGCTCCCCATTCCGCTTCCGGAAATTGAAGCCCACGTCGTGGACCTCCAGTCCATTCCGCGTCCGCTCAAACATCCGCGCCCGTGCTTCCGCGTCCTCCCATATCCCAAGCTCAACCGTCGTCTTCCCAATCACATCCTCGTGGCTGTACCCAAACAGATTCACCCATCCCGGGTTCACATCCACCAGCGCTTCATCCTCCAACCGCACAATCGAGATTGGGTCCTTGCTTGTCTCAAACGCTGTGCGATAGCGCAGCTCGCTGGCCCGCATCGCCTTCTCTGTCTTCTCCGCATCGGTGACATCCCGAATCACTGAGAGTATCGCCGGAACCCCACCAACCGTTATCCGCGAAGCGGAAACTATCCCAGGGAAACTCTCTCCACCCTTCCGCCGGAAAACAAACTGCCTCTCTCGAACGCTCTCGCCACGCATCAGCGGCTCAAGCAGAACCTCCCGGTCCGGCGACGCCGCCCACACATGCAAATCCAGTGAGGTCTTCCCGATTACTTCCTCCCGCTCATAACCAAGTATCCCCAGAAATCTCTGATTCACTTCCAGGTACTTCCCATCCGCAAGCCGCGTGATGGCAATCGCATCCATGCTCGTCTGGAATGCCGTCCGATATCGCTCCTCACTCATGCGAAGCGTTTGCTCGGTCCGCTTCGCCTCCGTCACATCCCGAAACGTAACCAGCAGGCAGTGTCGCCCGCCAATCTGAAGAAATGTTCCCGAAGTCAGCAGCCAGCAGTACTCCCCATTCGGCCTTAAAAACTTCTCTTCCACATCCTGGAAGGACCCATGCTCCCTCAACGTCTCCACGCGCGCGGCAAACTCCTCCGGGGCGCTCCAAAGCCCAAGCTCATTCGGCGTATGCCCCAGGAACTCTTCGCGCGTCATACCGATAATCTGCAACGCGCGCTCATTCGCATCCACATAGGTGCCAACCAGTGTCGCCGGATCAATCGTCAGAATCGCAATCCCGTCAAAGCTGGTTTCAAACGCAGCCCGATACCTCTCCTCAATCGCTTCCTCTGCAAATCCCTCCACCGCCCCGGCAATCTGCCCCATCCCTGACACAGGAGCCGCCACACCACCCCCCTGTGTCCTGCGACGGAATCGCTGCGCGTAGATACCGAACACAATGCTGATAATCACAAAAATAATCAGCGACGCGCTATCCGATGACCTGCTGCCCGACATGCTCCCCGGCAGTAGATACATCCCGTAATACGCCAGCACCGTCGCAAACGCACACGACGATATCCCTGGCCAGAATTGGCCTGCCCGATCTTTTGTACCAGCGAGATTGTTAGTGTAGCGCAGTTACCGAGTTAGTCAGATAGCCGCAGTCGGGGGCGTGGAAAAGTGGTAAGCGTTCTTTGCTTTCCACTTTTCCATGCCCCGCATTTGGTTCGG
>CAIVDV010000044.1 GCA_903904755.1 uncultured Acidobacteriaceae bacterium | reverse complement strand
GCTTCAAAGCGTTCCACCATGAGCAGGCGATTGCCTTCAAGCGCCACCTGACGGAGCAGACCAGCCAGAGGTCCGGGGAGAAGCTGAGCAAGGCGACGCTGCACGCCACGCTGAAGCAGTTGAGAGACTTTTTCTTCTGGCTTGCCGGGCAGCCGGGGTACAAAGCCCGGCTCCAGTATTCCGATGCCGAATACTTCAATCTGTCGGATAAGGATGTGCGAGTGGCAACGGCCCATCGCGAGCGGCCATCGCCGACGCTCGAGCAGGTCAGGCATGTGATCGCAGCCATGCCGGAAGGGAACGAGTTGGAACGCAGGAATCGGGCGCTGGTGGCCTTCGTGCTCTTGACCGGCGGAAGGGATTCGGCGATTGCTTCGATGAAGCTAAAGCATTTGGACCTGAAGAAAGGCTGCGTTTACCAGGATGCCCGCGAGGTGAAGACAAAATTCAGTAAGACGTTTACCACCTACTTCTTTCCCGTGGGCGAAGAGGTCCGGCAGATTGTAGAGAACTGGGTGAGTTTCCTCATCAAAGAGAAGCTATGGGGCGGAGACGATCCACTGTTTCCGGCGACTGAAATGGCATTGGGGCAGAATCACCAGTTTGAGCCGGTAGGTTTGAAGCGGGCAAATTGGAGCGATGCCGGACCCATTCGGACGATCTTCAGGGAAGCATTCACCCAGGCAGGCTTGCCGTATTTCAACCCGCATAGCATACGCAAGACGTTGACGAGGCTCGGCGGAGAGATGTGCCGTTCCGTTGAGGATTACAAGGCATGGAGTCAGAACTCGGGGCATGAACAAGTTCTGACTACGCTCAGGAACTATGGAACGGTGGCGACTGAACGGCAGGGAGAGATTTTCAAGGGAATGAACTCCGGAAGTCCAGCACTTCATCAATCCGGCCCGGACGCTATCGCAGAGGCAGTTTTCCGCAAGTTCAAGGCGGAAGGAGTGAGCCTACCGCCTGAGCAGTAGCCTTCCGAATTATGCGGCTGTACTCCGAAATGGCAGTACTTTGCCGCCGCGACGTGTCTGCTCCAAGAAGTCCGCCCAGTCCTGCATCATCCGCGTGCGCGGCTCAAGATAGAGGGCATGATTGTAGGCTGCTGAGACTTCGTTGCGCGGGGCGTGGGCAAGTTGCAGTTCGATATGGTCGTGGTTATAGCCTTGCTCATGCAGGATCGTGGATGCAAGCCCACGGAAGCCGTGGCCAGTCATGCGGCCCTTGTAGCCCATGCGCTCCAGCGCCTTTAGGATGGTCATATTGGACATCGGCTTGTTCGCATACTGCTCACCGGGAAAGACAAGTGCTCCGCTCCCTGAGATTGTCTGCAAAAGCTCCAGAACTTCGATGGTCTGAGAGGAAAGCGGCACAATGTGCGGCGTCTTCATCTTCATTCGGGCTGCGGGAATCGACCAGCGCCGGGCGTCAAAGTCGAATTCTTCCCAACGCGCCCCAATCAGTTCACTGGTGCGGACAAATGTGAGGGCCATGAGCTTGATTGCCAACCGCGTCAGTTGTCGTCCCTCGTAGACTTCAATGGCCCGGAGCAGCGCCGGAAGCTCTTTGGCATCGATGCGCGCCATGTTTTGTTTGCGCGTGGGCTTCAGGATGTCTGAGGGGCGAATCTCTGCGGCAGGGTTGCGCTTGGCGTATCCGTGCGCCACGGCATAGCGGCAGACCATGCCGACAATCTGGAGAATCCGCTTCGCCATGTCAGAGGCTCCACGAGCTTCGATGTCCTTGGCAAGCCGGACAAGCTCCATTGGCTCGACTTCCGCGATTGGCCTCTCCCCCAGAATCGGGTAGACGTTGGCCTTGAGGCGGTTCCGGGTTGTCTCAGAGTGGCGGGTGCTCTTGTTGCCGCGCCAGTGCTCCAGCCATTGCTCGGCAATCTTGTTGAAAGTGTGTTCCGTGGCGACTATGACGGCGGTCTTCTCGGCCTTGCGCTCCCCCATTGGGTCGATTCCGTTGACAAGCTGCTTACGGGCCATTGCGTGGCGCTCACGGGCGTCGGCCAGGGACAGTTCCGGGTAGGTTCCAAGTGCCATGAGCTTCTCTTTGCCATCGAAGCGATACTTCCAGCGCCACAGCCGTCCACCGTTGGGCTTGACTAGCAGGTAGAGACCATGACCATCGGAAAGTTTGTATGGAGCGGCTCCAGGCTTGGAGCGGCGGATTTCTGTATCAGTCAGCGCCATGCGTGTACCCCCAACTTCGGGTCGGATTTCTCCGGTACCCCCAAATTCTGGAATTGATACCCCCAGATGTACCCCCACGGGAACATGGCTTCCACAGTACGCCTTTGGACGTAAAAAGACAAAAGCCACTGATTTATCAGCGGCTTATCGAGTCTCATTGGACTGTCTAGGATGTCTTTGAATCGATAATTGGTAGGCACGATTGGATTCGAACCAACGACCTCTTCCGTGTCAAGGAAGCGCTCTAACCAACTGAGCTACGCGCCTGCGTCGTTACGGCCGGGGCGGGTGCCCTCGGCAACTTTCAAAGTTTAACAGCTTTGCCCCGCGAAGGCCAAACCCCCGCCAAAACTCCCCCAAAACCGGCCCTCCCGACAACCCCTGACACCCCACAAGCACTCCATCCAGACATCCCCGCTCACCCTTCTTGCACATCCAGTCGGCAAACAACATTGGACTGCGTTAACATTCTGTTGATGAGTACAGGCAGGGGAGCGGCCGATCTGAATCTCTCCGGAATCACCCCCGTGAATCCGCTGCTGGCTGCGCCCAATCTCCTCACCATGGTTCGCATCGCGCTGACCCCATTCCTGGTGGTCACCGTCCTCGAACACCGCTTCGCTCTGGCCTTCGGAATCTTCCTCGTTGCCGCAATCACGGATGCCATGGACGGCACCCTCGCCCGTATCCTCCGCCAGCGAACCCGCCTCGGCCAGTACCTTGACCCCATCGCAGACAAGGTCATGCTAAGCTCCCTCTTCCTCGTCCTTACCTGGATGGGAATCCTCGAGCCCCGCATCGCCGCCGTCGTCTTCGGCCGCGATATCGGCATGCTCCTCGTCGCCTGGATCCTCTACAACACCACCACCCTGCGCGACTTCCACCCCACCTTCCTCGGCAAGGCAAACAGCTTCAGCCAGGTCATCGCCATTGGTTTTGTCCTGCTCAGCCAGATGCCCAATCAGCCCTCGGTCCAGGCGTGGGTCAATGAGGGTCGCACCATCGCCCTCAACGCCACCATCATCCTTACCGTGGCCTCCGGCTTCCACTATGCACTGGTCGCCTCGCGCCGCCTTGAACTCGCAGGCAACCCCGGCAGCAAGCCGGAATAGCCGCCCGATTCCTCCAGGCCGCGTCAGTCACCCATCTCACGCTGCCCCGCAGCGCGTCTCTTATTCGCCGTCCGGCTCTGCGGCGAGCTGGCGGGCCTTCTCTTCCAGCTCCATATCCCGGAACTCGTCGGAGTCAAATACCTCTCCGCATTCAGTGCATTCCACGAACTCCGCATCATCATGACGGGAGACCACTCGGACTTTGGGGTGCTTGCAAGCGCTTGCCATGGTTTTTGGTCGAGACCGCATTTTGCCGGTCCATGCGCCAGATTGTATCGAGCCACAGCAATTTGTCCAAGGGGGTGCAAGCGAAAACATGCTTCTCAGGTTCACCACCGGCAAATCCAGCCCGATTCTCCCCGCAAAATCGCCCCGCCCGATACCACAGGATGAAAAAAATCCTTGCCCCTGACCACCCGGCCATTGAACGCCGACAATAATGGTCGTATACTCAAACTACGACCGAACAAGTCGGAGTTCTACGGGAGGAATCCACGATGCTGCGGCTCACCAAGAAAGCGGATTACGGGCTGATGGCGCTCAAGTACCTCGCCGAGCATCCTGAGGTGGTCTCTGTCAGCGCCAAGGACATCGCCGACACCTACCGCATCCCTCCCCAGCTCCTCGCCAAGGTCCTCCAGCGCCTCACCAAGGTTGGCCTGCTTCGCTCCCACGCCGGCATGAACGGCGGCTATGCGCTTTCCAAGCCCGCCGGCACCATCTCGGCCTTTGAGGTCATTCACGCCATCGACGGGCCCCTTTTCATCACCTCCTGCACCAAGGGCAGCAAGGGATGCGACCTCGAACCCAGTTGCACCGTCAAGGAACCCCTCGCCCGCGTCAACGAAAGCATCGCGGGCGTCCTGCGCAGCATCAGCATTTACGACCTCGTCGATCACGAAACGGCTGCCCAGCGCGCCGCCGACGCAAGCCAGTTGATCTCACTCACCAGCCTTACCCAATAACCCCGCTCCTGCCCGCACAGCGGCAAGTTTTCGAATGTTTCAAGTGGAGACACCAATGAGCACCGTAGAAATCACCCAGAATCTTCCCCTCGGCGTCACCCTCCCCATCTATATGGATAACCACGCCACCAGCCCCATGGACCCCCGTGTGCTGGAAGCGATGCTGCCCTACTTCACCACCAAATTCGGCAACGCCGCCAGCCGCAACCACTCCTTTGGATGGGACGCCGAGCAGGCCGTCGAAACCGCCCGCGAGCAGATTGCCTCCCTCATCGGCGCAACCCCCAAGGAAATCATCTTCACCTCCGGAGCCACCGAGTCCAACAACCTCGCCATCAAGGGCATTGCGGAAATGTACCGCGAGCGCGGCAACCACATCATCACCCAGGTCACCGAGCACAAGGCCGTTCTCGACACCTGCAAGCGCCTCGAGAAGTACGGCTACCGCGTCACCTACCTGCCCGTGAAGGCCGACGGCCTCATTGACATCGAAGACCTCAAGCGCGCCATCGACGACAAGACCATCCTCGTCTCCATCATGGCGGCCAACAACGAAATCGGCGTCATCCAGCCCATCGCGGAAATCGGCAAGCTCTGCCACGAGAAAGGCGTCATCTTCCACACCGATGGCGTGCAGGCCGTCGGCAAGATTCCCATCGACGTCCAGGCCATGAACATCGACGTCATGTCCATCACCGCCCACAAGCTCTACGGCCCCAAGGGCGTTGGCGCACTCTACGTTCGCCGCCGCAACCCCCGCGTCCAGATCGCTGCCCAAATCGACGGTGGCGGCCACGAGCGCGGTATGCGCTCCGGCACCCTCAACGTCCCCGGCATCGTCGGCCTTGGCCAGGCCTGCGCCATCGCCCAGGCTGAGATGCCCGCCGAGGCAGCCCGCCTCCAGTCCATGCGCGACAGCCTCCGCGCCAAGCTTGAAGCCGCGCTCGACTACGTCGAAGTCAACGGAAGCTGGGAGCATCGCCTCCCCGGCAACCTCAACATGAGCTTCGTCTACGTCGAAGGCGAAAGCCTCCTGATGGGCATCAATGATGTCGCTGTCTCCTCCGGTTCGGCCTGCACCTCGGCCACCCTCGAGCCCAGCTACGTCCTCAAGGCTCTCGGCCTCGGTGACGACGTCGCCCACAGCTCAATCCGCTTCGGCCTTGGCCGCTTCAACACCCAGGCTGAGTGCGACTACGTTGCCGACAAGATCATCGGCATCGTCAAGCACCTCCGCGAACTCTCCCCGCTCTACGAAATGGTCAAGGAAGGCATTGACCTCAGCAAGATCGAGTGGGCCGCTCACTAAACCTCGGCTTCCCCGCCAACCCGCACCAGGAAACACTTCCCCAAAGGAGATTCACACCATGGCATACAGCGATAAGGTCATCGACCACTACAACAATCCCCGCAACGTCGGCGCCCTCGACAAGAGCTCTGAAACCGTAGGCACCGGCCTCGTCGGCGCGCCGGAGTGCGGCGACGTCATGCGCCTCCAGATCCGCGTCAACCCTGAAACCCAGGTCATCGAAGAAGCCAAGTTCAAGACCTTCGGCTGCGGCTCCGCCATCGCCAGCTCGTCGCTCGCCACCGAGTGGGTCAAGGGCAAGACCGTCTCCGAAGCTCTCGAAATCAAGAACACTGACATCGTCAGGGAACTTGCCCTTCCCCCGGTCAAGATCCACTGCTCGGTCCTGGCAGAAGACGCCATCCGCGCCGCCATCGGCGACTGGAAGAAGAAGAACGGCGTCGAAGAAACCGCCACCGTCGCCGCCCACTAATCCGGGCGCATCGAACAACTGTGGGTGCCCCATCCTTTCCGCGCTTTTTGCGGAAAGGGTGGGAGTAACCAATCCTTCACCAAAAACTCCAACGGGACAAAATCATGCAGGACGTTGTCACCATCCAGACCGCAAACCAGCCGGCCCACGCGCCGGCCCTCCCGGTCTCGCCCACCCCCAACCAAATCCCCTCCGCCGCCCCGAAAGCGCCAGGCAAGGGAATTGAGGTCACCCCACGCGCCATCGAAAAGATCCGCTCGGGCATGGCCAAGGAAGGCGTCTCTCCGGAAGAGGGCGGCCTGCGTCTCGGCGTCCTCGGTGGCGGCTGCTCCGGCCTCTCCTACTCCATCCGTTTTGACACCCGCCCCCGCGAGCGCGACCGCGTCTACGAGTTCGACGGTGTCCGCATCTTCGTCGACCCCAAAAGCTTCCTCTACCTCCATGGCATGACCCTCGACTACGAGCAGACCCTCATGCGCCAGGGCTTCAACTTCATCAATCCCAACTCAACCCGCTCCTGCGGCTGCGGCTCCTCCTTCTCATAGCCCACAGAACTTGCTGACTTGCTATCGCGGCTGAGCCGCGGCTAACTTGCTGCTCCTGGTCAACCCAGCTTCGAACGATTCGCTGTTATCAACCATGGATACTCCTCGCACAAACGAATCCAACTGTTGGGCATGCCACGCCAGCCTGGCCGCATCCCCGCTGCTTTGCCCGCACTGCGGCAAGGTTCAGCCCTCTGCCGGCATCAACTACTTCCAGGCCTTCGCCGCCGTCACGGGGGGCCAGCCCCTCCTCACCCTCGACCTGGCCGCACTCGAGCGCGAGTTCCACCGCCTTAGCCGCAAGCTCCATCCTGATCGCTTCGCCCGCGCCTCGGAAGGCGAACAGGCCTGGTCGCTCGCCGCCACCGCGCTCCTCAACGATGCCTACCGCGCCCTCAAGGACCCC
The DNA here is from genome assembly GCA_903904755.1 of uncultured Acidobacteriaceae bacterium. Lineage (GTDB taxonomy): Bacteria > Acidobacteriota > Terriglobia > Terriglobales > Acidobacteriaceae > Acidicapsa. The sequence goes on along the minus strand of CAIVDV010000044.1, from coordinate 30,769 downwards.
GTCCAGCGCACCGAGTACCTACTCGAACTCAAGGGCCAAGGCGTCGGCGAGCAGAACGCCGGCCGCAACAAATCTGCTGACCGCCAGCCCCCCGCCGACCTCCTCGAAGAGGTCTTCGAGCTCAACATGCAGCTCGAAGAGCTCCGCATGAATCAGAAAATGGGCGAAGACGACCCCGCCCTCACCGCCGACCTCACCCGCGCCCAGGCCCATTTTGACGGCCTCCTCGCCCAGGTCGACTCCGACCTCGCATCCCAGGCCGCCCTCTGGGATTCCGGCGACGATACCGCCCGCGCAGCCGCCCTCAAGTCCATGGCATCCCTGCTCGACCGCAGGCGCTACCTCCGCAACCTCGTTCGCGACGTCAAAGACGCCCTCGCAACCCCAGCTCTTTAGGAATTATTGGCTCATTATGTCTGAAAATACCTCCATCGAACGCGTCGTCGGCATCGACCTCGGCACCACCAACTCCCTCGTTGCCTACATGCAGGGCGACCAGCCCGTCGTCATCCCCGGCGTTGACGGCTCCAACCTCGTCCCCTCCATCGTCGCCCTCGACCCCGTTGACCCGGCCGCCGAAAGCTCCCGCCCCACCGTCACCGTCGGCAACACAGCCCGCCGCTCCCTCATCGCCACTCCGGAGCGCGCCATCTACTCCGTCAAGCGCCTCATGGGCCGCGGCCTCGAAGACGTCCGCGAAGAGCTCAAGCTCTTCCCCTTCCACCTGGCTGAAGATCTCCAGCCCGGCGAAGTCCTCCGCATCCGCCTCGGCGAGCTCACCTTCACCCCGCCGGAAATCTCCGCCTACGTCCTCCGCCAGCTCAAGCGCAACGCCGAGCGCTACTTCGGCTCCCCCGTTACCAAGGCCGTCATCACGGTCCCGGCCTACTTCAACGACGCCCAGCGCCAGGCCACCCGCGACGCCGGCCGCATGGCCGGTCTCGACGTCCTCCGCCTCGTCAACGAGCCCACCGCTGCCGCCCTCGCCTACGGTCTCGACCGCGCCAAGGAAGGCATCATCGCCGTCTACGACTTCGGCGGCGGCACCTTCGACGTCTCCATCCTCAAGCTCAACGACGGCATCTTCGAGGTCATCGCCACCAACGGCGACACCCACCTCGGCGGCGACGACATCGACAACCTCCTCTCCGCCGTCGCCATCGACGAAATCTTCAACGACCACGGCATCGACCTCCGCCAGCAGCCCGACGCCATCCAGGCCGTCCGCAAAGCCGTCATCGAAGCCAAAATCGCTCTCTCCACACAGCCCGCCGCCCTCCTCGACCTCGAACTCCCCGGCGGCCTCCGCTACCAGCGCGAAATCCCCCGCCCCGTCTACGAGCAGCTCATCGCCGGCGTCCTCGCCCGCACCGCCGCTCCGTGCCGCCAGGCCATGGCCGACGCCGGCATCACCCCCGACCAAATCGACGAAGTCGTCCTCGTCGGCGGCTCCACCCGCATCCCCGCCGTCCGCACCCTCGTCGACCAGCTCTTCCACCTCTCCGCCCGCGGCAAGCAGCCCCACACGGACCTCAACCCCGACGAAGTCGTCGCTCTCGGCGCAGCCGTCCAGGCCAATATCCTCGCCGGCTCCTCCGCCGTAACCGACGATCTCCTCCTCCTCGACGTCACCCCCCTTTCGCTCGGCATTGAGGCCCTCGGTGGCGTTGTAGCCCGCATCATCCAGCGCAACTCCACCATCCCAGCCTCCGCCACGGAGCACTTCACCACCGGCGTCGACGGCCAAACCAACGTCGCCATCCACGTCGTCCAGGGCGAGCGCGAACTCGCCTCCGACTGCCGCTCGCTGGCCCGCTTCGACCTCAAGGGCATCCCTCCCATGCCCGCCGGCCTGCCCCGCATCGAGGTCAAGTTCCTCATCGACGCCAACGGCATCCTCCAGGTCTCTGCCCGGGAACAGCGCTCCGGCCAGCAGGCATCCATTGAGGTCAAGCCCACCTACGGCCTCACCGACGACCAGGTCGAGACCATGATCCTCGACTCCTTCGACAACGCCGAGGCCGACTTCGAACAGCGCCAGCTCATTGAGGCCCGCCTCGAAGCCGAAACCATCCTCGCCGCCGTCGCCAAGGCCCCGGAAAACCCCGCCTGGCAGCTCCTCACCCCCGACGAAGTCGGCGCCATCGAGTCCACCGCCCGCGCCCTTGAGGCCGCCAAGCTCGGCTCCGACCTCGCCATCATCCGACTCTGCGTCACCGCACTCGACCAAACCACCCGCCGCTTTGCCGAACTCATGATGGACCAGGCGGTCTCCAGCGCTATGCGCGGAAAAACCATGCAGGTCGCCGGCGACCAACTCCACTCCTCCGACACCATCCACGCCCCCCACCAGTTCGCCCCCGCGGAATTCGAATAGTAAGGATTGAGAGACTTATGACCGACACCAAAATCATCCCCGCCGACAAACTAGTCCGCGTCACCTTCCAGCCCGAAGGCAAAACCGTCGAATTCGAATACGGCACACTCCCCTACGACCACCACGGCAAGCCCATGAGCTTCCTCGACGTCGCGGAAAACTTCGACATCTTCCTCGACCACGCCTGCGGAGGCTCCTGCGCCTGCACCACCTGCCACATCTGGGTCAAGGAAGGTGAAGCCGGCATCTCCGAGGCCGACGACGACGAAATCGACCGCATGGAGATGGCCGCCGACCAGCAGCTCAACTCCCGCCTCGGCTGCCAGGCCGTCATCACCCGCCCCGGCACGTACGTCGTCGAAATCCCCAAGTGGAACCGCAACTACACCTCCGAAGGCAAACCCCTCACCCTCGCCGACAACAAATAGCAAATGTTCGGGTGCCCCATATCTCACGGCGTCTTTTGCCGGGAGATGTGGGAATGACAGATCTCAGGAGACCCCAAAATGCCCCGCGAAATCCACTGGACCGACGCCGAAGAAATCGGCATTCAACTGCAGGAGAAATTCCCTGACACGGACCCCCTTACCGTCCGCTTCACCGATCTCCACCGCCTCGTTACCGAACTCCCCGGCTTTGCCGACGACCCAGCCAAATCCAACGAGCCCAAGCTCGAAGCCATCCAGATGGCATGGCTGGAAGAGTACCAGGACGCGCAAAGCTAATACCGCTCTCGCTCCCGCTCACTCCATCCGTACGCTGCCGGAATATGGTGAATCCGCCGCGGCTCCCCCGCCAGCTCCACCACCGTAATCACGTCAAACCGCGTCGTGGGCGGCGCATCTCCCGGCAGGTGCCGCAGATACTGCCGCGCCATCCGCCGCAGCACCCGCCGCTTGCGCATATCCACCGCCAGTTGCGGCGCAGCCAGGCCCACCGTGGTGCGCGTCTTTACCTCGACAAAAACCAGCACTTCCCCATCCCACGCCACCAGGTCCAGGTCCCCACGCACTGGCCCCTCATTCCACCGCCGTGCCACCACCTTCCATCCCTTGCCCGCCAGGTAAAACACCGCCGCCAGCTCCCCCCGCTCTCCCGTCTCCAGATGCTCCGGCATCTCCACCACGCGCCCGCGCTTCGCCGCCAGCCAGTCCAGCGCGGCCACGCCCATCTCCAGGGCTTTCGTGCGGGTTTGTAATAGCAGGGGCAAGTTGCACTCGATTCTCCCGCCTTTCCCCGCCAAATGCAAACGGGCCGCGCCGGGGAAACCATCTTCCCAAACGCGACCCGCCCGATTTCAGCTTCCGTCACATCTGCGTTACGCTCCCGCAGCATCCTTGCCCGCCCCGCGGATATGCTCGTGCTCGGCCTGCGTCAGCGCCTCTTCCAGAATGTCTATCGCCACCGTCGCCTCATCCTCGCTCACAATCAGCGGCGGACACAGCCGGATCGACGTCTCTCCGCAGCCCAGCACCAGCAGCCCCTTCTCAAAGCAAATCTCTTCCACCCGGTTCCGCAACGCCGGTGCAACCTCGCGCGTGCCCTGGTCTTTCACCAGCTCCAGGCCAATCATCAGCCCGCGCCCGCGCACGTCGCCCACCGTCGGGTGCGTCGCCTTCCACCCTTCCAGCCGTTCCAGAATCTGCGCGCCGACCTTCGCAGCGTTCGCCATTCCACCGCGCTCCAGAATGTCCAAAGTCGCCAGCGCCGCTGCAATCGCCACCGGGTTGCCTCCATACGTCGAGGCATGACTCCCCGGCACCCAGTCCATCACCTCTGCCCGCGACATGCACACGCTCAGCGGCATCCCTGAGGCAATTCCCTTGGCCATGCAGACGATATCCGGCTGCACGCCCGTATGCTCCACCGCCCACCACTTGCCCGTGCGCCCCACGCCCGACTGCACCTCGTCCACCACCAGCAGAATCCCGTGCCGATCGCAAATCCGCCGCAGCTCCTGCATAAAGCAGTCAGGCGCCACCACATACCCGCCCTCGCCCTGGATCGGCTCCACAAAAATCGCGGCCACCTCCTCCGGCGGAAGCATTGTCTTGAACAGCTTTTCTTCGATATACCGCGCGCAACCCAGCGCAAACGCCTCTTCCGCCTGGTGCCCGGTGCCACTGCAGCCCCGGTACGCGTACGGATACCGCACATGCGTCACTCCGGGCACAAACGGCGCAAATCGCCGCTTCTGCTGCGGCTTGCTCGCCGTCAGGCTCAGCGCGCCCATCGTCCGCCCATGGAACGCTCCATGAAACGCGATGATGTTCTGCCGCCCCGTGTGGTAACGCGCCAGTTTCAGCGCGCACTCCACCGCCTCAGCGCCCGAGTTGCCAAAGTAGAACTTGTGCGGCCCCGGCATCGGTGCAATCGCGCTCAACCGCTCCGCCAGCGCCGGCATCTGCTCATAGTAGAAATCCGTTCCGCTCAGGTGAATCAGCTCCGCAGCCTGCGCCTGAATCGCCGCCACCACCTCAGGGTGACAATGCCCCGTCGAGGTCACCGCAATGCCCGCCGCAAAGTCCAGGAACTCGTTCCCGTCCACGTCCTCAATCCGCAGCCCGCGCCCCCGCTTGGCCACCAGCGGATACCCGCGCGTATAGCTCGGGCTCATCAGCCGCTCGTCACGCTCCACCAGCGCTGCCGCCTTCGGCCCCGGTATCGGACCCTTCAGCTTCGGGCCAACTTTTTCATAAAGATCGGGATGCATCATGGCTCTTCTCCTCTGCGGTTGGGGCAGGCCTCAGTGCCTGTCGCCATTGCCTCTTCCGGCCTTCGCTCCTGAACTCCACCCACGCAACCGACGGATGCAGCTCCGCCTCATCGCACATTGGGTTCATCTCAGGTTGGGAAGAATTGTTGCCCTCGGGCCTTAAAGCCCTGGGCTGCCGGAACCTCCCGCCATCCATTGCGGGGCGCAGCAGGGAAGGGAATTAGTCGCCCGAAAACAGGCTCGGACGGTTCTGGCACGGCAAGGCTCCCGCAACAAGAGCCACACTGCCACTCTCAGCAGCCTCTCTCATCGTCTTCAGCCAACTCACGCGCATCGCTCCGCCATTCCCTTTGGGATGCGGTGAGCATAGCACGCAGAAGATAAGGATGGCGAGTACCCTCTCTCCGAAGCGCGAATCCCGCTGACTTGCTAACTTGCTACTGCGGCGAAGCCGCAGCTAACTCGCTAAACGCCACCCGCTGGGTGGGAACCACTACTCCCTCGACCTCAACCATCCCACTAGCTCCGCTATCCCCGCTAACCCCGCTAGCTCCGCTGAAAAGGCGATACCATAAATCCATCCCATGTCCTCTCCCGCCCACAATTCTGGCCACTCCCGCGCTGCATCCCTCGCCTCCATCGTCTTCGCCTTCGCCTGCGTCTACCTCTTCTGGGGCTCCACCTATACCGCCATCCGCATCGGCTCCCAGCAACTCCCCGCCTTCCTCCTCTCTGGCACCCGCTTCCTCATCGCCGGCTCCATCCTCATGCTCTGGTGCCGCTGGCGCGGTCTCCGCATCGTCTGGCCCTGGCCCGCCATGGGCTCCCTCGCCATCATCGGCCTCTTCCTGCTCTCCGGCGCAAACGTCTCTCTCGTCTACGCCGAGCGCACCATCCCCTCCGGCCTCGCCTCGCTCATCTACGCCGCCACCCCCATCTACGTCGCCCTGCTGGAAATGGCCCTCCCCCACGGCGAGCCCCTCAGCCGCCGCGGCTGGCTCGGCGTCGGCCTCGGCTTCCTCGGCATGGTCACCCTGCTCATCCCGGAGCTCCGCACCCTCGCCCACTCCGGCTTCCTCGCCGACACTCCACGCCTCCTCGGTGTCGCCGCCTGCCTGGCTGGTGCACTCTCCTGGACCATCGGCAGCCTCTACTCCCGCCGCAAGCGACTCCCCGTCAACAGCTTCGTCGCCGCCGCCTGGCAAATGATCTTCGCCGGCATCTTCAACACCCTCATGGCCACCATCCTCGGCCTCTGGCCCCAGGCCCACTGGAACCGCCCCGCACTCGGCGCCATGGCCTGGCTCATCACCGGCGGCTCCCTCATCGGCTACTCCAGCTACGTCTACCTCCTGGAGCACGTCCCCGTCGCCAAGGTCGCCACCTACGCCTACATCAACCCCATCGTCGCCGTCCTGCTCGGCGTCCTCCTCCTCGGCGAGCACCTCGAACCCACTGAAGTCGCCGGCATGGCCGCCATCGTTCTCGCCGTCGCCCTCCTCACCAGCGCCCAGGTCGGCAAAAGGCCCGATGGCCCAAAAACACAACCGCCGGAACCCATGCAGGTCCCGGCGGCCGAATAACTCTTCCTTCTTCCTGGGCTACTTCTTCTTGTCCCCGGCAAACACCGTCGCCGGCACCAGAGCATCCGCCTTCTCGCCTTCCAGCGTCACCGCGCTCTTCTCAAACAGCGCCAGCGCCGCATCATCCTTGGCCATCGTGAACAGGCATACCATCCCTTTGTCCAGAATCGTGCACGCCGTCTCCAGCGTGTACGTCACCTCCGAGTGGCCCTTAACGCTGCCCTTCGCCCGCTCAATCCATATCCGGTGCGAGCCTATTTTGTACGCGTCATACATCGGATCCGCCGTGTCAAAGTTCTTCTTCATCCCGCCGGCAATCCCTTCTCCCAGCGACGGCAAATCATCCTGCGAAAACTTTGACCCAAAGCAGTCAAACGCCAGCGTCAGCGACATAATCACCGACGGCGGATTCCCACTCCGCACCAGAAACCCAATCTGCGCACACTCCGCGCCCTTCTTTTCCGGATCCGTCGTTGCGTTCTCCGCCGCTTGCTGGTGGGCCGCCGGCATCATCGGCTTTGTATCCACGAACTCCCAGTCTCCCGGATAGGCAAAGCTGTAGCCCAGCTCTCCCGTAAATACAGAGCTAGCCGACGCAGGAGCAGCCGCCGGGGCCCCGGCCGTAGCCTGACACATCCCGGCCACCGGGGCCAGCGCCAGAATCGTTGCAAAAAATGCGCTCTTCATGATGCCGCGATTCTATCACCGCCCCGCAAACCCGTCGCCGGGCCCTACAGCAGCAGGTATGCAGTCACCGCCGACGCAATCCCTACCGCACCGCAGCCCATCCCCACATACCAGTAAATCCGTCGCCGCGTCAGCAGCGTAATGCTCGTCACCACCAGCGCAATCTCAAGCAAAGCCTCGCTCAGGTCCAGCCGGTCAGCCTGGTGCTCCGCCTCTTCCACCTGCGCTTCCAGCCCTTCAGCCTTCTGCTTCAGCTCTTCAATCTCCCCGGCAGACTTCTCCATCTTCGCCTTGTCGGCCTCCGCGTCCTTCTTCGCGCCTGCCGGGTCGGCCAGCGCCACCACGGTCAGCAGCTTGTCCATCAGCTCCGTATCGTGGTCGCGAATCTTCTTCGCCTGGTACTGGTTCCACGTGTCCGTCGCCCGGTCCTGGCTCAGCACCGCCTGCGTATGCGTCCTGTGCCCCAGCACAGTCGTCACCGCCACCAGCACCGCCAGCAGGCTCATCGTAAACGCCACCGGCTGCATATGCCGCTCGCTGCGCGCCTCTTCCGCCTGCTCCTTCAGCTCCATCGATTCATTCGCTTCCATACGCAGCTCCTTTACAAATCCTCCGGGTTCAGCCCCGTTTGCTTCGCAATCTTCGCCAGCATCACCGGGCCAATCTCCACACCATCATGGAACGCCCAGGTATATTCATACGCAAAATCCGAATGCGTCAGTTGCTTGTGCGAACCGCCTTTGCTGGTCCGCGGCTTCTCTCGCCAGCCAATGCGCAGCAACGCCCGCAATACAACCCTCGCACTCGTCGACGGCCAGCCTGGCTGCTTTCCCATTGGGATTCTCTATCTCTCGGCTGCTTCAAGCATTGGCAAGTTACGCTACAAACCGAACCTGCTCCGGAGCACTCTGTTCCTGCTCAATCTGGTCCGCAATCACACGCAACGCCAGCGCCTCCACCCGCGATCGTGCCTCATGCTGGTTGCTGCCATATGCCAGTACCCCCGGAAGGCTCTCAATCTCCGCGATCCAACGGCCGTCAGCTTCCCGGTCGAACACAATCTCGAATTCCATCCGCACCCTCCGGCAAAACACCCTGGCCAGCCTTGCGCCATGTGCTCCTCAGCTTACGCCAAAATCCATGCGCCCGTTGCCTATTTCCGCTTCCACTTCACGCCTTCGCGCGAGTCCTCAATCATGACACCTTTCGCCGCCAGCTCATCGCGAATCTCGTCGCTCCGCTTGAAGTTCCGCTGCTTCCGCGCATTGTTCCGCTCCGCAATCAGCCCTTCAATCTCCGCGTCCGTAATCGACTGCCGCGCCAGCAGCTCCGGCGCAACCAGCTCCATCCTTCCGCTCGCCTCAGCCCACGCCAGCGCCGCAGCCGTCGGTGCGGCATCGTTATCCGCCACCACCGCAAACACTGCGTCAAACTTCGCCAGAACCTCCAGCGCCCGCTCCCGGTCGCCCGCCAGCACCTTGCCCGTATCCAGTGCCGCGTTCACCGTCCGCACCAGGTCAAAAATCGGGGCACGCGCCTCCGCCGTATTCAGGTCGTTCTCCAGCGCAGCCACAAACTCCGCCTCAGCCTTCGCCGCCGCCGCCTGCAATTCGTCCGTCGTCCCCGCCGCCAGCGTCGCGCCCTTCAGCCGCTCTACAAACGTTCGCAGCCGGTCAATCGCGTTCGTCGCCTCCGTCAGCCCGTCGAACGTAAAGTTCAACTGGTGCCGGTACGGGACCGAAATCAACGCCAGCCGAATCGCCGAGGCACGATACCCCTTCAGCAGCAAATCCCGCAGCGTAAAGAAGTTCCCTTCGCTTTTGGACATCTTCCGACCGTCCACCAGCAAAAACCGCACATGGAACCAGTGCCGCGCAAACGGCTTATGCGTCACGCTCTCGCTCTGCGCAATCTCGTTCTCGTGGTGCGGAAACATCAAATCCTCGCCGCCAGCGTGTAGATCAAAGCTCTCGCCCAGGTACTTCATCGCCATCGCCGAGCACTCCAGGTGCCACCCAGGCCGCCCTGGCCCAATCGGCGTCTCCCAGCTCGTCTCCCCCGGCTTGGTAGCCTTCCACAGCGCAAAGTCCCGTGCCGAGTCCTTCTCATACTCGTCCACGTCCACCCGCGCGCCGTCGGTCATCCCCTCCAGGTCCTTCTTGCTCAGCTTGCCGTACTCCGGGAACGCCGCCAGCCTGAAGTACCAGCTCCCGTCCTCGGTCTTGTACGCCGCCCCGGCCTCCGCCAGCTTCTCCACCAGCGCCGTCATCTCGGGGATATGCTCCGTCGCCCGCGACAATATCTCCGGCTCCTCAATCTGCAGGCTCGCCAGATCCTCCAGAAACGCCTGCGTATACTTCGCCGTGTACTCCCCAATCGGAATCCCCGCCGCCGTCGCATTCCGGATAATCTTGTCGTCCACGTCCGTAATATTCATCACGTGGCGCAGCTTCATCCCCGTCAGCTTCAGCGTCCGCCGCAGAATATCCACCTGCAGAAACGTCCGGAAATTGCCAATATGGCCAAAGTCATAAACGGTTGGCCCGCAGGCATACATCCGCAGCACGTCGCCATCCGCGGCCGTCACTTCGTCCTGCTGTCCACTCAAGGTATTAAATAATCGCACACTCATTCGACGGGTCTCGAGTCCTCAAATCCACAGGTCACCCCAGGCTCAATCCCCAACCAAAACAGGCGAAATCCCCCGGCTTGTCCCCCCAAGATTGTATCAGCGGCCCATCCCGCCCATCCCTGTCCGCTCGCTCCCGTCCTTCGCCTCTTCGGTTTCCACCACTGTCCGGGTGCCCCACGTCCCGCATTTGGGACGTGGGAACCACCAATCCCCCGTCCTCTGCGCACTAGCTCCGCTAACCCCGCTAACCCCGCTAACCCCGCTAACTCCGCTAACCCCGCCAACCCCGCTAACCCCGCCAACCCCGCTAACTCCGCCAACCCCGCTAAACCAACACCAACCTCGGATTCGCCTCCAGCTCCAGCCCCGCAAAATCCCCAGCCAAAAACCGCGGCCACGCCGCCGCCGCAATCATCGCCGCATTGTCGGTCGACATCGCCAGCGTTGGGAACGCCACCGGCAGCCTGCGCTTCGCCGCTTCAGCCGCAAATCTCTCCCGCAGCTCCCGGTTCGCCGCCACCCCGCCCGTCACCAGCACGCTCGCCGCGCCCACCGCCTCGGCCGCCGCCATCGTCCGCCGTACCAGGTTCTCCACCACCGCGTGCTGAAAGCTCGCAATCAAATCCAGCGTCGCCTGGTCGCACAGCGGCGCCGCGTCCTGCCACGTCACCGCCCGCCCACTCGCTCCCAGTTCCAGCAGCGCCGCCGCACGTGCCTCAGCCGCGGCCCGCATCCCGTGTGTCTCCACATGCCTCAGCACCGCCGTCTTGATTCCCGAAAACGAAAACAGAAAATGCCGGTCAAGGTCCGCAATCGGAGCCGTAAGCGCACCCTTCGTCCTCGGTGCCTTCCCCTCCAGGTGCGACTTCACCTTGATCTGTGCAAACTGGAACGGAACCGCCCTGGGATCGCCCAGCCGCGCCAGATTGTCAATCCACGGCCCACCCGGATATCCAAGCCCCAGCAGCTTCGCTACCTTGTCAAATGCCTCGCCCGCCGCGTCATCCAGCGTCCGGCCCACCAGCTCATACCGCCATCCGCCCGCCGGCCCATCAGCATGCGGCCGCGCCAGAAACAAGTGCGTATGCCCACCCGACACCACCAGCGCCAGCGCCGGCATCGCCATCCCCCAGTCCACGCCTTCAGTGTCCCGTCCTGTACCCACCTCCGGGTGCCCCACCCTCGCCGGGTGCCCCATCCATTCGGCGCTCTTTGCCGAATGGGTGGGAACCACCAATCCCGCGTCCTCCACCCCACCGCTAACCCCGCTAACCCCGCTAACCCCACTAACCCCGCTAACCCCGCTAACCCCACTAACCCCGCTAACCCCACTAACCCCACTAACCCCACTAACTCCGCTAACCCCGCTAACCCCACTAACCCCGCTAACCCCGCTAACTCCGCTGCCTTTCCCCCTCTGCCGCTCCTCCAGCAGCACCGCGTGGATATGCCCTTCCAGGTGATTCACCGCAATCAGCGGCTTCCCCAGCGCAAACGCCAGCGCCTTGGCATACGTAATCCCCACCAGCAGAGCACCCGCCAGCCCCGGCCCGTTCGTCACCGCAATCGCGTCCAAATCCTCCAACCCACAGCCCGCCTGCCGCAGCGCCTCGCGCACAATCGGCACCACATTTCGCAGATGCTCCCGGCTTGCCAACTCCGGCACCACCCCGCCATACGCGGCATGCAGCCCAATCTGCGAGGCCACCACGCTCCCCAGCGTCCGCTCGCCCCGCTCCACCACCGCCGCCGCCGTCTCATCGCAAGACGACTCAATCCCCAGAATCAACCCGCTTCCGCTCATCCTTCTAGTCTATCGGGGTCGCTCAAACGCACCGCCTTGGCCCCAATCAATATTCACTGGAAGGAATAGTCCTTCTATGGAATAACCATCCCTGTACCAAGGATGATCCAGAACCCTTGTCATTGGGCTCTCAGTGAAGGACTCTGTCGGGGCGCTTTGTAAAAGGGCATGACTTCAGTCGTGCCGAGGATGCCCGATAAGGAAGGACGGGCTTCAGCCCCTGCACACTCTCGGCAATCGCCACTTGGCCTGCACAAGCTTGCCTTAAACAGCCTCAAGCACATCAGGAGAAAACAATGGCAACCTGCAAAAAGTGGAGCGAACTCAAAGCCAAAATCAGCCCGGAGTCCCAGGCCGAGATTGCTCGGCGCAAAGAAGAACTCCTCGCGGACATCCCCTTGGAGCAACTCCGTGCCGCTCGCCAGCTCACCCAGACCAGCCTTGCCCAGGTCCTCGGTGTCAACCAGAGCACCGTCTCCAAACTCGAAAAGCGCACCGATATGTACCTCAGCACCCTGCGCAGCTACATCCAGGCCATGGGTGGCCAGCTCGAAATCCAGGCCGTCTTCCCCGAAGGCAGCGTCCGCATCGACCTCCTGGCGGGAAAATAACCCGAAAATCACTCAAGCCGTAACCCCTGACCCCTGACCCCTGATCCCTGACTTGTCAAGCGCCCCAAATTTCCCCGCGAGCGCCAAACCCAACAAAAAAAACCACTACGCCCCAAAAGAAATCCCTTGCGGCCCTGCCGGGAATTTCTCCCAAAAGCACACAATGGAAGCAGTCATCCAGAGGGGGATTTTCCATGTCAGAACTCATCCGAAAAACCAGCCCGGCAGCGGGACCGTTGCCGAGGGCGAGCTTCAAAATCCCCCCAAAACGCGCAAAAAGTGCACAAAAACGGCATAAAATGCACCCGGTAACCACCCGTCAAGTCTCATATTTTCAACCACTTGAGCAGGGGGAAAATGGCAAAAACACCCCACCCCCCCTTTTGCATGGTTACCTGCTCCGGAAAACGCATTGGAAGGCACAACTTTTCCGCAGAATCCGGCCGTGTTCGACGTCGCTCTTCCGGGTGAAATCAGCGCACTTCAAGCCGGCTTGCCGGCAAAGTGCGCCTCAATCTCCTCCAGAGTCTTGCCTTTGGTCTCCGGCAAAAAGAATGCCGCAACCACGAAGTACACCAGCGTGAACCCGGCAAATAGGAAGAAAATGCTGGAGTACCCGTGCTTGGCCACGAACGGCAGGAAGATCCCTGCCAAGGTCGTCGAAACCAGTTGGTTGATCAGCAGCGCAATGCTCATGCCGTTTGACCGGATCCTGGTCGGCATCAGCTCGCTCAGCGCCAGCCAAACGCATACGCCAGGCCCCACCGCATAGCTCGCCATAAACAGGTACAACCCCAGCGCCACCAGCCACCCGTGCCCCTTGTCCGGCACCAGCCCAATCACCGCCTTGTCAATGTGCACGGGGGCCACCCGGGACTTGTCCAAATCCGCAAACGGATTCTTGAAAAACGAGTCCACCTTATTCGTAGGCAAACAAGCCTCCCGCGTCGCCTCCAGCGGCGTCGCCGCCGCATCGTCCGACCGCACAAAATTCGTCGCCGCCGAAAAGTCACCGCAACTGTAAATCACTGCCAGCGAAACATGGGCTGCATCAAGATTTCTCCCTTCGCTACCAGCCGCAAGCAACTGCTGCGCATGAGCTATATCAAACCGCAGGCTTAGCTTCCCGTCCGTCGTAACCAGCGCCTGCACCGCATCGCGCCGGTCAACTGAGTAGTGCTCCGTTCGCAGGAACATCACGCCCACGCTCACAATCGAGACGATGATTCCACTTGTGCCGAGCACCAGCAAGAACTTCCTGCCCTTCCGGTCCACAAGCGTCATCCCCAGCATCGTCATGAAGAAGTTCACCGCCGTCAGCAGGACGTAGCCCCAATGCGCTGCCAGGTCGCTCAATCCGCTCTGCAGCAGGATGATTGTGTTGAACCCAATCACCGAGTTCACGCCCGTTGCCGTATTGCAGCTCAGGATGAGGCACGCCAGCAGGAACGGCCAGATGTACTTCCGCTTCAGCAGTGACTCCCGCACGCCAGACTTCTTCGTCTCGCCGGCCCTGGCCGCAGTCTGGTTCTGCTCCATCTCGTGCAATTCCAGTTCGGCCTGCTCCTGGTTCCGCGACCGCAGCAGAGCCTTCAGCGTAGCCTCCCGCTTGCCCCTCCGGAAGAGCCACCGCGGGCTCTCACCCACAATCAGCGACCCCGCCACAAACAGCGCCCCCGGCGGCATCGACATCCAGAAGATGCTCCGCCACACATACTCCTTGTAGGCCAGCACCTTCTCCGCACTCGCCACCGCCGCCACCGCATCCACCCGGTAGCTGTAGTACATCCCCATGCACGCCGCCACAAATATCCCCGCCGTCAACATCCACTGGAAGATCCCCGTTCCCTTGCCCCGCGCCGTGGCCGACAGGCACTCGGCCAGATACAGGGGTACCACCACCCCTATCAGCCCCGCACTCACCCCCTGCAGCAACCGCCCCGCCAGCAGCGCCTCATATCCATGCGACAGCGCAATCACCGGCACACTCGCGACAAAGGCCAGCCCCGACAGCACCATCAGTGGCTTGCGTCCCATCCAGTCCGCCAGCAACCCTGCGAACAGCGTCGAAATCACGCTGCCCAGCAACACCGCCGCGACAATTGCTGAGGACTCCGCCGCCGACAAATGCGTCGTTGCATTCAGATACGGCAGTGCCCCGCCAATAATGCCTACGTCGATGCCATAAAGCAGCCCACCCAGGCCGGCGACGAAGAGCAGGAAGCGGTTATATCCGCGATTCATGGTGGCAGGGTTTGGCAGAGCGTCAGGCGTCAAGGCTTGTCCGTGTGCGCGGTTTTTGCCCGGTCTTCCCGCCACTCCGCCACCTATCGGTCAGCCAGATCTGGCAGTTGAAAAGACGCAATGCAGTGCGCGCAACCAGTCTATCGTGAGCAAGTGCCATTGAAACGCTCATTCGCTGGAACATTCGACTCTCATCGGGTACACCATCCTCTCACCGCTGGGCCGCGACCCTGCAGCGCTGCGGAACTATAATGGCTCACGGTTTCAGGCCAATGCCGCGTCGCCTTCGGTAATTCATCCGTGCACCACAAAGGGGAACCTGGATGTACCTTCGTAACCGATTCGTCGCAGGCCTTGCGCTTGCCCTTGCTGCTGCCGCTCCGGTAATCGCGCAATCTGCCGTACGGCCCTCCGACACACCCGCCCCGCTGCTGCGGGAAACCACCGCCGTCGGCCCTCGACGTTTCGTCGCCGCCCACGGCCAGCAGGGCATGGTTGCCGGCTACGCCACTGCCGGCCTCGAATTCTGGGTTTACCCCTTCCAAATCCTCACCGGCTACCGAATTGCCTTCCTCCCCGCCGGTGCAACCACTGCCATCCCCGGCACTGACATCCTCACCCGCGTCCAGTACGAACCCCACGCCGTCACCCGCATCTATCTCGGCCCCGATTTTCTCGTTCGCGAACGCATCTTCGTCCCCCTCGACCAACCCGGCACCATCGTCACCTACATGGTTGAGGGTGCTCCCGGTCTCGACATCCAGATTCACGCGACGCCAGTACTCGACCTAATGTGGCCCGGCGGGCTTGGCGGCCAATCCACGCAATGGGACGCCGGCATCGGCGCGTATCTCCTCAGTGAACCGGCCAACGGCTTCTCCGCCGTCATTGGCTCTCCCTCCACCATCGCCTACGACCAAATGGGCAACCGCACCACCTTAAGCGACAAACCTCTCGAACTCGGCCTCACCATCCACCCCGATGCGCAGGGCCAAGCCCAACTCGTCGTCGCTCTCAACCCCGCGCACGATGCCAGCCCCGCCACGCTCTACCGCAGCCTCAGCACTCGCTCGGCAGACTTGGAGGCCCAGGCCGCCCTCCACGACCGAAAGTTTCACGACACCGTCCTTCAACTCACCACCCCAGACGAACGCGTGAACTCCGCCTTTGCCTGGTCCGAAGTTGCCCTCGATCAGGCCTGGGTCTGCAGCCCTACCCTTGGCTGCGGATTCGTCGCGGGCTTCGGCCCATCCCGCGCCAGCCGCCGCCCACAATACGACTGGTTCTTCGCTGGCGACGGTCTCCTCGCAGCCGACGGGAGCCTTGCCGCCGGGGACCTTGCCCGTGTTCGCCAGGAACTTGAATTCATCCTCAGCTACCAAAACAAATCCAACGGCATGATCTGGCACGAACTGTCCCAGAGTGCCACCTTTATCGACTGGGAACACAAATTTCCCTACATGTACGTCCACGTTGACGTCACGTTCCAGTTCCTCACCGAGGTCTACAACTACGTCAATGCCAGTGGCAACACCACCTTTGTTCGCGCCCATTGGCCTGCGCTCCAGGCCGCCTACCGCTACTGCCAGTCCATCGTCGATCCGGCCACGGGCCTGCCCCTCATCCCCGCTGACAAAGAGGGCGGTAACGAGCAGGATCGCATTCTTGACGACCCAGGCCTTTCTACCAGTTGGGTCCAGGCCAGCACCGCCTATGCTCATCTCGCCACCGTCGCTGGCGACTCAAACGCCGCAGCCTCTGCATCCCAATCCGCAGAGAAAGCCAGCCGCGCGATAGGAACCCATTACTGGAGCACGAAAGACAACTTCTGGATCAGCGGCTACACTCCCGCGAACCAGCCTGCGCGGGAGATCCGCATCGGCCCCGTCGACGCACTCTCGTCGTCGATTTTCTCCCCAGCCCAGCAAGAATCGGTCCTCACTCGCTTGGCCGGTAGTGGCTTCCAAACCCCATGGGGCACGCGCAGCGTTGAGGCCGGCTCAGCCGGCTACGATCCCCATTCCTACGCCAAAGGCAGCGTCTGGGCTATCGGCACCGCCGCTGTAGCTGAGGCGTTCTGGACTGCCAGACGCCCTCTGCAAGCGTGGCAAACCTGGGCATCGCTTCTCCCATGGCTCGATACCGACTCACTTGGCCACATGAACGAGGTGATGGCCGGCGACCGGTTCCGTCCCCAGGGTGAGTCGGTGCCAGAACAGACTTGGTCCTCTGCAGCCTTCCTCAATGCCACTGTCCACGGCCTGCTCGGCCTCAGCATCGATGCCGGCGCCGGCACGATCCACTTTGCCCCCCACCTGCCTGCTGACTGGTCACGACTGTCTCTTCGAAACATCACAACGGGAACCGCTCGCACCGACCTTCAAGTCACCCGCGGACCCACGACGCTTACCCTGCATCTCGTCCATACAGGCGTACCGGTCCACCTCATCTACGCGCCCCTGTTGCCTCTTGGCGCAAGCAATCTCCAAACGACCTTCAATGGGAAGCCAATCCGCGCAACGCTAGAGACCACCTCGCAGCAATCGAACGCTGTTCTCGAAATCCCAGTGACCGAAGGCGAAACCTCAATTACCCTCAAATGGGAGGGCGGAATCGAAGTCACTGCGCCCGTCACCCGTACGGAATTTGGCGAGGCCGACCACAGCCTTCGCATCACCACCACAATTCTTGACGGTTCTCGCCTCACCATTGATACGGAAACCTTCGCGCTGGCTCCACAGACACTCCTTATCCGAACCCCTTGGCCCCTTCAGAACATCACCGGCGCGACGGCAGAAGCTCAGCCAGACGGAGCCATCCTTCTGCATCTCGACATCGCTGAACCGTCGGCTAACACCGCTTCGCCAGCACCTCGTTCCGTGCAATTGGCTCTCGATTTCAATCGTTCAAAGGCCCACCCCGCGCACTAGGACTTCCAGCGGTCGCAACTTGCCTAATCCAGCGCCGTGCTTGCCGTATGGCCAGGCATTTGCATGTCTTCGCGCAGGAAAGGTGCAAAAATATCGCACCATTCCATTTGGCGGTCTCGCAATGCATCTTTCGGCGCAGAACTTGTTTTCAGTAATGTAAATGTTTCCTCTTAAACCGATTGAATTGGTTTCCGCAAAGCCTGACGCATCAACTGAGACCGTACCCCGTAAAAGCGATTTACTTATAAAACAATCAATTGACAAGCCTTCGCGCATACTTGCCAGTACCGTAGTCCGGTAGGAATCATTTGACGCTTTCGCTATACTGAAACTAATCCGTGAATTGCGCCAGCCTAGCTGGTGCGCATTGCGGAAATATCTGATATGGAGTAACAGCCTTAGTGCCGACCAAGAAGAGTGATACCAAGACTGTGAAGCCCGCCAAGAAGTCCACCACCGCAAGCCCTGCCGCAAAGGCCGCGGCACCCAAGAAGGAAGCTGCTCCGAAGGCAGTGAAGGCCGGAGCGCCCAAGGCACCCGCGAAGAAGGCCGCATCTGCTGTGAAGTCTGTTGAGAACGTGAGCGAACTGGTACGTGTTCGCGCTTACGAAATCTATGAGCAGCGTGGTGGTCACCACGGCCTCGACCAGAACGACTGGCTTCAGGCCGAAGCAGAGATACTCAAGAGCCTGTAATCAAGGTCGAGAATCTCTTCCCGGGAAGTCGGCGCAGTGGGTAGCCCTTTACGGGGCCTGGACTGCTTCCCCGGCATCCTGAACGCAGCGGAATCCAACCGTTCCGCTCCTGTCCAGGCTCGGCGCCATCAGTAGATATTTTCCGTGCTGGCTCAGCTCATACCCCTGCGGAAAATACCATTTCGACCCCTGCGGCTGATAGTGGCTCCCTCCGCGCAGGATTGCGTAGCGAGTGTGCTCATCGCGATACTCGTCGGTCCATTGCCAAACGTTACCTATCAGGTCCATCACTCCAAAGGAGCTGGCTCCGCGCGGGTGTGCGTCCACGTCGCTTGCAGGCTGCATTTGCCGTCCACGATCAGGGCCGGGCATGGCCAGTTGCCCAGCCGTTGCAGGCTGCGGCACCGGCTGCCCAAACTGGTCAAATTGCGCTAATGTTCCCAGCGCGTCCATTACTGAAGTCGAAGTTGTGGCTGTCGCTGTAGCTCCACCGGGCTGGTTCTCAAATCCCCATGGATAGCGCCGGAAGTCATTCCCCTGCGCCGCGTATTGCCACTCCCATTCATGCGGCAGCCGTTTTCCAGCCCATGTAGCATAGGCGCGCGCATCTTCGATTGAAACCCACGTCACTGGCTTGTTCGCCCATCCCTGCGGATAACTGTTATTCTGCCAATCGCGCAGGAAGTTGTGCGCATCTGCCGGCAGGTAGTGCGTTGCATCCAGGAACCGCTTGAACTGCGCATTTGTCACCGGATATTTGTCCATCCAGAAAGTCTTAATCGTCATGTGCTGCTCATGGTATCGCCGCGCTGAGGGCTCCCATGGGTACTGCACATCTACACCCTCATCATCCATGCCTTCAATCTCGATCCCGTTGACGCGGAAAGTAAACTCCCCCGCAGGAATCCGCACCATGCCCTCGGGCGCGCTGTTCGCAGGCTTCGTCGCCGGAATCTCAACGATGGTTTCTGTCAGCGTTTTCCACTGCGTCGAGTAGGAAAGCAGCGGGCGCTCAGCCAGTTTCTTCATTTTGTCCATCAGAGCCATAGCGTTTGTGGACGGCGCGCTCACTGCCAGCACCGCTCCATAGCCATTCGCCTCCATGGGGAACTCCAGAGTCGTGCGACCATCTTCTACAAGAGGATGCAACTCGACCCCATTCCACAGGTCAAAGTAGCGCGTCCCCGCCACAGTCGGAACCCGCAACTGCCCGCCCGCCACCGGATACGGATTGCGATTCACCAGCGTCCACAGCGTCTGGCTTGCCGTGGGCCACTTGCTTGCAAACACTCCATGTATCCGCGTTGGTGTGTGCGGCTCCCAGTCTGGAGTTGCCAATTGTTGGGCATATGCCCTCTCAATCGCAGCAATCCGTCGCAGGCTCTCAGCATCGCGTGGCGTCATCTGGTTCCAGATGCCCCAGATATTCTCCCAGCTCTCAAATCCTGCGCCGTTGAAAAAAGCATTCTGCAAATCGTCGAGATGGTCATGTGCCCAGCGATTGCAGATATTTACCATGTGCCGCGTGTCCAACCACTTGTACCGGCTGATTGCGGGTACAAAGTCGTAGTGCCAATAGCCCCAACTCATGCCGTTCCACGCTACCGCTTCGTCTGAAGCCAACCCAACTTCCGGCTCCAGCGCCAGTGGGTGTTTCAGTTTCACGGCACGCTCTGCCGCCGCCTGCGGAATTCCGTCGAGAGTGTCGCCGTTCACTCCGTCCGCTCCCACGGCCGCGAGTTCCTTACTGAGTTGAGCCCAAAATTCTCCATCCGGTGTATGCGTGCCCTGGTCCCAAACCATAACTGGAAAGAAAACCTTCACCCCGTGGCGATGGAAGTCCTCCACCATCGCTTTCACCGCAGGCAAGCCGCCCGGCAAATCCGCAAACAGGTCAAACTGATTGCGGTCATCGATGCCGATGTTCGGGTAGGTATGCCAAATGAGCACGCTGTCAATGCCGCCGTACCGCGCTTCAACATCTGACAGGTACTTGTCCACCGTATAGCGCTGCGTTGCAGGGTCGTAGAAATACCGGTCGTGCACCATCATCTGCGGCTGCACAAAGCTCGACTGCGTCCAGGCCAGCTGTGGTTCATTGTAAGCCGCCGCAGTCTGCGCCTCGTACCCAACGCGAACCCGGCGCTCGTCTCGCCAATGGCGCACGTCGGCCAGCCATGCGCCAAACTCCTGCGGTTGGCAGGTCCGCGGCTTTGCACCATTCCACTGCGGAACGTCCCCGCATGCCGGGCCTGGAATCTGCTCCCCCTGCGGGTTGTTCTGCACATCCTGTGCCAACAGCGGGACGGCCATGAATACAGCAAGAACAACGGGAAGAAAAAAACGCGAAGAACGAATCACATGCACCTCGACTGACCACTATATCCTGCTGGATGAACTGGGGAAAACCTTAAGTCTCCCCGTCTCAGACCGCCACATCCGGTAGCGCAGTCTGGTTGCGGCGCACAATCCAAAGCAGGATGCCCAACAGCGCCCAACCTGTGCCGGCGATGCGTGCAAGCGGACCAAGATTTACCCACAAAAACAGGCAAGTCACAAAGCCTCCGAATGAAAGCAGGATGGGAAGCCACTGACGGAACCGTCCCTGCCGCCAGCCACGCAGCATCGACGACAGGTTTACCCCCATAAA
Source organism: uncultured Acidobacteriaceae bacterium (assembly GCA_903904755.1). GTDB lineage: Bacteria > Acidobacteriota > Terriglobia > Terriglobales > Acidobacteriaceae > Acidicapsa. Next base: position 9,840 of record CAIVDV010000044.1, on the reverse strand, counting down.
TGCCAACAGTGCACCGTAGTTCAGCAACTCCGTTCCAAGTTGATAGCTGAAGACCAGCGCGCCAAGCAGGCAAATTCCGCCAATGAGCAGAACGTTGTTGCGCGGGATCCTGTTCTTCGCATCGACAGTGCCGAAAAACTTTCGCGGCAACGCACCATCCTGCCCCATGGCAAAGAGCAAACGCGCCGCGCCCAACTGCGAAGCCATACCGCTACCCATATTGGCCAGCAGCAGCGATGCATTCACGATCAGGAACAGAATCGGCCCACCCATCCGGCCGGATACGTGGACATAGGCAGTGTCAACATCCGGAAACGCGAGTCCTGTTGGCCAAACCAACTGCGCAACATACACTTCCACGCTTGCCAGAATTCCCGTTACGAGGCAGGTCAGCACAATCGCCCGAGGAACATTGCGCGCAGGTTCCTGAGCCTCATCAGTCAGCGTCGAAATGCCGTCAAATCCGATATACGTCAACACGGCAATCGAGGTGCCACGCAGTAGCCCGCTTGTATTGAACGTGGCCGGGTCATAGAACGGGCGAAGGAAGAAGGCCGAACTCGGATGCGAGAGATGAAACAGCCAGTTCACAGCCGCCACCAGCACTAGCAAGATCACCACTCCCAGGGCCGCAGCCATGCCCTGATTGATGCGTGCTGATGTTTCCACGCCATTCAGATTGAGCATCGTAAACAGCACCGCAAAGAAGACGGCAAAAGCTATATACACCAACTTTTGCGCCATCGGATCCGCCGGGAGGGGAAGGAAGTTCATTGCAGCCCGACTGCACCAGATGGTACAGATGAGCGGGTTCAATACATAGTCCATTACCAGGCACCAACCGGTCATGTATCCAGCGCTGGGATGAATCTCCTTACCGACGTATAGAAACGCAGATCCTCCGTGGGGATAAAGCCTCGCCATACGCCCATAGCTGATGGAAGTGAACAGCATGGCAACCATGGCAAGCAGAATCGCGGTGACCACGTGACCGCGTGCCTCCTGGTAGATGACGCCGAAGCTGGGCATTGGCGCAGTGGGCTGGATGAGAATGATGCCATACAGCACCAGATCCCAGAAGCGCAGGCTTCGCCGCAGGCCGGGGGCGGGATTGGACGAGGATGCTTCGATCATGTTTTCCATTTTTACCGCGCCAAGGCAGGCACAAGGGTAGCGGGCTGAATATTCCAGCCGTCAAGTTCCACGACTGCGTCGGAAGCATTTGCGGGAATCTCTGCAGTCAGCACAGTCGATTCGCCCGGAACAAGCTCAATCCAGTTGTCTGACCAATAGACCGGGGCGATCAGTTCTCCCTTCGGCATTCGAATTGCGGCGTGAAGTTGAAACGCAAGGGCATCGTTAGAGTTCTCCAACTTTACCTTGATCACCCGTTTCCCATCCACATTCGTCAGAGTGGCCGCAGAGGTTACAGATGCCTTCGGCAGGGAATTCAGTGCGGTCAAATCCTCATGACGGGCTGCTGGCGTGTGGGTGTAGTCCGTCGCGGGCCAATCGAAGGTAGTCAGCGTCGTTGGAATCCAGTAGAAATTCCGGCTCACCAACTCACCTTTCGAATTCTTGAGCGACAAATCAATCAGCAGCAATCGGTCTGCTCCGGAATAAAGTGCTTCGGGGATTGTGAAGACGCGCTGCGAACTGTCTGCTGACGCGTCCACTGTCGCTGATTGAGTGAATACCAGCTTCCAGTCGCGGTTGTGCACGTTCACAGTCGCTGTAAGTCCTTCCGCCGTAGCGTAGGTGCTGTTGACCACAACGATTGTCCTGTCGTCATACGAGTACTGGATATGCATCGGTTCGCAAGCCTTTCGCGTTGCAAAATAGCCTGCTCCCGCGTCCAGATAATAGTCGTACAAGTGCCAGATCATCGACGGCCATGCATTGTTCAGCATCCACTGGATGATGCCGGTCGCGTCATACTTGTTTTTGCTGTAAGCCTCGTACATCGCCCGCTCGGAATCGTACTCCATGGTGGAAGCGATCCGGTCATAATCTGCCGCTGATCTCGGCTTGGCATACACTGCTTCCATCGCACCATCGAACGCCGTAAGTTGCGCGAACTTTCCGCTGCCGTTGTGGTACTGCCAGTTCGCGCTCGGTGGCCAGGCATCCGGATCAGGGAGGAACTTGGCACGGCTTGCGCGGGAAGCAATTGCCGGCCCGGGACTGGTCTCAGTATTGAAACCCCAAGCACCGCCGTGAGCTTTGTCCACGTACCAATAGCTCGGCGCAACGTAGTCGTACGGCCCGGTCATCTTCACGCCAGCCTCACCTGTCACAGTAGTAACTTCCTGCGACGCAGCCGAGAGAATGGGATTTGACCAGTGTACGTCGCTTTCCACCGCAAGGTAGGCACTTTCGACATTTGCTGGAGGAGCATTGTCGCTGCCATTCAGCCAAACCAGCAAGCTGGGGTGATGACGCAGGCGCAGCAACTGCGAGCGCAGGCTGGCAGTTGCTATTTCCAAATCACCTTGCTTCCAGTCTGCCCAGTGCTCCCAATGGTCACAGCAGCACCATCCCAGCATCACGAGAATGCCCTGTTCATCTGCCAGGCGAAAGAACTCTTCGGTTTCGAGTTTTCCTTCCAAACGAATGGTGTTAAGGTGCATCTCCTTGACCAGGCGAATTTCATTACGCAGCTTCTGGCTGTCTGTGCGCAGCAGCATGTCCTGTGACCAGCCGGCCCCGCGAATCAGGATTGGCTTGCGATTGATGCGAAAAAGCTTGCTGCCATTCGTCGTCTTCTCACTGGTCACTTCGCGAATGCCGAAGTCAACCGTCTTCTCGTCCGGGACTTCTCCTGCTGCGCTAAACCTGACCGTCAGTTTCTCAAGGTGAGGATCACCCATCTGCACTGGCCACCAGAGTTTTGGATTATGCAGATTGAGAACAGGGAACTGCTCGGGAGAAAACACGACTGTGCGGCTTTCATTCGCTGCCAAGGCGACAGGCTGTTCGAAGGCAACGCCGGCAGCCGTCCCACTTGCGATGCCGCTCACTGGGCGGTCTAGTGCGTTGTGTAGTTCGGCATACACCGTAACTTCCGCCATGTTCAAAGAATCCTCTGGGAAGTGGGTAATCGCAAGCGGCGAACGCACCGTAACAGCACCTGTTGTAACCAATTCCACGGCACCCCATAGGCCCATATCTTTATCCGGCGGGCACGGATTCCAATCCACCCAGTTGATGCCGAGGTCTTTCTCTGTAGGTGCAAACGTTTCAACCGCAAGCGTGTTCTCGCCGCTCGCTTTCAACAACCCTGTGACATCGAATTGATACGTTCGGTAGGCACCAGCTACCGTCTCCTGACCAGCGATCCGTTGGCCATTCAGCCAGATTTCTCCGCGATAGTTGATGCCGCCAAAGTGCAACCAGGTCCGCTTGCCTGCCGCGCCACTTGCCTTGAACTGAGTGCGGTACCACCAACCGCATCGGTAAGGGCTGTCCACCGGCATAGGCATATTGGCAAAAATGCTTCCAATTGGGTAGTCCATCCCCGGAAACTGCCGCAAATTCGTCCCGAAATAAGGATCTGGGAGTTCACCCGCTTTGGTTTGAGCCGCGACAACGGTGCTTGGCACCTTGGTCGAAATCCATGTGTCGCTGTAAAAGTCGGCACTCGAAATCTCTGCACCGGTGGCGGTGATTCTGCAGGCGGATTGCAATTGCCAACCTTCGGCAAGTGGAGTCGAAGTGGCAGCATTGACCGAGTTGATTAGAACTATGAACGAGATTAAAAACAGCAGCCAGGAGATATTGATGCGGAAGTTCTTCATGGAAGCTCCGATTTGTTTGTGCCGCAGTTCTCAGGATTAACTGCGGGGTGCATGCATCCCTTGATTTCCTGCATCCACCAAAGTGAACAGAAAGCACAGGGGCGATCGATTGATTCTGCGCTCAGTGACTGACGTGATACAGTCGGCCAACGGAACGCCGCGAGGGAGCATTGAAACTATTCAGTGCCATGCAGTGGGGCAGAAGATCCGCGAATGACCAACTGCGGCTGGGCCCAGTGAACTTCGGGCGGATTTGCAGGGGCCGATTGGCCGGACTCGATTGCCTTCAGAACCCATTGAGCTGCAATAGAGCCCATCTCTGCGAGAGGTTGCCGAATCGTGCTGATGCCAGGAGTTGCGACAGAAGCGGGTAACACATCATCAAAACCAACCACAGTGCAGTCCTGGGGCACTCGCAGACCGGACTCGCTCAGACCGCGAACCACTCCGAGCGCCGTCAAATCGTCGAATGCCAGGACAGCAGAAAATTTGCGCCCGGTTGCAAGCATCGCCTTTGCGAGACTTGCGCCTCCTTCGAAGCCGGAATCCGGGCCAACCAGATCGGGCAATTGGAATATCAGTTGTGAATCAATTGTGATTCCCATTTGAGCAGCCACGTGGCGAGCGCCGTTCCAGCGCGGCTCGCTGTCAAACATTTCCACAGGGCCGCGAACGACGGCAATGTCGCGGTGTCCCAATTCGAGCAGGTGGCGCATCGCGAGGGCTCCGCCTTCCTCGTTGTCAACGGCGATGGACGGAATCCCTCGGCTGGTCAAATCCCGGCCGACGATTACTATCGGAACGTTGTTCTTTTCCATATCGGCGAGCAGGTTGGCTTCTTCAAAAATCCAGCTTGCAATCACAATTACAGCCTCTGCGCGCCGCTCCAGCACCATCTTCAGATAGCTATCGAAAAGTTTTCGATGCGTCTGCGCATCCATCAACATGGGCAGGTATCCGCCGCGCTGCATTTCCGATTGAATTCCGCGCATAATTGGGAGGCAGAATGGATCAGAGAGGTCGAACGCGAGAACCCCGATTGTCTGGCTGCGTCTTCGCCTAAGTGAACGTGCATAGGCATCCGGGTGATACCCCAGTTGGCTGGCCATCGCGCGAATTTGCTCGCGCGTGCTTGCCGCGACGTTTTGTGAGAGTGGTGCCTCGCTGAGAACAATGGATACGGTCGAAACTGAGTAGCCACAGGCGCGGGCGATATCCAGCAGAGTAACGTGGCCAGACTTTCGTTGCGGCACTTGCTTACCTCCCACACGGAACGTCAGGAGCATTCGAAAAACTCGGACTGCACTCCTGGCCTCAAAACGGCGAACCCGGAAGCAGATTCTGGATTCGCAGGTAGACTTTACACGGTTTAGGGCAGTCAATCCAGCACGAAAGCGACCGCCCGTGATTTCCCCTTGACAGCTATCGGGAATCATCTTACAGTAACAATCCAAGATGTTCAAACGTTTTAATCAACACTTTTTCTGAGGATGCGCCATGATGCCTACCGCAAGAATGCTCTCTCGATTCTGTCTTCACTGCCTCGTCGGCTTGCAATTGGTAACGCTGGCTCCGCAGATATTTGCTCAAGCCGGGCGCGGTGGAATCAGTGGTGCGGTGACAGACCAGACGGGCGCCATCGTGCCTGGCGCAAAGGTTGTGGCGCTCAATCAGGCCACCAGCATCAGCCTCACTACGGTTTCAAGCGCGGCGGGAATCTATTCGTTTGTCTCGCTCACTCCTGGGACGTACACAGTCACCGCCAGTCACGAAGGGTTTGAGTCCGTAGCGCAGCAGCGCGTGGGTGTCAGCATTGACCAGGTCAGTACGGTAAATCTTGCGCTCAAAATAGGATCGGTGAGTGAAGTTGTCACCGTCACCACGACAGCGGACATGACGGAGACCAGCAACTCGACCGTCGGTCAGCTCATTTCCTCCGAAGTCATTGACAGGGTTCCACTTCTGACACGAGATGTTTTCCAACTGGTGCAGTTGAGTGCCGGCGTCAATCCTGCGAACGGTACTCCCAACTCCTCGGACACCGGAGCAATTTTCAATTCCCGCCCCGGCGCGGATGTTTCCTCGTACACCATTAACGGCGCGCTGCAGGGTTCTGTGTACTACATGCTTGATGGGAGCCCGCTTGGAATCGCGGAAAACAACGCAGCCAGCATCATCCCAGCATTCCAGGTTCCTGAAGATGGGGTGGACGAATATCGTGTCGAGACGCAGAACACGCCCGCTTCGTATGAGAGTGGTGGTGCCGGCGTTATCAGTCTGGCCAGCAAGGGGGGCGGCAACAGTTTTCATGGAGACGCCTTCGTTTACATCCGCCCCAATGCGCTTGCGGCGAATGACTACATGAACAAGCTGAACAATCCCGGCAGCTCTGCGCCTGACTACTACCGTTACCAGGAAGGCGGAGCTATCAGTGGCCCAATCCTTCACAAGAAGCTTTTCTTCTTTGCTGACTACGAGGCAACCCAGCAGAAGCAGTTTGACGGCGGTGGCACCTTTACGGTTCCGACGGATGCGGAGCGCACAGGAGACTTCTCGGGAGACAGTTACACCATCTACAACCCGCTCGCCCCAGACAACGAGGATGGAACTCGCAAACCTTTTGACGGGAACAAGATTCCCGCAGAAAACCTGAACCCGATTGCACTCAAATTCGCCGCGCAGTTCCCCGAGCCGAACAATGATGGCACTGGTCCTTACCACATCAACAATCTATACCTGCCTGGTCTGGATCCATACAACGCGCAGAAGTTCGACATTCGCCTGGACTGGTACCAAAGCGAAAAGCAGCGTATTTTTGGCCGCTTTTCCTTCGACCGCCTATTCTTTTCCAACTACAACTTCTTCAAGAGTATGTGGGATGCAAACTACTACCAGAACATTACCAACGGCAGGAATATTCTGCTTGCCGATGATCTGACGTTGACTCCGACCTCGATGCTCCAGTTGCGCTACTCGTTTACGCGCCACTTCGAGAATCAGGGGGGCGATCCGAGGCAGATTGGATATGACATTTCGAGTCTGGGCTTCCCACAGGCACTGGCGGATCAGGAGACCTACAAAACGCTGCCCATTATCGCTTTTGGCAACTTTACTTCGATGATTGGCGGAACGGCGAACTGGAACACCTTTCAGTTCGCAAGCGAAAACTCGGATGCGAACGCAACCTATAGCAATGTGATTGGGAAGCAGGAGCTGAGCACTGGAATTGAGTACCAGCGGAAATTTATGAATATCGGCCAGCCGCCGTCTCCGAGCGGTTTGTATGGTTTTGACAACTCCGCGACTGGCTCCACAGCTTTTGCCGGGGACGGAAGCGATTTTGCTTCGTTCCTGCTGGGCATGGGACAGGCACCCGGGTACGAGTCTTACAACTTTACCAAGGACATTTTTGCGGCTGAAGCCAACCCATATTACGCCGCGTTTGCGCAGGATGTTTACCATATCGCGCATGGCCTGACTCTCACTGTCGGTTTGCGCTGGGACATCTTTGGCGGCAGAACAGAGCGGCACAATCGGCTTGAGTACTTTGATCCGAACCTGAGTTTCACACCGAATGGCGTGGCGCTCACCGGCGGGGAGCGTTTTGTTGGAAGCGGCAACCGCAGTCCGTTCGCAGTCAACCTCGGCGACCTGGGACCGCGTGTCGGGCTGTCGTGGCAAGCTGCCAAGCACTTGCTGGTGCGTGCAGGCGGGGGAATCTACTACGGGCCAAGCGCACAGATGGTTGCCAATCCGTCCCTCAACAGCGATGGCTTTTCCACGGTTACGAACTGGAACGGAACGCAGTACAACGCAGACGGGAACACAATTTTCAACAGCACCTCCGATTGCGTAAACAACGGGGATGTCGCTGGCTGTTACTCGCTCAGCAATCCTTTTCCTGAGGGTGTTGTGCAACTCACCGGCGCATCGCTGGGTGCTGCAACCAATCTCGGCGGCAGTTTGAATACTGTTCTCCATTCCCAGCGAACGATGACCACCTACAACTTCAACTTTGGTCTGGAGTACGAGTTCCCGCATCAGACGATTGTGAGTGCGGCCTATGTTGGCAGCCGCGGACTCTTCCTGCCCCTTGGCAATGCAGACCTGAACCAACTTTCTCTCGGAGATATCCAGAAATACGGCGACGGCCTCTGTATTACTGGTTCCACTGCATGCATGGTGGCAAACCCCTGGGAGGGGATTCTACCCAGCACCAATGCGTGGTATGGCTCGGCAACTGTCCCGCAGTGGTTCGCATTGCAGAAGTATCCCCAGTTCAGCACCGGGAACTATGGCGCAGGCAACGGCGTGAACATTCACGCTTACCCCGGAGGTGATTCGGAGTACAGTTCGCTGCAGGCCAAAGTGGAGAAACGCATGAGCAATCACTTCACCACGCTGGCCACCTTTACTTGGGGCAAAATCATGACCGACGACGGAGCCCCGCCGCTTGGATTCATTGGTTTTCATGGCGCAGGCGCTGCTCAGGACTGGCAAAATCTGAATCTCGAGCACAGCATCAGCGCGCAGGATGTGAAATTTCAGTTCAACTGGCAGGCGTCGTACGACCTGCCCGTCGGAAAGGGCAGGAAGATTCACCTTCACGGGTTGGCAGATGAGGCGCTGGGGGGCTGGACAATCAATACGATTGCCTACGTGAGTACGGGCGTACCGATTGCAAGCCCTAATGGTACAGGCAACCCCTATTTTGCCCAGAGGGTGGACCTGACCTGCGACCCCGGGAAAGGTGCGCCGCATACAGCCGCTATGTGGTTTAACTACACTTGCTTCTCTGAGCCGACGAGACAGTTTGTTCCTGGCACCGCCCCGGCGACACTGGGCAGTGTACGTACCGATGGAGCTCATGATCTGGACATTTCGCTCTTTAAGAATCTGACCTTGGGTGGAGAGCGAAACCTTCGGCTGGAGGTTTCCAGCTACAACGTGACCAACTCGGTTCAGTTCGGATATCCGAACGTTTTCTGGAACCCGACACCGACGGCCGACAATATGTCTGGCTTTGGCCAGATAACTTCGGATGCTAACCTGCCTCGGCAGTTCCAGTTCGGTGCTCGCTTCACGTTCTAGGGGAGAGATCGCAGTTTCTCGCTCATGAATGATGGTGCAAGCCTAAATGGCTCCGGTTTCAACTGGAGCCATTTTGATGACCGGAGCTGCTACCAAATCGTCCGATTCTCTCGTCCACTCGTTTGAGCGCGGGGAGGTGGCTACGCAGGTTGAACCGCTCTACGACAGTTGCACGACGAGCGTGGGGTCGTTCCGTTCATATTCGTGGCGGTGTCGAGCGCCCCTGGACGGGCTATTGGCTTGGCTGCCCTGCTGAAGCCGTTGCCTGGGGATGACGCACTCCAGTCGATATGCAAGGAACCGGTGTCAACTCGCGTGGCGCGCTGATGATTGTGAATACTGTGTAAGCTCCCACCGTGATCGGGCTTCGCTGAAAGGCGCGACTGCGGAGCAGATTGATGCAGTGGACAGATATGAAGTCGGCCCTTCCACGGACTTTGAAAAGGCAGGCTTCCGCAATTCGGATTGGCATCACACTGGCGGGAGCGCTGTGAATGCTGCTGTCTTGCATGCAGATTGCCATCAATTCTCTGACCCAGAACTAGATGAGTTGACGGCGGCTGCGGTGGCACCCGGGTTGTTTCAGTGATTTAGCCCTGCACATCGAGAACCGGATACGGTTATCCCGGAGTAGCAGGGACGGGAGCGCCATTGCCGCAATGATGACTCCCTAAAAACATGAACATCCTGTAATGTTTGACGCGTCGGTGAGTTTTGGAGTACTCTTCCGGCCACGATGGATTAGGCATTCTAATTCGTCAGCTATTTGTGGACTAGATTAATGCCACCGGTTCGTCCTAAAACAGTCCCTGTGGCCTGCCCGATCTTTTGTACCAGCGAGATTGTTAGTGTAGCGCAGTTACCGAGTTAGTCAGATAGCCGCAGTCGGGGGCGTGGAAAAGTGGTAAGCGTTCTTTGCTTTCCACTTTTCCATGCCCCGCATTTGGTTCGG
>CAIVDV010000043.1 GCA_903904755.1 uncultured Acidobacteriaceae bacterium | reverse complement strand
CCGAGGGTGAGAGCGAAGTATGGCCCGATTTGCGCCGCAACCCGCAGGGACGGGGCCAGTTTTCCCCATTTCTGCGTCGCTCCTCGCTTCAGTAACTCGTTACAGCGCACTCGTCGCTTCTTGAACTGGGGAAAACTCCTCTCCCGTCGCCATCACTCAGGTAGTGTGAACAGGCCCTAGTTCCCAAAGACCTCACCCCTTGCCGAAATCGTCTACGTTGTCGAAGCCGGAAACTGGCGCGTCTTCAAAGTAACCTTCCGTTAGCGACCTCGCACCCCACCGAAATTCCCCATTTCTTTCCGCAATCTGGAATAAAATCCTGTCATCGCCACGAACTCAATGAACATCTCCATCCCCGACCCACTCAAGTCCTGCGTGGAAGAGCGCGTCGCCGGCGGTGAGTTCGGTACCCCCGCAGAGTACGTCCGGGACCTCATCCGCCAGGACCGCGAAAAACGCCTCGAACGGCTTGAGGCAAGTCTGCTCCAGGCAATGGAATCCAAATCGTTTGAAGTCACTCCAGAAGAACTCTCCCAGCGCAGCCTTGTTGCAATTCTTCGAGAAAAGCTGGCAAGGTGAAAAATCTCCTCCGCGTCTCCGATGCCGCGGCGCACTCCATCGTGGAGTAGGCGGAATACTACGAACTGGTAGCAGGCGGCTCTCGCGCGCGACGATGGGAAACTGCCGTCGACCAGGCCATGACATCTCTCCTCGAAATGCCGGAACGTGGTGCACGATGTAGATTTCGCCCGGCCAACCTGGACAATCTGCGCTGGATAGCAATTCCCGGTTTTCCCAAGCATTTGGTTATTTATAGGTATCTCCCCTCCGAATCGATTATCCGGATTTTTCAGATCCAATACGGCGCGCGCAATTTGGAGACGATTCTCGCAACGGAAGGTTCGCCGACCAGCTTCGCACCCCCTTCCCCCAAACATTTAGACTAAAAAAGCCATGTCTACCCTCAAAGCCGTCCGCGGCACTCGCGACCTGCTCCCCCCGGAAACCGCCCTCTGGAACCGCATCGAGGCCGTCGCCCGCTCCGTCTTCGCACGCTACAACTTCGGCGAAATCCGCACCCCCATCTTTGAAGACACCGCCCTCTTCGCCCGCGGCGTCGGCGAAGAAACCGACATCGTCTCCAAAGAGATGTACACCTGGGAAGACCGCGCCCGCGCCCAGAGCGAGAAAACCCAGTCCCTCACCCTCCGCCCCGAAAACACCGCCGGCGTCGTCCGCGCCTACATCGAGCACAAGCTCGGCGAAACCGGACAGCTCGCCAAGCTGTACTACATCGGCCCCCAGTTCCGCCGCGAACGCCCACAGAAGGGCCGCTACCGCCAGTTCTCCCAAATCGGCGCCGAAGTCATCGGTCCCACCCACGCCGGCTCGGAAAGCCCCCTCCGCGATGCCGAAGTGCTCGAAATGCTCGCCACCTTCCTCGATGAGCTCGGCATCACCGGCTGGACCCTCAAAATCAACTCCGTCGGCTCCTCCGCCGACCGCCCCCGCTACATCGAAACCCTCCGCACCGCCCTCGCCCCCGTCGTCAGCCAAATGTGCCCCGACTGCCAGCGCCGTGCAGAAACCAACCCCCTCCGCGTCCTCGACTGCAAAATCCCCGAGGATCAGCCCATCATCGATGCCCTGCCCCGCATCGCCGACTCCCTCGACGAAGCCTCCCGCGACCACTTCGCCCAGGTCTGCGCCGCCCTCGATGCCTCCGGCGTCCCCTACACCCACGACCACCGCCTCGTCCGCGGCCTCGACTACTACACCCGCACCACCTTCGAGTTCACCCACGGCGGCCTCGGCGCGCAAAACGCCCTCCTCGGCGGCGGACGCTACGACGGCCTCTCCGAAGCCATCGGCGGCCCCAAAGCCCCCGGCATCGGCTTCGCCATGGGCGAAGACCGCCTCGTCCTGACTCTCCAGGCGCAGGAAGCGAACCAGAAGGCTGCCCCACCGCAGGTGGCGGATACCTACATCGCCCCCCTCGGCCCCGCCCAAAACCCCGCCGCCCTCGCCCTCGCCCGCACTCTCCGCCGCCAGGGCCTCCGCGTCGAGCTCGGAGACGGCACCTTCCGCCTCAAAAAGTCCTTCGAGGCCGCCGACAAAACCGCCCGCTCCATCGTCCTTCTCGGCGAAGACGAGGCACAATCCGGTATCCTGACCGTGAAGGTCTTCGCCACCGGGTCGCAGTCCAAAGTTCCCCAGACCGAGCTTGCCGATCTGCTCGCCGGTCTTCGCAACACCTAGCCCGGCCCGCGTCCGGCCCACATTTGCAACAGAAAACCGCTCCCCCGGGAGCGTGTGCAGAGGAATCTCGTAGTGCTCGACTTTTTAGGCTCTCTCGAACGTACCCACATGTGCGGCGACCTGCGCGCCGCCGACGCCGGTAAACAGGTCGTTATCATGGGCTGGGTCAACCGCCGCCGCGACCACGGCAACCTCATCTTCCTCGACGTCCGCGACCGCTCCGGCATCGTCCAGGTGGTCCTCGACCGCGATCTCGTCCCTGAAGGCCACGCCAAGGGCGAAGCCATCCGCCCCGAGTACGTCGTCGCCGCCGTCGGCAAACTGCGCCTCCGCGACGCCCTCGCCATCAATCCCAAAATGCCCACCGGCGAGGTCGAACTCGAAACCACCGAACTCCTCGTCCTCAACGACTCCAAGCTCGCACCCTTCTCCCCGGCGGAAGAAGCCATCGCAAACGAAGAACTCCGTCTCAAGTACCGCTACGTCGACCTGCGCCGTGCCGAAATGCAGCGCAACTTCTGGCTCCGCCACAAAATCACCCTCGCCATCCGCCAGAACCTCAGCGACCAGGGCTTCCTCGAAATCGAAACCCCCATCCTCACAAAGTCCACCCCCGAAGGCGCACGCGACTTCCTCGTCCCCTCCCGAGTCCACGGTGGCGAGTTCTACGCCCTTCCCCAGTCCCCCCAGATCTTCAAGCAAATCCTCATGATCTCGGGCTTCGACAAGTACTTCCAGATCGCCCGCTGCTTCCGCGACGAAGACCTCCGCGCAGACCGTCAGCTCGAGTTCACCCAGGTCGATCTCGAAATGACCTTCCCCCGCCAGGACACCGTCTTCGGCGTAGTCGAATCCTTCCTCTCCGCCGGCTTCGCAGCCGCGGGCGTCCATCTGCCCACACCCTTCCCGCGCATCACCTACGACGAGTCCATGCGCCAGTTCGGCGTCGATAAGCCCGACCTCCGCCTCCCCGGCCTCACCGATGTCCGCCCGGCCTTCGCCGACTCCGACCTCGCCACCCTCCAAATCGACCCGGCTCTGCCCGTCGTCGCCCTCCGCATCCCCTCAGTCGGCGAACTCAGCCGCAAGGAGCGCGAAGACAATCACCCCCTCTTCGACCAGAAGAAGGGCGCCAAGTTCATTGACGATTTCAAGCGCCTCGCCAAGGGCTTCCCCGAAGCAGCCGCCAAGGTCCGTGAACTCGTCGCCGCAGCCGAATCCGACTTCGTCATCATCGTCGCCGGCGACCCCGCGCACCACATCTCCGCCTCCGACACCAAAATCCCCGGCCGCCTCTCCGAGCGCGAAATCGCCGTCTACTCCGCAGCCGGCAACTTCCGCGTCGAGCTCGCCAAAAAGTACGCTGACCGCCACGGCGCATTCCGCGTCACTCAGGACATCGTGGACCGCGCCAATCCCACCGCATGGAAAGAGGCCGCCGCTCCCCTCGATGGCAGTCAGGCTTTCCAGCCCATCTGGGTCACCGACTTCCCCATGTTTGAGCACGATGCCGAGTCCAACAAATGGGTCCCGGCTCACCACCCCTTCACCTCGCCCCATGAGCAGGATCTCGACAAACTCTTCACCGATCCCGCCGCCGTCCGCGCCAACTGCTACGACCTCGCCATGAACGGCCTCGAACTCGGCTCCGGCTCCATCCGTATCCATCGCCAGGACGTCCAGCGCCAAATCTTCCAGTCCCTCGGCATCTCCGAAGAAGAGGCCAAAACCCGCTTCGGCTTCTTCCTTGATGCCCTCGAGTACGGCACCCCGCCCCACGGCGGCATCGCCCTCGGCCTCGACCGCATCGCCATGCTCCTCGCCGGCGCGCCCAGCCTCCGCGAAGTCATCGCCTTCCCCAAAACCGCCAAGGCCATCGACGTCATGGTCGACGCCCCCACCCCAGTCTCCGACCTCCAACTCCGCGAACTCTCCCTCCGCGTCAACAAACGCAGCTAGAGCCATCGCAATCAACAAATACACCACGGGCGCGGAGTCAACCTCCGCGCCCGTACTTGTTTTACATCGGAATGGGCTTGTTTACCCCCGCTCCAACTCCCCAAACACCTCGCTCAGCACCACCCGAATCGCCGTCCCCGCCACCGTCAACTCCCCGTCAGCCACCACATGCAGTCCCGTCCCAGTCGCCCGCCTGGCCACCCGCTCCTCGGCATCAAACACCCAGATGTTCTCAACCCCAAAGCCCAGGTAATCCGTAATCCGCTGCTGCAACCGGCCCAGCCGGTCCTCCGGCGACAGAATCTCAATCGCGATCAACGGCGGCTGCTCCAGGACCCGGTCAATCGCCGTACCCTTCGCCACCACCAGCAAATCCGGCACCCGGATTCGCGTCTCGGAAACCCTCGTGCGCAGCTCCGGGAAAACCTCCACCCCCCACGCATCCCTGTTCATGAAGAACAAAACAGTCAAAAACGCTGCAGGATGGAGTGCTCCAGTTCGCCCAAGTTTCGCTCTTCAATCCGTCCATCGACATACTCGCAGTCGGGGCCGTACGAAGTACGCAAGTACTCCTCGACACTCACAAACTGGTTTTCAACGGGCAAAGTCGTCATGGCAACAGTATCCTCCCATTTCCCCACCCCGCCAAACGGATTTCACCAGCTTCTTACCCATTCGAAACTGCAACTTTGCTCCGGCTCTCCCTCACCCAACCCCAACCCTACTTCCCCACCAGCACCCGCTCACCCGGCTCACCATCCCCACGACCAATCAGCACATCCGCTGAAATTCCCAACTCATTCCGCACCCGGCGAATCATCGCCAGCGTCAGCGTCCGCTTGCGCATCAATACCTCCGACACCCGCGCCCGGCTGCCAATCAGCGGCTCCAAATCCTTCCGCGTCAACTGTTGCTGCTCCATCCGGAACTCAATCGCAGCAATCGGGTCCGGCGCATCCACGGAATCATGCTTCGCCTCATACGCATCCACCAGCGTCGCAAGCACATCCAGCTCCTCGCCCTCTGCAGTATCGGGGCGCGCCGAAATCAACTCCGCAATCCGAGCCACCGCCGCCTCATGATCGGCCTCACTTCGAATCGGACGAATCTGCATATCGCTCCTTCTCATACACCACCGTTGCCACATCTATCCTGTCGTATTCCCGATGCGTCCCCAGCCACAAAATCAGCAAGATCTGAAAGTGAAAGTTGATTGCCACCACCAGGCGATACTCATTGCCCTTGAGATTGAAAACCACCCGCTCGCCGGAAACAACACTGGCGGACCGGAACTGCTCTTTCAACTCCGCCGGACTTTTCCAATCTGCCCTTTCCGCTTCGGCAAACCAGGCATCCAGCTGCTTCTTGACCCCAGCTCGCAAGTGAGGCTCAACACGGTTTTTCACAAATCCGTAAAGCGTCGATCGGGCAATCACTCGCACGAATCGATACTACCATGCTCCCATTATGGGAGCAACAGCATTTCCAGCACAATCCGACAGTGCCCAAACCACAAAAGCCCCCACCGAGCATCGCTCGACAGGGGCCTTCTCCACTCCCAGCCAGCCCCTACCGCCCCGCCAGCCACTCCCGCAAATTCCCCTCCTGCGCCGCCCGCAAATCCAGGCAATCCTGAATCCCGCTCACCGCACGCTTCACCGTAGCCTCCGTCGCCGCCACCTTGTGCGTCGCAAAAAACTCCGGCACCTCCGTCAGCTTCTCCGCACTGCAAAACTGCCCCGTCACGCCCACCAGCCCGCTCGTAGACTCCGGCGTCAGTTGCGCAACCACCTTCTCCCAGTTCTCGTGCAGATACTGCCACGCCAAATCCCGCGAGTCCCGGTCCCCCAGCTCCTCGGCCACCATCCCTGCCGAATCCTGATTCCGCACCTTGCCCGACACCGCATAATCCAGCGTCCTCTTCACCAGCGCCAGGTCGTGGAACCACGCCAGCCGGTACAGCGCCTCACTCCGCACCTGCGGATCCTTCGCCGTCTCTGAAATCCCCAGCATCTTCTCGTACAGTGCCGCATCTCCGTGATGCACCGCCACATTCACCGCTTCGCCGGCCACCGTCGGCTCCACACTCGCCGGGTCCACCAGCCACTTGGCCGTAATCGCCCGCGCCTCGGCCAGCGCAGCCTCATCGCCCGCCTCTCCAGCCAGTCGAAGCAACTGCGCACGCACCCGCTTCTGCTCCGGGCTCTCCTCCGCCGTCGCCTTGCCCAGCGCCGCATACCGGCTGCCAAACGTCTGCCGTACCCATGCCTTCATCCCCTCGCGCTCGGTATCCGTCCCGGCAATCCGGTTCTCCACCGTCCCCACCTGGCTCGACACCATCCCCAGCACGCTCGAGCTCGCATCCCCAGCCACTGCCTGCGCCAGCTTCAGATACGCGCCCACCTTCCCCTGCCCGGCCCGCATCAGCGCCCACTGGTCGCCAATCAGGCTCAGCCGTTCTTCCGGCGTCAGGTCCGTCTCCACATGCGCCAACAGCTCGCCATATTCCGCCGCCCCATACTGGCTCCGGTAGTACCCCGCCCGCCCGCATTCGCAAACACAAACGGAGCCTGTGGCACCGCGATCTCCTGCTTCGCCTCCGTCACCACTTCGCACTTCGCCCCTCCCACGGTCTTGAAGCACACCGGCACCGTCCAGTGCTGCGCCGCACCCGACCGGTTCTTCTCATTCAAAAAGAACCGCTCCTGCTCCACCGTCACCTTCCCGTTCACCACCGGCCCAATGTGCAATATCGGCACCCCAGGCCGCGCTACAAACGACTCCATGATCCGGTCCACCGGCTTGCCGCTCGTCCTGGTCTGCGCTCCCCAAAAATCCTCCGCCGTCGCATTCCCGTACATATGCGCCGCCAGGTAGTTGTGGACACCCTGCCGGAAGACCTCCTCTCCCAGGTAGTGCTCCACCATATCCAGCACCGCCCCGGCCTTGCCGTAGCTGATGCTGTCAAACATCTCTTCAATCTCTTCCCGGCTCTCCGCCTTCGCGCGAATCGGTCGCGTAAACTTCCCGGCATCGTAGTTCAGCGTGCTCTGCGCGCCGCCCGTCACCTCTTCGGTCACCTTCCACTCCGGCTTCCACGCCTCCACCGGTTTCGCTTCCATCCACGTCGCAAATCCCTCATTCAGCCACACGTTGTCCCACCACTGCATCGTCACCATGTCGCCAAACCACTGGTGCGCCATCTCGTGCGTCACCACCTGCGCCACCTGGTTCCTCGCGTCCACGCTGGCGTGGCTGTCGTCCAGCAGCAAATCCGTCTCCCGGTACGTAATTGCGCCAAAGTTCTCCATCGCGCCCGCCTCAAAATCCGGCAGCGCAATCATGTCCAGCTTCGGCATCGGATACTTGATTCCAAAATACGTGTCGTAATAGTGCAGCGCGTACTCGGTCGCCTCCAGCGCAAACTTCCCGTACTGCACCTGGTCCGGCGTCGCGCACACACGCACCGGAACCCCGTCGCTCTCCCCCTTCAGGCACTCAAAATCCCCCACCAGAAACGCCAGCAGATACGTCGACATCTTCGGCGTCCGCGCAAACGTAATCGCATGGCGGCTTCCATCGCCCACCGGCACATCCGCAACAATATTGGTATTCGAAATCGCCGTGTCGCCCTTCGCCACCACCAGCGTGACGTCATACGTCGCCTTCTTCGCCGGCTCATCAAAGCTGGGGAACGCCCGCCGCGCATCGGTCGACTCAAACTGCGTCACCGCATAATTCCGCCGCTTCGTCTTCGACAGATAAAACCCGCGAAGCTTGTCATTCAAAATCCCCGTATACCGTATCCGCAACACCACCTTGCCCGCCGGCAGCGCCTCGACAAAGCTGAACGTCGCCGTCTCCTTCTCCGCATCCAGCGTCACCTTCGCAGGCAGCTTCTTCCCGCCCGCCTCCGCCTCAACCCGCTCAAACGCAATCTCCAGCGCATTCACCGTAACCGTCTTCGCCGGCTCCGCCAGCACCAGATCAATCCGCTCTTCCCCGGCAAACGTAGCCTTCGCCAAATCCGGCGTAAGCCGCAGCGCATAGTGTTCCGGCCGCGCATTCTCCGGCAGCCGCTCCGCCCCGGCTCCCAACACACTCAAAACTCCCGCCAGCACCGCCGCCAAACGCACCGCAACCTTCGCCATATCCATCCTTTCGAGAGACAACTCTCCCGCTCCCCTATCCTTACATCTACCCATACGCACCCCGCCCCCACCCAGTTCCACCTCGTCAAACCTCTCCCCCGCCCTCCACCCCACCCGCTAACTTGCTGACTCGCTATCGCGGCGCAGCCGCAGCTAACTCGCTGCCTTTGTCCTGAACCACATCCGCAACCTCCCCGACCCAGCTAAAAGCTGCCGGCTACCTCTCCCTACCCCACCTCCGCTCCCGTCTGCTACCCTTTCCACGCCCCAACGGAGGTCCCCCCGCATGTCCGCTCCCACCCCGCTCACCCAGCTCTCCGAAGAAGAACTCCTCCTCCAGTCCACCGTTCGCCGCTTCGCCGCAGAAACCATCGCCCCCCACGTCCGCCAAATGGACCAGGACCAGCACTTCTTCCCCGGCCTCATCCCCGCCCTCGCCTCGCTCGGCCTCCTCGGCATCGAAATCCCCGAAGAGTTCTCCGGCGCAGGCGGAACCTTCTTTGACGCCATCCTCGCCGTCGAAGCCCTCGCCGCCGTTGACCCCTCCGTCGCCCTCATCGTCGATATCCAGAACACCCTCTCCGTCAACGCCATCCTCCGCTGGGGCACCCCCGCCCAGCGCCAACTCTGGCTCCCCCAGCTCGCCTCCGGCATGCTCTGCAGCTACGCCCTCAGTGAGGCAAACTCCGGCTCCGACGCCTTCGCCCTCGAAACCCGTGCCACCCCCACCCCCTCCGGCTACCGCCTCTCCGGCCGCAAACTCTGGATCTCCAACGCCCGCGAAGCCGGCCTCTTCCTCGTCTTCGCCAACCTCAACCCCCAGGCCGGCTACCGCGGCATCACCGCCTTCCTCGTCCCCGCCGCCACCCCCGGCCTCACCATCGGCCGCAAAGAAGACAAGCTCGGCATCCGCGCCAGCTCCACCTGCGAGGTCCTCTTCGACGACTGCGAAATCCCCGCCACCGCCCTCCTCGGCCTCGAAGGCCAGGGCTACAAAATCGCCATTGAAGTCCTCAACGAAGGCCGCATCGGCATCGGAGCACAACTCATCGGCCTCGCCCAGGGCGCATGGAACCACGCCGCACGCTACGCCCAGCAGCGCCGCCAGTTCGGCAAAGCCATCATCGATTTCCAGGCCGTCCAGTTCACCCTCGCCGAACTCGCCACCGAAATCGAAGCCGCACGCCTCATGGTCTACAACGCCGCACGCCGCAAAGACGCCGGCCTCCCCTTCGTCACCGAAGCCGCCATGACCAAGTACTTCACCTCACAGGTCGCCGAACGCGTCGCCAGCCAGTGCGTCGAAATCTTCGGCGGCAACGGATTCGTCCGCGACTACCCCGCCGAAAAATTCTTCCGCGACGCCAAAATCGGCAAAATCTACGAGGGCACCTCAAACATGCAACTCGCCACCATCGCCCGCCAACTCCTCACCCACCCCATCCTCCCCTAGCCCCATCACCCCACAGGAGAATCTCCGGGTTCCCCATCTCCGCGTGCCCCATCCATCTCGCGCCATTTGCGACATGGGTGGGATGAACCAATCTCCGGGTGCCCCCGGTCCCTCGCCTTTGGGGACCGGGGATAGCCCATCCTCACCGACCCAACGCCAACCCAACCTCCCGAATATGCTCCGGCCGCGTCCGGCAGCAGCCCCCCACCACATCCGCACCCCCCGCAAACCACCCCGCAGCCAACTCCCCAAACCCCCGCGCATCCGCCGTCCCCATCCAGCACCGGTTCACCGCGTCCCAACCCTCGCCCAGATTCGGATACACCATCACCCGCGGCACTCCCGCCGCCTTCAGCTCCGCAATCGCCTCGGCCACAAACCGCGGCGCCGTGCAGTTCACCCCCACACCCACCAGTCCCGGCACCTGCATCGCCTCCCGCGCACACGCCACCAGCGGCTCCCCATGCACCACCGTCTGCCCATCCCGGCACACAAAACTCATCCACACCGGCAGCTCGGGAAAGCCCTCCAGCGCCTCCACAATCGCCCTTGCCTCTCCCAGCGACGGAATCGTCTCCAGCGCCAGCACATCCGCATCCGTCCCCGCCGCCACCGCAATCCGCTCCCGATGGAACCGCACCAGCTCCTCATACCCAATCTCGTAATTCCCGTGGTACTCGGCGCCGTTATGCAGCACCGCTCCATACGGCCCCAGGCTCGCCGCCGCCAGCCGCCTCTCGGGAGCCTCATCCCGCACCTGGCACGCCACCTCCACCGCTCGCGCCAGCGCCCGGTCCGCCTCCGCATCCGTCCGCCCCAGCTCCCGATACCCCGCACGGCTTATCTGGTAGCTCGCCGCCGCCACACACTCCGCACCCGCCTCAAAGTACGCCCGATGCACCGCCGCCACCACCTCCGGCCGCTCTTCCACCACCGCCGCACTCCACAGCGGCCCGCTCACATCGGCGCCCCGCAACTCCAGCTCCGACCCCAAACCACCATCCAACACCCGAAACTCCCGGCAACTCGTCTTCATACTCCCATCCTACCCAAATCCCGACCCCACCTCAGTCCCCAGTCCCTACGTCCCTCAGTCCCTACGTCCCTGCCCCCTGACCCCTTCGTCCCCCCACCCTCCTCTGCTATACTCACAAAAGCGCGTTTTACGCCCCACACACACCAGGCAGGGGCAACACTCGCGGCTCGCACACACGGTATCGGGGAGTGGCTCAGCCTGGTAGAGCACCTGCTTCGGGAGCAGGGGGTCGGAGGTTCGAATCCTCTCTCCCCGACCATTCTTTATTTCTGGCCCTTCGGACTATCATGTCGAAGGGCTTTCTATATGTAGGATAAAGACTTACGGCATCGATAGAGCAGTTCGAAAGTACATTTCTGAGCAAATCCGCCTGTTCTGCCGGATTTCTCGTAACGTATAGAGAATAAGCACTTTCCGCTAGTTCGAAAATCCTTCGCACATCCTGGATTCGGCTGGCAGTTTCCTCCTTTACAGGGGTTGCCATTTGGGCCTTTACCCTGCTTATCTCGGCCTGCCATTCCGAGTTTTTCCGCTGCCACAAATCCATCGGTATCAGACCATCCACCTTGTCCGAATACGCCTGATCGATCCGGGCTTCAAGCGTCTTCAACTCCCGCTCCAAACGTACACGCTCGGCACTTGCTGTCTTGTTTTTCTGCGCCGCATCTTGCTCCAATGCCTGAACGATTCTGGCTGCCACTTCCGGCGGCACGTACACATTTTTGAGCACGCTTCCGAGCCGCTGCACGATCTCCTCTTCTCGGAATCTTGGCAACTCGCACGGGCCACGTCCATGGCTGCACGTGTAGTACACGTACTTCTGTTTCTTCACGTCGCCGGTCACCGTGCATCCGTCGTGCGCACAGTGCAACATTCCCCGGAAGGCGATTTCCCGTTTCCCATACTTGGGACGGTTGGGTACGTGCATCAGGTTTTGGCATTTCGACCAAAGTTCATGGCTCACTAAAGGCTTGTGTACGCCCTGGTACGTCTGCCCGCGAAATACGACCAAACCCATATAGAACGGGTTATTGAGCATCGTATGAATGTTGGCCTTCGAAATGTACGTGCCCCAACGTGCTTTCACGTCCTTGGACAGCGACAGGACGGAGTGCTTCCCGGTTGCGTACGTCTCGAACACGTACCGTGCAACGTGTCCCTTTTCCGGATGGATTTCGACGGTACGTGTCGCAGGGATATTGCGGTAGCCGAAGGGTGCCAGACCGGGCAAACCGCCCTGTGCTGCCTTCTCTACCATTCCCTTCCCTACTTCCTCCCTTTGGTTCTCCGTGTAGTTTCGTGCCATCGCTACGCGAATATCGAAGATGAATTTCTGATGCGATCGTGAGGTTTTCGAGAGTATCTCGCCTTCCTTCACAAGGTGGACCGAAATGTCCAAGTCTTCGATTGTCACAACGTCTCGCAGGTTCCGGGTAAGCCTGTCCGTCTTCTCGACGTAAAGGTCTTGGCAGGAGCGATTCCGTTTGAGGAAAGTGACCATCTCCCCAAACTGTTTGCGTCCGGTCGCTTTCGCAGATTCAACCTCGATAAACTCGCGGGCGATTTGAAATCCATCCTTCGCTGCGGAAGCACGCAACAATTTGACCTGGGCTTCGATGGAATACCCCTCTTGCTGCTGCTCGCGGCTGGAGACACGTGCATAGAGAACGGCTGTACGTGGGGTCATTTGGTCCCTTTCTTTGGCTTGCCCACCTTGACGGCTGGCTCCTTTAATTGCTTCGCCCAACGAGCTTGAACGGCTTTGCGGGCCTGCTCACTGCGTTCCTCGGCTGTGAGGTTCGCGGCTCTCTTCTTTCCGCCTATTTTGCCCTGCTTGCGGAAAAACTCTAGCGCGGCTTCTGGTAGCTTTTCGTGTTTGCGCATACGTAGGGCTTAAGTATATTCGACTCGCCTGATTTGCGCTACGCCGCCAATTGCTTTGTCACTGATTCACGGTAGGTTTCGAAGATGGTTTGCGTCGTCAGCCTGTTTTCTCCGTCTGGCTGAAGAAAATCGGCGAATCGCTTCATGTAGCGAGCGGCGTTGCCGGATGAATTGGCGCTCAACCAACGCCTGAACTGCTGTTCACCCATTTCGCTTTGCAGTTGTTGGAGGCGCGTACCAGCAAGCCACCTATCGAGGCCGCAATCCAGGATGCCCGGAATCTTTGCGCCATTGCCATTCAGGATTTCGATGTTGGTGAATGGGTTGAAATCGGGTAGTCCTTTGAGGCTGCTGAAAGAATCAATCACTATCGGAATACGCCCTCCGCCAAACTGGCGCTCGATGCGGGTAATCACGTCCGTTTCCGATACCCCAAACTCTGATTCCAGTGTGAGCAAATCGGCATCTTTGCTCCGTCTCCGTTGCAGCTTTTTCAGTTGATCCAGGTACTCGGCAATCTTGTTGTAGACACGGACCATGTTCGGGCGCTTGCCGCCGCTCAATGTTTGGATGCCCGCCTTTCCAACTCGCTGATATTTCAATTCGCCAATCTCATAGGCAATCCGCTTGTACTTGATGCGCAACCGACTCAGAAACCACTCAATCGGAGTCCCAAGGATGTCGGCGCAGAGATCAATGCGCATCACGTCCAGGTCATCGACTGCTCCCTCGATAGTCGCCTCAACAAGACCGATCAGCCCGCTGAACCCCTTCTTACCAGTGTCCAGAAGTTCAAGCTTGTGCTCCCCCTTGTGAGGCTCATTGTCCCTACGCTTGAGCCCGCAATGGAGTAAAGCGTCGCGACCGATGGGACGCAGGTCGGTTACCCATTCATACCTGCCCGATTTCATAGTTCGAGAGCTGTTGGCGAAATGCAGGCTCTCGCCGATAAACTCACGCACTTCCGGATGGAAAGTCGTCATGGCGGTGGCCTGCCCGATCTTTTGTACCAGCGAGATTGTTAGTGTAGCGCAGTTACCGAGTTAGTCAGATAGCCGCAGTCGGGGGCGTGGAAAAGTGGTAAGCGTTCTTTGCTTTCCACTTTTCCATGCCCCGCATTTGGTTCGG
>CAIVDV010000042.1 GCA_903904755.1 uncultured Acidobacteriaceae bacterium | reverse complement strand
TTCTGGCAACACCAGCCCTTCTCTTGGCGCTCCTTGGGCATAGCCTGGCAGCGCAGAAGCCATGGAGCACCGTTGGCCCGGCGGGCGGCGATGCACGGACGATTGCAGCCGTGCCCGGACAACCGAATCATCTCTATCTGGGAACGACCAACAGCTGGCTGTACGAGTCGCTAGATGAAGGCGGCTCGTGGCATCGCCTGTCGAAGCTGGGCAGCTCTGGCGGGTTGATTCTGGACCACATTCTTGTGGACTCGGCCGACCCTGCCACCCTCTATGTAGCAGCGTGGCGGGCAGACCGTCCGGACGGCGGCTTTTGGGTGAGCCACGACGGAGGGCGCAAGTGGAGCATGTGTGAAGGGCTGCGAGGACAGTCGGTTCGCGCTTTCGTACAGGCACCTTCGAACCCCAGGATGTTTTTTGTTGGGACGCTTGAGGGCGTGTTCCGCTCGGCGGACTCGGGCGCGTCTTGGACACAGATCAGCCCGCCGGGGAGCAAAGAGATTCACGAGATAGAGTCGCTGGCAGTGGATCCGGTGGACCCGGATATTCTTTACGCCGGCACATGGCATTTGCCCTGGAAGACCACGGACGGCGGCAAGAGCTGGCACAACCTGAAGCAGGGGTTGATTGATGACTCCGACGTGTTTTCTATCATTCTTGATCCGCAGCGGCCGCGCACGGTGTTTCTAAGCGCATGCAGCGGCATCTACAAGAGCGAAAGCGCGGGAGACAAGTTTCGGAAGATCCAGGGAATCCCCTCAACGGCGCGGCGGACGCGGGTTTTGAAGCAGGATCCGGTAAATCGCGAGATTGTGTATGCGGGGACGACAGAGGGGCTTTACAAGACCGTGGATGGGGGCAGGAACTTCAAGCCGATGACGGGGCCGGAAGTGATTGTCAACGATGTTTTTGTAGACCCGGGAAATCCGGAGCGTGTGCTTTTGGCGACGGATCGCGGGGGCGTGCTGGCGAGCACGGATGCAGGCGCGAACTTTGCGATTTCAAATGAGGGCCTCTCAGAGCGCAAGGTGGAGGCGCTGCTTGTAGATCGCGGGGATGCATCCCACTTGTATGCGGGCGTGGTGAACGACAAGAGCTATGGCGGGGTATTTGTCTCGCCTGATGGCGGCAAGGGATGGCAGCAGATAGGTGCCGGGCTGGATGGGCGCGATGTTTATGCCCTGGCTCAAACCAAGGACGGGACGGTGCTTGCGGGGACCAGTCACGGGATCTTCGTATTGGATCCTCCCAGTGCTGCGGAGGCTTCGAGCGCGACTGGGGCAGCGACAAGTGGTGCGAAGAGCGCAGGCGCTGAGGGGGCGGCAACCCCCTTGCTGGTCTGGGAGCCGCGCAACACGATTGCCAACACGATTGTGAAGACGACTACCCAGACGGTTCGAGGGACGCACGTCAACACAGAAAAACAGGTGAAGGCTCCGGTGATTGAGTTGCAGAGCCGCGTGAACTCCCTGGACGTATCGGGAGATGTTTGGGTGGCGGCTACCAGCTATGGCCTGCTGACGAGCCGGGACCAGGGCACCAGTTGGCAGGGAGGCCCGGTGATGGGCGCTGGGGAGTACCTGTCAGTGACGACGCACGAAGAGATGATGGCGGCGGCGCGGGCCGATGGGGTGGTTTTATCCAAGGACAATGGGCAGACGTGGTGGCCGATGGGGATTCCCACGATGCTGACGAGGATTCACCGGGTGAGGTTCTCCCCGGATGGGACGCTGTGGCTGGGAGCGCGGGAGGGGGTCTACTTTACGCGCGA
>CAIVDV010000041.1 GCA_903904755.1 uncultured Acidobacteriaceae bacterium | reverse complement strand
TTTTCGGTGGTGCCGAAGAGGAAGGGGCCGTGGATGCGGAGGAGTGAAACGTAGGGTGGGATGATTTGGCCTTGGAGGTTGTGGGCGAGGCCGTCGCGGATGTAGGCATCGTCGACGGGGACGACGGTGGTGGTTTCAGCCACGCGGCGGATGTAGAGGAGGGCGGCGAGACCAAGGCCGACGGCGACGGCGACGGTGAGGTCGGCGAAGACGGTGAGGGCAAAGGTGACGAGCCAGACGGAGATGGCGGTGGCGTCGAGGCGGAGGATGCCGCCGATTTCGTGCCACTCGCCCATGTTCCAGGCGACGACGAAGAGGACGGCGGCGAGGGTGGCCAGCGGGATGTAGCTGGCGAGCGGCGCGGCGACGAGGAGGATAGCGAGCAGAGTGACGGCGTGGATCATGCCGGCCAGGGGGGAGCGCGCACCGGAGCGGATGTTGGTGGCGGTGCGGGCGATGGCTCCGGTGGCGGGGATGCCGCCGAACATTGGGGAGACGACGTTGGCGATGCCCTGGGCGACGAGCTCGACGTTGGAGTTGTGACGGTCGCCGGTCATGCCGTCAGCGACGACAGCGGAGAGCATGGATTCGAGCGCGGCGAGCATGGCGACGGTGAAGGCGTGGGGGATGAGGGGGATGATGTGTTCGCCGTGAAGGGTGGGAAAGGCGAAGTGGGGAAAGCCCTGGGGGATGCCGCCGAATTTGGTGCCGATGGTTTCAACAGGGAGCTTGAAGGCGGCGGCGATGGCGGTAGAGACGAGGAGGGCGACGATGGAGGCGGGGACGCGGCGGGTGATGCGAGGCAGGATGAGGAGGATTGCGAGGGTGCCGGCGCCGAGGGCGAGCGCGGCGAGGTTGACGCTGGCGGCGCTGGCGATGAGGAGCTTGATGCGGGGAAGGAATTCTGAGGGGACCGCGCCAGTGCGGAGACCGAAGAAGTCCTTGATCTGGGTGGAGGCGATGAGGATGGCGATGCCGTTGGTGAAGCCGACGACGACCATGCGGGGGATGAATTTGACGGCTGCGCCGAGGCCGGTGAGTCCCATGGCGATGAGGATTGCGCCGGCCATGAGGGTGACGAGGGCGAGGCCGTCCATGCCGAAGCGGGTGACGATGCCGGCGACGATGACGACGAAAGCGCCAGTGGGGCCGCCGATTTGGGTGCGGGAGCCGCCGAGTGCAGAGATGAGGAATCCGGCGACGACGGCGGTGTAGAGGCCGGCCTGGGGAGTGACTCCGCTGGCGATTCCGAAGGCCATGGCGAGGGGCAGGGCGACGAGGCCGACGGTGAGGCCGGCGATGAGGTCGTGGAGGAAATCGGCGGCCTGGTAATGGCGGAGGGCCAGGAAGGACTTGGGCAGATTGGGATTGAGCAGCGACATAACTTACCTATAAGGCTACGCCATTTCGGGCGAGGGGATGATGGATGGTTCAGGGAGGATGGGTTTGCGGAGGCGGAGAGCGGAGTGGCCGGGGCCGTAGAAGTCGGACTCGAGCCCGAGGGTCTGGTAGCCAGCGCGTTGGTAAATGGCCTGGGCGGATAGGTTGTCGTGGGCGACGTGGAGTTCGAGGAGGGTGAGGCCGGAGGCCTGGACGGAGGATTCTGCGAGAGCGAGGAGGCGGCTGCCAAGGCCAAGGCCGCGGAAGGCGGGAAGGAGTTCGATGGTCCAGAGATAGGCGAAGGGGGTGGGGTCGGGGGGGGCCACTTCGGGGATGAGGGAGACGGTGGCGAATCCGACGATGGCGCTGGAGGAGAGAGCGACCCAGGTAGCAAAGCGGGGGTCGAGGCAGAGGGAGCGGAGGAGCTGGCGGGTGAAGCGGAGGGGTGGCTGGAAGCAGGCAGCTTCGATGGCGTAGAGCTCAGGGAGGTCTGCGGGCTGGAAGGGGCGGCAGGCGAGTTGGGGGGGAAGGGGCATGTGGAGTTGGGGAACGGCGGATTCCCTACTGGGATGACAGACAGACAACCACGAGCAAGAACAAAGGCAAAGACAAAAGCAGATTCCCTTCGGGAATGACAACAAAAAGGCAACGACAACAGCGAGGGCAAAGATAATTTGCCGGGGGAAATGAGGACGCCCGGCCTTTTGAGGAGGCCGGGCGTGGGTTGAGGGAAGCCGGGTTAGACGTTGGCTTCGAGGTCGGTGATGACGTCAAAGAAGCGCTGGTCGAGGCGGCGGTTGGTGGCCACGGCTTCCTTGATGGTGATGTCGGTGATGTCAGTGCCCTTGAGGACGGCGATGCGGCCCCACTTGGCCTGGTGGACCATGTCGATGGCGTGGAGGCCGTAGCGCTGACCGAGGAGACGGTCATAGGCAGTGGGCGAACCGCCACGGACGAGGTGTCCGAGGTTGACGGAACGGGTTTCAAAGCCGGTCTTCTCTTCGATGAGGTTGGCGAGCTCTTCGCCGACGCCGGAGAGCTGGGCGTGGCCGAAGGAGTCAAGCTTTTTGGAGCCGGTGACCTGGCCGACCTCGGGGAGGTGGCAGCCCTCGGCAACGACGACGAGGCCGTAGTCCTTGCCCTTGTCGTAGTTGTACTTGAGGAGCTTGGCGACGTGGTCGATGTCGATTTCGCGCTCGGGGACGAGGACAACGTCAGCCCCGCCGGCGATACCGGAGGCATAGGCGATCCAGCCGGCATCGCGGCCCATGACTTCAATGACGACGACGCGGTTGTGGGAGTCAGCGGTGGTGCGGATGCGGTCGACCGCCTCAGTGGCGATGGCGACGGCGGTGTCGAAGCCGAAGGTGGCATCGGTGCCGTTGATGTCGTTGTCGATGGTCTTGGGAACGCCTACGCCGGGGATGCCGGCATCGGTGAGGGCGAGGGTGACGGACTGGGTGTCGTCGCCGCCGAGGGCGATGAGTGCGTCAATCTTGTTTGCCTTGAGGACTTCCGCGACCTTTTCGATGCCGCCGGGAATCTTTTTGACGTTGGTGCGTGAGGAGTGGAGGATGGTTCCGCCCTGGAGCTGGATGCCGTCGACCCGGTCGAGGGTGAGGGGAATCCAGTTGTTGTCGAGAACGCCGCGCCAGCCGTTGAGGAAGCCGATGAACTCATCGCCGTACTTGTTGATTCCCTTCTTCACGGCGGCGTAGATCACCGCATTCAATCCGGGGCAGTCGCCGCCACCAGTCAAAAGTGCAACTCGCATCTCAGTGTTTCTCCTTCAGTCCATGTGTTGCGGGGATAGTTGACCCTCTGTAGCGATTTGCGACAGAAGGCATCCCAACCAGTGTAATCGGTCAGAAAGGCGACGAACGGTGATGGGGCGCACAAAGGAGGATTTTCCGGAGTGAGCGGAAAAAGGCGGAAGCGCGGCGGGAAATGGTGTTTGAATTGAGGGATGGAGCAATCCGGGTCATTTTTATTGCTTTTATTTATTGCGCTGCTTTTTGCGGCTTTGCTGGTGCTGATGCAGTTGACGCGACTGGGTTACCTGGTGCGGACGTCGATCCCGGACCGGCCGAGGCGACGGGCATTTTTGTCTTCCATCGCATTTTTTGTGACGTTTCTGGGGGTTCGGCTGCTGGTGTACTTTGTGGTGCACGGGGACGGGCCGTTCCAGTGGGTGATGGTGGGTGGTCGTCATATCCACCACCTGGTGTGGGGAATCCTGATTTTGCTGCTGGTGGGTTATGGCTGGCTGATGGACGTTGGGCGGGCGCACTCGCCGACGTCGATTCTGCTGAGCCGGGTGATGGCGATTGGGTTTGGCATGGGGGCGGCGCTGACGCTGGACGAGTTTGCGCTGTGGCTGAATCTGGACCCGGATGCGTACTGGCTGAAGCAGGGTGGGCGTATCAGCATTGACGCGGTGGTGCTGTTTGGCGCGCTGCTTTCGATTGCAGCGTGGGGCGCGCCATTTTTTGCGGCACTGCAGCGGCTGTGGACCAAGGGGGGCAACCTGCGGCGGCGGATTGCCAAACCTATGCGCCGCGTGAAGTTGCCTCGTCGGCGTACATCTCCGCGATGATGGCGGCGTAGTTCTGGGTGATGACACGGCGCTTGAGCTTGAGCGATGGGGTGAGCTCGCCGGTGTCGAGAGCCCACTCTTCGGCAACGACGCGGAAGCGCTTGAGGGTCTCGAAGTTGGCGAGGGTCTTGTTGACCTCAGCGACGATGGCGCCGTAGAGGTCAACGACGCGGGGATCTGCGACGAGTTCGCGGCGGGTGGGAGCGACGACGCCGTGCTCGGATGCCCAGGCCTCAAGTGCGGCGAAGTTGGGCGAGAGAACGACGGAGATGTATTTGTGCTTGTCGCCGACGAGGGCGGCGTGGGCGACGAGGATGTTGGCCTTGAGGCGGCCCTCGATGGGCTGCGGGGCGATGAGCTTGCCGCCGGAGGTTTTGAGCAGCTCTTTTTTGCGATCCGTGATGTAGAGGAATCCGTCGTCGTCGAAGCGGGCGATATCGCCGGTGGAGAACCAGCCATCGGGGGAGATGCACTCGCGGGTGGCCTCGGGCTTTTGCCAGTAGCCGAGAAATATGGATGGGCCGCGGACGAGGAGTTCGCCATCGGGGGCGAGGGTGGTTTCCACGCCGGGAAGAACGCGGCCGACTGAGCCCATGCGGCTGATGACGGGGGAGTTGATGGCGATGACGGGAGAGGTTTCCGTGAGGCCGTAGCCTTCCATAACGTGGATGCCGACGGAGCCGAACCAGTTCCCTGTTTCCATGCCGAGGGGTGCGCCGCCGGAGATGAAGAGGCGGACGCGGCCGCCGAAGGCTTCGCGGATTTTGGAGTAGACGAGCTTCTGGGCGAGCTTCCAGAGGGGCGAGGCGGGGGTGCGGCCGGAGAAGATGGCCTCGCGGTGGGAAGCGCCGAGGTTGACGGCCCAGCCGAGGATGCGCTTTTTGATGGGGGATGCGCCGGATTTCTGCTCGACGCCCTGGCGGATTTTCTCGTAGATGCGGGGGACCCCGACGAAGACGGTGGGGGAGATCTGCTTCATGGTGACGGGGAGTTTGTCGAACTGGGGGCAGTAAGCGATGGATGCGCCATAGGAGAAGAGGTGGTAGTCGAGGGCGCGGGCAGTGATGTGGGAGAGCGGCAGGAAGGAGATGCAGGAGTCTGAGGAGTTGATGTCGTACTCGTGGGTGGCGATGTTGATGTTGGAGGCGATGTTGCCATGGGAGAGCATGACGCCCTTGGGCTCGCCGGTGGTGCCGGAGGTGTAGATGAGGGTAGCTACCTCGTCGGGGCGGGCTTGGGCAACGAGAGCGTCGAAGCTGGGATCGCGCTGGGAGCCGCGGGAGTCAGCGTCGGCGACGAGAGAGGAGAAGGCGACGGCGTCGGCGGGGCAGTCGGAATCGTCCATGAGGACGACGTGCTCGAGGGCGGTCTGCGAACGGATGGCGGCGGCTTTGTCGTATTGGGCGCGGGTGGAGACGACGAGGATGCGGGCGGCGGAGTCGCGCATGAGGTCGGCGATTTGGTCGGAGGTGAGGGTGGGATAGATGGGGACGTCGATGGCGCCGAGGGCGAGGGTAGCGAAGTCGGTGACGGGCCACTCCCAACGATTTTCACTGAGGATGCCGATGCGGTCTCCGCGCTGGATGCCCCAGCGCTGGAAGGCGGCGGCGAGGGCGCGGACGCGCTGGTAGAGTTGGGCGGAGGAGAGCGGCTGCCAGAGGCCGTGCTGGTTCTGGTAGCTGAGAACGGATGGGCGGTTGCCGGCGGCGACGGAGAGGAACAGGTCGTTGAGGGTATGAAAGATGGGCCGCTGCTGACTGGCGGCGCGTGCCGCAGATTCGGGATTACGGGTTTCGCTCATCGTGTGAGGTCTCTTCCGTTGGACAGGTTTACTGAGCGGGGCCGGGCCGGGGGTTTTCGGCGCGGGGTGGTATCCGCTTGTGTCCAACAGTGAGAAAGTGTAGCTGATGGATGGGGTGGTGAGATAGGAGAGTTGGGGGTGGGGCAGGATTTGTTGCATATTTATACACCGTATGTGTATATTTATTCATGCGCGGTGACCAGAAGGACGGGGCCGCGCATTTGCTGTTTGGTGGACTGATTGGGATGGCGAGAGGGGTGATTCCCCGGTCCCCAAGGGCGAGGGACCGGGGGCACCTGGTCAAGGCAAAGGCAACAGCAAAGGCAAAGGCAACAGCAGATTCCCTTCGGGAATGACAAACAAAAAAGCAACGGCAACGGCAACGGCAACGGCAAAGCCAACGGCAACGGCAACGGCAACGGCAACGGCAACGGCAACGGCAAAGGCAACAGCAACAGCAAAGGCAAAGGCAAAGGCAGGAGCAAGAGCAAAGGCAAAGGCAAAGGCAAAGGCAACAGCAAAAGCAAAAGCAGATTCCCTTCGGGAATGACAAACAAAAAAAGCAACGGCAAGGGCATCGGCAAGAGCAAGGGCGAAGGCAAGGGCGAAGGCGAAGGCGAATGAAGGTTGAACGGCAAAGCGCGATACGGGAGCTGGTGGCGGCGGGGCCGGTGGGGAGCCAGGATGAACTGCGCCGGCGGCTGGGGTTGCGCGGGTATCGGGTGACGCAGGCGACGCTGAGCCGGGATTTGCATGAGCTGGGGCTGTTCAAGGGGCGGGGCGGGTATGTGTTTTCCAACGGAAACGGGCACGGGGCTGAGGAGGATGGAGCACCGCGGCTGGGAGAGGTGCTGGAATCGTTTGGGTTACGGGTGCGGCAGGCGATGAACCAGGTGGTGATTGGTACAGTAAAGGGTGGGGCGCAACCGGTGGCGGCGGCGCTGGATGATGAGAACTGGCCGGGGGTGCTTGGCACGCTGGCCGGGGACGATACCGTGCTGGTGATTTGCGCCGATGTGCCGCAGGCCGCCGAAACACAGACCAAACTACGAAAGCTGTTGGGACAATGAGCAAAGCAGTACAGACGGCGGTCATGGGAGTGACCGGATATGCAGGCGCGGAGCTGGCGCGGCTGCTGGTGCGGCATCCGAGGTTGAAGGGCGCGACGCCGGTGTTTTTGGGCCGGGCGGAGGCAAGCCGGGACGCGAAAGTGCCGACGCTGGGCGAGATTCATCCGCATCTCCATGACAGCCATGGGACTGGGAACCTGCCGGTGGAGCCGTTCAGCTTTGAGCTGATGGAGGACCTGGGGGTTGAGGTGCTGTTTCTGGCGACTCCGCATGAGCTGAGCCGGGAGCTGGTGCCGCAGGCGCGGAAGCGCGGGATACGGGTGATTGACCTGAGCGGCGCGTGGCGTCTGGAAGCGGGCGAGAATCGCGCGGTGTACCGGTTTGAGGATGAAGGCAGTGCCGATGCGCTGCAGATGCAGGCGGAGGCGGTGTACGGGATGCCGGAACTGCACCGTGCGGCGATTCACGGAGCCGGGCTGGTGGCAAATCCTGGGTGCTATGCGACGAGCGTTATCTTGGCGCTGAAGCCGCTGGTGCAGGCCGGCCTGGTGGAAGTGGAGCACGGGATTATTGCGGATGCCAAAAGCGGCGTGAGCGGCGCGGGGAAAGCACCGACGGCGAAGACGCATTACATGTACGCGGCGGATAATTTGTCAGCCTACGGCGTGTTTGGGCACAGGCATACGGGCGAGTTGCTGGAGCAGTTGGAGTTGCCTGCGGACGGGATAATTTTTACGCCGCATCTGCTGCCGATTCCGCGGGGAATTTTGTCGACGATTTATGTGCGGTTCCGCGAGGAGATGACGAGCGCTGCGATTGAGGCTTGCTATGCGAGGTTCTATGCGCACAGCCCGATGGTGCGGCTGTATGGAACGACCTTGCCGCAGATACAGCAGAGCGTGCGGACGAACTATTGCGATATCGGATTTCAGCTTGCGAAGGATGGGCGGCGTGCGGTGATTGTGAGCTGCCTGGACAATTTGCTGAAGGGTGCGGCGGGACAGGCCGTGCAAAACCTGAACGTGATGTATGGGTGGGCAGAGGCGGAGGGCCTGGAATGAAGTATCTTGTGAAACTGGGCGGCGCCGGCCTGGAGAGTCCCGCAATTCTGGATGCCTGTGTGCGCGCGATTGTGGCGCTGGTGAAGGATGGCAACCAGGTGGCGGTGGTGCATGGCGGCGGAATCCAGTTGACGCGCACGCTGGAAAAGCTGGGCAAGAAGAGCGAGTTTGTGAATGGGCTGCGCGTGACCGATGCGGAGACGCGGGATGCTGCGCTGATGGTGTTTGCCGGGAAGGTGAACAAGAGCCTGGTGGCTGCGCTGGGCGCGGTGGGGCAGCCTGCTGTGGGATTGTGCGGCGGCGATGGATTGCAGTTCCGCGCGCGGAAGAAACAGAGCGGGCCGGACCTGGGGTATGTGGGCGAGATTGCGGCGAGCGATCCCAGGTTGATTGAAGCGATTTGGAAGATCCATGCGGTGCCGGTGCTGTGCAGCATGGCGCTGGGATTTGACGGCGAGTACTACAACATCAATGCCGATGAGATGGCTGCGGCGTGTGCTGCGGCGTGCAAGGCGGATGCGCTGGTGTTTCTGACGGATGTGCCGGGAGTGCGCGGCGCGAATGGCGAGACGATGCGGTGGCTTTCCATTGACCAGATTGCGGAGATGGCGAAGAGCGGCGTGATTACCGGAGGGATGCTGCCAAAGTTGAGCGCGTGCCGGGATGCGTTGCTGCGCGGTGTAAAGCGGGTGCGGATATTGCCTGCGGAGAGTGCAAAGGTATTGCCGGATCTGTGCACGTCGCGCGTGAGCGAAGGCACGGAAGTGATGGTGGCATAAGAGGAGATGACGACGATGAAGCTGGAGACGACACGGGCCGCAGAAGCGAAGTTGCTGGTGCCGACGTATGACCGGAATCCGCTGCTGTTCGAGCGGGGCGAAGGCGTGTTTTTGATTGACGAAAAGGGCGACCGCTACCTGGATTTGCTGAGCGGCATTGGCGTGAATGCGCTGGGGTATGGACACAAGTCGATTGAAGATGCGATTGCGCGTCAATCGAAGGCGCTGATTCACACATCGAATCTCTACTTCCATACGGGGCAGGCGGAACTGGCGCTGCGGCTGACGGAAAAGAGTGGAATGGACCGCGTGTTTTTTGCGAACACGGGGACGGAAGCATGGGAAGGCGCGATGAAGTTTGCGCGCGCCCATGCGGGTCTGCTGAGAGAAGAAGGCCGGACGATTGGGACGAAGTTTCTGGCGATGGAGCAGAGCTTCCACGGGCGCACGTACGGCAGTGTTTCGACGACGTACAAGGCGAAGTATCGCGAGCCGTTTGGACCGACGCTGCCGGGTGTGGAGTTTGTGCGCTTCAACGATGTTGCTGATTTGAAGGCGAAGTTTTCAACCGATGTTTGCGCGATTTTGATTGAGGCGATTCAGGGCGAGGGCGGCATTCGTCCTGCGACTGCGGAGTTTATGCAGGCGGCGCGGGAGCTGACGCAGGCGACTGGCGCGCTGCTGATTGTGGATGAGATTCAGGCGGGTGTGGGGCGCACGGGCAAATTCTGCGCGTACCAGCACTACGATGTGCAGCCGGATATTACAACGCTGGCGAAGCCGCTGGCGGGAGGCGTGCCGCTGGGTGCGATTCTGTGCACGGAAGAGGTGGCGCGCGCGATTCATCCGGGGATGCATGGGACGACGTTTGGCGGCGGACCGCTGGCGTGTGCGGTGGCGATTGCGGTGCTGGACGAGATTGACCGCAGTGGCTTGATGGCGCACGCGACCGAGGTGGGCGAGTACTTTATGGATGCGCTGCGCGGGCTGGCGACGAAGCACGAAGCGATTGTGGATGTGCGCGGCAAGGGCCTGATGGTGGCCGCGGAAGTGAATACCGCGGAGCTGGGCAAGACGATTGTGCGCAAGATGCTGGAGCGGAAGATATTGATCAACTGCACGAGCGAGACGGTGCTGCGATTCCTGCCGCCGTATATCTTGAGCAAGGCGAATGTGGACCAGGCCATTGCGGCGCTGGATGAGATTTTGACGGAAGATGCCGCGCAGGTTGCAGCGGCGAAGAGTGAGGAGAAGGTCAGTGGCTAGCAAAGCATTTCTGGAGCGGCAGGCGGTAGCGATTCCGTCGCATGAAGACGTGGATATTCTGGCAGCAGCAGAGCGGCTGGCCGGCGAAGATTTGTGTTCCATCAGCGATTTGACGAGCGCGGAAGTGCGCGCGATTTTGAAGCTGGGACACGAGGTGAAGGCGAATCCGAAGGAGTTTCGGCGGGCGCTGGACGCAAAGCAGATGGTGCTGATGTTTGAGAAGGCGAGCCTGCGCACGCGGCTGAGCTTTGAGGCGGGCATCAACACGCTGGGCGGGAATGCGATTTTCTTTGACCAGACGAATTCGCCGCTGGGCGAGCGCGAATCGATTGCGGACGTGGCGAAGAATGTGGAGCGCTGGGTGGATGTGATTGTGCTGCGGACGTATGCGCACGACACGATTACGGAGATGGCTGCGAATGCGCGGGTGCCGGTGATCAATGCGCTGTCGGACTTTGAACATCCGTGCCAGGCGCTGGCGGATTTCATGACGCTGGAAGAGCATTTTGGTTCCGTCGAAGGACTGAATTTTACGTATGTGGGCGATGGGAACAATGTGTGCCACTCGCTGATGCTGACGGGTGCGCAACTGGGCGCGAATGTGACGGTGGCGACGCCGCGCGGATACTCGCCGGATATTGAGATTGTGACGCTGGCGCGCGAGATTGCCGCGAAGAACGGCAGCGAAGTGAAGCTGACGCAGGATCCGCAGGCGGGTGCCGAAGGGGCGCACGCGATTTACACGGATGTGTGTGTGAGCATGGGCATGGAGCATGAGTCGACGAAGAGGGCACCGATCTTTCGGCCGTTCCAGGTGAATGAGGCGCTGATGGCGCGTGCGCAGGCGAATGCGGTGTTTATGCACTGTCTGCCGGCTCGGCGGAATGCCGAGGTGACGGATGCGGTGCTGGATGGGCCGCAGTCGATTGTGTTTGACCAGGCGGAGAACAGGATGCATGCGCAGAAGGCGCTGCTGCTGTTGCTGCTGGGCGGGCTGAAGAATGCGGAGCGGTTTGCGGGGTAGGGATTGGTGATATCTACGGGAAGGGCATCCCTCAGGGGCTAAAGCCCATCTTTTTTTAACAGGCATTTACGGCATGACTGAAGTCATGCCCCTTTACAAAGCATCGAAATTAGAGTTTTTTCAGCAGCGTGGAAAGCCCGTACTGTTCAAGTCGTTGAAGGATTTCGAGACGCTTTAAGGAGTGAATTGTGAAGATGTGGTCCGGCCGCTTTCGCGAGCCGCTTGATGCCGAGTTTGAGGCGTGGCAGAGATCGATAGTGTTTGACTGGCAGTTGCTGGCGCAGGAGTGTGCGGCGAGCAAGGCCCATGCTGCGGCGATTGCGGCGGCGGGGATTTTGACGGCGGATGAGCTGGCGAAGATTCGCACGGCGCTGGATGAGCTGGTGGTGGAGCACGCGAGCGAGGCCGGGCAGGCGCAGGTGCGGGACCACGCGGTGGCTGAGGATATTCACCACTATGTGGAGCTGGCGCTGACGGAGAAGCTGGGATCGCTGGCGCTGAAGCTGCACACGGGGCGGAGCCGGAACGAGCAGATTGCGACCGACCTGCGGTTGTATACGCGGGAGCAGATTGGCGTGACGATTAGCGCGCTGACGAAGTGGGTGCGGGCGCTGGTGGAGAAGGCGAAGGCGGCGGGCGATGCGCCGATGCCGAGCTTTACGCATTTGCAGCGGGCCGAGCCTGTGCTGATTGCGCACTGGCTGCAGGCGTATGCGCAGATGCTGCTGCGGGATATTTCGCGGCTGGAGGATTGCCGGCGGCGGCTGAATTACTGCCCGCTGGGCTCGGGCGCGATTGCCGGGGCGACGCTGAAGCTGGACCGCACGATTGCGGCGGCGGAGCTTGGCTTTACGGGGCCGACGGCAAACAGCATGGACGCGACGAGCGACCGGGATTTTGTGCTGGAGTATCTGCAGGCGCTGACCTTTGTGGGGCTTCATGCGAGCCGGTTTGCGGAGGAGATTACGCTGTTTGCGACGGCGGAGTTTGATTTTGTGCGGTTGCCGGAGGCTTTCTCGACGGGGTCGAGCGCGATGCCGCAGAAGAAGAATCCGGATTTGACGGAGCTGGTGCGGGCCAAGGTTGGGCGGATTCACGGAGCTGCGGCGTCGGTGACGTTGCAGGTGAAGGGATTGCCGCTGGCGTACAACAAGGACATGCAGGAGACGCAGGAGCCGCTGTTTGCGGTGCGCGGCACGGCGCAGATGATTGGGCTGCTGGCGCGGTTTACGACGGCGCTGGGCTTCAACCTGGAGCGGCTGGAAGAGGCAGCGGATACCGG
The DNA here is from genome assembly GCA_903904755.1 of uncultured Acidobacteriaceae bacterium. Taxonomy (GTDB): domain Bacteria; phylum Acidobacteriota; class Terriglobia; order Terriglobales; family Acidobacteriaceae; genus Acidicapsa. The sequence continues at coordinate 45,943 of CAIVDV010000041.1, read as the reverse complement.
CTATCTGAATGCGATGGCGGCGGCGACGTACCTGGTGCACAAGGGAGTTCCCTTCCGCAAGGCGCACGAGAAGATTGGCAACGCGGTGCGGTTTGGGCTGGAGACGGGCCGGGAGCTGGGTGCGCTGACGCTGGTTGAGCTGCAGGAGTTTGGCGAGGAATTTGGGCCGGACTTTTACGACGCGGTGACGCTGGAGGCGACGTTGGACTGCCATGATGTGATTGGCGGAACGGCGCGCGGACGGGTGGCTGAAGCACTGGCGCTGGTGGAGGCGCAGGTGAGCGCGCTGGAGGCAAGCCATGGAGGTGCGTAAGGCCCGGCTGCAGGATGCGCAGGAGATATTTGAACTGGTAAACAGCCTGAGTGGCGATGGGACGCTGCTGAAGCGGCAGTTTGCAGAGATTTGCGAGAACGTAAGGGATTTTACGATTGCGCTGTCGGATACCGGGGTTTTTCTGGGGTGCGGGGCGCTGCATTTGTATGGGCCGCATTTGGCGGAGGTGCGGTCGATTGTGATGAAGCCGGGCGCCAAGGGCAAGGGCGCGGGCGGACGGGTGCTGAAGGCGCTGCTGAAGGAAGCCGAGGAGCACGGGATCCAGTCGGTGTGCCTGTTTACGAGGATTCCGGATTTCTTTTTCAAGTACGGCTTCAGGACGGTGGAAGACAAGGCGGAGCTGCCGGACAAGATTTTCAAGGATTGCCAGAGCTGCCCGCGGCTGCACCGATGCGACGAAGTGGCGATGGTGCGAGGGAAGATTCCCAAGACGTCGATATTGGGACAGCGGCAGGTGGCGCGGCAGTTGGTGGGGCTGAGTTGATTCGAGGGGTCAGGGATCAGGACAGGAAAGCCTGGAGAAGGGCCTGGTGTTCTGCTTCGAGGGTGGGGCGGTGGTATTGCTTCCCTGCCCTGCGGTACCAGTAGTCGGCGTTCCACTGGACGCCTTCCTTGCGGTGGAGGTAGGCGTGTACGGCCATGGCTGCGGGGGTTTCGAGGTCGTCGACGCAGGCGTGGGCCTGGGACCAGTTCCCTTTTGCGTCCCACCAGAGTGCAAGCAGTTGAGGAGAAAGACCCTGGGGCGGCGATGGAGCGGAGAGCGAGGCGGTAAACTGTTGGTGGGTCATGCTCTTCACTGTACCGCCGGAGTGGACCAGAGATGCAGGAAAAGTAGCCGGAGAGGGACGTGATGCCGGTCACTTTTTTGGCGTTTTGGGCTTGTTAGAACAGGCTTGAGAGGTCATCCGGCGTGGCAAATTGCAATCCAGACCGTTTCGGTCGTATACTGAAGTCCGACCAAAGTAGTCGCAGTTCGATTGTGAGCTTTGGTAAGAGCAGGAAGCATTCCCAGGTGGGAGTCCGGCAGGTGCGTGTGCTGAGCGATTTGCGAGTTGGCGAGGTCGGGCGACTGGTGGAGTTGACGCTGCCTGCCGGAGTGCAGAACCATCTGATGCATATGGGATTTGTGCCGAATGCGCTGGTGCGTGTGGTGCATCGAGCGCCGGCGGGCGACCCGACGGTGTATGGGGTAGACGGAATTGAGATTGCGCTGCGCCGTGAGACGGCGCGGTCGATACGGGTGACGGCGCCGGAGGCGGTAGTGGCACAGGCGGCGGAACTGGCAGAGGCGGTCTAATGAGCGATTGCTGCACCCCCGCGGCCTTTCAGCCCCCTGAATTGCCAGCCGCTTCCCTGGGGGAATTCCGGACGATAGCTCTGATTGGGCCACCCAACTCTGGAAAATCGACATTGTTCAACCGGCTGACCGGGCTTCGCCAGAAGGTGGCGAATTATCCGGGAGTGACGGTGGAGCAGCGCATGGGGCGGATGGCGGGAATTGACCGCGACGACCTGGTGCTGATTGATTTGCCGGGGATTTACTCGCTGGACCCGTTCAGCGAGGACGCGCGGGTTTCGATTGATGTGCTGAAGGGCAACATGCCGGGCACGCCGAAGCCGGATGCGGTGCTGCTGGTGATGGACAGCCTGCATTTGACGCGGCAACTGATGCTGGCTGCGCCGATTCTGGGGCTGGGGTTGCCGACGCTGGTGCTGCTGAACATGACCGACCTGATGGAAGCGCGGGGCGGTGTGGTGGATGCGCTGAAGCTGGCTGAGGAGCTGGGTGCTCCGGTGGCGCGGGTGAGCGCGACGCAGGGCACAGGGCTGGATGCGATTCAGATATTTCTGAACCGGCACCGGGGTGTGAGCAATACAGACGATGTGCCGCATCCGTTTACGCTGCCGGTGCTGGGCAACGCGATGAGCACGCATGTGTGGGCGGCGCAGGTGAGCTCGAAGACGGGATACCAGGCGCCGCTTTCTGCGAAGAATACGCAGAAGGTGGACGGGATTCTGCTGCACAGGGTGTGGGGGCCGCTGCTGTTTCTGGCGGTGGTGTTTGGCGTGTTCGAGGTGGTGTTTTCGATTGGGCAGCCGCTGAGCGACGGGTTTGGCGATGTGCTGGCGAAGGCGGGCGGCTATGTGGCGGCGTTTGTGCCGGAGGGGTGGATGCGGTCGCTGCTGCTGGACGGGGCGTGGAAGGGCGTGAGCTCCGTGCTGGTGTTTTTGCCGCAGATTCTGCTGCTGTTCTTGTTTATCGGGATTTTGGAAGATACGGGATACCTGGCGCGGGCGGCGCTGATTGCCGACCGGGTGATGCGGACGATTGGGCTGAACGGGAAGGCGTTTATTCCGCTGCTGTCGGCTTACGCCTGCGCGGTGCCGGCGATTATGGCGACGCGGACGATTGAGAACAAGCGGGATAGGCTGGCGACGATATTGGTGACGCCGTTTATGACCTGCTCCGCACGGCTGCCGGTGTACATGCTGCTGATTGCGGCGTTTATCCCGAACCTGACGTTTTTGGGCGGGCTGGTGGGCTTGCGGACGCTGGTGATGCTGGGGCTGTACCTGATGGGATTTGTGGCAGCGATGACGACGGCGTGGCTGCTGAAGAGCTCGATTTTGAAGTCGAGCGAGACGCCGTTCATCCTGGAGCTGCCGCAGTACCGGATGCCGACGCTGCGGTCGATGGGGCTGCGGCTGGTGGACCGGGCGCAGGTGTTTCTGTATCAGGCGGGTACGGTGATTTTGTGTGTGACGCTGGCACTGTGGGTGCTGGCGCATTTGCCGATCCATGGGGGGAAGACGCCGGAGCTGGCGGAGAGCCTGATTGGCAAGCTGGGACACGTGATTGAGCCGGCGATTGCGCCGCTGGGATTTAACTGGAAGATTGGGATTGGGCTGCTGACGAGCGTGCTGGCGCGCGAGGTGATGGTGGGGACGATGGGGACGCTGTATGGGGCGGATCCGCAGACGCAGGCGGAGAGCCTGCAGACTGCCCTGCACCACGATTTGCCGCTGGGCGGGGCGGTGGCGCTGATGGTGTTTTTTGCGTTTGCGATGCAGTGCACGAGCACGATGGCGGTGGTGCGGCGGGAGACGAACAGTTGGAAGTGGCCTGCGATTCAGTTCCTGTGGATGCTGGTGCTGGCGTATGGCGGGGCGTGGGTGGCGAACTGGGTGGTAACGGCGGTGTGGGGGTGAGAGGCAGCTTTTAGCCTTTAGCTTCCAGCTTTTAGCGCTATTGGGGTGCGCACGATGGGGTTTGGATGGAGGCGGCTTCCCTAGCTGAGTACCTGGACATGATGGCGGTATTCGGGGCCGGCGAGGGCTAGAAATGCCCGATCCAGCGTGACGAGGGTTCCGCGATTGGCGATGGCCAGACCGAGCAGATAGGCATCGGTGATTTGCTGGTGGCCAAAAATTCGGGGACTGAGCGGCGCAGCCAAGTCAACCCACCTTTCTTTCATCGGCATCCAAATAAATCCGGGGTGAGAAGAAATTACTTCAAGGAAGTCTTGCGATTCGCGAAGGGAGCGCGCCCCCGCACGTGGATTTGAAGCCACCCGAAGAAAACCTGCTTCAGTGAGCGGGCACAATGCCCAGGGATGCTGCCAATGCAAAAACCAACTCGATGCAACGCCGAAGTGCGTATGCAACGGGTCAGCCAAAGCGCACAAAACATTCACATCGAGCAGCGCGACGGATGGAAGGAAATGGCTCAATCGTCTTCCTCAAGCGCAGCACGAACCATCTCGCTGGTCAAAATTCGTCCGTTTGGAGCAAACGTCATCAGTCCATTGGGATTACGAACAAGGGTAGTAAGAGGTCCTGGGGCTTTGGCGTGCTCAATCTCGCGAGCCTGCTGCCCCTTACGGACAAGTTCACACAATGCCGCCCCGAGGCTGACCCCGGTTCCCCGCGCATAGAGGTGGGCCAGGTTATAGACATCGTCATCAAGCGTGAGAGTTGTTCGCATAATGAGATTGTGCATCATTTTTGATTTTGATGCCAGGTGTGCGAATCGCATCATTTGTATGTTTGATGCGATTCGCGTCGGACTTTCTATTGGAACTGGTAGACAGTGGCTTTTTCGATGTGTTCGGAGAGCCAGTCGAAGCGCCAGAAGAGGCCCTGGTCGTTTTCGTCGCCGTTGAGGCGGCGGCCGGGGATCCACTTGCCGTTGTCGAAGGAGCCTTCGTCGACGGTGGCTACACCGACCTGCCCTTTGCCAGGGGTGATGGGCGAGAAGCTGACGCGGAAGCCCTGGCCTGCGCCGAGGAATTCGTTGGGACCGGTGGAGAGGATGAGGCCGAAGCCGTTGCCCTCGCCGTGGAAGCCGAAGATTTCGTCGAGCGAGACGTGGGCGATGTAGTTGCCGAGGGTGAAGTCCTGGGAGGGGTGGTTTTTGTCGAGGAGGAAGCCGTGAACCTGGCCGCGGGTTTGGGCGTCGAGGATTTGCGGGGTGATTTGGGCGAGGACGCCGTAGCTGGTGGCGAGCTGGGGTGGGGGGACGCGGGATTTGCTGGCCGCGGCGGGTTCGGACCAGACATCAGGCGGGTTGCCGGGCTGGTAGGGCCAGTCGATGGCGAAGGGAGAGAAGCCGATGGCGGCGTGTTCGCCGACGGCGTAGTAGACGTTGGCTGCGCCGTTGGCACCGCCGTTGGTCTCCGGCATGAAGAGTGGGTTGTCGGGGCGGTGATAGCGCTGGCACCATGAGGCGAAGGCCGCATCGTAGAGGTCGGGGGAGTAGATGTCGAGGGCGGAGCCGGCGGCTTTCCAAATGTCGATGACGCGGGGCTGGGGGCCACCGGAGGGGTAGTTGCCGGGCTGGGATTCTCCGCCGCCGAGCCAGGTGTTGACGTACATGGGGATGTCGTAGGCGGCCTTGCCTTTGGCGGTGACGACGTGGATGAAGCGGGCGTAATTCCAGGCCATGAAGATTTCGTCGGTGCGGGGACTTTCGCCGAAGATTTCGGGCCAGGTGCCGGAGGTCTTTTCGCCGTGGGAGACCCATAGGGTGAGGAGCTCGTGCTCGAGGTCGGACTTGTGGGCCTTGAGGTAGGCGGTGAGTTCGGAGGGGACGGGGGAGTTGAAGGCCTTGTTGGCGGCGGCGGAGTGGTCGCGGGTGTCGCCGAGGACGCCGACTTCGTTTTCGACCTGCATCATGAGGACGGTGTGCTGCGGGGTGTCGGCGGTGCGAATGTGGGCCATGAGGGCGGCGTAGGCGCGTGCATCGGCGTCGCGGAGTGCGTCAGAGGCCGGGGAGAGGATGTCGACCTTGGTGCCGTCGGCGCGCTCAACGCGGGGGAATCGTTTGGTGTCCTGCTTGACCCAGAGGGGCGGGTAGCTGGACTTGCCGTTTTTCCAGGAGGCGAGCCAGAGGAAGACGATTTTCTCGTGGTTGGCGCGGGCCTGTGCGAGGAGGCCGTCGACGAGAGCGAAGTCGTAGTTCCCTTCTGTGGGCTCGATGAGTTCCCAGGTGAGGGGGGTGATGACGGTGTTGAGGTGGTCGGCTGCGAGCCTGGGCCAGATGGGTTGCATGAAGGAGAGCGAGGAGGAGCTGGAGTTGTTGAGCTCGCCGGCGAGCATGAGGAAGGGTTGTCCGTCGACGACGAGTTGGGTGGCCTGACCGCGTTTTTCAAGGTGGGGGGCGGAGTTGGCCTGGGCTGACAGGGTGGCCGGGGTGAAGGCGGTGGCTGCGAGGAGGAGGAGCGGGAGGAGACGAGACTGCATGGCGGGCCTGCCGGGAGTGAGATGTTGAGGTTTGGGCGAGCGGTGGGGCTCGCGGAAACTTCGTGGAAACGTTATCACAGTTATGGGACGAGTGGCACGGCGCGAATGAGGAAGAGCTGTGAGAGACTAGAAGAGCAGAAGTCTCTGGGGCGGTGGACGTGTTGCGCCCCGAAAACCTTGCGACAAGTTTAGTGGAGGGACAACCTGCTGTGGCCTGGCCGCAGCAAGGTTGGCGTGCCACGGGAAAAGCGGATAGACCAGCGAAATGATCAGTGTCAGCAGTGTATCGATGCGGTATGGGTCGAAGGTTTTGTTTGAAGACGTAAGCGTTTCGTTTATCCCGGGCAGGCGTTATGGCCTGACGGGGCCGAATGGCGCGGGCAAGTCCACCTTTATGAAGGTGTTGACGGGCGAGCTGGAGCCGCAGAAGGGCGCGGTGGTGAGGCCCAGGAAGCTAGGCGTGCTGCGCCAGGACCAGTTTGCGTTTGATGCCTACCGGGTGATTGACACGGTGATTATGGGCAACAAGGGGTTGTGGGCAGCGCTGGAAGAGCGGGACCGCATCTACGAGAAGGCGGAGCTGACCGACGAAGACGGGATGCGGCTGGGCGAGTTGGAAGGCGTGGTGGGCGACGAAGACGGCTACACGGCCGAAAGCGATGCGGCGGTACTGCTGCAGGGGCTGGATATTCCCGACGAGCTGCACGAGCGCAAGATGAGCGAGCTGCAGGGCGGGCAAAAGGTGCGCGTGCTGCTGGCGCAGGCGCTGTTTGGCAAGCCGGACGCGCTGCTGCTGGACGAACCGACGAACCATCTGGATTTGGAGTCGATTCACTGGCTGGTGGATTTTCTGCTGGGCTTCCAGGGAACGCTGATTACGATTTCGCACGACCGGCATTTTTTGAACGCGGTGACGACGCATACGGCAGATATCGACTACCAGACGATCATTACCTACACGGGTGGGTATGACGATATGGTGGTGGCGAAGACGCAGATTCGCAGTCAGTTGGAGGCGCAGAACGAACAGCGCGAGAAGAAGGTTGCACAGTTGAACGAGTTTATTGCGCGGTTTGCGGCGGGTACGCGATCGACGCAGGTGACGAGCAGGAAGAAGGAAGTGGAGCGGCTGCAAAGCGCTGAGCTGGCGCGGTCGAATATCCAGCGCCCGTTTATCAAGTTTGAGCAGGTGCGGCCGAGCGGCAAGCATGTGCTGGAGGTTGAGGGTCTGGCGAAATCGTATGGCGATCACAGGGTGTTCAAGGGCTTTTCGACGGCGGTGATGCGCGGGGAGAAGGTTTGCCTGGTGGGTCGCAACGGCGTGGGCAAAACGACGCTGCTGAAGTCGATATTGACGGAGTTTTCCGGCGAGGTTGACCGGGACTTTGTGGTGGACGCGGGCAGCGTGAAGTGGGGCCACGAGGCACAGATCGGGTATTTTCCGCAGGACGTGACGGGCTTGATTGCGCCGGGCATGACGGTGAGCGACTGGCTGCACCAGTGGGACCCGAAGGTGACGCGGGAAGAGATTCGCGGGTTGCTGGGGCAGATGCTGTTCAGCGGCGAGGAAGGCATGAAGCCGACCAAGGCGCTGAGCGGCGGCGAGACGGCGCGGTTGCTGTTTTGCCGGCTGATGCTGCTGAAGCCGAATATTCTGGCGCTGGACGAGCCGACGAATCACCTGGACCTGGAATCGATCAACGCGCTGAATATTGCGCTGCAGCGATATGAGGGTACGGTGTTCCTGGTGACGCATGACCAGGATTTGCTGGAAGAGGTGGGCACGCGGATATGGAACTTTGAGGGCGGAGATATCCAGGACCACAAGGGGCCGTATGAGGAGTGGGTTGGGACGAGGAAGTAGACTTTCAGCGGAGTTAGCGGGGTTAGCGGAGTTAGAGAAGCAGAGCAGGTCGTGGGAAATGTGAGACGGGGTGGAGCCGGTTGGCTGCCACCCCGTTTTGTTTTTTGCACGGAAGGAGGGTTCGGGAGCGCCTAGACGCGCCAGTGGTCGGGGCGCCAGGTTTCGATGCGTTCCTTGATTTCCTTGCGGGAGAGGTTCTTTTCGAGGACCTGGTGGACGAGTTTGGGGATTTCCTCGTCGGAGGCGAAGCGGAGAGCGATGAGCTGGTCTTCGGTTAGCTCATGGATGCGATGGCGGAGGGTTTCGTCGAGGAGCATGGAGAGGCGGAGGCGCTCTTCAAGGCGGATGACGCGGTCCTGCACCTTGAGCGGGTAAAGGCGGAGTTTGAAGGTGAGCAGGAAGAGGGTGATGGAGAGGACGAATGTCCAGAGGCCGTAGAGGATGAGGTCGGGGTGGCTCTGGAGGCTGCGGACGGTGATGACGATGGAGAGGACGAAGAGGAAGAGGAGGAGGGCAAAGGCGACGAAATGATAGGAGGGGTCGAACTTTGCGTGGTTTTTGAGGTTCTGGGTGGGTTGTTCGCTCATGGGGGTTCCCGCTTTCTGGCCTGGGTCAGTTGGGCTGCTGCTGGTTGCAGGAAGCAGCAGCGTTCTGCTGATTGGATGACTCGGGGCGATTGTCTGATGCCTGAATGGGTGTTGTCAAAGCGGAGTCGTCGGCGGCGGGGGAGTTTGTGCCCAGGAGCGAGCGTGGTGGAGATGGGTGGCGATGGGCGGAGGGTGCGTGCTAGGGTAATGTTTCCGAGGGCAGATTGAGTTGAAGGGCCCTGAAGGAAATCGAATTTTCTGAAGGAATTGCGAGGATTGTGATGGTTGGTTGCCGGAGAATTGCTGGTGCTGTTGCGATGATGGTTTGCCTGCTGAGCGGCGGGCGGATGGCCGGGGCGGAGGTGAAGCTGCCGAAGGTGCTGGCGAGCCACATGGTGGTGCAGCGGGAGTTGCCGGTGCATGTGTGGGGCTGGGCGGCGGCGGGTGAGGCGGTGGCGGTGAGCTTTCGCGGAGAGACGCGGGCGACGGCGGCCGACGAGCTGGGACGGTGGAGTGTGTATCTGCAGCCGGGAGCGGCGGGCGGGCCGTTTGTGCTGGAGGTGAAGGGGACAAACACGCTGACGCTGGAGGACGTGCTGGTTGGCGATGTGTGGGTGGCCGGCGGGCAGTCGAATATGGAGTTTGAGATGCGCAAGGCGGCGACGGCGGGGGTGGATTTGCCGAAGGCTGACAATCCGCGGCTGCGGCTGATGATTGTGGGGAAGAAAGTGTCGGAGTACCCGCTGCCGGATGTGGAGGCGCAGGCGGAGTGGGCTGCTTCCACACCGGAGACGGCGAAGGAGTTTTCGGCGGTGGCGTGGTATTTTGCCCGGGAGATTGGGGCGGAGGAGAAGGTTCCGGTGGGGGTGATTGATTCGACTTTTGGCGGGACGCTGGCGGAAAGCTGGACGAGCCTGACGGCCCTGGGCGGAGATGCGGGGTTGGCCGGGGTGTTCCTGGCGCGGGGCCGTATGACGGCGCGGGAGGTGACGGCGCAACTGGAGGACAAGGAGCATGAGCGGCTGCGGGCCGAGGCGAAGGCTGCGGGACGGCCTGAGCCACAGTTTCCGTGGCATCCGTGGCTGCCGACTTGGGCGCCCTCGATGCTGTGGAATGGGATGATAGCGCCGCTGACGGGATTTCCAATTCGGGGCGTGATCTGGTACCAGGGGGAGAGCAACAGCGCGCTGGAGCGGGCGGGGCTGTATGGGAAGCTGTTTCCGGCGCTGATTGACGACTGGCGACGGCAATGGGGGGTGGGCGACTTCCCTTTCCTGTATGTGCAGTTGGCGAATTTCAAGTCGACACCGCAGGAGAATTGGGCGGAGATTCGCGAAGCGCAACTGGAGACGCTGAAGGTGAGGAATACGGGGATGGCGGTGACGGTGGATGTGGGCAACCCGGACGATGTGCATCCGACGGACAAGGTGACGGTGGGACACCGACTGGCGCTGGCGGCCGAGGTGGTGAGCTATGGGGCGAAGGTGGAGGGCAGTGGGCCGATCTTCCGGCAGGTGACGACGGAAGCGGGAGCGGTGCGGGTGTGGCTGGAGCACGCGGCCGGGCTGACGGCGAAGGGTGCGCTGACCGGGTTTGAAGTGGCCGGTTCGGATGGGGTGTTTGCGCCTGCTGAGGCGAAGATTGAAGGGCAGACCGTGGTGCTGACGAGCGCGGCGGTGGCACGGCCGGTGGCGGCGCGGTATGGGTGGGCAAACAGCCCGGAATGCCATCTGTACAACGGGGCGGGGCTGCCTGCTTCGCCGTTTACAAGCGTGCGGTGAAGCGGGTGGGGAGGTGTTTGGAGAGAGAGCGGAGGGGATGGTAGACTTTCAGATGTAGCCAACCAGGTTGCACCGCGGAGAGGTGGCAGAGTGGTTGAATGCACCTGACTCGAAATCAGACGTACTCGCAAGGGTACCGGGGGTTCAAATCCCTCCCTCTCCGCCAGACATTTACTGTGAAATGGACTTGAGAGTCCGGGGAACAAAGGAAAAGGCCACCGCGAAGGTGGCCTTTTCTGCGTTGTGAGTGGGCGAATGCTGGCGGGGCTAGGGTGTTTCGTCTGGGCGGAGGGTTTGGGGGGAGACGGTGTCGGAGGGATTGGATTTTGTGACGGCGGCGTTGGCTGCGGTGTGGATGCGCTTGTACTGAGCGAGGGCGGCGGCCTGGGCCTGGGAGTTGCCGAGGGCGTGTTGGGCGTGGGCGAGGCGGTACCAGGCGACTTCATCGGCAGGGCGGATGCGGGTGGCATGGTCGAGGGCGGGGATGGCGAGCTCGGGCTTTGCGGAGTCGAGGTAGATGCCGCCGAGGGCGACGAGGGCTTCCTCGAAGTCTGGGAAGCGGGCGGTGACTTGCTGAAGGAGTTTGCGGGCGTTGTCGAGGTCGCCTGAGGCGGTGAGGATGTTCGCGAGTTCGTAGGCGGCGTTGGCGTTTCCGGGGTCGATGTCGAGTTCGGATGCGAATTCGGTTTTTGCGGAATCACGGTCGGCGACGGTGCCGAGATCTTCAAATCGGGCGAGGTATACGCGGCCGATGCGGTAGTGTATGCCGGGGCGGTGGGGCTCAATGGCGAGGACGTGGTTGTAGTCCTGAAGGGCGGCGTTGTAGTTCTTGCGGCTCTCGTCGGCTTCAGCGGCGGACTGGATGGCCCAGACGGAGTCAGGGGCCTTGTCCTGGAGTTTCTGGAGGGCGAGGTAGGCGAAGTTGGCGTAGACGCGGCCGGATTGGTAGAGGATTTCGGGGTCGTCGGGGTAGAGCTTTTGCAGGGCGAGGCCGGTAGCGACGGCCTCGGGGTCGCGATGGAGGGCGGTGTAGGCGCGGAGGAGTTCGAGGCCGCAGACGCGGCGCTGTTCGGGGTCGGCGGGGGAGTGGAAGCACTGGTCGAGGCCGGGGAGGGCCTCAGCGGTTTTGCCGGTCTCAGAGAGGCAGATGGCGAGGAGGGTGCGGGCCTTGGCGAGGCTGGGTTTGAGGCGGAGGGCGTGGCGGAGGGACTCGATGGCGAGGTCGAGTTTGTTGGCTTGAAAGTAGACGACGCCGAGGGTGGCGGGGATTTCTGCGATGGTGGGCTGGAGTTTGGCGAGTTGGGTAAATGCGGCTTCAGCTTTGTCGAGTTGGCCGGATTGCATGGCCTGCTGGCCCTGCTGGGCGAGTTCGTCAGCCTGAGAGGATTGCTGTGCCGCAGCCGGAGCGTGGAAGCAGCCGAGGCCAACGGCGATGAGGATTGCGGGGAAGATGCGTTTGAAGTATGGCATAGGAGACAAGAATAAAGCAGCCCGCCAGCTCAGCAATGAGGTGGCGGGCTGAATGATTGGGGTTAGAAGCTGAACTTGCCGGAGATCTGGAGGATACGTCCAGGAGCCGCGGCGGTGATTTGTCCGAAGTTCGAGCTGTCGACGTTGTTCTGGACCGTCGATCCGCCACCGGCAAAGGCTGGGGTGGAGGGGTCGGGGTTGAACTGTGCGTGGTTGAAGGTGTTGAAGGACTCAAAGCGCATCTGGAATTTAGCGCGCTCGGTGAAGGTGAAGTTTTTGTAGAAGCCGAGGTTGAAGTTCTCGATGCCCGGCATGTTGGCAATGTTGCGTGCGGAGTTGCCGAAGGTGTTGACTGAGGGATCGGCAAAGAGCGCGGCGTTGGAGGCGATGTACTTGGTTGTGGTGGACCACTTGAGGTTCTTGGGCGACCCAACCTGGTCGGCGCGATTGACGCCGAAGCTGTCGAGGAGACCAAGTTTGTCGTTGGCCTGGATAGTGAGCGGGAAGCCCTGCTGGAAGGTGACGATGCCGGTAGCTTCCCACCCGCCGACGACTTCGTCGAGGACCTTGCTGCTGGTGTTCACGAACTTCTTGCCATGTCCAAAGGGCAGGTCATAGAGGAAGCTGGTGACGAAACGCTGGCCGACGTTGAAGTCGGAGCGTCCGTAGTCGGCCGCGGGGTTGTGATTGTTGAGGAAGCCCTGCCATCCGGCAGCTTCAGAGCCGGCGCCGGCAGCGGTGGACTTGCTGTCGAGGCTCTTGGCAAAGGTGTAGACGGTGGTGATGGCGAGGTCCTTGGCGCGGTGCTCAAACTTGAGGTTGAGGCCGTTGTAGTTTGAGTAGCCGATCCAGGAGCTGTTGAGGTATGTGGAGAAGTTCTGGTAGGGGCGTCGCGCGACGGCAGTGCACTGAGCCGGAGTGGGGGTAACCGAGCAAGCGGTAGGATCGCTCATGGGCAGAGCCTGATTGATGTTCTGGCGAGCGAGGAGACGATTGCCAAGGTTGCCGACGTAGTTGATTTCAAGAGTGGTGCCGGGAGTGAATTCGCGCTCGAGGGAGAGCGACCACTGCTCGACGTACGGGTTTTTGGGCTTATCCGAGATGATGACAGCGATGAAGCTGTTGGGGCCGGACGGGCCACCGGTGATGGGGGAAACAGTGTCGAGTGCGGGCCAGAGGCTGTCAGTGGAAGCGTAAGAAACCTGCCCGCCATTCTGGCTGAGGTTCTGACGGCTGACGTAGGGGTAAATGTCGCCGGAGTCGTCAATTTCGCGACCTTCGACCCCGTCCCAAAAGACACCGAAACCGGCGCGAGCGACGGTTTTGGAGTTGATACGATAGGCGCCGCCAACACGGGGAGCGAAGTCAGAGAGCTCGGACTTTCCGGGGTGGTTGGTGCCGCAGTATCGATAGAAGCCATTGCCGGCGGGCGCAATGCCGTCGGTGGTGAGCTTTTGGTCAGCGATGCACATGCCACCGAGGGGGTTGGAGGAATCGAGCCAGCCCATGTGGTTGGCAGCTTCGGTCGGGACGGGACGGAGGTCCCAGCGGAGGCCGAGGTTGAGGGTGAGCTTGCTGTCGACTTTCCAGTCGTCCTGGAGGTATCCGGCAAAGTAGCTGAACTGGTAGTTGTGGAGGTTGCCGGCTTTGCCAGCGACGCTGAAGGGGCCGGGCACGAATGCGGAAGCGCCGGAGTAGGTCCCGAGGAGGAAATCGGCAACCTGGTTTCCGGTGGCACGGGAATCAGCGAAGGTGTACTGGCCGAGGAAGTTATCGGCGAGGTCGCGGTAGAGCGACCACTTCTTGTAGTCGGCACCGATTGTGAGGGTGTGCGCGCCGTGGATGTAGGTGAGTGCATCGCTGTACTGCCACATCGGGTTGTCGCTGTAGGTGTATGCATTGCCGGCTGCGCCGAAGTTGCCGAGAGCTTCTCCATTGGAGTTGGCAAAGGAGACCGTAGCGTAGTTGCGCTGCAGAGCGGACTGATCGGTGAAGACGCCGGTGAAGCCGAGCGAGTCCTGGGTTGCCTGCGAGACTGAGCCACCGTACTGCACGGAGAATGCGTCAAGGTTTCCGAGTGTGAACTGGTTGACGATGTGCTCACCAATGCTGATGGTGTGGCCTACGGCCCAGTTTGCATCGACTTCCTGGAAGTTGTTTGCACCGACTGCGCCGGAGGGCGAGTTGATGGTGGACGAGATGTACTTGGCGTAGGTTCCACGGCCAAAGAGACGGCCGTATTTGCCGAGGTTCTGGTCAACGCGGTATGTCTGCTGGTTGGTGGTGAGGGTTTGGGAAGAGGCCACGCGGTAGTTGTAGCCCTGGCAACCGGAGGTGCAGTTGGGTGCCGGGATGACGCCGGGTAGCCCGATGGTGACCTTGGCAAGGCGAGAGAAGCGGGCCGCCGGGATGATGGAAGTGAAACCGTTGCCTCCAGCGAAGGGTTCGCCGGTTTCGGGGTCGATGACCGCAGTAGCGAAGTTACCGGCCAGGTTGTCGGTGGTGGGCACGTTGAGGAAGCTGGCTGCGAGACCCTGGGTGATGCGCCAGCCTTCGTAGTTGGCCATCCAGAAGCTTTTGTCTTTGCCGTTATAGATTTTGGGGAGCCAGACTGGGCCATCGGCAACAAAGCCGAACTGGTTCTGGCGGAGCTTGGGATTTGCGCTGGTTCCCTGGAAGTAGTTTTTGGCGTCGAATGCGTCGTTGCGGTTGAACTCAAAGACCGAGCCGTGGAGAGAGTTGGTGCCGCTCTTGCTGACGACGCTGATTTGGTTTGCGCCGAGTCCGTACTGGGCGGAGTATGTTTCCGAGAGGACCTTGAACTGCTCGATGGCGTCGACGGAGAGGACGACCGATGGGGTGTTGAGAGCCTGGTCGGTGTTGAGGATACCGTCGAGGAGGTAGGAGTTGGACTCAGGACGTGAGCCGTCGATGCTGATGCCTTCGCCCTTGCCCGCGCGCATGGTCCCCTGTTCGCTGCCGTTTTCGACGGCGCCGGAGCCGATGAAGAGGAGATCCATGAAGTTGCGTCCGTTGAGGGGAAGATCTTCGACCTGTTTTTCGCTGACGAGCTGCGAGATGGCCGCGTTGTCGGTGTCCAGTTCTACTGCGGTGGCATTGACTTCAATGACTTCAGAAGCAGCGCCGGGCTTGAGCACGAGATTGATACGAGCCGACTGCGCAACCACGAGGGTGATGGCGTGGACGACTTGCTTGGAGAAGCCGGCAGCTTCAGCCGTGGCCTGGTAGACACCGGGAATGAGATTGGGAACGGTGAAATCGCCGGCCGCGGTGGAAACGACTGTGGTGGCGGTCCCGGTGGCGGTGTTGGTGATGGTGACCTTGGCGTTGGGGATAACGGCACCGGTGGAATCTGACACCAGACCGAGAATCGTGCCAGTGGAGCCGCCCTGTGCGAACGCCTTGCCGCCGAGAGCGAGCAGTAGCACGAGCACGAAACAAATACGGTTCAATCGCATTCTTGAAACCTCCTGAAAGAGACAAGCAGAGTGTTTTTCACGGGAATTGGCTCTTGTACGGTTCGGAAGCGAGGATAGATTTCGATTCCTG
Organism: uncultured Acidobacteriaceae bacterium; assembly: GCA_903904755.1. GTDB lineage: Bacteria > Acidobacteriota > Terriglobia > Terriglobales > Acidobacteriaceae > Acidicapsa. The sequence goes on along the minus strand of CAIVDV010000041.1, from coordinate 30,595 downwards.
TGGGTTGGCCTTTTCCAATGCAGATGCGAGGCTACCCATTTCGAAAAACCATTGTCAATGGAAAACGTGTTTCCGTAATGGTATTCTTTGCGTAAAAAAGGCAGCGCGGAGGGGCGGGGACTGACGGGGGCTTAATCGATTTATGTGGTTAGTTTTGGACTGATAAGGTTTACAAGTGCGGTCATTTCCTGACCAACCGGGAGACTTTTTCAATAGAGACAGAGCTTTTGCCGGATTTTGGATTTGCGCAAAAACTGTGGAAATCTCCCGGATGGTGAGACGGGGGAATTACAAGCTTGCAGAAAGTGTGTCCAGCGAGCTGAGGGGGAGGCAACGACGGCCGGGGGAAGGATCAGACGCTGGAGGCGGGGAGGGTGATGGTGAAGGATGCGCCTTGGGGGGTGCGGTTGGCGGCGGTGATTTGGCCGTCGTGGGCGCGGACGACTGCTTCCACGAAGGCGAGGCCGAGGCCGGTGCCTTTGGAGTGGGGGCCTTTGACGAAGCGCTCGAAGAGGTGGGAGAGGGTTTCCGGGGGGAAACCGGGGCCGTCGTCGTCGACGATGAGCAGGATTTGGCCGGCGGAGCTGGAGAGGCGGAAGGTGACTTTGGAGCCGGCGGGGAGATGCTTGCCGGCGTTGTCGAGGAGGTTGGCCAACATGCGGTGCATGAGGGCGGAATCGGCAAAGATAGTGGCGGGGCCTGTGGAATAGAGATCGACACGGATGCCACGGTCAGTGAGTGAGGGCTCGTAGAGATCGACGATGGTTCGGAGGAGTGCGTTGAGGTCGAGGTGCTGGCGGCGGAGGCGGAGGGCATCGGCGTTGGCTTCGGCAACGTCGAGGGATTTGGTGAGGAGTTCGGTGAGGCGGTCGATTTCCTCGACTGCGGAGCCGAGGGGATCGCTCCACTGGCCGTTGGTGTCTGCCAGGAGAACCATTTCGAGCTTGCCGCGGATGGCGGTCATGGGGCTGCGGAGGTCGTGGGCGAGCGAGTCGGTGATGGTATGGAGCTGGTTTACGGATTTCTCGATGCGGTCGAGCATGCCGTTAACGGTGCGGGCGAGGCGGGCGATTTCGTCGTTTCCGTCAACCTCGGGGACTCGGCTTTTGAGGTCGTTCTGGCCGATGCGGGCGGCGATGTCGGTGACGGCCTCGACACGGGCGAGGGTGCGGCGGCTGGTGACGAAGACGAGGATGAAGCCGAGCAGGACGATGGTTGCGCCGGAGGAGAAGAAGTAGACGCGCATGCGTCTGAGGAGGAGGCGGTTGTTGTGCTCCGAGAGGCCGAGGTAGATGGTGTCGCCAGCCTCGGTTTTGTCAGCGACGATGCGGAAGGGGATGGGAGCGCCGACGACGGAGATGTTGCCCGGGATGCCGGGACGGATGGCGGCAGCGCGAATGGGGGTGAGGTAGTCGCTGCTGTTGCCCTTGCCGACCCAGAGTTTGAGGCTGTTGTCGGGGCCGAGTTCGAGGAAGAAGACGGCATCGTTGGGGTTCTGGGTGTTCTGGGATTCGGTAGGGACTTCCTTGGTGGCGAGTTCGGCGATTTCGTCAACGATGCGGTCGTAGAGGATGCCCTTTGGGGTGCGCTCGGCTACGTCGCCGAGGACTTCGACCTCGCCGAGGAGCCATGCGTCGGATCGGCGCTGGATTTCGTGGGAGACGAAGCGATGGAGGAAGAAGAAGGCGACGATGGCGCCGACGGCGAAGATAAGCGTGCTCCAGCCGGAGATGCGCCAGGCGGCGGTGATGCCGCGGCGGCTATTTGTCGCGGAGGACATAGCCGACTCCCCGGATGGTGCGGATGAGGGGTTCACTGCCGCGGGTTTCGACCTTGCCGCGGAGTCGATAGATGTGGACGTCGACGACGTTGGTGTCAGGCTCGATGCGCATGCCCCAGACCTGGTCGAGGATCATGGAGCGGCTGACGATGCGGCCGGCATTGCGGCAGAGGAATTCGAGCAGCGAGAACTCGTGGGTGGTGAGCTGGAGCTTTTCGTCCCCTCGGGTGGCCTCGCGGCGGAGGAGATCGAGGCGGAGATCGAGGACCTGGAGGACGGTGACATTGTCAACGGGCGGGGAGTTGCGGCGGATGAGGTTGCGGAGGCGGGCGAGGAGTTCAGGAGCGGCGAAGGGCTTGACGAGGTAGTCGTCGCCGCCGGTTTCCAGGCCGCGGACGCGATCGTCGACGGAGCGGCGAGCGGAGAGGATGAGGACGGGGGCGCGGAGGCCCTGCTGCTTGAGACGGGTGATGAGGGAGAGGCCGTCTTCGTCGGGCAGGCCGAGGTCGAGGATGACGGCACTGAGGTTGACGGCGGAGCGGAAGACGCGCTCAGCAGCGGCAGCCGTGGGAGCGAGCGAGACTTCGTAACCGCTTTCCGTCAGGGTCTTCTCAAGGAAGCGGCGATTCTGTACATCATCTTCTACAACGAGCAGGCGCATCTTTTTCTATCCGTACCAGGGCCGGGCGAGGGGTGGGGCGTACGCCCGGTCACAGGGCTGACTATTTTCCGATGGAACCAACGAGCTTGAGGTCGATTTTGACTTCTTTGGCAACTTTGAGAAACATGACGCTTGGGTCTTTGACACCCCAGGAGACGTAGGGTACGACGAAGCTGCCGGTGGCGGTGCAGTTGCTGCCGTCGATGTGAACGGTCATGGGCACGGTAATCATGTGCGGTTGGCCGATGAGGGTGAAGTTTCCTTCGACCTGAATGGTTGAATCCCCGGAAGCATTGAGTGTACCGCTGAATTTGGTGGGAGCAAAGGTGACGGTTGGAAAGACCGATGCTTTGAGCTGGTCGGCGGTCATTTTCTTGTCGCGGGCTTTGGAGTCGGACTGGCCGGAACCGGCGTCGACGACGATTTGGCCGCTGGCGGTGTGGGAGTCCGCATCGAAAGCGATGTCGCCGGAGGTGAGGTGGAATGCGCCTTTGACATCGTGCATGGCGTCACCGAGGGAGAAGGTGACTTGGGTGGCAGCGGGGTCGAGGCGGTAATGGGACTGGGCAAGGGCGGGGAGAGTTGCGAGTGCGGCAAAGATGGCGATGGCGGGAATTGATGTCCGGATATGGGAAAAGATAGACGACTTCACGGAGGTGCTCCTGTGGGTTATGGGAAAGATAAGGCGAAAAACCGGATAAACCGGTATGCCTATCACTGTGACGGTTGAGAAGAGGATGCGTCAATCGCGCGGGGTGAGAATGAACGCATTGTCATTTGCATGGTGAAAGTAAGGCGGTTTGTCATGGAGGTGTCATGGATTGGGGCCGGGGCGTGATTCACTAAAGAGAGACTTGAATGATGGATAACTGTTTCTGGTTTTGTTTTGCTGCCTGGGGAATGTGACGAAAAATTCAGGAAGCCTGGTGCTTCGAAGAGTGCCGGGTGGAGTCCAACGATACATGGGCAATGCCAAGATGCGAATGGAAAAGAATAATCCCGTGCTTGCGGACCAGGCAGAGCGATTGCGGGAGAAGCTGGAGCTTGCGTACCAGTCGGGTTTGCCGATGCAGGAAGGTGCTGAGCCACACCTGGCGGCGGCGCTGAGTGCGACACTGCGACGGCCGGGCAGCATGGTGCGGGCGGTGCTGGCGCACCGGGTAGCGACAGCGAGCGGGCTGGAAGAGGCGCGGGCAGAGCGGCTGGCGGTGGCGCTGGAGTATTTCCATACCGCATCGCTGCTGTTTGACGACCTGCCGTGCATGGATGATGCCAAGCAGCGGCGGGGCGCGCCATGCGTGCATGAGCGGTTTGGCGAGGGTACAGCGATACTGGCAGCGCTGGCACTGGTAAACCGGGGGTATGGTCTGCTGTGGCGGGCGGTTTCAGGCGCGGCGAATGAAGTGGCCGACCGGACGCTGGAATATGTGGAAGCGCAACTGGGACTGGCCGGACTGCTGAATGGGCAGAGCCAGGATTTGCACTTTGGGCGTGCGGGCAGCGGCGCGTATACGCCGCAGCAGGTGGCGGTGGGCAAGACGGTTTCCCTGATCCGGCTGACGCTGGTGATGCCGGCGATGCTGGGCGGAGCGAGCCGGCGGGAGACACAGTTGCTGGAGCGGATTGCGATGCTGTGGGGGCTGGCATACCAAACGCTGGACGACCTGAAGGATGTTCTGCACCAGAGCGGCGCGGCGGGCAAGACTGCGGCACGGGATGCGCACCTGGAGCGGCCGAACCAGGCGCTGGCGACGGGTGTGGATGCGGCATTTGACCGAGTGGAGACGCTGATGCGGCTGAGCGACCAGACGGTGACGCGGCTGGCGGAGCGGCGGGCGGAGATGAGCTTCCTGATGGGGCTGCGGCTGGAGTTTGACAAGGAGTTGGCGCGGCTGCGGGAAGCGCAGGAGATGGAAGCCCGGCTGGCGCTGGCGTCATGATTTTTCTACGGCTGATACTGACAAATTTGGGCCGCCACAAGGTGCGGACGATGCTGAGCATTGCCGGCATCGCCTTCAGCGTGGCGGCGATGCTGGCTGTGGTGACGATATTGCAGGGCGCGGTGGGGATGTTCAGCGGGCTGCTTTCGACCGACAGCGAGCTGATTGTCTTTGAGCGGAATGTATCGGATCTGTTCTTTTCGAGTGTGCCGGACAAGGCGGTGAAGGCTGTGGAGGGCTGGCCGGAGGTGGACCACGCGAACGCGGTGCTGTTTGGCGTGGTGTCGAGCCTGGATCATCCGCTGATTACGTGCTTTGGAGTGACGCCGCGGGATGCCAGGGTGGCCCAGGCAACGTGGATTGCGGGCGACAAGAGCGCGTTTGGGAAGACGGATGATTCGGTGGCGCTGGGCGAGCGGGCGGCGGAGTTTTTGAACGCGAAGCTGGGCGGCCAGGTGACGATTGGGCACGGCGACTTTACCGTGATGGGGATTGTGCGGACCAGGAATGGTTTTGAGGATGGCGGGGTGTTTATGCCGCTCAAGACGGCGCAGGAGTTCTTCCACAAGGACGGAGACAGCAGTGTGCTGACGGTGAAGCTGAAGAACCGGGGGGAGATTGAGGCCTTCAAGGCGCGGGTCAGGCGTGAGTTCCCTGCCCTGGTGGCGCTGGAGGATGAGGAGTTTAACCGGTCGTACTCGCAGTTCAGGATATTGAAGGCGACGGCGTGGGCGGTGGGCGCGTGCGGGGTGCTGCTGGGTGGGCTGGGCGTGGCAAACACGATGATCATGTCGGTGTTTACGCGGATACGGGAGATTGCGATTCTGCGGGTGAACGGGTTCTCAAATACGCAGATTGCGTTGATGATTTTTGGGGAGTCGGCGGTGGTTTCGCTGCTGGGGGCGGCGGTGGGGCTGGTGATTGGGGTGTCGTCGATTTTGGTACTGAAGGGATTGCCGGCGCTGCATGGGTATGTGGACGCGACGATTGAGCCGCTGGTGGTGGTGGCGGTGGTGGCGCTGGCGTGCCTGACGGGGATTGCCGGCGCGCTGTATCCGGCTGTGTATGCGATGCGGGTGAAAGCGGTGGAGGCGTTGCGGTTTGAGTAATGCAATTCATGAGCCGGTGCTGGTAGCCGTGGGACTGTGGAAGAGCTACGAGAGTGGAGCGATTCCCGTGCTGCAAGGCGTGGAGCTGCTGATCCAAGCGGGTGAGACGGTTGCGCTGTGCGGGCCGAGCGGGTGCGGAAAGAGTACGCTGCTGCATTTGCTGGGTGGGCTGGATGTGCCGGACCGCGGGGTGATCTCAGTCAATGGGCGGGAGCTGAAGCAGGGGCGGATGGTGCAGCAGATGCTGCGGCATGAGGTGGGATTTGTCTTCCAGTTGCACAACCTGATTGCCGACCTGACGCTGGAGGAGAATTGCATGATTCCGGCGGTGGCGGCGGGAACTCCGAAGGCGGAGGCTCAGGCGCGGCTGGCGGAGCTGACACGGCGGACGGGGTTGGAGCACCGGGTAGGCCAGCGTATACAGAAGCTGAGCGGCGGCGAGCGGCAGCGGACGGCGCTGTGCCGGGCGCTGATGAACCGGCCGGGGATTTTGCTGGCCGATGAGCCGACGGGGAGCCTGGACGAGAAGACGAGCCGGCAGACATTTGAGCTGCTGCTGGAGTTGACAGCGACCGAAGGGATGACGCTGGTGATGGCGACGCACGACCGGGGGCTGGCGGCGCGGTGTGACCGGCTGGTGGAGATGAAGGACGGGAGGATTTGTGGCTGACCGTGTGCGAGGCCGCGAGATGGGGTGGGAAGCGTTGCTTCCTGTGCCGGATCGGGGAGTGCTTCGCGCAGCGGCGCTGCATGGCCTGGCATGGCTGCTGGTGGCCAACCTGATCGGGGACTGGCTGGCGGTGTTGCTGCTGTTCCCCAAAGCCGGGGAGTGGCTGGGGCCGCTGAGCTACGGGCGGTGGATGCCGGTACACATGAATCTGCAACTGTATGGGTGGACGGCGTTGCCGCTGGTGGCGTGGCTGCTGAAGCTGTACCGGGCGGATGAGAGCTGGACTGCGGAGTGGGGGCGGGCGGCGCTGTGGCTGTGGTCACTGGCGCTGGGGCTGGGCGGGGTGAGCTGGCTGGCGGGCGGGGCGAGCGGAAAGCTGTTTCTGGACTGGACGGGATACCCTCGGGTGCTGTTCCCGGCGGCGATTGTGTTTTTGTGGTGCGTGGTGGCGCTGGCGTATCTGCGAGGGTGGTGGAGCGAACGGCCGGATGCGGGATTGGTGAAGGCGGCGAAGGCGGTGGGGCTGTTGCTGCTGTTGCCGGTGCCGGTGCTGCTGTATCTGGCGCCGGATACGCACATTTACCCGGCGGTGAATCCGAGCACGGGAGGGCCGACGGGGGCGAGCCAGTTGGAGTCGTCGCTGATTGTGGTGGTGATGTTGCTGGTGCTGCCGTATGGGCTGGTAAAGGCGAAGGCCTGCAAAAATATTTGGGCATGGGTGTGCTGGGGGACAGTGGCGGCCGAGGGGCTGCTGTGCGCGAGTTTGGGGCGGGGGGATGCGAGCCACCATGAGCCGGCGCAGTGGATGGCACTTGCGACGATGGTGGTGTGGGTGGTGCTGATTCCACAGTATTGGCGGGGCTTTGAGTGGCCGGCATATGCGTGGCCGTGGCTGAAGGCAAGCGTGGCGTGGTGGGCGCTGCTGGTGGTGCTGGGGAGCTGGCTGTTTTTGCCGGGGGTGCTGGACCGGCTGAAGTTTACGGACGGGCTGGTGAGCCACTCGCTGCTGGCGATGGCGGGGTTTGCGACGAGCTTGCTGCTGCTGGTGCTGGTGGTGCTGCTGGAGGAGGACGGGGAGCGGCTGGATTCTGCGTGGTCGTTCTGGCTGTGGAATGGGGCGGCGCTGGCGTATATTTTGCTGTTTCTGGCGGCGGGGTGGATTGAGGGCGGAAATCCCGCGTTTACGATGACGCCGGGGCCGCTGCGGAATGCGTTCTATTGGATACGGCTGGCGCAGGGGCTGGCGATGACTGCGGCGAGCGGGAACTGGCTGGTACGGCTGGCAAGGGTACCGAAGCGTGCGCCAGTGGAGATTGCGGAGATGGAAGACGTGGCGGAAGGGAGCCTGGCGTGATGGATGCGACGGTGCGGCGCTGGATTTGGTGGTATCAGGTGGCGGCGGGCGGCTGCGATGCGGCGACGGGCCTGCTGCTGGTGGCTGCGCCGACGATGACGCTGGGGCTGATGGGGCTGACGGTGAAGCCGGAGCCGTTGGCGCTGGTGCGGTATGTGGGCGTGTTTGTGCTGGCGGTGGGGCTGAGCTACCTTTGGCTGGCTGCGGAAGGGCCTGCAGTGTCGGGGGATCGGTGGCGGACGCAGTGGCAGATAACGGCGCTGGTGCGGACGCTGGTGGCCCTGTTTGTGAGCTGGCAGGTGGCTGTGGGCGGGCTGGAGGCGCGGTGGCTGAGCGTGGCGGCGACGGATGCGACCTTTGCCGCGGTGCAGTGGCTGGGGCTGAGCCGGGGATGGTTTGGCGATGGCGAATGAGCGGGTGGATGTGACCCGAATACGGAGCGGGAGGAGCGCGTGGAGCCCGGCGAACGGGTGGCCGGGGGTGGTGCTGCTGGCGGCGACGTATGTGTATTTCCTGATTTTTGCGCAGTTTGGGTTCCTGAAGCGGCTGGGTGAGCTGGGCCTTGAGGATGCGCAACTGAAGCCTGTGATGGGCGCGATGGCGGTGGGCGGGATATTGATGAGTTTGGGTGCGCCGCGGGCGCGCTTCTGGACCTGCCCGAAGTGCCGGGTGCAGACGGGACTGCTGGGCTGCGCGGTGATGGCGGCGATGACGCTGCTGACGCTGACGCCGATGCTGGCGATGGCGGTGGCTGCGGGAATTGGGCTGAGCCTGGGGCTGCTGACGGTGACGCTGGTGGCGAACCTGCCGCACTGGATTGGGACGCGGCGGCCGCTGATGAAGATTGCGCTGGGAACCGGGTTGGGATATGCGGCGTGCAATGTGCCGTGGCTGTTTGATGCCGGGGCGCGCGGGATTGCGTGGGTGGCGCTGGGGGTTTGCCTGCTGGCAACGGCGGTGGCGAACCGTGCGCCGATGCTGCCGGTGGAAGATGCGGCGCTGGAGACGGGGACGGTCCCGTTTGGGCTGGGGCTGGGGTGGTTTACGGCGCTGGTTTGGCTGGATTCTGCTGCGTTTTTTATTATCCAGAACTCGCCGGAGCTGAAGGCGGGGACGTGGCAGGGGGATATGCACCTGTGGCGGACCGGGGCGCTGCACCTGGTGGGCACCCTGACGGCGGGGTTGCTGCTGGCGCGGGGGCGGGTGAGGACGTGCCTGGGGCTGGCGTTTGGATTTCTGGCGGGCTCGTGCTGGCTGCTGGGGACGCCGGGTGGGATTGCGGGTGCGGCGCTGCTGTATCCGGTGGGGGTGTCGCTGTACTCGGTGGCGCTGGTGGCGTGCCCGGCCTACCTGATTATGAGCCGGGGGTGGGATGAGCGGGGACGGCGGGCGGGGCTGCTGTATGCGGTGGCGGGGTGGACGGGGTCGGCACTGGGAATTGGAATGGGGCAGAACCTGCATGCGGTGCCAATGGCGTTTGTGGCGGCTGCAGCGGTGCTGTTTGTGGTGCCGTGGGTTTGGCGGTTGAGCCCGGGCGGGCGCAGGCAGGCGATTGCGGTGGCGCTGGTGTGCGCAGTGGCGTGGGGGTTGCAGCGGCAGTTGCCGCAGGCCGCGCCGGCAAGTGCGGAGACGACGGTGGAGGCGGGGCGGCGGGTGTATATCGCGGAAGGTTGTATCCATTGCCACTCGCAGTATGTGCGGCCGGGGACGAGGGATGTGGCGATGTGGGGGCCGGTGCGGCCGCTGGCCGAGGTGAAGGCGGAGGAGCCGCCGCTGATTGGGAATCGCAGGCAGGGGCCGGATTTGAGCCAGGTGGGGAGCCGGAGGAGTGTGCTGTGGCTGCGGCTGCATACGATGGATCCGCGGGCGGTTTCGGCGAGGTCGATTATGCCGGGGTATGGGTATTTGTGGGCGCGGGGGGATGGGCGGGGCGAGGAGCTGGTGGCGTATTTGGCGAGCCTGACGAGTGCGGAGGCGGGGGAGCATTACGCGGCGGTGACGGCGGCGTGGAAGCCGAGTGATGAGGATTTCGACGTGACTCGGCGGGACGAGGATGGGGAGCGGTTGTTTACGGAGCATTGCGGGACGTGCCATTTGGCGGGGGGGCAGGCGCGCGGGATGGGACGGAGCATGGCTGGCGGCGGATTCAAGCGGATGCCGCCGAATCTGTTCGGGGATGCGTGGTTTCGGATTGCGCCGGGGTTGACGGAGAGCCAGGAGCGGGTGGCGGTGGGGCGGGTGGTGAAGTATGGCCTGCCGGGGACGGATATGCCGGGGCTTGAGTATTTGCCGGATGGCGAGGTGGAAGCGATTGCGGATTGGGTGACGCGAAAGCGAAGTGAGACGCTGGCGGGGCGGGCCGCGGCGAGCCGTTAAGCTGGTTGGAGAGATGAGAGACCAGTTCCCTGCTACGGACCACTATGCGAATGGGCGTTTTTTCAACCCTGGGGTGAAGGAACACGGCCCCGGAGACCTGCTGCGCTGGGTGACAAACCGGGAGCGGGGGGCGTGGCGGAAGGGGATTCCCAGCGTGCCGGGGCCGAAGCCGGTGGAGCGCGTGGAAGGGCCGGAGCTGCGGGTGACCTTTGTGGGGCATGCGACGGTACTGCTGCAGAGCGAGGGGCTGAATCTGCTGACGGACCCGGTTTGGAGCCAGCGGGTGAGCCCGATGAGCTGGGCGGGGCCGAAGCGGCACCGGCAGCCGGGGTTGCGGTTTTCGGATTTGCCGCCGATTGACGCGCTGCTGCTGAGCCACAGCCACTATGACCACTTTGATATTGCCACGCTGAAGCAGATACGGAAGCGGCACAATCCGGCGGTGTTTTGCCCGCTGGGGATGCGAAAGATGGTGCAGCGGCTGGGGTTCGGGGATGTTCACGAGCTGGACTGGGGGCAGGCGAAGAAGTGGAAGCACATGACGATGCACTGCACGCGGGCGCAGCACTTTTCGGCGCGGACGCCGTTTGACCGGAACCGGACGCTGTGGTGCGGGTGGGTGGCGGGGTTTGCGGGAGGAGATGTGTATTTTGCCGGGGACACGGGGTATGGGGAGTGGTTCCGTGAGCTGGCGGCGGCGTTTCCTGCGCTGCGGCTGGCGTTGCTGCCGATTGGGGCGTACCGGCCGGAGTGGTTTATGGGGCCGATCCACATGACGCCGTGGGAGGCGCTGCGGGTGCATGGGATTCTGCAGCCGCAGGCGAGTGTAGGGATCCACTACGGGTCGTTTTCGCTGGCCGATGATGGGGAGACGGAGCCGGTGGAGGGGTTGCGGCGGGCGATGGAAGAGGCACCGCCGGCGACGCCCTTTGTGCTGCTGCCGGAGGGCGAGGCGCGGCGGTTCTGAGGCGATTTGGCTAGAGATCCTTCAGGATTTCGGCCTTTTTGGCGTCGTAGTCTTCCTTGGAAATGAGGCCCTGTTTGTAGAGGGCGTCGAGACGTTTGAGGCGGTCTTCGACGGAGGTGGGTGCAGCGGTTCGTCCGGGGATGGGCGGGGCGGGCTGGGTCGGGGCCTGAGCGCTCTGCTGCTGGTCAAACTGGGCTGAGTCGGCGACGGCCTGCTGGTATTCCGCGGAGATGCGCAAAGCATCCTGGGCAGCGGTGATCGCTTCCTTCACCATGAAGCCACCCTTGATTTGCTGGGACTGCTGGAGTGTGTCGAGGGCGGCCTGGGGTTGATTGAGCGCGAGTTGGGCGATGCCGACGTTGAACAAAGCGTGGGCCTGGTTGGTGTCCTTGGCCTTGGGCCAGGTTTTGCAGGGTTCCACGTTGTTCTGGGAGAGCTTGAGCGCGCCGGCGATGTCTCCGGATTTGAAGAGCTTGTAGGCGTCGCCGAGGTTGCATTCCTTGTCGTTGAAGAAATAGACCGAGCGGGACTCTGTCCAGGGCAGCAGGGCCTGGGATGCGACCTGAGCGACCTGGACGACGGCGTCATCGCGGGCATCAGCGGATGAAGGGTACTCCGGCTGCTTCTCAGTGGAGTGGGTGGCGAGGGCGGGATCCATGTCAAGGGGGAATGCGGAGAAGACGCGCCCGGTGGAGAGTTCCTCGGCCTGGAGGGTGCCGCGCACGTGGGTAATGAGGGTGGAGTTGTAGGTGCGGACGTCTTTGTCATCGACTTTGGAGTCGGTGTAGTCTGCGTGTTTTTCCTGCTCGCAACTGTCGACGTTGACCATGATGAGCACAGTGGGAGGGATGGCGTTGCCGAGGCGAAGGGTCGAGGCCTGGGTGATGCTGCCGGAGAACGAGATATGCTGGCGGGCCAGCGCGACCTGCAGGGAGGGCCAGTCCATGACCTGAACGCCACTCTGCAGGAGGATAGGCGTGAGATGGCCAACCACCTCGCCGGCGCAGGAGGTAGCGATGGGGCCAAAGGCGACATGATGTATGACGAGGCCGATGCCGGGAGCGTGGGTGAGGGTGATGTTGACCTTGGGCTTGGTGAGGGAGTCCCAGAACTGCGCGTGGAGGGGGGTGGCGGCGAAGGCAGCGAGGAGAACGGGGCAGAGAGCGAGGCGGAAGAGGTGCTTGAAAGCAGGGGAAACGGACATGGTGGGTGGAGTATAGCAGCAGACCGGAGTGGGGAAAAAGGCTGAATTCCAGAGGTGACGGGGGCAATCAGAGAGGCGAGGAGAGCAGTTGGGCGAGGGTTGCAGTCCAGGTGCTTAGCTCGTCGATGGGGACGCATTCTCGGCTGGAGTGGGCGGTGGTCATGTCTCCGGGGCCGATGACGATGACTTCCTGGGCGACGCGGGCGATGCGGGATGCCTCAGACCCGAAGCTGATGCCGGTGGGCTGGGTGGGGAGGAGTTGCGCGAGGCGGTGCTGGAGCTGGCCGGAGGGGGCGGGGGCGAATCCGGGTTCGGCGCGGAGGATTTCGAGGTTGATTTGGGCGGTGGGGTTGGCGGCGCGGGCACGGGAGACGAGGGATTCAAGCTGGGAGACGATGGTGGCCGGGGCGTGGGCGGGGATGGGCCGCCACTCGACCAGGAAGGTGCAGAGGCCGGCGAGGATGTTTTTTGCGCTGCCGCCCTGGATGGTGCCGATGTTGACGGTGGTGCGGGGCGGGAGGAAGAGAGGGTCCTGCGGGGCGGCGGGGTTTTCCGGGGTGAAGGCGTCTTCGATGGTGGTGATGAGGCGGGCGGCGATGGAGATGGCACTGGTGCCCATGTGGGGGTAGGCGGAGTGTGCTTCCCTGCCCCGGACGGTGACGCGGGCGAGGCCGTAGCCCTTGCCGGCGATGCCGGGGCGGAGGCTGGTGGGTTCACTGACGATGGCGGAGGCGATTTGGAGCGGGTGGGCGGCGAGGAGGCGGTCCATGCCGCGGCAGCCGATTTCTTCGTCGGCGGTGAGGAGGAGGGCGATGCCGGGAGCGGGCGTGATGGTCTGGGCGGCGGCGAGGAAGCAGGCGAGTGCGCCTTTGACGTCGCAGGAGCCGCAGCCGTGGAGGCAGGTGTTGCGCTGGGTGAGGGTGAGGGCGGCGGGCCAGTCGGGGGAGTACGGGACGGTGTCAGTGTGGCAGATGAAGGCGAGGGTGATGGGAGCGGAAAGGGGCTTGGCCGTGGGGCGGGCAATGAGGTTGGATTTGGGGGTGCCGGAATCGTCTGTGTAGGGGTGGAGGGTGATGTGCCAGCCGAGGGGGGCGAGGAAATTGCTGACGTATTGGAGGAGGGGGAGATTGGAGACGGGAGAAGGGGTGGGGATGGCGACGAGGTCGCGGAGGATGCTAGAGACGGTGGCGGGGGTGGTTGCGGGGAGGGTCACGGGGTGACCTCCTGGCCGCGGATGAAGACGCGGGGGCGGAAGGGGGCGGCGGCGTAGTAGGCGAGCTCGCGGTAGTCGCGGCAGTCGTGGAGGAGGAGGTCGGCGGATTTGCCGGGTTCCAGAGAGCCGATTTCGTGGCCGAGGTTGAGGGAGTATGCGGCGTTGATGGTGGCGGCGGTGAGGGATTCCGAGGGGAGCAGGCCCATCTGGAGGGAGGCGAGGGAGAGGGTGAAGGCCATGGAGGGGGCGGGGGCAGAGCCGGGGTTGAAGTCGGTGGCGAGGACGAGGGGGAGGCCGAGGTCAATGATTCGGCGGGCGGGCGGGTACTGGGTGCGGCTGAGGCAGAAGACGCTGGCGGGGAGGAGGACGGGCTGGACGGCGGCGGCTTTGAGGGCGAGGAGGGTGGTGTCGGTGACGGTTTCCAGGTGGTCGGCGGTGGCTGCGCCCAACTCGGCGGCGAGGTCTGCGCCGGTGCCGGGGCGGAACTGCTCGGCGTGGATGCGGAGGCCGAGGCGGTGGGCGCGGGCGGAGGTGAGTACCTGGCGGGTTTCCGGGACGGTGAAGGCGTGGTCGTCGCAGAAGGCGTCGCAGTAGCGGGCGAGGCCGAGTTGGGCGACCTCGGGGATGAGGTCTTCTGCGACCCAGCGGACGTATTCGGCGCGGTTGGCGGCGAATTCTGCGGGGATGGTGTGGGCTGCGAGGAGAGTGGGGATGATGCGGCAGGGGCCCTCGGCGGCGAGGCGCTGGAGTACGCGGAGGATGCGGAGCTCGGTGGGGTGGTCGAGGCCGTAGCCGGATTTGGCTTCGATGGTAGTGGTGCCTCCCAAGAGGAGCCAGTCGCGATGGCGGCGGGCCTGGGCGAGGAGTTCGTCTTCGGAGGCAGCGCGGGTTTGGGCAACGGTGGACTGGATGCCGCCGCCGGAGGCCGCGATTTGCTGGTAGGTTGCGCCGGCGATGCGCTGTTCATACTCTGCCGCACGGTTGCCGGCGAAGACGAGGTGGGTGTGGGGGTCGACGAAGCCGGGGGTGACGAGTGCGCCGGCGGCGTCGATGATGTGCGCGTGGGGCGGGATGAGGGGCTTGATTTGTGCCCAGGGGCCGGCGGCGGTGATGCGGCCGTCCTCGAGGAGCAGGGCGGCATTGGAGACGAGGCCAAGATCGCGGAGTTCCGTGCCGACGCGGGGGCGTGCGGGGCCGGCCAGCGTGGCGAGCTGGCCGATGTTGACGATGGCGAGTTGGCGCGGTGGGGTCACGAGTTTAGCTTACTTGTCGAGCATGGGCATTTGAATTCCCTTTTCGCGGGCGGTTTGTTGGGCGAGGGGGTAGCCGGCGTCGGCGTGGCGCACGACGCCGAGGCCGGGGTCGTTGTTGAGGACGCGCTCGATGCGGCGGCGGGCGTTGTCAGAGCCGTCGGCGACGGTGACCTGGCCGGCGTGGAGGCTGTAGCCCATTCCGACGCCGCCACCGTGGTGGAAGCTGACCCAACTGGCACCGGAGGCGGTGTTGAGCAGCGCGTTGAGGATGGGCCAGTCGGCAACGGCGTCGGAGCCATCCATCATGCGCTCGGTTTCGCGGTAGGGGCTGGCGACGGAGCCGGTGTCGAGGTGGTCGCGGCCGATGGCGACGGGGGCGGAGAGCCCGCCATTGCGGACGAGTTCGTTGATGGCGAGGCCCATTTGGGCGCGTTCGCCGTAGCCGAGCCAGCAGATGCGAGCGGGGAGGCCCTGGTAGGCGAAGCGGTTGCGGGAGAGGCGCATCCAGCGGGTGAGGACTTCGTTGTGGGGGAAGAGTTCGAGGGCGAGCCGGTCGGTGCGCTCGATGTCGCGGGGGTCGCCGGAGAGGGCAACCCAGCGGAAGGGGCCGGTGCCGGTGCAGAAGAGGGGGCGGATGTACTCGGGGACGAAGCCGGGGATGCGGAAGGCCTCAGTGCAGCCGGCATCGGCGGCAAAGCGGCGGATGTTGTTGCCGTAGTCGAAGGCGACTGCACCGTTGGCCTGCATGGCGAGCATGGCATTGACGTGGACAGCCATGGAGGCGGTGGAGAGACGGACATAGCGTTCGGGATCGGATTGGCGGAGATGGGCGGCTTGATCGAGAGAGAAGCCGGCAGGGACGTAGCCGTTGAGGGGGTCGTGGGCACTGGTCTGGTCGGTGACGGCGTCGACGACGACGCCGCGGGTGACGAGCTCGGGGAGGACTTCTGCGCAGTTGCCGACGAGGCCGACAGAGAGGGCGCGGCCTTCAAGGCGGGCGGCTTCGCAGAGCGAGAGGGCGTGGTCGAGGCTTTCGGTGAGGGTGTCGCAGTAGCGATCGTGGACGCGGCGTTCGATGCGGGAGCGGTCCACGTCAATGGCGAGGACGACGCCACCGTTGAGGGTGACGGAGAGGGGCTGCGCGCCCCCCATGCCGCCGACGCCGCCGGTGACGACGAGACGGCCTTTGAGAGAGCCGCCGAAGTGCTGGTCAGCGAGGGCGGCGAAGGTTTGGAAGGTACCCTGAACGATACCCTGGGTGCCGATGTAGATCCAACTGCCGGCGGTCATCTGGCCGTACATCATGAGGCCTTTGCGGTCGAGCTCGTGGAAGTGATCCCAGTTTGCCCAGTGGCCAACGAGGTTGGAGTTGGCGATGATGACGCGGGGGGCCATGTCGTGGGTGGGGAAGACGGCGACGGGCTTGCCGGACTGGACGAGGAGGGTTTCCTCGTTGCCGAGCTGCTGGAGCTCGCGGACGATGGCGTGGAAGCTTTCCCAGTTGCGGGCTGCCTTGCCGATGCCGCCGTAGACGACGAGGTCACTGGGACGCTCGGCGACTTCGGGGTCGAGGTTGTTCATCAGGCAGCGGAGGGCGCCTTCCTGGTTCCATCCCTTGCAGTTGAGGGTGTTGCCACGGGGGGCGCGGATGACGGGTGCAGCGGTGGACATGATGGCGGGCTCCTAGTGGTTAAGAAATCGGCGCTGTACGGCGAGGTAGCGGTCGCGGATGGAATCGGCTTCGGGGTGCTGGCAGTCGTGCAGAAGGATGCGGCCCTGGACGGCGACATCGCGGACGGCGGCGCGGTTGAGGGCGAAGACGGCCTGGGTGGGGAGCTCGGCGGGAGTGAGGCCGAGGATGGAGGTGTCAGAAAGGTCGATGGTGAAGAAATCGGCGGGGTCGCCGGGAGCGAGTGAGCCGCCGGGGAGGCCGAGGGCGCGGTAGCCGGCGGCGGTGGCGGAGTGGAGCAGCGCGGGGCCGATTGCGTCGCGGTTGGCCCAGGAATCGCGGGCGGAGCCATCGAGGATGCCGCGTTCGCGGTCCTGGAGGCGGAGGTGGTATTCGAGCTGGCGAGCGTCTTCGAGGAGGTCAATCTGTGCCTGGCTGTCGGTGCCGAAGGCGACGGAGACGCCGAGGCGGAAGGCGGAGTCGGCGGGGAAGATGCCGTCGCCGAGATTGCGCTCGGTGGTGGGGCAACTGCAGATGGTGGTTTGGGCGGCTGCGACGCGGGTGAATTCGAAGTCGTTGAGGTGGATGGCGTGGACGAGGGTGGTGGCGGGGGTGAGCAGGCCGTGGGCGTCAAGGAGGGTGACGGGGGTGGGGCCGTATTCGGCCTGGCAGGCGGTATTTTCTGCGGGCTGCTCGGAGACGTGGAGGTGGATGGGCAGGGAGAGGTGGCGGGCTTCGGCAGCGATGGACTGGATTTGAGCCAGGGGGACGGCGCGAATGCTGTGGGGGGCTGCGCCGATGGTGACGCCAGGGCCGGCTGCGTTGGTGAGGTCGGTCAGGTTGGCGAGGTATTCGTCGGGGGTCTCGTAGAAGCGGCGCTGGCCGGGATGGGGGGCGAGGTTGAAGCCGGCGCGGAAGTAGGCAGTACGGAGAAGGCAGATGCGGATGCCGACGGATTGGGCTGCGGCGATGACCTTTGCTGCGAGGAGGTTGGGGTCGGAGTAGGAGTTGCCCGCGGGGTCGCGGTGGAGGTAGTGGAACTCGCCCACGACGGTGATGCCGGCCTGGAGCATTTCGAGGAAGGTGACGCGGGCGATGTCATAGAGATCTTCCGGGGAGCAGAAGGCGGCGGCGCGGTACATTTGCTCGCGCCAGGTCCAGAAGGTGTCTCCGCCGGAGATGCGGCCTTCCGCGCGGCCGCGGAAGAGGCGCTGGAAGGTGTGGGAGTGGGCGTTGGCGAGGCCGGGGAAGAGGGCTTTGCCGGGGAGTCGGACAACCGCGGCACCGCGCGGGAGGGCTGCGGCGGGGACGATGCCGGTGACGTGGCCTGATTCGTCGACGACGAGGCCGGAATCGGTGTGGGCCTGGCCGGCGGCGTAGAGCATTTCCGGGAGATAGACGGTGAGTCTGGACACGGCTTTCCCTCTGCACCTGATGGTATCGCTGGGCGAGGGTGTACTGAAGGGAGAATGCGCGGTCAGGGGCGGGATTTTTCGGGGAATCCACTTCGCTGTCGGACAATCTCAGAGGAATTCACGACAAACCGCGATGGCGAGCGGAGAGTGTGTAAGCAGATGCGAGAGTATCTGGGGAGAAGCGGGCGGTGAAGGTGAGCGAGGGAGTGTAGGGGGCGGGATGCCAGGAACGGCGGCGAGCGATGGCCTGGGGAATGGAGTTGGTGAGGCGGAAGAAGCCAGCGAAGATGCAGATGACGGCGGTGTGGCCGACCCATTTGAGGTCGTGGAGCGGGGTGGAGCGGTCGAGGTAGTCGAGGGAGATGCGGATTTTGTCGGGAGTGACGACGGATTTGAAGTAGCCGAGGGGATCAGGGTGCTGGGCGAGGATGTCGGTTTCGCGGAAGTACATGACGCTGGCGGGGTCAGTGAGGCCGGGGCGGACGCGGAGGAGGCGGGAGTACTGGGGCCGGAACTCGCGGGCGAGTTCGGGGCGAACAGGGCGGGGGCCAACGAGAGACATGTCGCCGCGGAGGACGTTGAGGAGTTGTGGAAGTTCGTCGATTTTGGTGCAGCGGAGGAATGCGCCGACGGGGGTGATGCGGGGGTCCGGGCCGAGGGTGAAGGGGTGGCCGGGGAGATCGACGCGCATGGTGCGGAGCTTGAGGATGTGGAAGCTCCGGAAGCGACGGCCGGCGCGTTGCTGGCGGAAGAGGACAGGGCCGGGCGAGGTAAGGCGGATGGCGAGGGCGGCGGTGAGAAGGACAGGAGCGACGAGAACAAGGAGCCCGGACGAGAGCAGGATATCGAGACCACGTTTGAGCACAAATCCCCCAGGGAGCAGCGGGATTCCGGCGGGCAGGCAACTGCCGGGCCGGTCGGGAGGATTCAGCGGGAAGAGGGCCTGCCGGACGCTGGAGCGGCGGGCTGGATGCGGGCGGGCTGGTTGCCGCATCTCGGAGTATTGCCCTGAATCGAGCTGAAGGAACCCTATTGCAAACGCAGAAAAGGCACCGTTACCTTAACCTGTGGGAAAAATGGAGTCAGTACGAACAGGAAACACCGTATTGAAAACGATGTCAAGGAAGAAATGGAAAAAGATCTGGAGAGGAAACGCCGGGGTTAGCGGGTGCAGGAGGAATGGGCTGGGGGAGATGCGAAAAGCCCTGCTCCGGTCTCCCCGGCGCAGGGCTTTTGGCGGTGTTGCGGGGCTTGCCTGGATCGCCGAAGATTACTTGATCTTGGCGAAGATGATGACCAGGGTGAAGAGGGTGAGGGACTCGATGAAGGCCAGACCGAGAACCAGCAGGAGCTGGATGCCGGCGCGTGCGCCGGGGTTGCGGGCGAGGGCTTCGACGGCGGAGCCGGTTGCCTTGCCCTGGCCGAGGCCGCAGAGGCCGGCTGCGAGGGCGATGCCGAGACCGGCGCCGATGGGGGCGAGGTCAATGGCGGCGGAATCGCCAGCGGCCATGGCCGGGATGGCGAAGCAAAGGGTGGCGATTGCCATGAGGAAATACTGAAGCTTGCGCATTTTGTTCTCCGGCTTCCTTGAAATTCGCCGCCAGTGGGTGGTTGAGGCTCACCGAGCTGGCCCCCTCACGCTGAGCGGCGGTACCGTTGGTCCGGGGAGGAAGCGAGGCCCCGGCGGAATTCTGGAGACACCCCTCAGGGGCTAAAGCCCCGGCATACTTAGGGATGCAGGTGGCACGGCTCAAGCCGTGCCCTTTCAAAAACCTGTTGTGGGCGCGATGGCCCGGCTCTCTAGTGCTCGTGCGAGACGGCCTGGGAGAGGTAAATCATGGAGAGGAGCATGAAGACGAAGGCCTGAATGACCGAGACCATCACGTGCAGGCCAAGGAAGATGACCGGAATGCCGATGGGCACCAGCGAGAAGAAGACGAGGGTGACGAGGTCGCCGGCGAACATGTTGGCGTAAAGACGGATGGTGAGCGACATCATGCGGGCGCAGTGGGAGATGATTTCGATGGGGAAGAGGAGCGGGGCAATCCACCAGATGGGGCCGGCGAAGTGGCCGAGGTAGCCCTTGATGCCCTGGGCGCGGAAGCCGTGGAAGTTGTAGTAAACGAAGGTGGCGACGGCGAGGCCGAGGGGCACGACGGGGAACTTGGTTGGCGCGTCAATGCCGGGGATGAGGCCGAGCAGGTTGCAACTGAGGACGAAGAGGAAAATGATGGTGGTGAAAGCCTGGAACTTTTCCGAGCCGTGGCCGATGATTTGCTCAGCCTGACCGCCGACAAACTCGTGGATGAGCTCAGCAAACTGCTGGATGGGGGCGGGCTTTTCCACGCTGAGGGTGAGGCGGACAGCGAGGAAGAAGGCTACGAGGACAGCCGCGACCAGCAACTCCAGTGCGAAAAAGTCTGGAATGGGGGCGGCGGGGTTGGCGGGGGTGACGCCGACCAAGTGGAAGAGAGATGTGGCGAGTCCGCCAAAGATGGCATTCAGGATTTTGGTAAGTACTAGCGATTCAGGCATTTTGATCTTCTTGTCCCGGTTTTGCCGGTGGAGTTTGCATTATCCGCGCAACAGGCGAAGAGCTTCCCAGACGAGTCCGGCGACGGCGAGACTGAGGCCAGCGACCAGCAGGATTGGAGAGCCCTGGAAACACTTTAGGCTACCATAAATGACCGCCCCGAAGAGGATGAGACGGAGGAGAAAGAAGGTTACGACCAGTGCTGCGCCACGGGGGGACTTCTGCTGGTCCAGTCTGGCATTGAAGAGTCGGATGAGGCGCTGCCATTCGAGGAGGCTGGCGGCGGAGATGGCTGCGCCGACGGCGAGGAGGACGGCGTTGCGCCAGCCGGAGGAGGCGAGGGTGATGAGGGCGAGGAAGAGTCCGAGGCCAAGCGTGACGCGGATGGCGCGGCGGAAGAGGCCTTCGAGGTCAGCGTCGGTGAGCTGGGCGATGGGGTGCTCGGGATTGGCCGGATTGGGCTGGGCGGAATCGGTCACCGGGAGGAATCCTTTTTGGAGGGAGTGTTGCCGGCGGCGAGAGCCATTCGGATGACGGAGACCATGCCGGCGACCATGCCGAGGACAAGGCCGACGATGCCAATCCAGGGGGCGTGGAGCTTGGAGCCAATCCACCAGCCGCCGCCCCAGCCGATGAGGGTGGCTGAGGGGAGGATGAAGGCGATCTGCATGAGGCTTTCCGCCTGCACGAGGGCATTGACGGCGCCCTTGGCCGGGCGGGGCGGAGGCAGATGCTCCGGCGGGATGGGAGGATGGAAGGCCATCCTCACCATTTTAGCCGGGTGGGGTCTTCCCTGCCCTATTTGGTTTTCCAGGTGGAGAGTTTGTAGGCCTTGACGTGGTATTTGCCGGTGTCTTCGTCGATTGGCACGAAGCTGAAGACGGGAACGCCGGGGCTGCCGCCAACCTGGGTTGGAGCGGCCATGCCGCCGCCTGTGGCAGCGCCGGGGACCATGACGCCGGGGCTTGCGCCGATTGCTCCCAGGGCGGATTCGAAGTAGTAGGTCTTGCCGGCTTCGACGGTGAGCGAGAGGAGTTTGGTGGCGGCTTCGCGGATGCGCTCGGTGGCCCCGAAGGAGATTTGGTAGCTCATGCAGAGGTGGTGGGGGCCGGGTGTGACGGTGACGGCGAACCAGGAGTTGTCTTGATTGGCGCCGACCCAGGTGCCGTCGATGCCGTAGCGGGCGGTGTAGTGGCGGTCAGTATTGGTGAAGACGAAGAGGGCCTTGTCGGCGGCGGGAGGGGCGGGAGGCGGCTGGTTCTTTTCGCCGTGGACTTCGAATTTGACGGAGTCGTCGCCGCAGGAGTCGGGGAGGACGGTTTTGGCGTGGGCGGTGGAGGCGAAGAGGAGGCAGCAGATGAGAGCGAGGAGGGTTTTGTATGAGGGGTTCATGAAGCGGGTCTCCGTGATGGGCTGAGGAGTTGGACGGATGGCGGGGGAAATGGGGTACGGAAAATCGGGATAAGGATAGCAGGAGGCGCAAACCGATATACTCAGGAGTGATGGAAAAGCGGCCATTGCCGCACCAAGGATGAGCGACCGTGTTTGATTCAGAGTTTGAGCGGAATCTGTTTGCACTGCGGCAGGAGAAGCTGCAGTCGATTACCGAGCTGGGCCAGTCGGCTTACCCGAACCACTTCCCTGCCAGCCATACTGTGCCGCAGGTACGGGCGGAGTGGGGCGAGACGCCGGCGGAGACGCTGAATGAGCTGGCGGATGAGGTGCGGCCGCGGGTGGCGGTGGCCGGGCGGCTGATGGCAATCAGGCAGCAGGGCAAGGCGGGCTTTGCGGTGCTTCAGCAGCAGGGCGAGCGGCTGCAGATTTACGTCCGGCTGGATGCGGTGGGCGAGGCGGGTTTTGCGCTGTACAAGCTGCTGGACCTGGGCGACCACATTGGGGTGAGCGGATACCTGTTCCGGACGCGGACCGGCGAGCTTACGGTGCATGTGGAGACGCTGACGTTTTTGGCGAAGGCGATGCTGGCGATGCCGGAGAAGTTCCATGGGCTGGCGGATGTGGAGATTCGCTATCGGCAGCGGTATGTGGATTTGTTCAGCAATCTGGATGCGCGGGCGGTGTTCGTGAAGCGGTCGCGGATTTTGAAGGCGCTGCGGCAGTTTTTTGACGGGCGCGGATACCTGGAAGTGGAAACGCCGATGATGCAGTCGATTGCCGGCGGCGCGGCGGCACGGCCGTTCAAGACGCATCACAACACGCTGGACATGGATTTGTATCTGCGGATTGCGCCGGAGCTGTTCCTGAAGCGGCTGGTGGTAGGTGGGCTGGACCGGGTGTATGAGATCAACCGGAACTTCCGGAATGAGGGTGTGAGCACGCAGCACAATCCCGAGTTCACCATGCTGGAGTTCTACCAGGCGTACTCGAATTATCACGACCTGATGACCTTGACCGAAGAGCTGATTACGTATGTGGCCAGGGAAGTGAATGGCGGGACGGTGGTGGAGTTCAACGGGCACACCATTGACCTGGCGAAGTGGCAGCGGCTGACGATGACTGAGGCGATTGCGGCGCACTGGCCGGAGGCGGCGGGAGTGCGGCCGGACAAGCACCACTTTGAGGATGCCGGGGCGCTGCAGCTTTTCTTGCAGCGGGCGCTGGCAACGCTGGATGAGCCGGGCACGGAAGGCGACGCGAGTGAGAGCGCGGCGGGCAAGGGGCAGATACAGAGGAGCCTGACGGAGATTCTGTTTGAGGCAGCGAAGGGCACGCCGCTGGGGAAGACGATCTATCACCTGTTTGAGACTGTGGTGGAGCCGTACCTGTTCCAGCCGACGATTATTTACGACTACCCGACGGAGGTTTCGCCGCTGTCGAAGGCGAAGCCGGATGACCCGGCGCATGTGGAGCGGTTTGAGTTCTTCATTGGCGGGTTTGAGGTGGGCAATGCCTTCAGCGAGCTGAACGATCCGCTGGAGCAGAAGAAGCGGTTTGAAGACCAACTGGCGCAGCGCGCGGGCGGCGACGACGAAGCGCACCAGATGGATGAGGACTATGTGCGGGCGCTGGCGTATGGGCTGCCGCCGACGGCGGGAGAAGGCATCGGGATTGACCGGCTGACGATGCTGCTGACCGGGTCGAACTCGATTCGGGATGTGATTCTGTTTCCGCTGATGCGCAGAGAAGTGCAAGGGACTGAGGGACTAAGGGACTGAGGGACTTAGGGACTAAGGGACTGAGGGACTGAGGGACTAAGGGACTGAGGGACTAAGGGACTAAGGGACTAAGGGACTGAGGGACTAAGGGACTAAGGGACTAAGGGACTGAGGGACTAAGGGACTGAGGGACTAAGGGACTGAGGGACTGAGGGACTGAGGGACTAAGGGACTAAGGGACTGAGGGACTAAGGGACTGAGGGACTGAGGGACTAAGGGACTGAGGGACTGAGGGACTAAGGGACTAAGGGACTAAGGGACTGAGGTGGTTCTGCATCTTGGAAGTTTGTTGGAGGACCGATGGGACAATCATTCAAAGACCTTGTCGTTTGGCAAAAGGCGATTCAATTGACGGTGGAAGTCTACAAGCTGACCGCTAAATTCCCAGAAGCCGAGAAGTTTGGCCTAACGGCGCAAATGCGGCGTGCCGCAGTTTCAGTCGCAAGTAACATTTCCGAGGGCTATGGCAGGGCGACGATGGGAGAGTATCTGCAGTTCGTCGGTCACGCTCGCGGTTCCTGCTCGGAGTTGGAGACACAGATGGTGATTGCAAAGGCACTCGGGATTGTCAATTCAGCGACCCTGGAGTCATCTGAAAATCTCTGCAGTGATGTTGGTCGTTTGCTTGGCGCCCTGATGAAATCTCTGCGTGCAAGAAAAGGCAAGTCCCTTAGTCCCTCAGTCCCTCAGTCCCCGGAGCTTTTGTGAAGATTCTGTTTGTAGGCGATGTATTTGGCTCGGCTGGGCGGAAGATTGTGCGTGAACACCTGGGGCACGTGCGCGAGAGCCACGAGATTGACCTGACGGTGATCAACGGCGAGAACGCGGCAGGCGGCTTCGGGATTACGCCGGGGTTGGCCGAGGAGCTGTTTGAGCTGGGTGCGGATGTAATCACGACGGGCAACCATGTGTGGGACAAGCGGGAGCTGATTGAGTACATGAAGTCAGTCCCGGCGGACTCTCACGAGCGGGCACGGCGGGTGCTGCGGCCGGTGAACTTGCAGCGCGGCTTGCCAGGCTACGGGGTGTACCAGGGCACGGTGGCGCGGGGGCCGAACGCGGGCGAGCCGTATGCCGTGATCAACCTGATGGGGCGGGTGTTTTTGAACGGCACGAACGACCCCTTCCATGCTGCGAATGACGCGCTGGCAACGGTGACGGCGAAGACGATTCTGGTGGACTTCCACGCTGAGGCGACGAGCGAAAAGGTGGCGATGGGCTGGCACCTGGACGGGCGTGTGAGCGCGGTGCTGGGCACGCATACGCATATTCCCACGGCGGATGAGCGGGTGCTGCCGGGGGGAACGGCGTACCAGACGGATGTGGGAATGAGCGGGCCGTATGACTCAGTGATTGGCGTGGAGAAGGATCTGGTGCTGAACCGGTTCCTGACCGGGATGCCGGGGAAGTTTGAGGCAGCCACGGGGAACCCGAAGATGTGCGCGGCGGTGATTTCCGTGGATCCGCGGACGGGCCGTGCGTACCGGATACAGCGGCTGATGCTGGGCGAGTAGGCGATGATACGGCTGGCGGAGGCGGGGGATATTCCGGCGCTGTGCGGGCTGGTGAATCGCGCGTTTGCGATTGAGCGATTTCTGGAAGGGACGAGGACCGACCCGGAGCGGCTGGCGGGGATGCTGGGGCGGGGAGCGGTGCTGCTGGCCGAGGCCGGAGGTTTGCCGGTGGCGTGTATTTTTGCCGAGGTGCGCGCCGAAACCGGGTATGTGGGGATGCTGGCGGTGGAGCCGGGGCGACAGACAGGGACGCTGGGGCGGCGGATGATGCGGGCGGCCGAGGAGCATTTGCGGTCGGCGGGGTGCGCGGCGATTGAGATCAGCGTATTGAGCCTGCGGCCGGAGCTGGTGGGGCCGTATGAGCGGTATGGTTTCCGGGTGGTGGGGCGGCAGGCGATGGCACCGAACCGGACGATGGCGGTGGATGCGGTGTGTGAGGAGATTGTGATGCGGAAGGGTTGTGAGGGCCTCAGGGGCTGAAGCCCACGCTTTTCTCCCTGGCATTTCCGGCACGACTAAAAGTATGTGTTGAAAACAAAGGATTTGGCAGCATGGTTACACCTGCTGTTACATTTTTCTTCGATTTGCCTGTTTTCCGCTCCCAAAACCCAGTATTTGAGGGAGAGGGAGACAATGAAAGCACATCTGTACATCAGAATCAAAATGCAGGACGGGAGCCGCCCATTCTGCGAACCAGTCTACAGCGCCAATCGGAAGTTGAAGCCGGGGTACGCCGTCGTCAAGGGCAAGCCGGAACACCACCAAGAGGGAGTTTACCATCTCCGCTACCTCCGGGGCGAGAAGCGGGTTTGGGAGTCCGTGGGGGCTGACGCTCAGGAGGCTTTACTTCGTCAGCACCAGCGGGAGCTAATCCTAGACGGCCAAAAAGCCGGGGTGCAGGTTGTGGAGCCTATCACCACGGGGCGCGACCTTGGCGCTTCGATTGACTCTTACCTTGCTGGTGTCTCAGTCGCCCGCTCCGCCAACACGTATGTACAGTATGAGTATGCGTTGCGGATATTCAAACAGGTTTGCACCAAGCGGACTCTTGAGGGCATCACTCGTGAGGATGTACTTAACCTCAGAGACTACTTTATTGGCAAGGGAAACTCAAACTATACTATTTCGCACCATCTAACCAATCTGCGTACTTTCCTCACCTACTATGACCAGCCTTGGCCTCTCAAAAAGACAGACAGGATGAAGCCAACCAAGAAACTGGTGAAAGCATACAGCAAAGAGGAAATCTCAGCTATGCTCTCGGTCGGCAGTGAGGATGAGAAGGATTTGCTTTGGTTCTTGCTGGGGACCGGGGCGAGAAAAGCAGAGTCTTTGAATGCCACTTGGTCAGATGTTGACTTTGCTCATGGCACATTCAATGTCAGCGAAAAGGATGGCTGGACACCCAAGGACAAGGAGGAGGGTGGCATAAAGATTCCCGCCGTACTGGTTGACCGCCTCAAGGCACGGAAAGCCAACTCCAAAGGTAGCCGCATTTTTCCCATGACAGTATGTAACCCGGAAAAGGAGATACTCCACATCATCAAACGGCTGGCATTCAAAGCTGGCTTGAATTGTGGCGAGTGCCAGTGCAAACCCGGCAAGGCATATCCTCACGGTCGCTGCTGTGCAACCGCCCCCATTTGCAAGCGGTACAAGACTCACAAATTCCGTAAGGCTTTCGCCACTTTGCATTCTGAAAATGGAGTTCCCGTCCGCACTATCCAACGTTGGTTGAGGCACAGCAGTCTTGAGACGACGCTCAAGTATCTTGCTGGCAGCGATGACAACACGGATGCAATGCGGTCGCGTGTTGACGCCACGTTCTCAGCTATAGCGGCGTAGTCAGCGGTGACCGCGAGTATACTCGCACATGAGGAATCGCGGAAGGGGCGGTTGATGTACCGGGCAATCGTGCTCAAAGATGACAACACAGCCCCCTCATCAGGGGCGGAAAGAAGGTAGCATGGCAGAACACTATGAGGGTGAACTCGTTCAATTGACGAATGGTGGATTGGCGACATGGAAAAAGCGGTACATCATGACAGGCACGATAAAGGAATGGACGCTCGTTTTGGAGTGCAACGAACACGAGAAGCCCATCGGTGAATGCGGCTGTGTACCAGCAAATGCACAGTCATAACCTAACCCCGGCCCCACACCCGCGTATGAGTGCGAGGCCGGGTCACCCCAACTTGCCCCAATTTGCGAACCGCAGACTTGAGTAGGCTGCAAACGGTCGGGATGCTACACCCTAGCGTAGCGGTCAAGAGCATTGACTGGCTCCTCGTAAGCGCGGCGTACACGTAGAAAGCATCCGAAATCGGGTGCCGGGAATGGCGGCGTGTGAACCACCGGCTTTAGAGCTTTCGACAATGCAGAAAATCACCTTGGGGTGCAAATCTCTCCTTGCCCCGGCATGAATTGTCGAATCTGGCCAGCGGGACAGGCGGCTGGAACATTAACAGGAATGCACACAGTAATCACTTGGCCTTCTTGCTCAATCCGATATTGGGAAGCACCGTTAACGTTATTGGCGACACGCATTAGAATGTCGGTGGCCTGTTCCAGATACCGTCTGTTCTCGTCAGAAATGTTGTAGAGCGAGGCGGGCGCTGCTCCATGAGCGGTTAGTTGAGCAGTCTTGGTGTCTTGGTCACGGTCGAACATTCCGAGGAACCGGAAACCTTTGCGAAAAGCCTCAATGTACATTTGCGAACCTGTCTCAATCAGTTTTGACGTGTTGGGCGATAGGTAGCTCGTAGTTGCGTAGCCCGCCAGAAGTTGACCGTCTCGCCCTCCAGCGCACCACATAATCTCGCCCGACATGCGCTTTGTCAGTTCTTCTGCAAACTGCTCTTGAGGATGTGCGGCTAGAATTCTGATATGCCATGATGCGCCCTTGTGGCCTTGTGCCGCTGCCTTTTGATACCAGTAGAGAGCTTTCGCCGAGTCTATACTAAGGCCACCGTGACCATTCTCATACCAGCGGCCAAGGTTGTACTGGCTCTCACTTTTCCCTTGTTCGGCGGCCTTTTGCCACCAGTAAACAGCTTTAGACTCATCTTTTAGAAGCCCACCGCCGCCATTCGAGTACATCACACCGAGATTATGCTGAGCGTCTGCATTTCCTTGCTCAGCAGCTTTGCTCCACCAGCGAACAGCTTCGGTGTAATCTTTCGCCAAGCCACCTGTCCCGAACGCGTAGCTCCCGCCAAGACTGTCCTGAGCGTCTGCATTTCCTTGCTCGGCGGATTTCTGGTACCAAGAGACCGCTTGTGCAGCGTCTTTCGTTAACCCGCCATCACCGCGCTCGTACGCAACACCAAGACTGTACTGAGCCTTTGCAAATCCACTCTCAGCAGCTTTGCGCCACCAAGAGACTGCTTGTGCAATGTCTTTCGGATGCCCGTTGGTACCGTTGTGATATTCCAATGCGAGGTTGTACTGTGCTTGTGGGTCAGTCACCTCCACCGCTTGAGAAGCAGCATTCGATGACACCTGTGAAACTGCCTTGGTTGCAATGCACACCGTAGCAATGATGAACAGCATCGTGAACAACATAGTATCTGACTTTCGCATCGTTCAATCCTCAAACAGCTTTCACAAATCGTTTCTCAGTAGCAATTCTCAGCAGAAGTGCTGGGAATTGGGGTTTGTGAACCACGCCGCTACGGCAGTGTCGCGTCATTACCCCCTTCAGTTGGTTTTCGCTACTCTGCTTTCGATATAGTCAACCTCACGAGACAGTTCAATTTTCATAATCGCATCATATTCTGGCGATGCAGAGGAATATCTAAATGTCGCGAATCCCTCATGAACGCCACCACCCAGAAGCGAAGCAGAGTATTGCCTCAAGTCCAGCCAAAACGTTGGTCTCTGAGCATAGGCATTGATTTTGAGATTCGCAACAAATGTGTTTTCCTCTGAAAGCATCAGCCGATATTCAGCCAACTCGGTCGCAGTGAAAGCACGTCTTGCCTTTTCACGTTTAACTTCTGCATATTTAATCAGGCTTCCGGTGAGAGCGTAGAGATAATCGTGATATTTTTGTACCTCTGCCTCCTCCCGTGCCACGATTAGTTGATTCTTGAAGCCATATTTCTCCAACAGAGTATCGGCGGTAATTGCACCTGTGAGCAGAAATCCTGAATCACTTAGTCCGGCAACCCAGTTGTTATTCCCGGCATCGCTATACACTACCGATGCGAATCCACGGGCTCGAAAGTTCTTCGCCACAGCCACATTTGAATATGTTTCCTTGACCTTCTCCCATGTCATTTCTGGACATCCAAAGTACAGAACTGTGCCTTCATTTCCAATAGTTGCCCAACGGCATCCACGATTGAAGTATTGCGCGAACATCATTTCTGCGAACTCGCCTCTCCCACCGGGAGTTGCATCTATCGGGATGTTTTCGAGCGTAGCTGGCTTTATGCCTTCGCTAGTGGTCACGTAATCCCACTCAGCCCACTGGCCATCTGAAAGGTGAACATGTTTGAACCCAGCAGCACATAGTTCTTTGGCAGTTTCTTTTAGAATGGTGCCCATCAAGGCGAATCCTTGCGCGTCACACACGATGGTAAGAGATTTATTTTCAACCCCGTAGGCCTTCTGCCTACAAGACATATACATGTTGTTGTTTCCATGTTGTGCTGCCCATTGCTGTCGCTCTTCAGGTGTCGTAGCGGAGTTACATGGTTTTGGTTCGTGTTTCTCTTCTAATTTTATTGAGAATAAACGCTGATTAGTGGCTACATTCGGCGTGGCCGAAAAACTCTGAAAGCCTTCCTTCACAACTGCTAGGCTGACCGTGCCATCGGGGATGGACTTGAGCACTGCTTTCCCTTCTTGATTTGTTCGTGTCACGGTCTGACAAACCGGCTGGCATAATTGAATTTCAGCATTCTCGATGGGCCGTGCTGAAACCGCGTTAATCACTATCAGACCTACATCGTCGGCGGATATATCGCTCCTCGCAGGAGGGGAAATGACTGGAGTCCTAACGTTGCCAGTCTGAGTGTCTGTATCCTGCGGTTGTTGGCCAGTGGCAAGCACCTTCTGCAAACTGTGCACCACGGCGTCAGCGTTCATGCTCGATTGCCAGCCTTGACCGAGCACCAGCCTCACTTTCGCAGAGATGCCGTTTCCACCGTCCAGCATGAGTTCTAGCCGGTCGTCTTTCAGGTCAATACCTGATACGTGGAACCTGCTACCCGGCGCGAAGTGTTGGCGCATTTCCCTTTGTCCCACATCGAATCTCACGAAGCCCGATTCGACCCGATAGGTAACAGCGCCAGTTTCGGCATTGACAATCGTGATTACCGGCCAGTCAGTCTGATACCCGCTGGCAATTGCCCGACCTCCCAACGTGACCTTGGAGACCAGCACAGTCCCATTTAGCGAACTCGAAATCTCTGCCTTTAGAGCAGAATTCTCGGCGGCGAAGGCTGAGGGGGTCGAGCTAGTCCCGGCTAAAAAGACGGACGAAAATACCGCAAGGGCTGCGACGATAAACCGCGTTCTCATTGTGAAAGTCCTCTCTCATCGAAAATACTCCATACTAGCCTTGGTGTTTTTGTTCGTAAAACCTTGAGACAACAGCCGCGCAGCGCAAACTGCACCCTAACAGCCCGTGGTGCAAGTAGCTGAATTCCAGAAGTTCCGGCATCGGGACTTGATGCGATGATCGTCGCCGTTTGAGTTGAGACCCGTGGGTGTGCGGGGTTCAAGCTTTCAGTGAGGCCGATTCCGGCCGGTAAGC
>CAIVDV010000040.1 GCA_903904755.1 uncultured Acidobacteriaceae bacterium | reverse complement strand
TGTCATGTGAAAGGCCTCTGTCTGGGTGTAAAAACTACTTCTAGACAAAGCAGTTATGACACACATTCGAAGGCCTTTCCAGCTTTTTTTGAATATTTCTATATCTCGATACTGACGCTATGGTGAGAAATGCGGGTTAGCTGGCGGGAGCTGTGGCGGGCATGGCGAAGTGCGCTCAGGAACGGGGGAGGGAGGCGGGGTTGCGGCGGCGCAGGAAGATGAGGACGGGGATGACGGAGAAGGTGCCGCCGACGATGGAGGGGACGAGGGAGGACTCCCAGAGCTGGCCGAAGGAGCGTATGTGTGCTTCCTGCGGGTTTGCCGGCAGGTAGAGGACGGGGACGGGCTTGCCGAGCCAGGAGTTGTATTTGCCGCCGATGTTGGAGGTGACGGTGATGGTTTCTCCATTGGGGGCAGTGAAGCGGAAGATGGGGAAATAGGAGCGTCGGTTGGAGCTTTTGGAGGGGGCCTGGCGGAGTGCGATGACCTCGCCGGTGGTGGCCTGAGCCTGGGCGAGGAAGATGGCACGGCGGGCGGCGTTTACGAGGCCGATGGAGACGATAAGGCCGAGGAAGAGGTAAGCCAGGGCCTTCTGAAGAAAGATTGGCATGGGTGGGAGTGTAGCAGAGGTGCAAATGCGCAGGGGAGGAGAGTTTTCTGTGCCGGGGCGGGGGCGGTGTGGGAAGATGTTTGCGGCAAAGAGCATGCGATTGACGCAGGAGGTCGGGGATGAATTCGAAGGTGGACAAGTACATGGAGCGGCAGGATGGTTGGCGGGGAGAGCAGGAGAAGCTGCGGGAGATTGTGCTGGGGTTTGGGCTGACGGAGGAGCTGAAGTGGGGGCAGCCCTGTTACACGGTGGGAGACAAGAATGTGGTGCTGATAGGGTGCTTCAAGGAGTACTGCAGCCTGCTGTTTGTGAAAGGCGCGCTGCTGACAAATGCGGAGGGGCTGCTGAGGACGCACGGGCAGACGCAGGCGGGGCGGACGCTGCAATTCACGAGTATGGAGCAGATTGTCGCGATGGAGGCGACGGTGCGGCGGTATGTGGCTGAGGCGATTGCCGTGGAGCAGGCGGGGATGAAGGTGGAGCTGAAGGCGCACGACGAGTATGCGGTGCCGGAGGAGCTTACGCGGAGGCTGGAGGCGGATGGGGAGCTGAAGCGGGCGTTTGAGGCGCTGACGCCGGGCCGGCAGCGGGGGTACTACTACCATATTGGCGGGGCGAAGCAGGCGAAGACGCGGGAGGCGCGGGTGGAGGCTTGTATGGAGCGGATATTGGCGGGGAAGGGGTTTGCGGAGTAGGGGTGGCGTTGTACCCCGGTCTCAGGGGCGAGACCGGGGTACCGAAAGGGAGGCTACTTCTTTTTAGGAGTGGCCTTTTTTGCGGTTTTGGGGGCTTCGGGGTGGAAGAAGCTGGACCATTTGAGGTCGGGGAGTTGGGGGTAGAGGCGGGCCTTTTCGATGGCGAGGTTGGCGACTTCGGTGATGATCCATTTGAAGTTGTCGGGGCCGACGGAGTGGAGGTCGGCGTCGGGTGCGGGGTTCATGAAGTCGATGGCGTAGGGGATGCCGTCTTCGACGGCGAACTCGACGGTGTTGAGGTCGTATCCGAGGGCCTGGCAGAGGGTGATGGCGTCCTTTTCGACGCGGGCGAGAAGTTTGGGGTCGTATGCGGGCGGGTTGAGGACGTAGCGCTGGGCGTGGGGCAGGCGCGGGTCGTAGGGCATGATGTGGACCTTCTTTTGGCCGACGACGTAGCAGCGGAAGTACTCGTTGAAGTTGACGGCCTTCTGGTAGGTCATGCAGAGGTCGCGGGACTGGTCGTAGGCCTCAAAGAACTCGCGGCGATTGTGGATGTGGTAGACGTCGCGCCAGCCGCCGCCGTCGATGGGCTTCATGAATCCGTGCTCGCCGACGTAGTCGAATACTGCATCCCAGTTGAGGGGGTATTCGAGGTTGCGCATGGAGCGGTCTGTGGTGCCCTCGGGGTGGATTTTGTGGGGGAGGATGACGGTGGCGGGGACGGCGACGCCGAGTTTTTCGGCGAGGGAGTAGTTGAAGAATTTGTCGTCGGCGGACCACCAGAAGGGGTTGTTGATGATGATGGTGCCGTTGAGGGCGGCGTGCTTCATGAAGGCGCGATAGAAGGGGATGTCGTGGGAGATGCGGTCAACGATGACGGCGTAGCGGGGGGCCTTATCGAGATGAATGGCGGAAGTATGTACGAACTCGGCGCGAACGTCGGGCAGGTTGCGTGAGTTGATGTGTTCGACGAGGGCACCGGGGAAGCTGTTCTCCATGCCGAATAGGACGCCGATGGTCTTCATACCTATCTCCTTGGGAGGCGCGGATGTGCGCTCCCCACCAGTGTACGCCGGAGCGGAGGAGGAGACGGTATCAGGCGGAGGGAATGGGTGCGGAAGGGTGCCGGGAGGCTGCGGCGGCGATGTGGGGAGGGAAGACGCGGCGGAAGGCGAGGATGCGGGAGATGGCCCAGGCGGAGATATCGGTGAGGTCGGGGTCGTCGATGGAGCCGGGTCGGGTGATGGAGATGCGGCAGCAGGCCTCGGAGTCGAGGCGGTCCCAGAGGAGGGTTTCGCCGAAGTCGGCGTGGATTTCTGCTTTGACGAGGGAGAGGGCGTCGAAGAGTTCTTCGTTTTTCTTTTTGCGGGAGCCGCCGATGTAGAGCTCGGCGGTGAGTTTTTTGCCGCCGTTGAAGACGATGGCGTAGTGGTAGATGGCTTTGGGGCCGGCGGCGATGCGGAGCCAGTTTCCGCCGGAGACGGTGCCGATGCCGGTGACGCCCTGGGCTGCGAGTTCGGCGGCGAGGGCTTGGAAGAAGGCTCGGTATTTGGGGTTTCGGCCGGACAATTTGGTCTCTTGTGGGCGAAGGGCAAGGCGTCGGGGGAACGACTTACGCGGCGGGTTGGGCTTTGGCGGTGGCCTTGATGAGGAGACGCAAGGCTTCATTGACTTCGGCGGCGGTGTGGAAGACGGCGGCGACATCGGGATCGAGGGGGACGAGGACGGTGTCTTTGGCGAAACGGCCAGCGTATTTGCCGCGAACGCCGATGCTGAAGTCGTATTCGGATTGCATCTCGTCGTCGAGGAGTTCGGAATTTTGAATTTGGATGGTTATTTGGGTTTTGGAGGGCTGGCATCAGGCAGACCCTGCGCCAGACTTACGGCTTCGTTCCTGAGGGGCGGACGAACTCAGGCAGCGGGTTTGGCTTTGGCGGCGGCCTTGATCAGGAGGCGGAGAGCTTCGTTGACGGAATCGTCGTCGGGGAACGAAGCGGCCACATCGGGCGCAAGGGAGACGCGGTGAATACTACCCTTTATGCGGCCGAAATACTTCCCGCGCACACCGCCGCTCATGTCATATTCAGGACGCATGGTGTCTTTGAGGCGGTCGGACTCAGTCGTTTTGGTAGTCATTTCGTTCACTCCGCGTCGGTTGGCGTGCGCTGATAATTCGGATCTGGCCAGGGTCATCTGTGTGGGTAATCAGCAGCATTCGCTGGTTGCATGATAGCCCAAGTGTAAGAAATCTGCGCTCAGAAATTGAGTGGTCGGGGTCTTGCTTGGTGGTCATCAATGGGTCGAAGAAGACGGTTTCAGCTTCCTCAAAGGATACTTTGTGCTTGCGGATATTGGCCCAAGCCTTTTGCGGGTCCCATAGAATCTGAATTTCTTCGAAAGGCTCTTCCATGGAAGTGTCCTAGACGCCGACGGGGAAGGGTTTGGGGCTGGATTCTTCATCGGTGTTTGCGGTGCCGGTTTTCCAGCGTTCGAAGCGGCCCTGGAGGAGGCTCATGAGGCCGGTGTACCAGTAGCCGTAGACGAAGAGGAGCAGGAATGGCCAGGTGAAGAACTGGTGGTTGGTGAAGGTGTAGACGATGGCGAGGGCGAACCAGCAGCCGATGGCGAGCTCAATCCAGGGGGCCCAGACGAGGCGTTTGCGGTACTTGTTGGCCTTGGATTTTTCGCCTTTTTTGGCGACGGCGAATTTGGGGGTGCGGGCGAAGGCGGACTTGATGCCGAAGAGGGCTTCCATGACGGCCTTGGTGTTGGTGACGGTGAGGCCGATGCCGAGTGCCATGAGGGGCGGCATGTACCAGAGTGTCTTCATCCAGGTCTTGGGGTAGAGGATGCGCTGGCTGACGAGGTAGAAGACGGCGATGGAGAGGG
The DNA here is from genome assembly GCA_903904755.1 of uncultured Acidobacteriaceae bacterium. GTDB lineage: Bacteria > Acidobacteriota > Terriglobia > Terriglobales > Acidobacteriaceae > Acidicapsa. Next base: position 182,333 of record CAIVDV010000040.1, on the reverse strand, counting down.
TGGAGGCGGTGAAGAGGGGCACGTCGATGAGCAGCATCTGGAACCAGCCCTGGTAGAAGCGGCAGATCATGGCGGGGATGAGCAGGGCGGTCATGACAATCATGAGCGGGTAGCTGAGGTTGGCGGTGAGGTGGTAGACGGCCTCGATTTTGATGCGGCGGGGGACATGGGATTTGAAGACGATGGGGAGGACCTTGATGGAGGTCTGGATGAGTCCCTTGGCCCAGCGAGCCTGCTGGGTTTTGAAGGCGGTCATCTCGATGGGCAGTTCGGCGGGGCACTCGACTTCGGGGAGGTACTTGAACTTCCAGCCGGCGAGCTGGGAGCGGTAGCTGAGGTCGGTGTCTTCGGTGAGGGTGTCGTGCTGCCAGCCGCCGGCGTCGGTGATGGCCTTGCGACGCCACATGCCGGCAGTGCCGTTGAAGTTGAAGTAGTCGTTGGAGCGGGAGCGGGCGCCGTGCTCAATGATGAAGTGGGCATCGAGGAGGATGGCTTCGATGCGGGTGAGCATGGAGTAGTCGCGATTGAGGTGGGTCCAGCGAGTTTGGACCATGCCGATGGAGTCGTCGGTGAAGTGGTGGACGACCTTGTGGATCCAGTCGGTGGGTGGGACGAAGTCGGCGTCGAAGATGGCGATGAGGTTGCCCTTGGCGATTTTGAGACCGGCATCGAGGGCACCGGCCTTGAAGCCGTGGCGGTTGGTGCGGTGGATGTAGACGACGGGGTTGCCGAGGGCGGCGAAGCGGTCGACGAGGTCGCTGGCGACCTTTGTAGTTTCGTCGGTGGAGTCGTCGAGGAGCTGGATTTCCAGCTTGTCCTTGGGGTAGTCGAGGGCGCAGATGGCGTCGAGAAGGCGCTCGACGACGAACTGCTCATTGAAAATGGGGAGCTGGATGGTGACGAAGGGGAGGTCGGTGAAGAGGGCCTTGGGGTTGGGGTTGTAGTTTTTCCGGTAGCGGTAGTAGAGGTAGACCATCTGATAGCGGTGGATGCCGTAGATGGCCAGCCAGATCATGACGGCGAAGTAGGGAAGGAGGATGACGGCGTCGAACCAGTTCCAGGAGTAGAGACCGCGGAAGGTTTGGTCAGCGTATTGGGATTTGAGAAAGTGCCTGAGGCCGTTCTGCGGGGCGAGGAGGGCCAGATGCGCGGGGGTGATGAGGCGCAGGGCGAGGGCGTGGGCAGCGGCGAGCGGGGCTGAGAATGAGGAGAACAGGCGGGACCTCCCGGAAGTGGTACCAGACCATGATACAGCGGGACAGAGATCAGGGATCAGGGGTCAGGGTCAGGGGTCAGGCCTGGAGTTGAGGAGTTGCCGGGGGAGAGGGGCGGGGCGTAAGGTGATGGGGTTCGGAGGAACGAGGTTCCATGAGCGCGACATCGATTTCTACCCCCATTGTGGCCGCCAAGGGCGGCAGTTTTTTGCTGGAAACACGGCTGCCTGCGGAAGTATTTACGCATGAGGATTTGAGCGAAGAGCAGCGGCAGATTGCCGAGACGGCGTCGAAGTTTGCCAAGGAGCGGGTGTTGCCGGCGGTGGCTGCGATTGAGGCCAAGGAGCCGGGGGTGATGGTGGGGCTGATGCGGGAGGCTGGGGAACTGGGCTTTGCCGCAGTGGACACGCCGGAGGAGTACGAGGGGCTGGGTCTGGACAAGACGACCTCGGCGCTGGTGGCGGACCATTTGTCGATGGTGTCGAGCTTTTCGACGGGATTTGGGGCGCACACGTGCATTGGGACACTGCCGCTGGTTTGGTACGGGACCGAGGCGCAGAAGCGGAAGTATCTGCCGAAGCTGGCGTCGATGGAGTGGGTGAGCGCGTACTGTTTGTCGGAGGCGACATCGGGGTCGGATGCGATGAATATCCGGGCGCGGGCGAGCTTGTCGGCCGACGGGACAGAGTACATCCTGAACGGCGAGAAGATGTGGATTACCAACGGGGCGACGGCGAATCTGTACACGGTGTTTGCCAAGCTTGACGGGGAGAAGTTCTCGGCCTTCCTGGTGGAGCGTGATACGCCGGGGCTGAGCGTGGGCAAGGAAGAACACAAGCTGGGTATTCGGGGGTCGTCGACGTGCCCGCTGATTTTGAATGACTGCCGGATACCGGTGGGGAATCTGCTGGGCGAGGCGGGCAAGGGGCACCATATCGCTTTTAACGTGCTGAACATGGGGCGGCTGAAGCTGGGCGCGAGCTGCGTGGGCGGCAGCCGGGTGGGCATTGAGCTGATGGTGAAGTATGCCAGGGAGCGGACGGCGTTTGGCAAGACGCTGTCGCAGTTTGGGTTGATTCAGCGGAAGGTGGCAGAGGCGGCGGTGCGGACGTTTGTGGCCGAGTCGATGCTGTACCGGACGACGGGAATGATGGATGCGGCACTGGCGGCGCTGCCGGCCGAGCAGGCGCACTCGCCGAGGGAGATTCAGAAGCGGATTGAGGAGTATGCGGTGGAGTGCTCGATTCTGAAGGTGTATGGATCGGAGACGCTGGGCTATGTGGCCGACGAGCTGGTACAGACGATGGGCGGGTTTGGGTATGTGGAGGATTATCCTGCCGAGCGGATGTACCGGGATGCGCGGATCAACCGGATTTTTGAGGGAACGAACGAGATCAACCGGATGATTATTACTGGCTGGCTGATGAAGCGGGCGCTGAGCGGGCAACTTCCGCTGCTGCCAGCGATGAAAAAGCTGATGGACGAGCTGATGCAGCCGCCGAGTTTTGACGAGGAAACGGGCGAGGAGGTTGCGCTGGCGCGGGAAGAGAAGATTCTGGGGAATTTACGGAAGATAACGCTGCTGGCGGCAGGAGCGGCGAGCCAGCGGTGGATGATGGAGCTGGAGCAGCAGCAGGAGATTATGGCGGACCTGTCGGAGTGCATCACGGCGGTGTACGGGCTGGAGTCGAGTTTGCTGCGGGCGCGGAAGCTGCTGGCGGCGGGGTCGTCGACGGCGGGGTTTGCTGCGGAGATTGTGACGGCGTATGCGGATGAGGCGCTGGGGTTAACGGAGCAGGCGGCGCGGCGGGTTCTGGCGGCTTCTGCGGAGGGAGATGCGCTGGGAATTCAACTGACGGTGCTACGCCGGTTTGCGCGGAATGGGCCTTCGGATGCGATAGCGGTGAGCCGGAGGATTGCGGCAAAGTGCTTTGAAACGGGACGATACCGTATCGTGTAGTTAACCTTTTACAAAGGAAGTACTTGACTCAGAGTTGGCCCCGCGCTACAACGGTGGCAGGGTACTCGGGAGTTCGAGGCTCCCGCCTTCTCTGGTCGCGACCCGCGGACAGTCATGCGGTAGCACCTGATCTCGTGTTGCAACTTCCGTGCAGGCTACCCTACCTGTGAAACGATGATTGGGTTCGTCCCCCTATAGTTTGGTGAGGCTCTCCGCAATGTTCTACTCCCCCAAGTATTCCCCCGCTCGTCGTGTGTCGGCAGTTTTTGTGATTCTGCTGACGGTAGCCTTCCTATTGTCTCCGGCATATGTCCGGGCGCAGGCACGCAGTGCCATGGTGCGCGAGACGGTGAATGATGCGAGCCGTGTGACGCTGGCCGGCAACACGCATCCGCAGATTGCCCATGCGACGGATTTGGGCCGTTTGCCGGATGAGACGCCGACTGGACAGATGACGCTGGTGCTGAAGCGGAGTCCGCTGGAAGAGCAGGCGCTGGAAGGGTATCTTCAGTCGCTGCAGGATCCGAATTCGTCGAACTATCACCAGTGGCTGACGCCGGAGCAGTTTGGTGCGCGCTGGGGTGCTGTGGACTCTGATTTAGCAGCGGTGAAGAGCTGGCTGGAGTCTCACGGTTTTACGGTGGAGGAGACGCTGCCTGGCCGGACGATGGTGGAGTTCAGCGGCACGATGGGGCAGGTTCGGGATGCGTTCCGGACGGAGATGCATGCCTACAAGGTGAATGGTGAGGTACACCACGCCAACGCGAGCGATCCGCAGATTCCGTCTGCGCTTGCGGCGATGGTGGCCGGAGTGGCATCGCTGAATGATTTTGCGAAGCATCCGATGATGGACCGCGGGCCTCGGGGCCATTTTGATTCGGCCGCGAACAAGGTTCGTCCGGCGCTGACGTCGACTGCGGGCGGAGACTTTCTGTATGTGATGCCGGGAGATGCGGCGACAATTTACAACACCCCGGTGAAGGGGCTGAACCGCAATTTTGCGGGAACGCAGGTTGTTGGCAAGGGTGTGAGGATAGGCATTGTCGGCAAGTCCAACGTTGATGCGAGCCAGGTTGCCCACTACCGGTCGCTTTTTGGATTGCCGGCCAAGGGGATTCAGGTGGTGACGGTAGGGCCGGACCCAGGCCAGACCTATGATGGAGCCGAGTATGAGGCGTATCTGGACCTGGAAGTGTCGGGTGGTCTGGCGCCGCAGGCTCAGATTGTGTATTACGTGGCAGGGGACACGATGCTGAATGACGGCATCGATCTGGCATCTACCCGGGCTGTGAATGACAACAACGTGGATATCCTGAGCGTGAGCTGGGGTCTTTGCGAGCTGTTTCTGGGCAGTTCGGGCAACGCGTTTGAGTATGCGCTGTGGAAGCAGGCAGCGGCGCAGGGAATTTCGGTTGTGGTGGCATCGGGAGACGGTGGGTCTGCGGACTGCGATCAGGGATCGGGTTTGCCGGCGGCCGAGTTTGGTCTGACAGTGAATGGACTGGCATCCACGCCATTCAACGTGGCAGTGGGCGGAACGGAGTACAGCGCGCTGGGCGGGCCGGATGGAAGCGGGGCGGATTTTCCGAACTACGTTTCTCTGACGAGCGCACCGACGACCTATGAGTCGGCTCTGGGATATATCCCGGAGACGCCCTGGAATATCTCGATTGCGAATTTTCCGCCGACGACGTGGAGCGAGAATGGCGGGTCGGGGTATTTTGCCGGAGCGGGAGGCGGCAAGAGCAGTTGCGTTCGGAGCACGACGACGAGCACGACGTATACGTGCCTTTCGGGGTATGGGAAGCCGAGTTGGCAGGCCGGGGCGGGAGTTCCAGCGGACGCGGCGCGCGACCTGCCCGATGTATCGCTGCTGGCGGACAACGGGTTTAACTATGCGACGTGGGGAATCTGCACAAATATGGACGGGGACGCCAGCGGGAATCCTGTTTCCGATTGCGTGCCGGGCTCAGATGGACTGCCGGCAGGGGACTTTTACCTGGCGGGCGTGGGTGGAACCTCCGCATCGACGCCGGCGTTTGCCGGCATCCTGGCACTGGCGACCGAGCACTCGGGTAGCCGGCTGGGGCAGGCGAACTATGTGCTGTACAACCTGGCGCGGCTGGGCGTCGGCTTCCATGATGTGACGACGGGCAATATTGGCCAGCCATGCTTTGCCGGAACACCGAACTGCCGGAAGAATGCGGAAGGAAACCTGTTTACGACGGGTTGGGACGCAACGGCAGGCTATGACCTGGCTTCAGGCTGGGGCAGCGTGGATGCGACGCAGTTGGTAATGAACTGGGCCGCTGCGGGGCTGAACACAAGCGCGACGGTGCTGACGGCGACTCCTACGACGGTGGAGCACGGGATTCCGGTGACGGTGAACGTGAGCGTGACGGGAGTGCCGACGGCTACTGGCAATGTGGCGCTGGTGGCTGAGCCGGGATCCGGGTCGGCAGCGAACGGAGTTGCGATTGGGACCTATCCGCTGGTTTCGGGCGGCAAGATTGCGACGTTGAGCCTGAATAGCCTGCCGGGTGGGAGCTATGATTTGCAGGCGACCTATGGGGGTTCGGCGACGCTTTCGGGGAGCACTTCGAATGCGGTATCGGTAACGATTTCTCCGGAAGACAGCAAGACGGTGCCGCAGGTGGCGGCGTACAACCCGATTTCCGGGAATCCTGTGTCGTTGTCAGGAGCACGGTACGGGTTAATTTTCCAGGCGACCGCAGCGCCGTACGGGGTGAACTCTCCGAATGCAGGTGGAGTTGTGAAGCCGGATGGAATTGCGACCGGAAAGGTTACGTTCACGGTCGCGGGCAAGACGCTTCCGTCTTCGACGCTGAGCCTGAGCGGTCAGGCAGCGACGCCGACATTCCTGTTGCCGGCCGGCACATCGATCATTTCTGCAAGCTATGGTGGAGACCGGAGCTTCAACCCGAGCGTTGGACAAGCGTCGGTTACGGTAGGCAAGGGGAGCACGACGGCGGTGCTGAAGAGTTCAGCCGTATTGGGAAAGAACCCGATTACCTACACGGTGGACATCAGCACCAACAGTGCAGGCGCGGGACCGACGGGCAAGGTAAGCCTGTGGGAACTGGGCCAGGAGTTTGCCAGCGGGACAGTGGTTGGCGTAGCTGGTTCCGGTTCAGGGACGGCGACCGGTGAGGCCGTAATCACGACCCTGGCATCGCATTGGGGCAAGCATCCGATCCATGCGATTTATGAGGGGGATGGGAACTACAACGGTTCGACCTCCAACACGATCTATGTGAAGGGGCGTCCGACCTTCACGATAACGGGAGGCGCGTTCTCGCTGACATCCGAGCACTCGACTGGCGCGTTCTACGTGAAACTGGCTTCCGATGGTGGATACCTGGGCACGGTGAACCTGACTTGCGCGCTGACTTCGGGTGGATCGGGAGCAAAGGCTCCGCCGCAGTGCGGGTTTGAAGGAGATGCGGTGAACCTGACGGCGAACAGCAAGAATCAGACCCTCTTTCTTGTATACGGAAAGGGTTCGACGTTGCCGCCGGGAGTTACGGCTGGCAGCATTGGGCCGTGGGTTGGTGGGACTGCGGTGCTGGCATGCTGCCTGCTGGTCGGGATTCCGGCGCGGCGGCGGGCGTGGCGGAATGTTCTTGGAGCAGTGCTGCTGGCTGGAGCGTTGTTCAGCTTCACGGCCTGCATTACGCAGCCGAAGTTCGTGTCGGGCGGAACGTATACCTTCACGATTACGGGTGTTGACTCAAAGAATGCGACCAACACGCAGACGGCAACCGTGGTTGTGAAGGTTCCGTAAGCGAGAGTGATGGTGGCTTGAAGATGCCGCCCGTATCTGCCGCCAGGAAGGGATGGCAGGTGCGGGCGGCTTCTGTTGGAAGAGGGCAGGAGCGGGTGGAAATTCAAAAGTTCGTGAGCCGGGTGATACACCGCGGGGCGGAGTTTTGGACTACACTTGCAGCATGAAGTCAGTGATGCCTGCGAGCACGATTTGCAGAGTGCCGTCGGTTGATTGCTGACTCAACAGTGTTGATTCCGAAAGGAGCCTTTTTATGTCGAACGAAAACAACAACAATGCAGCGTTGGGCTGGTTTATTGCGGGGCTGGGTTTGGGAGCTCTGCTGGGAGTTTTGTACGCGCCGAAGAGCGGCCGGGAAACTCGGGAAGATTTGATTTCCACGGCCAAGGACGGCACGGAGTATGTTCGCGTGCGGGCCCGGGAAGTGGTGGGGCAGGCGGGCGAACTGATTGACCGCGGCAAGGGCCAGGCGACGACCTATGTGAAGCGCGGCAAGGAAGTTGTGGACCAGGGCCGTGCGCAGTGGGAAGAGTTTGTGGACAAGGGTAAGGACTTTGTCACGGACCAGGCGAGCCGGGTAGCGGCCGCAGTGGAAGCCGGCAAGCAGGCGTACACGACTGCGACAAGCGAGACCGGCGAAGGTTCCGGAATTTAATCAAAGGACCGGGGGGAGGGTGCATTGCATCCTTCCCCCGCGATTTGCAGCATAACCCCCCCCAAGCGAGATTCCGGGTATGGCGTGGAATAGTCAGACAATCATGATTCTCTTTGTCGCGGTGACAGGCCTTGCGGTACTGCTGCAGGCGTTTGTGCTGGTGGGTATTCTGGTATCGCTGAAGAAGACCGCAAAGCAGTCGCTGGAGCTGGCCGAGGATTTGCGTTCGACGATTGTGCCGCTGGCGCAGCAGTCGCGCGAGCTGCTGGACCGGCTGGGGCCGCAGGCGATTGAGGTTTGCACGAACCTGGTGCATGTGACGCGTGACCTGAAGGACGAGACGGCGGATCTTCGCGAGACGACGGCCGAGTTGCGGGAGCGCGTGGTGCGGCAGGTGGTGCGCGTGGATGCGATGGTTTCGACCAGCCTGGACAAGGTGGAGCAGGTGAGCGCGCTGGTGGAAGCCGCAGTGACGACGCCGGTGAAACAGGTGAATGGCGTGGTGCAGGGTGTTAAGGCGGCGGTGGAGCGGTACTTCCAGTTTGAACCGAAGCCTGCAAGGACCCATGTTGCCGAAGACCGGGATATGTTTGTGTAGGCTTTAGAAGAGTTTGCGGGAGAGATGTTGGGGGAGTTTGCGAAGGCAAGCGTCCCCCGCTTCTGTTTGTGGCGTCTTTTGGCGAGGGTCTTCCGTCGAACGGGGAGAGGTCAGGAATATGCGCAAGAGTGTGTGGGTTGCGATGGCAGCCGTGGTTTTGATGGGTGCGGTGCCGGTGGTGCAGGGTCAGGCGACGCCGAAGGAGAGCTTGCTGGTGCTGTCGAAGCGGGAGCATACGCTGGCGATTGTGGATCCGGCGACGCTGAAGGTGGTGGCGAAGATGCCGGTGGGGGCGGACCCGCACGAGGTTGTGGCCTCAGCCGATGGCAAGACGGCGTGGGTGTCGATTTATGGGGGCGGGGGCTTTCACGAGCTGAGCGTGCTGGATCTGGCGGGACAGAAGGCGCTGCCGAGCTATGACCTGGGCGCTCTGAATGGGCCGCATGGGCTGATGTTTGAAGGCGGGAAGCTGTGGTTCACGGCAGAAGGCGCAAAGGTGGTGGGGCGGCTGGACCCGGCGACGAACAAGGTGGACTGGGTGATGGGGACCGGCCAGAACCGGACGCACATGGTGTTTGTGACGGCGGATGAGAAGCAGGTGTACACGACGAATGTGGCCAGCGGGACGGTGAGCGTGCTGGAGCTGACGGATATGCCGCCAATGGGGCCACCACCACCGGGAAACGGGCCGGGCATGGGCGGGCCGCCACCGGGAGCGCCAGCGGGGCCGGGCGGGCCGCCAGGGATGCCGGGGATGCCGCGGACGAGCTGGGTGCAGACGGTGATTCCGGTGGGCAAGGGCGATGAGGGATTTGATGTGACACCGGACGGGAAAGAGGTGTGGACTGCGAATGCGCAGGATGGGACGATTTCCGTAATCGACCTGGGAACCAAGGCCGTGGTGGCGACGCTGGATGCGAGTGTGCCGAGCGCGAACCGGCTGAAGTTTACGCCGGATGGGAAGCTGGCGCTGGTGTCGACCCTGCGCGGAGGCAACCTGACGGTGGTGGACGTGGCGAGCCGCAAGGTGGTGAAGCGGGTGGCGATTGGGCACGGGGCGGCGGGGATCCAGATGCAGCCGGACGGGGCGCGGGCGTTTGTTTCGTGCGGACCGGACAACTACGTAGCGGTGATTGACCTGAAGACGCTGACGGTGGCCGGGCACATTGACGCCGGGGGTGAGCCGGATGGGCTGGCGTGGGCGGTGCAGAAGTAGACGGTAAAGGATGGAATGCCCCAGTGCGGATGGATGCCGCGCTGGGGCTTTTGTTTTGGGTTACTCGGGGCGGGAGGGTTCAGGCTGAGTGAGCAGGTCAGCGAGGCGGTCGAAGGCGGAGTTCCATGCGGTGCGGCGCTCTGTGAGCCAGTCTTCGACCGTACGCAGGGCCTGGGGTTCAAGGCGGCAAAGCCTGACCCGGCCCTGTTTTTCTGTGCGGAGGAGGCCGGTGCGCTCAAGGATTTGGATGTGCTGGACGGCGGCGGCCAAAGAAAGGGAGAGCGGGCGGGCGAGGGCAGAGACCGAGACGGGGCCTGCGGCGACGCGCTCGACCATGGCCAGGCGCGCGGGGTCGCCGAGGGCGGCGAAGAGGCGGGCGCGGGCTGCGAGTGCCGGGGCGGTCATGATTTGTGGGCCTGGAGGAACTTGCCAAGGGTTTCGAGGATGGCCTCCCAGCCGGCGCGGCGGATGGCGAGGCCGTCGGACCAGGGGAAGAAGGCGGCCTGCTCGGTGAAGATGAGCGAGGTGCCGTCGGCTGTGGGCACAAACTGGACGGTGACGAGGGAGGCGGAGATGCGGAGGTCGCCGACGGACATGGTGTAGGCGAAGACGATGCGCTCGTCGGGCTGGATGTCCTGATAGCAGGTGTGGTTGGTGAGGGGTGCGCCCTTCATGGGGCTGTCGATGGGGGTGGGGCGGGTGGTGACTTCGTGGCCGCCGGGGCGGAAGTCGAGGGAGTGGGTGCCTTCGGGGGCGGAGAACCAGGCGGCCTTTTTGGCGGGGTCGGCGAAGGCCAGGAAGACGGTGGCGGGGTCGGTGGGGAAGTTGCGCTCGATGACGTAGGTGGCGTGTTCCACGGGTTTGGGCATGGGTGTACTCCCTCGGGATAGTTAAGTTTTCGATTAAGTATTGGGCGATATGGGGTGGATAGTCAAGTGAAAATTTAAGTATTTTGGTCTGGGATGGGCTTGGGTACGGTGTAGCAAGTTAGCGTCGCTTTGCGACCTAGCAAGTCAGCAAGTTGGCTTGACTGGTGAGGATTGAGGCGGTGTGAGCTGCCGCGTCGAGAGGATTGGGGGTGTTTCTGGGATAGGCTCTTAGACGATCCAGCCGCCGCCGAGGACTTCGTCGCCTTTATAGAAGACGGCGGAGTGGCCGGGGGTGATGGCGCGCTGGGGAGTGTCGAAGGTGACGCGGAGGAGCTGGCCGGTCTCGGAGGAGGCGGGGTCGGGGGGGAGGAGTTCGAGGAGAGCGGGGGCGGGCTCGTGGACGTGGCGGATTTTGACCTGGGCGCGTGTGGGGCCGGAGATGCCGGGGATGGAGACCCAGTTGATTCGGTGGACGGTGAGGGTGGAGATGTTGAGCGAGGACTCGGGGCCGACGGTGACCTGGCGGGTGGCCTTGTCGATGTTGAGGACGTAGAGGGGGTTGGGGGCGGTGACGCCGAGGCCCTTGCGCTGGCCGATGGTGAAGTTGTGGACGCCGGAGTGCTGGCCGAGTGGGGCACCGGTGGTGGAGACGAGGGTGCCGGAGGTATCGGGGAGGGGCAGGCCCTGCTCTTCGAGGTAGTTTGCGATGAACTGCTTGTAGTCGCCGCCGGGGATGAAGCAGATTTCCTGGGAGTCGGGCTTATCGGCGAGGGCGAGCTTACTGGTGCGCGCGATGTCGCGGACCTCAGGCTTGGTGAGGTTACCGAGGGGGAAGAGGGTGTGGGCGAGCTGGTCCTGAGTGAGGCCGAAGAGGAACCAGGTCTGGTCTTTGGCGCGGTCGGCGGGGCGGGAGAGGATCCAGCGGCCGCGGATGGGGTCGTAGTGGTTGCGGGCGTAGTGGCCGGTGGCGATGTGGGTTGCGCCGATTTGGCGGGCGGTGATGAGGAGCTGGTCGAACTTGAGGTGGTTATTGCAGAGGGAGCAAGGGATGGGGGTGCGTCCGTTGAGGTAGTCGTTGACGAAGGGGCGGACGACGTCCTGCTCGAAGCGCTCCTGCTGGTTGACGACATAGTAAGGGATGCCAAGGGTCTCGGCGACACGGCGGGCGTCGTAGACGTCGTCGAGGGAGCAGCAGCGGCCGGTTTTGGGGGCGTCGGGGGTCCCGGGCTTTCCGGCGAGGCGGTTCTGGTCCCAGAGCTGTAGGGTGAGGCCGATGACCTGTGCGCCGTCACGGGTGAGCATGGCGGCGACGGTGGAGGAGTCGACGCCACCGGACATGGCTACGGCGATGATTTCGGGGGTGGTGGTCATCCGGCGGTACCTGCTTCCTGCGGGGAAAGGGCGCGGAGGTGGAGTACGGCGGCGGGAACGATGGCGAGGGCGCGGTCGATTTCGGCCTCGGTGATGGTTTTGAGGAGGCTGAAGCGGAGGCTGCCGCGGGCGCGGGTTTTATCGAGGCCCATGGCCATGAGGACGTGGGATGGATCGGTGGAGCCGGAGGCGCATGCGGAGCCGCCAGAGACGGCGATGTCCTTGAGGTCGAGGGCTATGACGAGGGCCTCGGTATCAACGAGGTCGAACCAGATGTTGGTGGTGTTGGCGACGCGGGGGGCTCCAGCTCCGTTGACGCCGGTGCGGGGGATTTGGGCGAGGATGCCGGCTTCGAGGCGGTCGCGGAGTTGGGCGAGGCGGAGCATTGCGCCGTCGGCGAGGGAGTTGAGTGCGAGCTCGGCGGCGCGGCCGAGGGCCACGATGCCGGGGACATTCTCAGTGCCGGCGCGACGGCGGCGCTCGTGGCTACCGCCAATCTGGACGGGGTCGAGGGGGGTTCCTCGGCGGACGAAGAGTGCGCCGACGCCCTTGGGGGCGTGCATTTTGTGGCCGCTGATGGAGAGGAGGTGGCAGCCGAGGGCTTCGACATCGATGGGGATTTTGCCGGCGGCCTGTACGGCATCGACGTGAAGGAATGCGCCGGCGGTGCGGGCGATGGCAGCGATTTCGCGGATGGGCTGGAGGACGCCGGTCTCATTGTTGGCGAGCATGACGGAGATGAGGCGGGTATTGGGGCGCAGGGCGGCCTGGATGGACTTGGGGGAGATAAGGCCGCTGGGGAGGGGGTCGATGAAGGTGACGTCCTGACCAGACTCGGCGAGTTTGCGGGCGGGGGCGAGGACGGCTGAGTGCTCGATGGAGGTGGTGATGAGGTGGTCGCCAGGGCGCATGAGGCCAAAGATGGCAGCGTTGTCGCCTTCGGTGCCGCCGGAGTTGAAGACAACTTCGGCGTCGCGGCAGTTGAGTAGCTCAGCGACGGCGGCGCGGGCGTGCTCGACGCCCTTGCGGGCCGTCTGGCCTTCGCGGTGGATGGAGCTGGCATTGCCGTAAGCCTCAAGCCAGTAGGGACGCATGGCGTCGATGACTTCTGGAAGGAGGGGGGTGGTGGCGTTGGCGTCCATATAGATGCGGGGCATGGTGAGATGTGTCTCCTGATTCATTCTACGGCGAGTGGAGTGTGGACAGTGGACAGAGGTTAGTGAAGAGGGTTGGCGGGGAGGTGTGGGGTGCGAGGGCGGAGGCTTTTTGCGGAGGTATGAAAAACCTTTCCGGTAAAAAGAGCGTCATAGAATACAGCGGCTTCCCCAAAACGTCGCAATCGTTCGTTTCAGGAAGGAAGAAAGACGGTGGGTCAATACAAAGGAACAGTGAAGTGGTTCAACAATGCCAAAGGTTTCGGGTTTATCGGAAGAGAAGATGGGCCTGATGTTTTTGTGCATTATTCGGCAATCCAGGTGGACGGCTACAAGTCGCTGAAGGAAGGGGACGCGGTGGAGTTTGACATCGTGACGGGCAACAAGGGTCCCCAGGCAGACGGAGTCGTACGCGCAAAGGACACTGAAGCCGCAGCCTGACGAGGCGGTTTGGTGCAAGGTATCCGGAATAGGAACACTGCCGAGCGGGCAGCGCGGGATTTCCCTGTGTTGCCCGGTTGATGGATGGATTGATCTGCGAGGGGTAGACGCCTTCCCCAGAGAATCGCCGGCCCTGTGAGAAACGGGGCCGGCGGTTTTGTTTTTTGGGGTGGAGTGGGTCGTGCGGCGCGGGTGATACTGGGGGCGGGAGGGGACGATGGAGAATGCGACGATTGCGCGGCTGCTGACGGAGACGGGGGATTTGCTGGAGATTTCAGGCGGGGACGGGTTCCGGATACGGAGTTATCGGCGGGCGGCGGAGGCTGCGGAGCAGAGTACGGCGGAGCTGGCGGCGCTGGCTGCGGATACGGCGCGGCTGCTGGAGATTCCGGGTATTGGGAAGGGGATGGCGGCGAATATCCAGGCGGCGGTGGAGACGGGGAGTTTGCCGTTGCGGGATGAGCTGCTGGCGAAGTACTCGGCGGGGATATTGGATTTGCTGCAGTTGCCGGGGATGGGGCCGAAGACGGTGGCGCTGCTGTGGGATGCGGCGCAGATTGCCTCGATTGACGGGCTGGCGGCGGCGATTGATGCAGGGCGGCTGAAGGGGCTGCCGCGGATGGGCGAGAAGCAGATTGAGAAGCTGAAAAAGGGGATTGAGGATTTTCGGAAGAGCGCGGGGCGGTTCCGGATAGACCATGCGGAGGCAGCGGCGGGGCAGCTGGTGGCATATCTGATGGCGTATCCGGGACCGGGAACGGTGGCGCGGGTGACGCCGGCGGGGAGCCTGCGGCGCGGGCGGGAGACAAATGGGGACCTGGATCTGCTGGTGACGGGGACGGCGTGCGAGCCGAGACAAACGGTTGCGATGGTGGAGTATGTGGCGGCGTATTCGGGGATGCGGGATTTGATTGCGAAGGGCGAGAACAAGGTGAGTTTTTATCTGCAGAACAGTTTGCAGGTGGATGTGCGGCTGCTTCCGGCGAGGAGTTTTGGGGCGGCGCTGCAGTACTTTACCGGGAGCAAGGCGCATAACGTGGCGCTGCGGCAGCGGGCGCTGAAGCTGGGGTACACGCTGAGCGAGTGGTCGCTGGCGCGGCTGGATGACGAGAGTGTGGTGGCGGCGGCGACGGAAGAGGAGATTTACGGGGCGCTGGGGCTGTCGTGGATTCCACCGGAGATGCGGGAGAACCTGGGCGAGATAGAAGCGGCGATTCTTGAAGGGGGAGGGAGGAGCCGGCTACCGAAGCTGATTGAGGTGGGGGATATCCGCGGGGATGTGCATATGCATACGCATGCGACGGATGGTCACAACTCCATACGTGAGATGGCGGATGCGGCGCTGGCGCGGGGGTATGGGTATATAGCGATCACCGACCACAGCAAGAATCTGGCGATGACGAATGGGCTGGATGAGGCGCGGGCGGTGGAGCATGTGCGGCAGATACGGGCGGTGGACCGAGAGATGGAGGGGCGGATCCGGGTGTTTGCCGGGATTGAGGTGGACATTCTGGGCGATGGGACGCTGGACCTGCCGGACGAGGTGCTGGCGGAGATGGATGTGGTGATTGCGAGCGTGCACACGCTGTTCCAGCAGCCGAGGGAAGAGATGACGGCGCGGGTGCTGCGGGCGGTAGAGAACCCTTATGTTCGGGTGCTGGGGCATCCGACGGGAAGGTTGCTGCTGAAGCGGGAGGCTTTTGCGCTGGACCTGCCGTCGGTGCTGAAGCGGTGCGCGGAACTGGGTGTGGCAGTGGAGCATAATGCCGCGCCGGAGCGGCTGGACCTGAACGAGCGGGATTTGCGGCTGGCGAAGGAACTGGGCTGCAAGGTGGTGGTGAATACGGATGCGCACGACTGGCGGCATTTGGAGAAGATGAGCTTTGGAGTGAGGCAGTTGCGGCGGGCCTGGCTGACGGCGGGTGAGGTGCTGAATACGCTGGAGGCGGATGCGTTTTTGGCGGCGTTACGGAAGCGGCCGTGAGCGGGGCGGATGGAATTTCAGGATTTGCGGAGAGTTTCCTGCGCAGGGAGGGTGCGATTCAGGTTAAGATTAGCTCGCTATGAGCCTGTTAAAAGAAGACGCACTGCAAGCCGACGACGCGAGCGCGCACGGGGAAGATTTGGCCAAGGGCAGCGGTCATTTCTTTATCGCCGTGACGTTTTCGGTGGTGATTCTCTGCATGGGAATCTGGATTTTCTACATCACGGCGCACAAGCCGCCGGTAGCGGCCGGGGAAATTACGCATGTGTATGTGTATCCGGTGCACACAATATCTGCGCCGCATGACGCGGCGGGCGTGGCGCTGGCGAAGCAGCAATTTGACCAGGTGCTGGTATTTGCGTTGGTGCGCGTGCGGAACCAGAGCGATGAGCCGATTGTGCTGCACGACATGAGCAGCAACATCAACTTTGCCGACGGGCTGCACTCAAGCATGGGCGTGACGGCGACGGACTATGAGCGGATTTTTGTGGCGTATCCGCAACTGAGCGGTGTGCATGCCAAGACGCTGGTGAGGGATACGGTGATTAAGCCGGGCGAGGTGCTGGACGGGCAAGTGGTGACGGCGTACCACGTGAACCAGACGGAATGGGCCGCGCAACGGGATATGAATATCACGCTGGATATCCAGATGCATCCGAATCTGGTGCTGGTGCCGGCGCCTGGGGTGGTGACGGAGTTGAAGTGAGTGTAGTGGCCAGTGGTCAGTGATCAGGGGTCAGGGGTTAGATGCACGAGGGCCGCTCCGGGTGGAGCGGCCCTCGTGCGTTGGACTATTTGCCGGGTGCCCGGTTACTGGATGTTGGCCGGGGCGGGGGCGTTTTTGGGAGTGGAGAGGTAGCCGGTGACGGTGTTTTTGGCACTGACGGAGTTGACTACGATCTCGAAAAGGAGGGGGTCCTTGCCGGAGTAGAACTGCAGGGGCTCGTTGAGGTTGCGGTCCTTCTTTTCGTAGAGCTTGTCGTCAGAGAAGACATCGAGGGTGAAGCGGCTCTTTTTGTTGTCGGCCTTTTTGAGTTCGAGGCTGATGGTGCCGACGGGTTTACGCTGGCCCTTGGTGATGGTGAACTCGTAGATGTTGCGGTCTCCGCGGTGCTTGAGGATTTCCAGCTCGTCGTGATTGCGGGCGATGAGGGAGGAGTGGTCGCTGACGTCGCCCTTGATGGACTGGAGCTGGGCGATGGTGGAGGCGAGGTCGCTCTGGGTTTTTGCGACATCGGTTTTGACGCCGCCGACATCGGTTTTGACGGAGGAGACTTCGGAGGAGACGGCGGTGACCTTTTGGTTGGTGGCGGCCTGAGCGGATTCGAGACGCTGGCTGTCGGCTTCTTCGCGGCGGAGGATGTCCTGGGCGCGTGCTTCGAGCTGCTTCTGGGTGAGTCCGAGTTTTTCGCCGAGCTCTTCGTTGGTGACTTTGAGGCGGGCGTTGGTTTCGCGGAGGTCGGCGGCCAGCTTGGAGTTCTGCTGGTTTGCCTCAGTGAGGGCGGTTTCCGCGTGGGTGAGCCTGCCGGCCAGGGTGTAGGTCCAAATCAAGCCTGCCAGCGCCAGGACCAGCGCTACGGCGACTACTCCAAGAAAAGCTCCCGAAATTGACCGGGAGTTGGGAGTTTCCAACTCGCTCATGTGTTCACCTTTCGCCGGATGGGCCGTGTTGCAGGAGCCAGAGGTGAGGCAGATGCAGTAGGGCCGCGCCGGTCTATTGCCATTGCCGGGCAGGTCGGCTGAGATTTCGGCCTGTCTGCGGGGCGTTTGGGCACCTGCGTACAAGCATACTCAATTGGACGGCGAGAACGGTGGTTGGGAAGGGGAAATCGGCGAGCTGGAATGGATACGGTAGCGGGAAAGCGGTTGGCGGGCGAGGTGCGGGGAGAGTAAGGATTGCCGCGCTACGAGCGGGGTTTGAGGGCAGGCGGGCGGGGAAAGTGACAAGCATGGAATCGCTGCGCTATAAAAGGGGTGCCATCCTTTTTTTCTGAGATAGGAATATTCCGCATGGAATCGCTGTCTCAGGCGTTTCACCGGCGCACTATACGGACAGGGAGAACGCTATACATATGTCGACCTCGACTTCGGGTAAGGGACTTGAGGGGATTGTCGCTGCCAACTCGGGCATTTGCTGGATTGACGGCGATGCCGGGATTTTGTCGTACCGCGGGATTGATATTCACGAGCTGGCGGTGCGCTCCATGTTTGAGGAGACGACGTTTCTGCTGTGGAACGGCCGGTTGCCGAACGCAGCGGAGCTGGAGGAGTTTTCGACGACGCTGGCAGCCTCGCGGGTGCTGGATGAGCGAATTCTGAGCCTGCTGAAGAGTTTTCCGACGTCGGCGACGCCGATGGAAGTGCTGCGCACTGCGGTGAGCGCGCTGAGCTTTTACGATGCGGACGAGCAGGATAATTCTCACCAGGCGAATGTGCGGAAGGCGTTCAACCTGACGAGCCAGATTGCCATGATTGTGGCGATTTATGACCGGCTGCGGAAGGGCAAGGAGATTGTTCCGGCAGACCCGAGTTTGACTCATGCAGGCAACTTCCTGTGGATGCTGAACGGGGAAGTGCCAAGCGAGACGGCGACGAAGACGCTGGATGTGGCGCTGATTCTGCATGCCGACCACGAGCTGAATGCTTCGACGTTTGCGGCGCGGGTGATTGCGGCGACGCTGTCGGATATCCACTCGGCGGTCACGGGCGCGATTGGCGCGCTGAAGGGGCCGCTGCATGGCGGCGCGAATGAAGCGACGATGCGGATGCTGTATGCGATTGATAAGAGCGGACAGGATCCGGTGGAGTATGTGAAGGAGCTGCTGGCGGCGAAGAAGAAGATTTTCGGATTCGGGCATCGCGTGTACAAGACGGAAGACCCTCGGGCGACGCATCTGCGGGCGATGAGCGAGAAGCTGAGCCTGGATTCAGGCGAGACGCGCTGGTATCCGTGGTCGCGGCAGATTGAGCTGTATGTGAAGGCGGAGAAGAAGCTGAACGCGAATGTGGACTTCTACTCGGCCTCAACGTACACGATGCTGGGGCTGGATGTGGATCTGTTTACGCCGGTGTTTGCGGTGAGCCGGATTTCGGGCTGGGCGGCGCACGTGATTGAGCAACTGGATGACAACCGGCTGATTCGTCCGCGTGCGGAGTATATTGGGCCAGGGTATCCGGCGCCTTATATCCCGATGAAGGACCGGTAGGCGGAAGGAAAGCGAATGGAAAAGGCACCCAGCGATGGGTGCCTTTTTGCATGTTGGAGAGTGTCTGGGGGCTATTTCCTTTTGGGCTTGATGCCGAGTTGGCGGGCATAGAGGAGGACGGAGGTGAGGGTTTTGCCGTCGATGATTTTGCCCTTGTCGATCATTTCGAGCAGGTCGGAGAGCTTGACGAGACGGAAGTCGATTTTCTCGTCCTCTTCGGGGTGGGCGTCGCCGGCGATGAGGCCTTCAGCGTGGAAGACGATCATGGCTTCGCCGAGGAAGCCGGGGCTGGCGTAGTACTTGACGAGGGGGGACCACTTGGTGGCCTGGTATCCGGTTTCTTCGGCGAGTTCGCGTTTGGCGCCGACGAGGGGGATTTCGCCGGGGTCGAGTTTGCCGGCGGGCAGTTCCCACAGGAACTGGTTGGCGGCGTGGCGGTACTGGCGCTCGACGACGACCCAGGGGTTCTTTTTGCTTTTACCGGGGTTGGTGGCGAGGATGACGACGGAGCCGTTGTGGCGGATGATGTCCTTGGTGGACTCGACGCCGCCTGGCTCGATGATGTGGTCCTGGAGGACGCGGAAGAGGCGGCCTTCGTAGACGACCTTGGAGTCGAGGATTTGGGCGGTTTGGGCGGGTTTGGGGGCTTTGAGGGCGGCGGGCCTGGGAGCCTTGGCGGCCTTGGTGGGAGCGGCTTTGGTGGCTGCTCTTTTGGCTGGAGCTTTCTTTGCCGGCGGGGTTGGGGCCTTGGCTGCACGGGGCTTGGCGGGAGCTTTCTTAGCGGGCCTTTTGGCGGGGGCTGGCGCGGCTGCGGGAGCTGGCTCCGAGGTGGGAGAAACGGCGGGCTGGGTGGCTTCGGGCGTGGACTTTTTGGTTGCCATGGGTGTTGTCCTTGAAGTGCTACGGATTGAAAGTGCTGTCCCGATAACGGTAACACCAAGAGAGAGGTCGGGCGAGTGCAAAGGAAGACAGTTTTGGGGGTGGGAAGGTTGCATCCCAGAGGGGCGGTGGTGCATCTGGAGGAGTGGGTTGCGCGGGAAGTGTATGCAGCGTGAGGCGATACACTGGGATGTAGTTTGGGCCTTGGAAGGTGAGAATTTGGGGAAGGCAGAGAAAGAGCATCCCTCAGGGGCTACGGCCCACATTCTTTTTGTCAGGCATTTTCGGCACGACTGAAGTCGTGCCCTTTCACAAAGCTCGGCGTATTTGAGTTTTTGGGTGGCACGGGAAGGCTGTACTTTTCACAAGTCATTTCCCATTGGGTATTTCAGTAGCCTGCTGGGGCGGGCAGAGATATGAGAGCAGCGCATTGACGGTAGAGACGCATCCGATTGACGTGATTCCGGGGTTGCACCGGATATTTTTGGACTTCTGTGCCGGGGAGTTGGCGCG
Source organism: uncultured Acidobacteriaceae bacterium (assembly GCA_903904755.1). Lineage (GTDB taxonomy): Bacteria > Acidobacteriota > Terriglobia > Terriglobales > Acidobacteriaceae > Acidicapsa. Next base: position 162,468 of record CAIVDV010000040.1, on the reverse strand, counting down.
GAAGGATGCGACTGCTGCGTGGTACGCCGCGGGGCCTACGGACCGGGGCTGGGAGACGGCAAAGCTGCCGCATACGGCGGCGGAGCGAGGGGCGCTGGCTGCGGTGCTGCTGGAGCAGAATCCTGGCAGCGAAGCGCAACTGGAGAAGCTGAAGGCCGGGGCGAATGTGGTGGTGACGGGCCAGCAGGTGGGGCTGTTTGGTGGGCCGGGATTTACTCCGCTGAAGGCTGCGACGGCGATTGCGCTGGCGAAGGAGGCGACAGCGGCGGGGCAGGAGCACTTGCCGGTGTTCTGGCTGGCGAGCGAAGACCATGACTTTGCCGAGATCAACCATGTGACGTTTCCGCAGCGGCGGGCGCTGAAGCGGCTGGTTTATGGACAGACTCCCAAGGCAGCGGTGCCGGTGGGCGGCGTGGTGCTGGACGAGACGATTGGGCCGCTGCTGGATGAGGCGTGGGAACTGCTGGGCTACAGTGACGCAATGGAGTGGCTGACGGCGGCTTACCGGCCGGGAAATACCCTGGCGGGGGCCTTCCAGGAGTTTTACCGGAAGGTGTTTGCTAGCCATGGGTTGCTGGTGCTGGACCCGAGCGGGCGGGAGGCGCACCGGCTGGGCGCGCCGGTGCTGCGGGCGGCCCTGGAGCGGGCCGACGAACTGCATGACGCGCTGGTGGAGCAGAACCGGGCGATTGTGGCGGCTGGATATCATGCGCAGGTGGCGGTGCAGGAGCGGGGGAGCTTGCTGTTTCTGCTGGAAGAGGGCACGGGAGCGCGGGTTGCGCTGAAGCGGACGCGGGCGACAGCGGAAGAGCCGCAGGGATTGTGGCAGGCGGGGAAGGCGACCTACTCGACCGGGGAGCTGCTGGGGATATTGGAGTCGGAGCCGGAGCGGATATCGCCGAGTGCGCTGTTGCGGCCGTTGTTTGAAGACACGATTTTGCCGACGGCGGTGTATGTGGGCGGGCCGGCGGAGATTGCGTATTTTGCTCAGTCGGCGGTGCTGTTTGAACGGGTGCTGGGGCGGAAGACGCCGGTGGTGCCGCGGCTGAGCGCGACGCTGATTGAGCCGGGAATTGCCGAGGTGATGGCGCGGCATGATCTGACGCTGGAGACGGTGTTTGAGCATACGGCGGATGCGCTGGCGCAGCGGCTGGCGGCGCGGGCGATGCCGATTGAGGGCAAGCGGATGCTGGCCAACGCGGGGAATGCGCTGGACGCGGAGCTGACGGCGCTGACCGAGTACATGGGCAGGCTGGATGCGGATCTGGGGCGGTCGGCGGGGATTTCTGCGAACAAGATGCGGTACCAGATGAACCGGCTGCGGCGGATGGCGGCGAACCATCAACTGCAGCGCGATGAGAGCCTGGGGCGGCATGCGGAGGCGGTGACGAATGCGCTGTATCCGCATGGGGGATTGCAGGAGCGGCTGATTGGGGCAGCGTACTTTATCGCCCGGTATGGGGAGCCGCTGGTGGACGCGATGGTGACGGCTGGAGCGGGCGGGCCGGGGCATGTGGAGATTCGCTTGTAGCCAGTGGATGGGCTGCTTCCGTATGATTTGGCCGATGCGCCGACCGGCGCTGGAGGCTCACTGTGAGAGTTTGGCGTGGATTGACGGTGCTGGCGTTTGGGCTGGCTTTGGGTTTGGGGATCGGTGTTGCCCAGGGCGCGGCGGCGGGGTGTCCGGAGGCGGCTGCGAAGAATGATTTTCTTCAGGTTTCGACGATTCGACTGTGGGCGGGAGATGCGCCGGGAGCGAAGGGAACGGCGTGCGAGGATGTGCCGTGGCTGACGGTGCTGCCGCCACAGGAGGGCCAGGGGAACGGGTCGGCGGTGATTGTGTTTCCGGGTGGGGCGTACATGATGGAGGCCAGCAACCTGGAAGGGCGGCAGGTGGCGAACTGGTTTACGAGCCGTGGGTTTACGGCGTTTGTGCTGCACTACCGGCTGGGGAAGAAGTATCTGCTGCCGGTGCCGCTGGTGGATGCGCGGCGGGCGGTGCAACTGGTGCGTGCGCGTGCGCGGGATTATCACCTGAAGGCGGACCAGATTGGGGTGATTGGGTTCTCGGCGGGCGGGCATTTGGCGGGGTTGAGCTCGACGCAGTTTGTGGCGGGGAAGGCGGATGCGGAGGACCCGATTGAGCGGGAGTCGAGCCGGCCGGATTTTGCAGTGCTGGGGTATCCGTGGATTGGCGGGGTTTCGACGAACAAGGCGCACCTGACGTATTGCGTACTGGCCGATGTGATGGACCAGTGCGAGGCGCTGCAGAAGGCATATTCGCCGGACATGTTTGTGACGAAGGATACTCCGCCGACGTTTATCTACCACACGACCGATGACAGTGTGGTTCCGGTGGAGCAGGCGCTGAAGTACTACGAGGCGCTGCTGGGGGCCGGGGTTCCGGTGGAGATGCATATCTTTGCCCATGGGCAGCATGGGAGCGGGCTGGGGATGGGGAATCCGTCGCTGGACCAGTGGCCGGGGCTGCTGGAGACGTGGCTGCGGGGGCGGGGGTTGGTGGGGAAGTAGGCTAGCTAGATTGCGCGCCGCTGGGCGGATTTTTGACGGATGCGCTCGCGAAGAGATTCCGGGGTCAGATATTCGCCGCGGTCGAGGGCGGCGATGCGGGCGTCGAGTTCCTGCTGGAATGCGGGGAGGGGGCTCGGCGGTCGAGGTCCTGATCTTCGAGGAGGCGGAGGGTTTCGCGGACGGCCTCGCTGGCGGAGGTGTAGCGGCCGGAATCGACTTTGGCTGCGACGAACTGCTCGAGTTCAGGGGTAAGCGAGACCTTCATGGGGTTTTCCAGTGCCCTTGAGGATGCGCCGGAATAACAGGAAATATCAAAAGATTGTTATTTCGGCCAGGTGGTTTGGGCAGGTGCCGTGGGGAGTGTGACGGTGGAGACAAACGGATGGCGGGCAGGAGGATTAGTCTGTTGATTGAGTTTTGGAGGGGTAGATGAAGGCGCGCTTTGGGTGGATGGTTTGTGTTGCTGTGATTGTGTTGATGGGAACTGTCGTATTGGCGCAGGGGAAGGGGATGGATGCGGCCTTGCAGGCGAAGGCGGATGGCGGGGATGCGCAGTCGCAATACCTGGTGGGGGTGGCGTACTCGCAGGGCAATGGGGTTGAGGCAGATGATGCGAAGGCGGTGCTGTGGTTCGGGAAGGCTGCGGCGCAGGGCAATGCCCAGGCGGAGTTGAATCTTGGCTTGATGTATGACAAGGGTGTGGGGGTAACGCAGAACTACGCACAGGCTGCGGGGTGGTATCGGAAGGCGGCGCTGCAGGGAGTCTCAGAGGCGGAGTTTAACCTGGGTTCACTGTACGAGCGTGGGCTGGGTGTGCCGCAGGATGCGACGCAGGCGCTGGATTTGTATCGCAGAGCGGCGGGGCGGGGCAATGCCGCTGCGCAGTTTAACCTGGCGCTGCTGTACGACAACGGAACAGGTGTTGAGCAGGATTATGCTCAGGCGGCAGGGTGGTACCGGAAGGCGGCCGAACAGGGTCTGGCGCGGGCGCAATACAACCTTGGCGCGATGTATGTGTCTGGCCAGGGGGTTGCGAAGGACTATGTTGAGGCGTATTTCTGGTTTGATATTGCCGCTGGCTCCTCGGCAGGGGCGCGGCAGCAGGAGGCCACGAAGGCGCGGGACAGTGTGGGGGCTCGGCTGGCGGCGGCGGATTTGGCGGTGGCCAAGGCGCGGGCTGCGAAGTGGCTGGGGGAGCGCCAGAAGTAGGGGGATTCCGTTGTCGCTGGGAATCTGTGGGCTGGTGACAGAGGCCGGGATTGACCTTATTTGAACCGAAGGAACGCGGCAGACCTGCGAGGATGGAGGCATGGCAAAGATTCCCTCTCCCCCGATTTCCGATGCAGTGGCGAAGAAACGCCTGTTCAGCCCGGCAAGTGTGATTCTGCTGGCGGTACTGGTGGGGGTGCTGGGGGCGTGCCTGGCATTGACGTGGACGACGCGGGATGCAATGGCGAATTTGCCGTTTCTTCGGGCCCGGGCAAGTGGGCAGAGTTTGTCGGGGGCGCAGAAGACGCTGGTGGATCTGCGTCCGTGGCAGACGGCGGAGGCGCTGGCTGGGCTGGCTGTGACGGTGGAAGAGAAGGAGCATGCCCGCGAGGCGGAGCGGCTGGCGGACCACGAGGTGGACCAGGCGTTTGCGTTTGCGCTGCGGCAGGCGGCTGCACAGGTGCAGCAGGTGAATTTGACGGGGCCTGCGATTGCGCTGTCGCAGCGGGTGGACCAACTGGCGGAGCTGGTGAAGGAAGACCAGGCAGAGTTGGACCGGTTGACTCCGAAGGCAGGGACGGCGAAGGCGGCGGAGGGCGGCGATGATCTGGAGGTTGCGAAGGCGCAATTGGGGCTGGACAGCGACCAGTTGACAGATGCGCGGGAGGAACTGGACCGGGTGTCGGGCGACAACGCTTCGCAGATCCAGGGGGAGTTGGCGGCGCACGAGGCGCTGATGAGCAAGTATGACAGCGGCCTGCATGGGGCGGGCGAAGTGGCGGTGGAGTCTGCCAAGCAGAAAGGGACGCTGGCGAGCAGGGTTCAGGCGTGGCAGGGTCTGATGGAGCGGTCTGGGCTGATTCGGCAAGCGCAGCAGCAGGCAGAGGCGGATATTGCGGAGCTGAAAGCAAAGCAGAGCGAGGTGGGGCAGAAGGCGGGCGCGGCGGCGGCTGGTGAGGGTGGGCAATCGAAGCTGGCGAATTTGAAGGCGCGCGGGCTGGAGCGGCAACTGCAGAGCATTTTGAACGACCGGATAGAGACCGAGGAGAAGCTGGCGGCGGAGTATGGGAAGTGGGGGGCGCAACTGGTGCTGCAGCGGCGGATTTTGCTACACCTGATGCTGCGGTCGGTAGGCGTGATTGCGTTTCTGCTGATTTGCGTGGTACTGTGCGACGGGCTGGTACGGCATGTGATGGGGAGGCCGGGTCTGGACAGGCGGCAGATGCGGACGCTGCACTCCGTGCTTCGGCTGGCGATACAACTGGTGGGCGGGCTGCTGATATTGCTGGTGGTGTTTGGGTGGCCGAGGCAGATGAGCACGGTGCTGGGGTTGTCCACGGCGGGGCTGACGATTGCGCTGCAGGACTTTATTCTGGCGTTTTTTGGGTGGTTTGTGCTGATGGGGCGGAATGGAATTCGGGTGGGCGACTGGGTGGAGATCAACGGGGTGGGTGGCGAGGTAACCGATATCGGGCTGATGAGCACGACGCTGCTGGAGACTGGGGCGCTGGCCGAGAAGGGGCACCCGACGGGGCGGCGGATTACGTTCCTGAACAACTTTGCCATTCGTGGGCAATACTTCAACTTCTCTACGGAAGGGCAGTGGATGTGGGATGAGGTACGGGTGACGATTCCCTCGTCGGAGAAGATGCATGAGGTGGTGGAGCGGATACGGGAGGCGGTGGAGGAGGAGACGGCGGAGAGTACGCAGGTGGCGGAGCAGGAGTGGAAGCGGGGTTCGCGGGATGACGGATTGAGCCTGTTCAGCGCTGCGCCGACCGTGAATCTGCGGCCAGCGGGGGCTGGGATTGAGGTGCATGTGCGGTATGTGACCCGGGCTTCAGAGCGGTTTGGGGTGCGGAACCGGCTGTATCAGCGGGCGATTGACTTGCAGCAGGAGGGGAAGGCAGGGGAGGGAGAGTAGGGGGTCCGGCGGGGCTGGCTGGGGATAGTTGCCAGCTTGCGAGGAGCCACTTGCCCGAAAGAGGATGAGTTCCCAGTGACCATTGCCTTGGGGGAGTTTCTTCTGTCAGACTCCTGTGAGTGAAGGCGTGACTTAGAGCATGAGCATACGAGCAAGAATACAGGTCCAGGTATTTGGATTGGCGCTGGTTGCAGTGACGGCGATGATTGCCGGTGGGCGACCGGCGGAGGCGCAGCAGCCGGGGGCAGCGTCGGCCAGCAAGACGGTTGTTGCAGCGGCGGCGGTGAAAGCGGCGGAAGTTGCGCATCCTGGTAACTCGGCGGAGGTGGCTCGAGCGCTGCATGCGATGATTCAGGCTGAGGTGGATGAGGAAGAGGCGACCGCCGAGACGCTGGACAGCGCGCACCGGGAGATGGCAGTTTCCGAGGCGGTAGCCGGGAAAGAAAGCGAATTGTGGCTGGAAGCGTTGACGGACGCTGCGCGGGTTCTGGATAGGTTGGACCGGGCCGCAGAGGGGCGACCACTTGCAGAGCAGGCAATGGAAGCGGCCGAGAAGCGTTTTCCTGATTCGGGGACGTATCTGTATGCGGTGAACACGCTGGCGCAGCTTTGCCGGTCTCTGGGCGATTATGCCGTGGGCTTGAGGGTCTCCACGAAAGCGGTGGATGCAGGCAAAAAGAGCAGGGCCGGTAACGAAGGGCTGGTGATTGAATCGCTGAGCGACCGGGCCCAGCTGAAGTACCTTGTCCATGACCAGACGGGTGCGCTCGCGGATCAACAGGAGGCGCTGGAGATTGCCCGCAGTGCGAAGGTTGACGATGTTCTGCTTGGCACTGTGGAAAGTGATACTGCGACGCAGTATATGTGGGCGCAGGATTTGCCCAAGGCCATTGAGCACTACAACAACGCAGTTGAGCTGATTACGCGGGCCAATGGGCCGGAGAGTTCGCTGCTGGCCAATATTCAAGCGAACTTGGCGGAGTTGTATACGCGTACGGGCGAGTTTGAGTCAGCATGGAATGACTATCGGCTAGCCCTGGCGAATCCACTGCTGAATTCGGATTCACTGGCGTGGGACCACTTTGGGTATGCGCGTTCGCTGGCTTCGGGTGGCGAGTTGCAGCGTGCGGTTGCGGAAGGGCTTACGGCTTCGCGGCTGGGGCGCGAGAAGGTTGTTTTACAGGCTCGTATATTGCCGGAGCGGCAGGCTTTGGAGTATTTCAAGCGGCGGCCGATGGGGCTGAACGTTGCACTTTCGGTGCTGGCAAAGCATCCGGAGATGGCCGTCGACGAAACGTACCATGAGGTGATTCGGTCGCGGGCGCTGGTGGCCGATGAGATGGCGCGGCGGCAGCGAAACCTGAACGCTTCGCACGACCCGGAGGTGGGGCGGCTGCTGGAGGCGCTGAACCATGCGCGGAATCAGGTTCTGGAAGCAGACGGGATAAAACCCGGTACGAAGGACAAGAGCAAGGTGCTGGCGACGGCGAATGCGCAGATGGAGAAGATTGAGCGGCAACTGGCCGAGCACAGTGCGGCGGTGCGGGCCGATGAGCGACAGGACGCGGCAACGGTGAAGGAGTTGCGCGCCAGTTTGCCGCCGGGAGCTGTGCTGGTTTCGTACTTGGCGTATGCGAAAACGGTGGTGGACAAGGTGGACCCGGCGCGGACGTTTACTACCAGCTACATAGCATTTGTGATGCGCCGCGACGGGGAGAAAGTGCAGGTGGTTGATCTGGGGCCGTTGAAGCCGGTGGATGAACTGGTTCTGGCGATGCGGAAGAGTGTAGACCGGGAATCCAGTAGTGGGGGGCTGGGCTCGACACAGAATGAGCGGGCATACCGGGAGGCGGGCCTGCAGCTGCGGAAGGCGATTTGGGATCCATTGGCTGAGGCGCGGAAGGGCGCGCGAATCGTGATGGTGGTGCCGGACAGGCTGCTGAATCTGGTTCCGTTTGCGAGTTTGCCGGAGGGGGACGGCTATCTGGTGGAGAAGGGGCCGGTGGTGCATGTGCTTTCAAGCGAGCGGGATTTGTTGCCGAGTGCGCCGGCTGCCAAGAAGGCCGGGCTGATGGTGTTGGGTGGGCCGGCATTTGATGACAAGGAGATTGCTGCGGCCGGCTCAACACTGCGGGGCGGGGCGGCGACGTGTGAGGATTTGAAAAATGTTCGCTTTCCGCTGCTGCCGGGGGCGGCGCAGGAGGCAACGGATTTGTCGTCGGAGTGGAAGCGTTGGGAGGGGAGTGAGGCGGTGGCGGTGTTGACGGGGCAGGCGGCGACGGCTGAGGCATTTGTGCGGGCGACGGAGCATGCGCGGGTGCTGCACGTTGCCACGCATACGTTTCTGCTGAACAAGAGTTGCGGGAACGGGAATCCGCTGCTGAATTCGGGGCTGGTGTTTGCGGGCGCGAACAGCGGGCGGAAGGACGCGATTCTGACGGCGCAGCAGATTGCGTCTCTGAATCTGCATGGGGTGGAGTGGGCGGTGCTTTCGGGATGCAATACGGGGAACGGGGAGTTGAGCGACAACGAAGGCGTTCTGGGGCTGCAGCGGGCGTTTCGCATTGCCGGGGCGCGGTCGATTGTGATGGCGCTGTGGCCGGTGGAGGATGAGGCGACGCGGAAGTATGTGCGGGCGCTGTACCGGGAGCATCTGCAACTGCACCGAAGCGCGGCGGAGGCAGCGTGGCTGGCGGCAAGGGTGGTGCTGGCGGAGCGGCGTGCGGCGGGGCAGAGTACGCAGCCGTGGTATTGGGCGGGGTTTGTGGCGTCGGGGGGGTGGGAGTAGGGGGTGAGCTGCGCTCTGTGGGGATTGATGGGATGAGGGTGGGGAATCTCTGGGCGCGCGGAGCATGTGCTACGTGTGTCAGGCACCATAAATATCAGGCACGATCACCCGCCGCAACTGCCGCTCTTTGAAAGGGACATAGATGTGCTTTGTCCCTTTCAGCAGGTGCCCAAAGGCTCCAAGCAAGGGTGCCGCAGCCAGGAAAGCATGCGAGATGCCACCTGAAGAGAGGGGCGCCATGCTTTGTGGCAGGCCCAGTGCTCCGTGCAGTGAGCCGCAGAAGTCAGACGCCAATCCGGTGTAGGCGAGCAAACTTGAAGCCAATGCAGTCTTTTTCACCGCGCAATGGACAAACCCCTTTTCATTTGTGATGTGGAATTGACCAAACGATGCAGCCAGGAGACCGAGAATTTCTTCTCCAATGGCTTCCTGTTTGGTGGTCGCGGTGGGGTCGTGCATTGATTGCACGAGTGAACGCCAGCGTGGATTGCTCACCACCTCAAACAAGAGATCCCAGCTTATTTCTCCAAACTGCTCTTGAGCCATTCGCAGCGAATCATCGACGCGCTCATCGCGAAGATAGGTTGCCTTGGAAAGCTCATCGAAATCCTGCACTTCTCGAATCATCCAGTCAGAGGAAAGGATGCAGGTTTTGGCACCATAGGTGCGTTGGCGCACCTGGTGCCACTCGGTTTCCATCCAGTAAGCGATCAGCGGATAGTAATGCCCGTAGTGTGAAGGTGCTTCGTTGTGAATCGGGTTCATCGCGACTGGATTGCCAATGCGCCCGAGGAACTCCCGATTGAGTCCCTCTAGCTCTTCTTTTTTATAGTTTGGCGTATCTTTCCACATGGTGGCCGTGCGCTCGATAATGGCTTGCATTGGCCTGAAGGAATCCAAAACCTCAGGGTGCTCCGCACTATTGCGGTGCTTCATCATCTGGAATTCATGGATATAACCAAGGATCGCCTTCAGCCAGATCCATGTATCGGGGGTGAGTATTGCTGGCGTCGTGGCAGGCCGAGGGGAGGCGAACCCTTCGGCCTGATGCCGCTCCCAATCTGGGTCGAAGAGGTCAGTATGGTGGTCCTTATAGAGCGTTTCGAACTGATGCTCAAGGTTCTCGAAATGCCCTTTCTCCAAGCTCATGCAGGCCAAGAGTTTTATTGGGCGTGTAGCCTCCAAATCTTCGAAACCGGGCTCTCCATCTCGAAAGAATCCAAATGTAGTCTTCGGATTACGCCATCGGCTGACGATGTAATCGATCGGATTGGGATCGGTGCTGTTGTTCACCAGCATGTCAGTGTTAAGGGCCAGTGGACGCCAACCATACAAACGGCAGGAGTTAAGAAAAAGGGGGTGGGAAGATAGCTCTCCGATGACACGCAGGGCGATCGGGGAATCGAAGAAAGCCCCGGCTGAGGCACAAATCTGACCGCCGAAGAGCAGGGAGAAAAACACATCGGATCGGGCCTGAGCGATCGAGTAACCGTGACAGAGCGATTTCGACCAGCCGCACTTTGTACTATAGAGGTTTTGAAGAACGACCTTGTGAAGCGGGAGGCAGTAGGCCTGCACGGTGAATCCTTGCTGGAACAAAGATCTGTACAGCTTGCAATTTAAGAGGCATTATACTCGGTCCCAGGAATAAGCCGGAGCCGGGCGGTCTTGCCTATTTGCATTTCACTCAAGCTGCGACGGAATCGGGTGAGTTAACCTTCGCAGATTCCTTTTTAAAGGTACCGGGAGGTCGAGCTGCGCTCGATGGGGAGTTGGGGCGGTGAGGACGCGTGAGTTGTGCCTCCCACACATTCCAAGGTGGGGCTTTGGAAGGGATGGGGAACCCGGAGTTTGGTTGATGTCGGAGAAGTCAGGTCGAGGAAGTGGTCCGTCCCCGGTCTCAGAAGCGAGACCTGGGGCACCCGGAGGTTTGTGGGAATTTGAAGGGGGGCCGGAATTAGTTGAGGAACATGGTGCGGTAGAGGGTGTCGCGCTGGACGGGTTTGAAGCCGGCATCGCGGATGATGCGGCGTAGTTCCTCTTCGGTGGTGCAGTTGGAAGTGCCAGCGGCTTTGACGACGTTCTCTTCGAGCATGACGGAGCCGACGTCGTTGCCGCCGAAGTTGAGGGCGACTTCGAGGACTTTGAGGCCCTGTGTGACCCAGCTGGCCTGCACGTTTTCGATGTTGTCGAGGTAGAGGCGGCTGATGGCGAGGGTCTTGAGGTACTCGACGGAGGTGGCTTCGTCCCAGCCGCGGCCGCCGAGGGCGGTGTTGTGGGGCTGGAAGCTCCAGGGGATGAAGGCGGTGAAGCCGCCGGTTTCTTCCTGGAGTTGGCGGACGACTTCGAAGTGGTTGATGCGCTGATCAAAGGTTTCGCCGACGCCGAACATCATGGTGGCGGTGGTTCTCATGCCGAGTTCGTGAGCGGTGCGGTGGACGTCGAGCCAGTCCTGGGTGCGGCACTTGAGGCGGGCGATGCGCTTGCGGACGTCGTCGTCGAGGATTTCAGCGCCGCCGCCGGGGATGGAGTCGAGGCCGGCGTCGCGGAGGCGGGCGATGGTTTCGCGCAGGGAGATTTCAGAGTACTCGGCGATGGCGAGGATTTCAGAGGCGGAGAGGCAGTGGAGCCAGATGTTGGGGAAGCGCTGCTTGATGCCGGTGAAGAGGCTCTCAAACCAGTCGATTTTGAGGTCGGGATGGATGCCGCCCTGCATGAGCACGCCGGTGCCGCCGAGGTCCCGGGTTTCGGCGATTTTCTCGTAGATGGTTTCGCGGTCGAGGATGTAGCCCTCTTTGGCCTGGGGTCCCTTGAGGGGGCGGTAGAAGGCGCAGAAGGTGCAGTACTCTGTGCAGAAGTTGGTGTAGTTGATGTTGCGATCGATGATGTAGGTGACCACGCCCTCGGGATGGAGGCGGCGACGGACGGCGTCGGCATCCATGCCAAGGCCGATGAGGTCGTCGGAGTGGAAGTAGTCGAGGGCCTGCTGGCGGGAGATCGGCATGGATCTATTTTAGCGGGTCAGCGGCTCAAGAGGGAGAGCTGGGGGCGGGATGGAGTTTGGCGGGGGTGAAAAGTTATTTGGCGGGAGGCTGGGGTTTGGCGGGTGCGGACTTGGGGGGCGCGGGTTTTTTGTCGTAGCTGGAGGCGCCGAGGCTCATGAGGAAGATTTTGAAGACCTTTTTTACGCCGGAGAGGATGCTCATTGGGTGGTCCTTGTGCGGAGATGGGATGGATTCAGTATGGCACGGGCGGGGGGCGGCTAGAAGGAGACGTCGGCCGGGGTGGTGACTTTGAGAACGGACTGGTCGCCGGTGATGCGCTTCCAGGCGGTGCGGATGGCTTCGATGGCGGCCTGATTTTCCGGGGTGTTGGCGTAGACGATGATGAGGACCTTGGAGCGGAGGCGGACGGGCTGGCCCTGCTGCTTGCCCTGCCACTGGCCGTAGATGTCCTGTACGCTGAGGCCGTAGGGGAAGCGGGGGGTGACCTCGTGGTCGAGGAAGCTGAGCCACTGGACTTCGGTGACGCCTTTGCGGGCTGGTTTGGTGGCGGGGGCGGGGGCGGGAGGGGGCTGGGTGTTGGCGGGCTGGTAGAGGCCGAGGCCGAAGAAGAGCTGGGTGGAGACCCATCCCTGGGTGGCGTCGGGGTGGGCCGGGTCGCCGGAGAGGGTAGGAGTGGCTGCGGGAGCCTGGGCGTGGAGGGCGAGGGTGGGGAGGCAGAGGATGGCGGCAAGGGTGAGGCGGGGAAGAAGGCGCATGATGAGTGGCTCGCTTGTAGGGAAAAAGTAAATGCCTGACCAGATTACCGGAAGGGCAGTCTGGCCAGGCGGGGAAAGTGGAGCAGGGTTGGTGCGGGGACTATTTGGCCGCGGGCTTGGCCGGCTTCACAGCCGAGGGAGCGGTTGGGATGGCGGCAGTCGGAATGTCGAGCGACAGGGGTTCCTTGAGGATGGCCAGGGCCGCGGGGGGCAGAGGCTTGTCGGCATTGGCGAGGAGGATGGTGACCTGCCACATCTGGGTTTCCGTCAGGAAGGACTTGTAGGCGGGCATGCCGGTGAGGCGGATGCCGTTGGCGACTTTCCAGTAGGTTTCTCCCGGGGGGTCATCGCTGACGCCGACGACATCGCCATGGTGGTGCTTTTCCCAGAGGGGAGGAGCGTCCGGGAAGATGTTTTTGCCGACGTTGGAGGGCTGTCCGCTGAGGCCGTGGCAGAAGGCGCACTGCTCGCGGTAGATGTGCGCGCCGGCGATGAAGGTGGCCTCATTGGCTTCGGCGAGGGCCTTGGCGGGGGCCTCGGCGTCAATGCGCTGGTTGAGGACCGCGTGCGCGATTTGGCGCTCCATGGGGAAGGGCTGGTCAGCGACGGCGACGGGCGGGTGGCCGTGGTGGATGTAGACAAAGGCCACGATGGGGAGAATGAGGAGACCGAGGACGAATCCGAGGAAGATGCGGACCATTTGGGTGAAACCTCCGTTGGTCAATGATACGCAGGGGAGGGGGTGCTTGGGGTGGGTGGGGGGTGATATTTCCGTCATGGAGGGCGGGAAGAAACTGCTTTGCAGCGGGCGGGAAAGTCGATAGTATGCAGGCACCCACCCGGAAGGGCGGGGAGAACGAGGAGACTGAGAGCACAATGCCGCATCCCCCACTGCACCATGGAGCTATGAAGCTGGGCCGCAAGACGATCAAGACGGACAGTCGGACGCTGAAGCTGGAGAAGTATATGAAGCAGCTGCCTCCTGCGCCGCCGAAGGTGGACTGGACCAAGGGTATTACGGAGTGGGGGATGATGCTGAACCGGGATCTGCATGATTGCACGATTGCGGGGCTGGGCCACGCGATTCAGGTGTGGTCAGCGAACACGACGGGCGAGGTGACGGTGCCGGATGATGTGGTGCTGAGCTACTACGAGAAGTGGGGCGGGTACAAGGCGGGTGACGAGAGCACGGACAAGGGGGGTGCCGAACTGACGGTGATGCAGCTTTGGAAGAAGAGCGAGTTTGCGGGGCACAAGCTGCTGGCGTTTGCTGACCCGGCGGTGGGAAATCTGGAGGAGATACGGCAGGCGATTCTGCTGTTTGGCGGAGTGTATGTTGGGGTGAACCTGCCGAATACGGCGAGTCCGCAGATTGTTGCTGGGCAGCCGTGGGATTTGGTGACGCCGGAGAGCGCGGATACGGTTGCGGGGAGCTGGGGCGGGCATGGGGTGTTTGTGCCGGCGTATGACGCGGAGGGGTTTACGTGCATTACCTGGGGGGTGCTGCAGAAGATGACGCCGGCCTTCTGGCACAAGTATGTGGACGAGGCGCATGTGATGCTGAGCGCGGACTGGCTGGAGAAGCAGGGTTCGCCGGCGGGGTTTGATTTGACGCAGTTGAAGGCGGATTTGGCGAAGATACATTAGGGCGGTCAGCCTGGGCTGTGTTTCCCCGGTCCCCAATAGCGAGGGACCGGCGGCACCCGGTGTGCTGGGTTGTGGGACGAAACGGGTTGTGGCGCGTCTGAGAGAGATGAGGGGAAAACGTGGCTTTGCTGGGGGATGCGGGTGGAATCGTGTGCCGGGCAGGGCAGGGCGGTGGCCAGAGGTGTTTTAATACCTAGAGGGCCGTTGCCGAGAGTGCGCGTTTCCTGAACGTTCTGGAGGCTTGTCAAAACCGATGTCTTTCCACCGCCGTGCCGCAATGCTGGTATTTTTTGCCGTGACAACAACACTGGGTATGAGTGCCCAGACGAGCAGCAGCTCAGAGGGTGTACCGCAGGCGACTGCGAGCCAGCCGGGAAGCGGCGCAGCGAGTGTGCAGGCGCGTGTGCGGGAGCGGCGAGCGAAGCGCCGTGCGGCAGCGATTCATGACACCTATGACAATTTGTACGATCTGAATTTTGGGTCTGGATTTCTGCGGTTTACGCCGGGGCCGGGAGCTACGGGCGGGACGGGCGGGCTGCAGAAGCTGAACGAGTATCTGTGGGACGTGAGCGTTTCGCGGTACTTCAGCCGGAATACGTCAGTGGTGGTGGATGCGCGCGGGAATTACGGGACGGCTTACCTCGGGAACAACCAGTATGACAAGGTGAAGCCCGCAATCAGCCAGTACATGCTGATGGCGGGGCCAAGCTACCGGTTTGTGCTGGAGCCGCGGTGGAGCGTGAGCGGCCGGGTGCTGGCGGGCGGCGCGTATGGCAACTTCCTGGGCGATACGGGCGGCTATACGGCGGGCGAGCTGGGATTGTATCCGGATGGCGCAGGAATGGCGTTGAGCGCCGGCGTGCCGGTGGAAGTGAACCTGACGCCGACGGCTTCGCTGCGGGTGACACCAGAGTATGTGCTGACGAACTTTGGCTCGACGATCCAGAACAACCTGGGCGTGACGGCGGGTTTGGTGATTCGGTTCGGCAAGCAGTAGGCATTTGCGGGGACAGATAAAAGGCGCGGGCTGAGGTCCGCGCCTTTTGTGCGTTTGGGATATGAAGAAAAAAAACAGAGGATTTCCGTTGACAGGCAATCATTTGGTTGCTTATTGTGTGGATGTTGGCAAGGAAAGGCTGAAATGGAAGGGGAACGGGAAGACCGGGTATTCAAGGCACTTGCCGATGGCAGCAGGAGAATGCTGCTGGATCGATTGTTTGCGCGTGGTGGGCAGACGCTGCTGGAACTTACGGAAGGGCTTGGAATGAGCCGGCAGGCGGTAACAAAGCACCTGAGGATTCTGGAAGGTGCGGATCTGGTGTGGTGGCGACGTAGCGGGCGAGAGAAGCTGCACTTTCTGAACCCGGTTCCTATTGATGCGATCGGGAGACGGTGGATTGAGAAATTTGAACGCGGGCGCCTGGATGGGCTGGCGGAATTGAAAAACAGACTGGAGGCAGAAGATGACAACGACAGAGCGAAGTGAGTTTGTGTACGTGACGTATATCCGGACTACGGTGGAGCGGTTGTGGGAGGCTCTAACGAATCCGGAAGAGACCGTGGTGTATTGGTACGGGATGCGGTCAACGCCCGAGCAGAAGGCGGGCGGGGCCTGGAGCCTGGTGAGCCGGGATGGGCAGGTGATGGATTCCGGCGAGGTGCTTGAATTTGATGCGCCAAATCGGTTGGTGTTGCGATGGCGAAACGAGTGGAAGGAAGAGTACAAGGCTGAGGGATATACCCGATGCTCGATGGACTTGGAGCCATTTGGAGAGACAGTGAAGCTGACGGTGAGGCACTGGATGGAAGGAGACGGAACTCAATTTATCGGTGCAGTATCCAACGGCTGGCCTCAAATTCTGTCGAATTTGAAGAGCTGGCTGGAGACCGGGGAGATAATCCTGATGCGGTACAAGTAGGACCGGGTAGTGAGTACAAGGGGCGCGGAAGGGATTCCGCGCCCCTTGTGCTTTCAGGAAATGCAAATCAGTGGAGGAAGAGTTTGGGGGCGAAGAGGGCGAGGTAGTCGCGCCAGTTGTTCCAGGCGTGATAGCCGGGGGATTCGTGGTATTCGAGCTGGATGCCGGCCTTTTTGAGGAGTTCGACGGAGGCGTGGCAGTTTGCGAGGGCGATGTCGTACTGGCCGACGCCGACCCAGAAGAGCTTGTAGGATTTGCCGGCAGCGCGGTAGGCGGCGATGTCCTTGTCTTCGGCTTCCTTGAGGGAGTCAGGGAACCAGCCGGAGCTGAAGACGCCGACGGAGGCAAATTTGTCGGGGTGGTTGAGGGCGATGGTGAGGGTTTGCAGACCGCCCATGGAGAGGCCGGCGATGGCGCGGTGCGAGCGGTCGGCGAGGGTGCGGTAGTGGGCGTCAATGTAGGGGAGGACGACGGAGACGAGGTCGTCGTTGAACTCGTCGTGGCCCATGGAGGTGCCGGGGGTGAGGCGGAAGCTGGTGGAGAGGTGGCCGGCGGGCATGACGACAATCATGGGGCGGGCCTTGCCGGCGGCGATGAGGTTGTCGAGGATGGCTCCGGCGCGGCCGACGGTGGGCCAGGAGTTGTCGGAGTCGCCGCCACCGTGGAGCAGATAGAGGACAGGGAGGCGGGAGGAGCCGGCTTCGTATCCGGGCGGGGTGTAGATGGTCATGCGGCGCTGGGATTGGGTGACAGAGGAGTTGTAGAGGACCGTCGCGATGGCGCCGTGGGGTATGTCGGGGGAGTATTCGTCAAAGGGAGCGCCGGGCACCTCATAGAGGCTGCGGGACTGGGCGAGGGCCTGGGAGGTGAGGGGATTTTTGGGGTCGACGGTGACAACGCCGTCGACAAGGAAGTTGTAGCGATAGGCGCCGGGAGCGATAGGGCCGATGGTGGCCTGCCAGATGCCCTGGTCGCCTTTGGTCATGGGGACACCGCCGTTGTAGGCATTGAGCTGGTCGGGGGTGATGCCGGGGGTGGCTTCGGGGCCCTCGGCCTGGAGCTTGACGGCGGTTGCGGAGGGGGCCCAAAGGCGGAAGGTGACGTGATGGTCAGGGGAGAGCTCGACGGAGGTGAGGGTGTCATTGGGGGTGGGTGGGGGCATTTGGAAGCGGGGGGATTGGGGAGGGGCGGGGGCGGGTACCTGGGCGGCAGCGGTGGCGAGAACAAGGGCGAGGGAGAGCGGGGAGATGAAGCGGGCGATGGGGTGCATGGGGACTCCGTAAACGACTAAGAAATCGTTTTATCAGAGAACGCTGGGGCGTGTCGCGGGGTTCCCGGGGCGGGAAAGAAATGTGGATTCAAGGGATGGTGGGCGGCGAAGTCCCGGTGGGACTCCGCCGTGGTGTAGGGGTTACTGGAGGATGGGGATGCCGGCGATGCGCTGCTGCCACTCGGCGGGGCCGGTGTTGTGCACGCTGATGCCGAGGGAGTCGACGGCGACGGTGACGGGCATGTCAACGACATCGAACTCGTAGATGGCTTCCATGCCGAGGTCAGCGAATGCCAGGACGCGGGAGCCGTGGATGGCCTTGGAGACGAGGTAGGCCGCGCCGCCGGTGGCCATGAGGTAGACGGCCTTGAACTCGCGGATGGCGTCGATGGCTGCGGGGCCGCGCTCGGATTTGCCGACCATGCCGAGGAGGCCGGTTTCAGCAAGCATCTGGCGGGTAAACTTGTCCATGCGGGTGGCGGTGGTGGGGCCGGCGGGGCCGACGACCTCGTCGCGGACGGGATCGACAGGGCCGACGTAGTAGATGAATCGGCCATTGAAGTCGACGGGGAGCTTTTCGCCGCGGCTAAGGATGTCGGTCATGCGCTTGTGGGCCGCGTCGCGGCCGGTTAGCAGCTTGCCGGAAAGCAGCAGGACTTGACCGGGCTTCCAGGTGGCGACTTCGTCGCGGGTGACGGTGTCGAGGTTGACGCGGGTGGCCTTCGAGACGTCGTAGGTGAGCTTGGGCCAGTCGTTGAGGGAGGGTGGGTCGAGGAATACGGGGCCGGAGCCGTCGAGGACGAAGTGGGCGTGACGGGTGGCGGCGCAGTTGGGGATCATGGCGATGGGCAGGTTGGCGGCGTGGCAGGGGTAGTCAACGACCTTGACGTCGAGGACGGTGGTGAGGCCGCCCAGTCCCTGTGCGCCGATGCCGAGGCGATTGACCTTGTCGAAGATTTCGAGGCGGAGTTCTTCGGCGCGGTTCTGCGGGCCGCGGGCCTGGAGCTCATGGATGTTGATGGGGTCCATGAGGGATTGTTTGGCGAGAAGCATGGCTTTCTCTGCGGTGCCGCCGATGCCGATGCCGAGCATGCCGGGGGGGCACCAGCCGGCGCCCATGGTGGGAACGGTCTTGAGGATCCACTCGACGATGGAGTCGGAGGGGTTGAGCATGGCGAACTTGGATTTTGCCTCGGAACCGCCGCCTTTGGCCGCGACGGTGACGTCGACTTTGGAGCCCTGGACAAGCTCGACAGTGACGACGGAGGGGGTGTTGTCGCGGGTGTTGGTCCGCTTGCCGGCGGGGTCGGCGAGGACGGAGGCGCGGAGGGTGTTGTCGGAGTCGAGGTAGGCGCGGCGAACGCCTTCGTCGACCATGGCCTGGAGGTCGAGTGGTATTTCGCCGGGGTCGGCGGCGAAGTGGACGTCCATGCCGACTTTGATAAAGGCGTTGACGATGCCGGTGTCCTGGCAGATGGGGCGGTGGCCCTCGGCGCACATGCGGGAGTTGATGAGGATTTGGGCCATGGCGTCTTTGGCGGCGGGGGACTGTTCGCGCTCCCAGGCCTCGGCGAGGGACTGGATGAAGTCGAGGGGGTGGTAGTAGCTGATGTATTGGAGTGCGGCAGTGACGGAGTGGATGAAGTCTGATTGGCGGATGGTGGTGGGCATGGTGCTCCTTTAGCGCGCTACTAGGGTAAAGGATTTGGGGGAGGGTTGGCTGCGGGGTGGGGTCGAGGATGCTTCTGGGACTGTTGCTGAGACTAGCGGAGAAGTTGTCGGCGATGCGGACGGCGAGTTTTTTCCGGAGCGGGGTGGGCGTGCGGAGGTTGCGGGTGCGGTGGAGATTTTGCGTCGGGCTGGGCGGGGGAAAGGGGCGATGGAGGGGGATGAGTTGGTGGGGTAGGGGGATAGCTGGTTCCCACATCTGGCCAAAAGAGGGCAAGATGTGGGGCACGCGGTGATTCAGAGGTTTTGTGTGGGAGTGGCGGACTTCAGGTCAGTGTGCACAAAGTCGTCGCCTTTGAAAAGGAGAGGCTCATTTTTATCCATTGCGAGGGCGTATACGAAGCAGTCACCAAAGTTCAGGTTGGCCAGGTGGCCTGAGCCTT
The DNA here is from genome assembly GCA_903904755.1 of uncultured Acidobacteriaceae bacterium. Lineage (GTDB taxonomy): Bacteria > Acidobacteriota > Terriglobia > Terriglobales > Acidobacteriaceae > Acidicapsa. Next base: position 143,308 of record CAIVDV010000040.1, on the reverse strand, counting down.
TGCCATAGCGCCGGTAGGCGGTGCGGGCAATATTTGCCTGTTCGTGCGTGACAGGTTCAATCAGGAAGTCGATTTCAGCAAATAAGCTGTCAAGTTCGGCAGAGAGATCGAATTGCCGGCGGTTGTCGCAGAGAATCGAGACTTCCAGGTAGGAAGCGGATGAGATTCGGGGTTGAAGGGCGCCCTGGATAATGCGTGAAAAGGAGAGGGCTTCCGGCTCCTTGCGGAGGATTGCGATGATGGCAGAAGTGTCGACAATCATCTTGGTAGTCCGACTTCGTCGTAAAGGAAGTCAGCAGCGTGGGCGGAGTCTGGCATATCGGCCATAAGCGGTGCGGTGCGGGAGGCGATTGCCATGAGGCGGTCTGCAAGTCCCTCGCGGCTTACGCGGCGGTCCCTTTCGGCCATTTCTCTTTCCAGGGCTTCCCGTACAGATTGAGTGATGGCGGCGACCAAGCTGACTCCACGCAATTGGGCAAGAGAGGCTGCCAGGCGGTGCGTTTCGTCGTTCTTGATATTGAGGCTGGGCATGGATTCCACCTTTCCACCTTTTACTTCCACCATTCTACCATTTTTAGGGGTCAGGGGTCAGGGGTCAGGGGTCATTGGGGAGTGGTCTGTGAATAGTGGTCAGGGGGACGGTGGATTTGGGGGGAATCGCCTATGCTGATGGTATGAGCGAGAGTGTGTTTGATTTGCTGGTGATAGGGGCTGGTCCGACGGGGCTGGCGTGTGCGATAGAGGCGAAGAAGGCTGGGTTCCGGGTGGTGCTGGTGGAGAAGGGTTGTTTGTGCAACTCGCTGTTCCACTATCCGGCGAATATGGTGTTTTTTACGACGCCGGAGTTGCTGGAGATTGGGGGGATTCCGTTTCCGAGCCCGAACCAGAAGCCGACGCGGAATGAGGCACTGCAGTATTACCGGCAGGTGGCGGCGCACTACGGCCTGGATGTGCGGCAGTATCACAGAGTGATTGGTGTGACGGGCGGGGATGGGGATTTCCGGGTGGGAACGGAGGACCGGTTTGGCCGGGGTGGGGAGCTGCAGGCGCGGAAGCTGGCAGTGGCGACAGGGTATTACGATTTGCCAAACTACCTGGAGATTCCGGGGGAGAAGCTGAGCAAGGTGCATCACTACTATGATGATCCGCACCCCTATGCGGGGATGGATGTGGTGGTGATTGGGGGGAAGAACTCGGCTGCGATTGCGGCGCTGGAGCTGTGGCGGCATGGGGCGCGGGTGACTCTGGTACACCGGGACAGCGAGATGCATCGGCATGTGAAGTACTGGATTAAGCCGGACATTGAGAATCGGATCAAGAATGGGGAAGTGACGGCGTACTTCAACAGCCGTGTGGTGAAGATTGGGCTGGATACGGTGATCCTGGAGACGCCGGCGGGCGAGGTGGAACTGAAGAATGACTTTGTCTTTGCGCTGACGGGATATCATCCGGATTTTGGGTTCCTGGCGGGGTTGGGAGTGAAGGCAGAGGGGCCGGACAGGCTGCCGGTGTGTGATGCGGAGACGCTGGAGAGCAATGTGCCGGGAATTTATCTGGCTGGTGTGATTGTGGCCGGGGCCAGGACGAATGAGATTTTTATTGAGAACGGGCGATTCCACGGGGAGCAGATTGCACGGGATTTGCGGCGTAAGCTGAAGTTGGTGGGGGTTGAGTCCGGGGAGTAAGCTGAGTCGAAGCGGGAGGCGGGATGGGGCGACGATGGACAATCCGAGTGTTTTCCCGTTCGATCCGGACACAGTTGCTGGTGGGTTTGGTGGTGCTGGAGGCGATGAGCCTGCTGCTGTTTGGGCTGGTGATTCTGCGGCAGCAGACTGGGGAGATTCGGAGCCGTGTTACCCAACGGCTTGCGCATGAGTCTGAGTCGATGGCCCTGCAAGTGGACGAGGCGTTGAAGGCGGGCTCCTGGGACCAGGTGCGGATGTCAGTTCGGATGATGGGGAAGGGGCCGAGCGTGGAAGCCGCACGGGTAACCGACCTTGCGGGGAATGTTCTGTTTGCCAGTGATGGGGCTGACGACTGGCGAGCGCTGGGGCCGGACGAGTTGGGTCATAGATTGCAGGCGCAAGAGGGAGGCTCCCACGTATTCCGGTTTGACAAGGATGCCTGGGAGGCTGTGCACCCGGTGCACCAGCAGGGAAAGCTGTGGGGATATGCATGGGTGGAGACCGATCGTAGCTGGGACAAGGAGCAGCTAAATCTGATGCTGCGTTCGACGGCGATTTTCGGGCTGATCTGGATTGGCGGGTCGATTGTGCTGGCGTTGGGCTTGTCGTATTCGATTACGAAGCCGCTGGGGGTGCTGCATGCGGGGACGCGAGCGCTGATGCTGGCGCCGGAGACGGCGGGCGGGTTTCCGCTGCCGGTGGTGACGCAGAACGAGATTGGGGATCTGATTGAGGCATTTAACCGGATGGTGGCTTCATTGGAAGAGCAGCGCGCGGGGTTGAACGACACCCTGAGCCTGCTGGATTCAATGCTGGCGAATGCGCCGATTGGGTTGGCGTTTCTTGATGGGCGCGGTCGGTTTGTGCGGGTGAACCGGATATTTGGAGAGATGAACGGGTTGCCGGTGAGCCGATTGCTGGGGAGGACGAAGCGGGAAGTGCTGCCGGCTGCGGTGGCAGAACAACTGGAGCAGGCGACGCAGTTGGTGTTTGCCGAGAATGTGCCGGTACGGAATGTGGAAGTGACGGGGACAGATGCGGGGACGGGGCAGCCGTGGACGTGGATTGTGAGCGCGTATCCGATCAGGGGAACGTCCGGGCAGGTGCGCTGGGTGGGTGTGATCGTGCTGGATGCGAGCGACCGCAAGCGCAGCGAAGAGGCGCTGCGGAAGACGGAGAAGCTGGCGGCGACGGGGCGGCTGGCGGCATCGATCGCGCATGAGATCAACAATCCGCTGGAGGCGATTACGAATTTGCTGTACCTGCTGAGCAACCATAGCGGGCTGGAGGAGCCAGCATTGGGCTATGTGCAGATGGCCGAGCATGAGGTGAAGCGGATTGCGGAGATTACGCAGCAGACGCTACGGTTCTACCGGCAGTCGACGCAGGCGGCGCGCGCGAGCCTGGAGGAGTTGCTGGACAGCGTGCTGAGCCTGCACCAGGTGCGGCTGGGGAACAAGGGCATCCGGGTGGAGCGGGAGTATGAGCCGGGGATTGACCTGTTCTGTTTTGCTGGCGAGTTGCGGCAGGTGTTTGCGAATTTGATTGCGAATGCGATTGACGCAATGCCGGAGGGTGGGCGGCTGCTGGTGCGGGCGCGGCAGAGCCAGAACTGGAGAAGACCGCAGGTGGGCGGCGTGCGGTTTGTGATTGCGGATACGGGCTCGGGAATGACAGCGGCGGTGCGGAAGAGGATATTTGAGGCGTTCTTCACAACCAAGGAAGTGACGGGAACAGGGCTGGGGCTATGGGTGAGCGCCGAGATTGTGGAGAAGCATGGAGGGAGCTTCCGGGTGAAGAGCCGGGTGGCCGAGGGGGGGCGGGATGGCGGGACGGTGTTTGAGCTGTTTGTGCCGGACTGGACCGAGAGCGGGGCAGGGAAAGACTAACGAGGGAGCGGGAGCTGGAAGCGGAAATCGGGAGTGGCGTCCGGGTGGGGCGGGGTGGGGGTTTGGCCGTGGGCGCGGGTGACGTGGGGGCGGTCCATGAGGACAAGGCGGGTGCGGAAGCCTTCGAGTGTGGTGGGAAGGGGGCCGGGGGCGCGGGAGCGGTCGACGAAGAGGACAATCTGTGCTTCGGCGGGGTTGTCGGGGTTTTGTCCGACGCCGATGCCGAAGATGGCGGGGTTGCCTTTTAGCAGTTGGGCGGCGTGGCGTTGCTTGACGGCAATGGCCTGGGCCAAGGCTGCTGCGGTGGGTGCTGTGACGACCCGAGGTTGGGCGGCGGAGTAGGCGAGGCAGGCGACGGGGTGGTCCTGGGCGCCTACAAAGGTGTAGGCGGTGGGGCCGGCGGGGCCGGGGACTTGCGCGGAGAGGGCTGAGAGGACGTCTGGAGCTGGGCTGGCGATGGCCTGCTCGATGCCGTTGGAGTCTGTGGCGCCGGCGAAGAAGAGCCCGACCGGCTCGGCGGTGGCGGCGTCGACGACGAGTGCGCCGGAGTCTCCTGCGTCAGAGAAGCTGGCACCGGAGATGACGACCTGGTTGGTAAAGGTGCGGGTGAAGGCGTGCTGGGTTTCAGCGCAGTCAGAGTAGTAGTCGATGGTGACGTCGACGGCGATGGCGGTGACGGGGGCGCAGGTGAGGCCGGTGGTGCGGCCGGATTTGGCGACCGTCATGCCGAGGGTGGGGGGCTGGCCGCGGCCGGCGGAGCAGCTGGTGCCGGGGGGGGCGGGGGCGAGGGTTCCGTCGGGCTGGCGGGCGCCGAGCTCGAGGATGGCGCCGTGGGGGTCGACTGCGCCGAGGGCCGGACGGGCGAGCGCGACATCGACGTTGGTGGCGGGTGAGGCGAGGGGTGGGTAGCCGGCGAGGGAGGCGACTGCGCTGGTGCCCGGACCGTAGCCGAAGGGGGTGCAGGCGTTGTCAATGAGGCCGGGGTGGACGATGGTTTCGCCGGGGAAGGCCTGGTCGCTGCGGGCGAGGACGTGGTTGTTGGAGAGGACGAACTGGTTGCCGCTGGTGTCTTGAACGAGCGCGCCGAGCGTGCCGCCACAGCAGTCGGAGAGCTGGCCGCCGGACTGGTCGTAGTCGAGGTTGTTTCCGCTGGAGACGCCGAGAGGGATGGGGACGGGGAGGCGGGTTTGGTGGGCTACGGGGTTGCTTGTGATGCCAGCGGGGTTGAGGAGGATGTGGGTCCAACTACGGGGGGTGGGGGTGGACTGGCCGGGCGCCTGGGCGAGGAGGTAGACCTGAGCGTTGCCAGCGAGGACGGGGGGGGCGGTGTAGGTGACGGTGCAGGTGGTGTAGGCGGGGGTGGGGGTGGTGACGGGGGCGTGGTGGCAGGTGGGGTCAGAGAGGGTGCCGAGGCCGGGCTGGGAAGGGCCGGTGGGGGTGGCGGCGAGGGAGAAGCGGAGGCCGGTGGTGCCGCCGACCTGGGTGATGGAGCCAGAGAGGGCGGCGGATGCGCCGGGGCCGAGGGCGAGGTTGCCGGGGGTGAGGGGCTGGAGGAATCCGGGGGTGAGGGTGAGGGCGAGGGATGCGGGCTGGGGTGGGTCGGCGGCGGATGTGGCGGTGATGAGGACGGTGGCGGAGTCCTGGGTGAGGTAGGCGGGCGGGGTGTAGAGGCCGGCGGGGGAGATGGAGCCGGGGCCGGAGACTGGGTCTCCGCCGGAGAGGGACCAGCGGACGGAGGCGGGTTCTCCGCCGGAGAGGGTGGCGGTGAAGGGGACGCGTCGGCTGGTGTCGGCTGAGGTGGCGGGGGAAGAGAGCTTGATGGATTCGGTGAGGTGGAAGCCGGAGGCCGCGACTCCGCCGGAGCAGCCGGCGATGAGGATGATGGCCGGGGCGGCGAGGAGGGCCAGCGGGTTGGGGAAGCGGAAGGCCATTTGGGGTTAGACGGGTTTGGGCCGGGATGGAAAGTGCGCTGGGGTTATGGTACTCCAGAGATCAGAGAACAGAGATCAGAGATCAGTGAACAGGAATCAGGGATCAGGGATCAGGGATCAGGGATCAGGGGATGGTGATTGGGAGATGGCGGGCGTTTCCGGGAAGGGAGGGAGTTGGGTGCCGGATCAGGATTTCTGGCGGGAAGGGAAGGGGCGTTTTGGGGCGGTTTTTGGGAGGAAATGATAGGGGGGGGAGGGGGGGTGTTTTGCTACTTTTCTTGATTCCAAACTGTTGATTGCATGATGGTTAGGTGGTGGAATTCCGGTGTATTCCGATGTGTTTTTGTGCGTTGTTTTGCGCTTTTGAGGGGCAAATGGTTGGGAGGGTGGCTCCGGGGTTGGGGTTGGGTTTTGGGGATGCTGGGTGTATTGTGCGCCTTTTGGGGGTAATTGGATGCAGGTGGTGGGGATTTTTTTGGGCGGGGCCTGGGGGAGTTGGGGGAAACGCGGGTCCTTCGAAACGCTTCGCTTGGTCGGGAGGAGCCGGCGGGGCATTTGTGGGTCCCACCCATTTCACGGTGGGGCTGTGGAATGGATGGGGCACACGGAGGGTGATGTGTGGGAGGGAAAAGGCAGCGGCAGAAGCAACTACAACAGCGGATTCCCTGCGGGAATGACAACCAAAAGGCAAAGGCAAACGCGGAAGGGGATTACGAGATGACGCGTTTGAGGAAGCCGCGGAGGCCGAGGCGGCCGAGGAGGATGAGGGAAATGGAGAGAGCGCCGAGGACGGCCCAGGTGGGCATGTGGGGGGTGTCTGGAGTGACGGCGGCGCGGAGGCCTTCGGAGATGTAGACGATGGGGTTGACGAGGACTCCGATCTGGAGCCAGCGGACGTTTTCGAGCTTGGCCCAGGGGTAGTAGACGCATCCCAGGAAGGTGATGGGGACGACAATGATGGAGAAGACGAGGCCGATTTGGCGGGGGCCAACCATGGATCCAATGGCGAGGCCGAGGGAGCCAGCGAGGAGGCTGGCCATGATCATGACGGCGGCGAAGAGGAGCCAGTTGTGGATGTGGGGGTAGACGGGGTGGGCGGGGATGAAGATGGCCATGGGGATGACCAGGAGCGCTCCGACGATGGACTGGACGGAGGAGAAGACCACCTTTTCCACGGCGACGGCCCAGACGGGGATGGGGCACATGACGCGGTCGTCGATTTCGCGGGTGATGCCGAATTCCGTGGAGAGGGGCAGTGCGACGGCGGCGATGCCGGAGAACATGATGGCGACGGCCATGAGGCCGGGGAGGAGGACGGCGCCGAAGTCTGCCCCGGCCTGGGGGCCCATGGCGGCCATGGGGTTGCCGCCGGACATGTGGGGCATGATGTAGGTGAAGACGAAGAGGAAGAGGAGGGGCTGCATGCCGACGCGGAGCAGGAAGGGGATGAGCTCGCGGCTGAGGACGCGGAGGTCGCGCTGAAAGAGGCCGAGGAAGGCTTTGAGGAAGAAGATTCTGGAGCTATTCACGGAGGTCCCTCCCGGTGAGCTGGATGAAGACGGTTTCGAGGCTGGGCTCGGTGATGGCGATGTCGAGGAGTCCGTGGCCGAGGGTGGCCTGGACGATTTCCGGGAGGAGGCCTTCGGCGGAGGCGGTGAAGATGCGGAGTCCGTCGGGGAGGACTTCAGCAGCTTTGACGCCGGGGCGGGTGCGGAGGTCGGAGGCGACCTGTTCTGCGCCGTCATGATCTTTGAGCTTGAGATGGATGACGGTTTGTGCGGCGAAGGTTTCCTTGAGCTTGGCAGGGGAGCCGGAGGCGAGGACGCGGCCATGGTCGATGATGGCGACGCGATCGGAGAGCTGGTCAGCCTCTTCCATGTAGTGGGTGGTGAGCAGGACGGTGATGCCCTGTTTGCGGAGGTCCTGTACGGCGGTCCACATGGCGAGTCGGGATTGTGGGTCGAGGCCGGCGGAGGGCTCGTCGAGGAAGAGGACGGTGGGGCGGTGGGCGATGGCGCGGGCGATTTGTACGCGCTGGGCGAGGCCGCCGGAGAGCTGGTTAGGGGTGGCTTTGGCGCGCTCGGTGAGGAGGAACTGGGAGAGGAGCTCGGTGGTGCGGGCGCGGGATTCGAAATGGCCCATGCCGAAGTAGCGGCAGTGGAAGTAGATGTTTTCGAAGATGGTGAGGGAGCGGTCGAGGGTGTTGTATTGGGGGACGACGCCGATGTGGCGGCGGGCGGCTGCGGGGTCTTTGACGGCATCGACGCCAGCGATGTGTACGGAGCCGGCGGTGGGGAGGGTTCGGGTGGTGCAGATGGAGATGGTGGTGGTTTTGCCTGCGCCGTTGGGGCCGAGGAGTCCGAAGATTTCGCCCTGGCGGACTTCGAGGTCGATGCCATCGATGGCGGTGACGCGATTTTTGCCCTCGTAGATTTTGGAGAGGGCCTGAATTTGGACAATCACTGGCGGCTCGCTTGGGGAAGTGGGAATGGGTTCAAGGACAGAGTAACGCAGAAGAGGGGTCAGGGATCAGGGGTCAGGGGTCAGGAGTTTGCCGGGACGGAAAATGGTGTTAGCGGTGGGTGGGGAAGAGGGCCTGGGAGGAGCGGACGAGGGTGACGAAGAAGATGAGGATGGCGAAGAAGGAGGGGAGGAGAGCGGAGGCGATTTGGGTGGTGGTGATGGAGGAGCCGACGGTTTGATAGAGGTCAAGGTAATAGCTGACCTGCTGGGTGAAGCCGGTGCCGGCGGCGAGTGCGAGGACGATGGAGGCGACGAAAGCGGCTGCGCCGACCATGTGGGTGTGCGCGGCGAGGATGAGGAAGCCGGCTTCGAGGAGGGCGAGGGCGGCGGCGGCGATCCAGAGGCTGAGAGGCCAGTGGAGGAAGAGCGAGCAGGCGGCGATGGGGGTGATGGCAGCGAGGGCGATGCGCCAGGGAGGCGGGATGGCGGGGAGGCATAGGCTGATGCCATCGACAAAAAGAAGGACGGCGGCGGAGGCGGCGATGGGAATCCAGGCGGAGAAGGGAGCTCCGTTGACGCCAAGCATGGCCGTGGTGAAGGAGGTGAGGCCACCGAGCGCGGCCGCCAGGAGGTACAGTGCACCAGTGAAGAGCTGGCGTGAGGCCGGGGAGCCGTCTGAGTTTTGGGGCAAGGGGTTACCGCTTTCCTAACCAGTAGAACACGGGGAGGGGTTGCCGGTTGTGGGTGGGCTATTCGCTGGAGATGACGATTTTGCCGAAGTGGGTGGCAGAGGCCATGTGGTGGAAGGCGGCGGGTGCGTCGGCGAATGGGAAGACGCGGTCGATGACGGGGACGAGGCGGCTGGAGGTGATGGCCTGGTTCATGGCGAGGAAGTTTGCCCGGGAGCCGACGTAGACGCCGTGGACGCGGAGCTGGCGGGTGAGGATGGGGCGGACGTCGACGGGGTCAGAGGTGGTGGAGAGTACGCCGATTTGGGCGATGACGCCGCGGGGGCGGGTGGCGCGGAGGGAGCGGGCGAATGTTCCGGCGCCGCCGACCTCGACGACGAGATCGACGCCGAGGCCGGCGGTTTGGTCGAGGGCCCACTTGTCCCAGTCGGGGTGGGTGCGGTAGTTGAGGCCTGAATCGAGGCCGAGGGTGGCGGCGTGGGCGAGTTTGGTGTCGCTGGAGCTGGTGCCGAGGACGCGCGCGCCGGCGAGCTTGGCGAACTGGAGGGCGAAGATGGAGACGCCGCCGGTGCCCTGGATGAGGACGGTTTGGCCGGGGCCGATGGAGGCTGCGGAGAAGAGGGCGTTCCAGGCGGTGACGGCGGCGCAGGGGAGGGTGGAGGCCTGGGCGAAGGTGAGGTGTGGGGGGATGGGGACGAGGCCGGTGTCGGGGAGGACGACGTGGGTGGACAACATGCCGTCGATGTCGCCGCCGAGGGCGCCTCGGGTGGCGGCGGGCGAGGGGTAGCCGTCTTGCCAGTTCTGCATGAAGATGCCTGCGACGCGGTCGCCGGGCTGGAAGGCGGTGACGGCGGAGCCGACGGCGAGGACGGTGCCGGCGCCGTCGGAGCAGGGGATGCGGGGGGTGTGGAGCCTGGGGTTGTAGATGCCCTGGACGACCATGTAGTCGCGGTAGTTGAGGGAGACGGCGTGGACCTGGACGAGGACCTGATGGGGTGCGAGGTCGGAGGGTGTTGGAGCGGTGGCGAGGGAAAGGTTGTCGATGCCGAAGGAAGATATCTGCCAGGATTGCATGGGAAAGACCTCGTACTTAAGGGATGCGCGAGGGGGGTGAGAAGTTGCGTGGCTGCGGAAGCCGTAGAATGGAAGTATGGCGCGCGGCTGGGAAAGCAAATACGTGGAAGAGCAGCAGCAGACGCATGGAGGCGGAATGAGCAAGGAATCGGTGAAGCAGGCAGCGGTACTTTTGGCGAAACAGGACGTAACGCGGCAGCGGCAGGGCTTGGAGATGCAGCGTGAGCTGATTTTGAGCCAGCGGACGAGCAATCCGGGACGCCGCCAGGCTTTGGAAGCGGCGCTGGAGCAGGTGAACGGGCAGTTGGCGGAGTTGGGATGACCAGGGGACGCAGGGACTAGGAACCAGGGACTCAATTCGTGAGGTGCGCGTGGCGGAGAACAAGACTCAGGCGACGGGGGCCGGTGTTGGTGCATTTCTGGGCGGGATTGAGGATGGGGTGCGGCGGGGGGATGCCGAGGCCCTGGCGGGGTTGATGGAGCGGGTGAGCGGGTGCCCGGCGATGATGTGGGGGCCTGCGATTGTGGGCTTTGACCGCTACCACTACCGGTACGAAAGCGGGCGCGAAGGGGAGATGCTGCTGGTGGGCTTTTCTCCGCGGAAGGCTGCACTGGTGCTGTATGGGCTGCTGGGCTGGGACGGGGCGGAAGCGTTGCTGGGGAAGCTGGGAAAGCATACGACGGGCAAGGGATGCCTGTACCTGAAAAAGCTGGCAGATGTGGATCTGGCGGTGCTGGAGGAACTGGTTCGCGCGGCGGTTGCGGCGAAGCGGGCGGCGATTTTGGCCAGGTAAGCGGTCCCCGGGGGGGAGGCGGCGAGCGGAGCTCGATGGCGTTTGGGACACGCAGGTCTTTCGACTCGCCTGCGGCTGGCTCAGCGATGACTCTTCATTCGTTGATTGCCCAGGATAATCCGCGTTTGTGAGTGGGTTGGTTCGCGGGTGTTTTTGGTGGTGGGGCGGTGTTAATTGGCGAAGGCTGCGAGTTGGACTGAGGCGCACATGGCGGTGTAGAGGTCGAGGTCGTCGGGGGTTTCAGCGGATTGGTTCCAGCCGATGACCATGGTTCCGAGGAAGTTGCTGTCGCGGGTGATGAGGCGGGCGAACATGACGCTGCGGATCATCTGGGGGTTTTCGGGGTCGTAGGCGGCGCGGTTGAGCCAGGTGTAGCGGTACTGGTTTTCGTGAGTGTCCATGTCGGCGTTGCCGTATTTGACCCATTTGGCGCGGGAGTTCATGTAGTCGTTGAAATTGTTGTACCAGGCGAGCGCGCCCTTGGGGGTGCCGGCGTCGGCGATTTGGACGACCATTTCGATTTGGTGGTCGGGTGACAGTGCCACGACGGTATCTTTTTTGGCGTAGAGGCGCAGGCCGGGGCGGTGAGGGACGGCGATGGTGGCTCCGGTTGCGGTTTCCTCATAGATGTCGATTTGCTCGTCGTAAAAGTCGCGGAAGTTGGGCCCGGTTTGGCGGCTTTTGAAGCGGCCACGGAGGAAGTCAAAGTAGACGCGGAGATCGTTGTGGACGGGGTCGTTGGCAGGCCAGGAGCGCACGACGGCGCCGATGGTGGTGGTGCCGACGAGGCGGAGGAACTGGCTGATGTCGTTGGGGTCGGGGGAGGGTGTGGAGGGGACGGGGGCTGGAGCGGGCTGCTGGAGCTGGGAACTGAAGAGGGTGGGACCGGTGCGGAATGGGCCGGGAATGGGATCCCGGGAGGTGAGGAGTCGTTGCAGGTATGTGCCGGCGGGGATGGCCCAGTTTTTGCGGGCGATGCCGTCGTGGAGTCCGCCGTCGCCGATGCCGACGACCTGGCCGCTGCGGTTGATGATGGGAGCGCCGGAGTGACCGTGGACGAGGATGGAGCTGACGCGGAGAATTTCGGCGGAGAATTGCGGGTAGGAGCCGCCGCCGATGGCGTTTTCAAAGGAGGCCTGGGAGCGGAAGATGCTGTCGAAGGTGGTTTTGGCGTCGAGGCTCTGGGAGAAGCGGATGTCGTCGCCCTGGAGCTTGGCGACATCCTCGGGATAGCCCCAGATTGTGTGTTCTTCCGTGATGGCGGGCGGAGTGGGGGAAACGGGCAGGGGCTGGAGTCCGATGTCCTCGTCCAGTTGCAGGAGAGCCAGGTCAGCTTCGAGGAGCACGCTCTTGATGTGGGCAGCGGTAACGCTTTTTGAACCCTGCGAGTAGACCTGAATGGTATTGGCGCCGGCGACGACGTGGAGGGCGGTGACGACGTACATGGGTTTCGGCCAGACGAAGCCGGTTCCGCCGTTGGTGCTGGCGGTGATGCGGACGACGGCGACACCGATCTGGGAGTTGATGGATGGGGCCTGGGCGAGCGCGGGGGTGACGCCGAGGATGAGGGCGAGCAGGGAGAAGGCGGCGAATCGCAGGGCTATGGTTGTGGTACTTACTTTGGCGGCTGGGTTGAACACGAAGCCTCCCATGTGGCGTTGACCGCAGCTTGTTGCTGGTCCGCGGGGACGGTGGCGCGGATTTGGCTGGCGCGGGCGGCCAACTGCGGATTTGTCAGAGTCATTTGCTTGAGTGCCTCATCGGCATTCTTGAACTGGTGCGGGTCGAGTTGCTCGCAAAGGGTGGTGGACAGCTTGTCGCTAAAGAGGTTGCTGCTCTGGCTTTTCTGGAGATCGCCGGTGACGATTTCCTGGCCTGCGGGCTTGATGCCAAGGCGCTCGAAGGCGACGTATTGCTGGGCCTGGGCGGGGGTGTAGCCGGCGGAGGTCCAGCGGGCGAGCTGCTGCTGGATGGGGACACCGAAGAGATCGTGGCTGCGGGCGAAGAGGCCGAGCACGATGCCGAGAACGCAGGCGAAGCCAAAGCTTCCGATGCGGAGCTCGTTGGTTCTGGTGGCGGCTGGGGAGGAGGTGGCGGAGTTTGCCTGCAGGGTGAGGAAGCCCGCGGCGACGGTGACCAGGGTGCCGAGGATGGTTTGGATGACGGGGGAGACGGAGAGGCCGGCGATGATGCCGAGGACGAGTCCCAGGCCGAGGCCGGAAAAGATGGAGGTGACGGCGCTGGCAGGCGGTGGGGTTGGGGTTGCGCTGGTTGGATCTGCTGCCGGTGTTACCGGGGTTGTATCTGCGTCCATCGCTATCCCTTCCCGTGGCTCAGGGGTGAAGATTCTTTGAGCTTTCAGCACTTCTGAGGAACAAGTCACACAATACTATCGTTTTTTGTGACTTCATCCCCAGAGAAATCTTCAGGGCGTGAGCTGGCCGAGTTACGGGCGGGAGGGTCAGCGGGTGTTGCCGGAGGTGCCGGTGGATTCGCGGTGGAAGAGGAGGGAGTTGGCCTGGTGGATGGAGGTGAGGAGGATGTGGGCGACGTTGACGTGGGAGGGGGCGCTGGTGGCGTAGAGGATGGCGTCTGCGACGTCGGTGGGGCTGAGGGGGGTGAGGCCCTGGTAGACTTTGGCGGCGCGTTCTTCGTCGCCGTGGAAGCGGACGCGGGAGAATTCGGTTTCGACCATTCCGGGTTCGACGGAGGTGACGCGGATGGAGGTGCCGAGGAGGTCCTGGCGGAGGCCGTCGTTGATGGCTTTTTCGGCGGCCTTGGTGGCGCAGTAGACGGCTCCGCCGGGGTAGGTGACCTCGCCGGCGGTGGAGCCGAGGTTGACGATGTGTCCGGAGTTGCGGGCGACCATGCCGGGGACGACGGCGCGGGTGACGTAGAGGAGGCCCTTGACGTTGGTGTCGATCATCTCTTCCCAGTCAGAGATGAGGCCCTCGTAGAGCTTGTTGAGTCCGCGGGAGAGGCCGGCGTTGTTGATGAGGATGTCGATAGAGGCCCAGTCGGCGGGGAGACCTTCCACGGCAGCGGCGACCTGCGGCTGGGAGCGGACGTCGAGGGCGAAGCAGTGGACGGCTTCGGCACCGCGGAGCATGCACTCTTCGGTGACGGCGGAGAGCTTGTCGAGGCGGCGTGCGGCGAGGAGGAGGCGAGCGCCCTGGGCGGCGCAGGCGTAGGCGGTGGCTTCTCCGATGCCGGCGCTGGCGCCGGTGATGAAGACGGTTTTTCCCTGAAGAGTCATGGAGACAGTTTAGCGAACTGTCCGACGGGTGTGTCTAATCCGTCTGGGACGGCTTGCGTGTGGCTAACAGTTGGGCGGTGCGGTATTGGCCGACGGCCCAGTCGGTGGGGCCCAGGCCCTGGGATTGGGCTGTCGAGAGGATGTGGGCGAGGTAGTCGGCGAGGCCGAGGGTGATGCCGGATTGGGCGGCTGCTTCGCGGGCGAGGCGGGTGTCTTTGGCGCCGAGGTCGACAGTTGCGCCGGGGAACTCGGGTGGGTGGAGGAGGGTGTTGCCATAGGCCTCGTAAAAGGGCGAGCGGAAGAGGGCGGAGTTGACGGTTTCGAGGAAGATGGCGGGGTCGATGCCCTGGGATTGGGCGAAGACGAAGGCTTCAGAGAGAGTCTGGACCATTGCGGTGATCATGAGGTTGCCGCCGAGCTTGATGGCGTGGGCCTGATGGGGTTCGGGGCCGACGACTGTGATGCCTCGGGAGAGGGGATCGAGAAGGGGGCGGGCGAGGGCTATGGCTGCGGGGGAGCCGGCGGCCGCGATCCAGAGCTGGGCCTGAGCGGCGACGTTGGGGCGGCCGAAGACGGGGGCGGCGACGAAGAGCTGGTCGCGCTGGGCGTGGTCCGCGGCGATGCGCTGGGAGAGGGGGACGCTGATGGTGGAGAGGGAGATGTGGAGGGCGCCGTGGGGGAGGGTGGCGAGGATGCCGTCCTGTCCATTTGCGCCGAAGAGGACGGATTCGTGGGCCTCGTCGTCCATGAGCATGGTGAGGACGGCGGATTGATTGGCTGCTGCTGCGGCGGGGGTGGGGGCGACGGTGGCGAGGGTGGGGAAGTCGGCGGCGAGGGTGTGGGCGCGGTGGGCCGTGCGGTTCCAGAGAGTGACGGAGTGGCCGGCGGCGAGGAGGTTGCGGGCGATGGGTGTGCCCATTTTGCCGAGGCCGAGGAAGGCGATGTTCATGTGTGTGGCTCCCAGAGCCAGTGTAGTGACTGGTGAGGATGGAGTCCATTGGCGCCGTTGTGAGTCCCCGGTCTGAAAATCCAGACCGGGGGCACCCGGAGATTCGTGGAGGTTGAGGCCCTAGAATGGGAGCGTATGGTGCGCACGGTGAGAGCAACCCGGTATGTGGTTCCGCTGAGAGAGGGCGGGAGTTTGCCCGCGATTCTGGAGGCGGACGACCAGGGGATGTATGTGGTGAAGTTTCGCGGGGCGGGGCAGGGTCCGCTGGCGCTGATTGCGGAGCTGGTGGCGGGGGAGATTGCACGGGCGCTGGGGTTGCGGGTGCCGGAGATAGTGTTTGCGGAAGTGGACCCGGCGCTGGGACGGAACGATCCGGATTACGAGATACGGCAGTTGCTGAAGGCGAGTGCGGGGAGGAATTTGGGGTTGGATTATTTGCCGGGTTCGACGACGTATGACCCGGCGGCGAAGGATGAGGTGGGTGCGGAAGAGGCGGGGTTGGTGGTGTGGCTGGATGCGTTTGTGATGAACGTGGACCGGACGGCCAGGAATGCGAACCTGCTGATGTGGCACAGGAAGCTGCATTTGATTGACCACGGGGCTGCGCTGTATCCGCATCATGACTGGGCGGGGATGGTGGGGAAGGCTGAGGCGCGGTTTGAGGCGATCCAGAACCATGTGCTGCTAAGCCGGGTGGCAGGCTCGGAGGCCGGGCGGATTGCTGAGGCTGGGAAGGTGGCGACGGCGCGGCTGGGGCTCGGGGTGTTTGCGCGGATTGTGGCGGAGGTTCCGGAGGAGTGGCTGGATGCGATTCCGGCGGAGGGGACGGCGGAGGAGAAGCGAGGGGTGTATTTGGAGTTCCTGACGCGGCGGCTGGAGGGTGCGCGGGAGTTTGAGAAGGAGGCGCGGGATGCAGCAGAACGCCTCATTTGACTACGCTGTGTTGCGGGTGGTGCCGAGGGTGGACCGCGGGGAGTTTATCAACGCGGCGGTGGTGGTGTATTGCCGGGAGAAGCGGTATCTGGATGTGCGGGTGCGGCTGGATGAGGCGCGGCTGCGGGCGCTGTGGCCGGATGTGGATGTGGCGCTGGTGTGGGAGCACTTGGGGGCGCTGGAGAGGGTGTGCCGGGGTGATGTGGGGGCGGGGCCGATTGCGCAGTTGAGCGAGAGCGAGCGGTTCCACTGGCTGACGGCGCCGAGGAGTACGATTTTGCAGCCTTCGCCGGTGCATACGGGGGTGTGTGACGGGGTGGAGGGGCTGGTGGAGCGGCTGGCGGAGCGGTTGCTGGGGTAGGTGCTGGGGCCAGCAATCGTTGAGATGAAGAGAGGCGGTGGCTTGGAGCCACCGCCCCTCAGTTTTTGCAGGATGCCCGAGTGAAGACGCGCGCTACTGGGGTTCGACCAAGTGGTGGGCTATGGCGAATAGAGCGAGTTCGAGGCGGGTGGAGACGCCGGTTTTGTCGAAGATGTTGGAGAGGTGTCGTTTGACGGTTTCTTCGGAGAGGGAGAACTGTTTGGCGATGTCGCGGTTTGAGCAGCCTTCGACGATGCAGCCGACGACTTCCATTTCGCGAGGGGTGAGGCCGTAGGTTTTCTTCTGGGGGGTGGCGGCCTGCTGCATGAGGGAGTGGAGGGCGCTGACGAGGTTGACGACGCGTTTGCCGCCGATCCAGTAGTCGCCGGCCATGACGGTGCGGATGGAGGTCTGGAGATGGTCTGCGAGGGCGTCTTTGAGGACGATGCCGCGGGCGCCGATCTGGAGGGCCTCGATAATCTGCTGGGTGGTGATGGTGGAGGTGAGGAGGATGATTTTGACGGTGGGGGTGCCGTTCATGATGGCGCGCATGGCTTCCAAGCCAGGGAGGCGCGGCATGGCCAGGTCGAGCAGGAGGATGTCTGGTTCCTGTTCGAGGGTCTGGGTGATGGCCTCGTCGCCGTCTGAGGCTTCTCCGACGACGGAAAATCCACCTTCTTCCGCAAGCATGTTGCGAACGCCGATGCGTACTACGGGGTGGTCATCTGCCAGAACAATGCTAATAACGCGGTCCGTACGATCCATTGGGGGGGCATCCTCGGTGTGACGTTCCATCTTACACTCCCGACACAAGTTAGATTTGTTCGGGGGATTCCATCATAAGGATATCGTTGAGCTCGCGCAAATGGTTATGCAATTCGGCGAGATGAGCGAGCCAGGTTTCACGGGGCACACCTGCTTCAAGCGCGGCTGCGGTATTGCGAATACGAGTGAGGCCGACCATGGCGCAACCGCCTTTGATGGCGTGTGCGATGCGGCTGATTTCGGCGGGATCGGCGGCGATGATGGCGGCCTGGAGGGTGGCGAGACGAGGGCCGAGGTCGTCGGCGACGGCCTGGAAGAGCTGGCGCAGGGCGGCGGGCTTCATCATGGCACGGAGTTTGGCCAGGGTGGCGGGGTCGATGAAGGGGTCGGGGTCTGGCTGGGGGGGCGCGGGCGACGCGGCGGGGGCGGCGTTGAGGGCGGCGTTGAGCTGGGCGGGGTCGAAGGGCTTGAGGAGGAAGCCGTCAGTGAGTTGGGCGAGGGAGGCGGGGATGGGGCTGCCGCTGATGGCGAGGATGCGGGCGGGGGTGGCCTGGCGGAGGGCGTGAACGAGCGCGGCGCCGGAGAGGCCGGGCATCTGGGTGTCCATGAGGATAGCGTCGGGCAGGAAAGCGCCGGTCTGGGGTGCGGTGGCCAGGAGGGCGAGGGCCTGGTCGCCAGAGGAGGCGGTTTGTACGGCATGCCCGTAGATGGTCAGCGTCATGGAGAGGATTTCGAGGCTGATGGGGTCGTCGTCGATGAGGAGGAGCGCGGGTTTTTGCGCGGAGGGCATGGGATGATTGTGCCACGGTTTTGAGGGGTCAGGGGGCAGGGGGCAGGGATCTGATTTATCGAGCTGCGCTCGATGGGGTGGTGGTTAGTCGTCGGCGGGAGGGACTTCGTGGAGCCAGCCTGGGGATTTGAGGAGTTCGCGGGGGCGGGAGCCGTCCGCGGGGCCGACGAGGCCGTCGCGTTCCATGAGGTCGATGAGGTGGGCGGCGCGGCCGTAGCCGATGCGGAGGCGGCGCTGGAGGAGTGAGGTGGAGGCTTTGCCGAACTCGAAGACGAGGCGGACGGCGTCGTCGAAGAGTTCGTCGTTGTCGCCTTCGGCGGAGCCGTCGCCTTCCATTTCCTTACGTTCTTCGCGGGGTGCGTCGAGGAAGCCTTCGGCGTACTCGGCTTCGCCCTGGGCTTTCCAGAAGTCGACGACGGCGGCGGTTTCCGTCTCAGAGACGTAGGGTGCGTGGAGGCGGGCGAGGCGGCTGGTGCCGGGTGGGCGGAAGAGCATGTCGCCGCGGCCGAGGAGGGATTCTGCGCCGTTGTCGTCGATGATGGTGCGGGAGTCGACCTTGGAGGCGAGGCGGAAGGAAATGCGGGTGGGGACGTTGGCCTTGATGAGGCCGGTGATGACGTCGACGGAGGGCCGCTGGGTGGCGAGGATGAGGTGGATGCCGACGGCGCGGGCCATTTGGGCGAGGCGGGTGATGGATTCTTCGACGTTGGCGCGGTCGAGCATCATGAGGTCGGCGAGCTCGTCGATGATGATGACGATGTAGGGGAGGGGCTGCTCTTCGTCGTCGCCGTTGAAGAGGTTGGCGATGGGATTTTCGGTGATTTTGGCGTTGTACTGGTCGATGTTGCGGACGGAGCGGGAGGCGAGGAGCTTGAGGCGGCGCTCCATTTCGCGGACGGCGTTGCGGAGGGCGTTGGCGGCGAGCTTGGCCTCGGTGATGATGGGGGTGAAGAGGTGGGGGATGCCCTCGTACATGCCGAGTTCGACTCGTTTGGGGTCAACGAGGATGAGGCGGACCTGAGCCGGTGTGGTGCGGAAGAGGAGGCTCATGATCATGGCGTTGATGGCGACGGATTTGCCGGAGCCGGTGGAGCCGGCGATGAGGACGTGGGGCATGCCGGCGAGGTCTGCGACGACGATGCGGCCGTTGATGTCTTTGCCCATGGCGAGGGTGAGGCGGGATTTGGCCTTGGTGAAGGTTTCCGACTCGATGACGTCGCGGAGGTGGATGGTTTCGCGCTCGTGGTTGGGGACCTGGATGCCGATGGTGGATTTGCCGGCCATGCGCTCGATGAGGATGGATTCGGCGCGCATAGCGAGGCAGAGGTCATCGCCGAGGCCGGCGACGCGGGAGTATTTGACGCTGGCGTCGGGCTTGAACTCGTAGGTGGTGACCATGGGGCCGGGGTTGATTTGGACGACCTGACCGTTGACCTTGAACTCGGCGCACTTTTCGACGAGGGTGCGGGCCTCTTCGCGGAGTTGGTCTTCGCGGATGGCGAGGGGTTCTTCGCCACGGGTGAGGAGGGTGGAGGGGGGCAGGCGGAAGCCGTGGACGCTTTTTGCGGTAACGGTGGTGGTGCGGAGGTCAGCGTCGGCGCGCTCGGCGATAGCGAGGTCGGGCTCCGGCTCAGGCGGTCGCTGTGCAGCGGGGCGGGGAGCGGGTTTGGGGGCCGGGGCAGGTGCGGGCGCGGGGGGCAGGGGCTGCCAGGTGGGTGGGGGGATGGGTGCAATGGGTGCCAGGGGTGCGGCAGGGGCTGGGGCAGGCGGGACGGAGCTGGGGTGGGGGGCGAGGCTGTCGGCTGCGGGGCGGGCGGATATCGGGACGTTGGGCTGTGGTGAGGGCGCGGGTGGAGGCACGAGTGCGGCTTCACCGGCGGGGGTGGTGGCGGAGCGGCGTTCCCATATGCTGGGGCGGGTGGGGTCGGAGGGATTGGCGGCTGCGGAGGCGGGAGGGAGGGGCGGGATGCCGGATTCGTCCTCGTCTTCGCGTCGGCGGCGGAAGAGGCGTGCGAAGACGCCGGGGCTGGGGAGGGGTTCCTCGCCACGGGATTCGCGGGAGTAGGCGGCGATGGCGGCGGCTTCGGCTTTGTGCTCGGCGCGGGCATCGGCCCAGTCGCGGTAACGGTCAGCGAGTGCGCCGGCCTGGAGGAGGCTGCGCTGGAGCCATTCCCAGGCGGTGCGGAAGCTGAAGTTGGAGCCGAGATAGAGGCCGAGGGCGGCGAAGGCGGCGGCGAGCAGGGCGGTGCCGCGGACGTTGAGGTAGCGGATGAGGAGATCGGAGAAGAGCGGGCCGATGATGCCGCCCCCGACGGGGAGGGCGTGCCGCCAGAGCCAGTGCCAGAGGTTGAGGGTGAGCAGGGTAGGGAGGAAGGCGAGGGTGAGGAGGATGCCGATGGCCCGGAGCCAGGCGGGGCGTCCGGTGCGGGAGCTGATCCAGCGCGAGCCGAGGCCGCCGATCCAGAAAGGGAAGGCGAAGGCGGTGATGCCGAAGATCTGGAAGAGGAGGTCAGCGGAGTAGGAGCCGGCGGGGCCGATCCAGTTGTGGATGGCGGCGGGCAACAGCGGGGCGGTGGCGGTGTTGAGCGAGGGGTCGGCGGGGTTCCAGGTGGCGAGGGCGAGAAGGAGGAAGATGGAGCCGAGCAGGAGCATCGCGCCGAGGAAGATGTTGAGGGCGCGGAAGCGGGTCGGCGATGGGACGAGGCGGATGGGTTTCATGGGTGACGGCTGCGGAACGAGTCCGGGGTCAAGTTTCATTATCGGGCGGGGCGGGGGGGGAGGGATGGGGAAAAGGGGGTTGGAGGAACCTTGGTATGGACCCCTGGGGGAGGGGTCAGGGGAAAGGGGTCAGGGGTCAGGGACTGGGGACTGGGGACGGAGGGGGAGTTGGTTTGAGATGGGATTGGAGGGCTAAAAAAGGAATCCCCGGTCTGAGAATCCAGACCGGGGCACGCGGAGAGTTGTTGCGGCCGATTTGGCGGGTTAGTTGCCGATGAAGTGCTTGCCGGCGGTGAAGAGGAAGATGGCGAGGGCGATGCGGTAGACGGCGAAGAGGACGAGGCCGTGTTTGCGGACCCAGCTGAGGAACCACTCCACGACGCCGAGGGCGACGATGAAGGAGACGACGAAGCCGATGATGAGGACGATCCAGCGCTCCTGGTTCATGATGAGGGGAGCGGCGGCCTCAAGGCCGGGGATGTGCTTTGGATGGAGGACTTCCTTGAAGAGATCGTAGCCGGTGGCGGCGATCATGGTGGGGATGGAGATAAGGAAGCTGAACTCGAGTGCGGTGGAGCGGGTGAGGCCGCAGATTTGCCCGGCGGCGATGGTGGACATGGAGCGTGAGGTGCCGGGGAAGACGGCGGAGAAGGTTTGGCAGAGGCCGACGAAGATGGCCTGCCAGATGCTCATTTGCTCAACGTCGGCGACGCCGCGCTCGTGGCGTACGGTCCAGGCATCGACGACCCACATGACGATGCCGCCGACGAGCAGGGCTGTGGCCATGACGGTGAGGCTTTCAAGATTTTTGCTGACCAGCTTGGTGAGGACAAGCGAGGGGGCTGCCGTAAAGAAGAAGGCAATCATGGTGAGCGACAGGGGGTGATTGAATGCGTTGCGATCGCCTGACTCGCCGGTGGGGAAGGTGCGGATGAACTCGACGATGCGGCCCATGAAGAGGAGGCAGAGGGCGAGGATGGCACCGAGCTGGATGACGATGGTGTACATCTTCCAGTAGGCATCGTGGAGATCGAGGTGCAGGATCGCCTCAGCAATGCGCAGATGGGCGGTGGAGCTGACGGGCAGAAACTCGGTGAGGCCTTCGACGATCCCCAGGATCACTGAGATGAAATAAGTGTTCAAACATCCTCCACGGGCAGAAGCCAGCTGCGGCATTGAGGCAGGAGCAGGCCGGATCGATAAAAGGCAAGCGCATGTTGAGGGCGGTAAGAAAGTAGGCTTAGCGCTTGCAGTTCTTCAAGAATACAGGAAAACCATTGCATGAAAGTTAATGCTTATTCACGATCTGAGCCGTAGACGGCAACTCCCTGGTCGAGTTTGTAGATGAGGGTGGCTGCGCGGGAGGTAAATTCCGCAGTTGGGAACTTTGAGACAAGGGTGGCGGCGAGCTCTTTGGCGTGTGCGTGGGCGGAATCGGCCTTTTTCTGGCTGTCGTCTGCGCGGTACATGTCACAGAGGACGGCCTGGCGGTAGACGGCCTGATAGAGGGCCTGGGCGGTGCGGGGGCCGTCGGGGTGGTCCTTGGCAAAGGCCTCGTAGATCTGGGATTCCTTTTCTGGGCATTTTTCCTGGCCTTGCCAGTCGCCGCAGAGTTTGTTGTCGATGAGGGCGAAGGCGGCGAGGTCGGCCTGGCGGGTGTGAGGCCAGGTTTTGATGACTTTCTTCATTTCGTCTTCGTAGAGCTGTTCGCGGAGGTAGGGGTCGCGCTCTTTGGCGGATGGGCGGCGGGAGGCGTCGGCTTTCTCGAATTGCCAGCGGATATCCGCGGCGCGCCATGCGGCTTCCGCAGCGAGGGGGGAGTTTGGGTAGAACTCGGTGAGGCGGCGGTAGAGGAAGCGTGCGGACTGGCCGGCGTTGCGTGGGCCGCGTGCATCTTCGGCGAGGATTTCGAGGTTGATGGCTTCGCCCATGAGGACCTGGTCGCCGGCGGGGTCGGTTTCGCGGATGACGCCCTTGGCCTGCATCCATCCGGAGACGGGCGGGGGGGCGGTTTCCTGGCCGAAGACGGGGGCGTCGCGCTCGTCGACTTCCTCCTGGTCGGTGTTGGCGAAGACGCGGATCCATGCGCCGGAGGTTTCAGCGACGACGAGTTCACGGCCCTCCTGGACGCGGTCGACGTGCTGAGAGGCGGTGTCGGGCGCGATGTAGAGGGTGGCCAGGCGGAGGGCTGTGGCGCGGGGGCCGGCCATGGCTTTTTCGGCGTGCTTGTCGGGTTTTTGGGCGCAGAGGAGGGTGGGGGTGAGGAGGAGGATGAGGGCGAGGCTGCGGGAAGTGGTCACGGAAACCATCATACGAGTAGGACGCGGGGTGGTGGGGTTTGGTTGGGGGATTGGTGAGTCCCCGGGCTGAAAATCCAGACCGGGGGCACGCGGAGGGTTGTGACGGACGAGGGGAGAGACATTTGTGGAGGTCGGATTGCTGTGCGGCGTCAGTCTTTTTCGGTGAGGATGTCGGCGAGCATTTGGGGGGCGATGTTGCCGCCGGAGACGATGGCTACGGCCTTTTTGTAGGGGGGGAGTTCGTGGGAGTGGAAGAGGAGGGCGGCGGTGGTGACAGCGCCGGAGGGTTCGGGGACGAGGCGGGTGGTGGCGACGATGGCGCGGACGGCGGCGCGGATTTCGGCCTCGGAGACGGTGACGATGCGGTCGACGAAGGCCTGGATGTGGGCGAAGTTGCGGACGCCGACGGATTGGGTGCGGAGGCCATCGGCGATGGTTCGGCTGGTGAGCTCGGCGGGCCACTGGACGATGGAGCCGGTGCGGAAGCTTTCTGCGGTGTCGGCGGCGAGTTCGGGTTCGACGCCGACGACGAGGGCCGAGGGGCAGAGCTGGCGGATGGCGCAGGCGACGCCGGAGAGAAGGCCTCCGCCGGAGACGGGGGAGAGGACGAGGTCAACGTCGGGGATGTCCTCGGCGATTTCAAGGCCGCAGGTGGCCTGGCCGGCGATGACGGAGTCGTCGTCGTAGGGAGCGATGGTGACATAGCCGAATTTGGCGACGAGCTCGTCGGATTTGGCGAGGCGCTCGGAAGAGGCAACACCGACATCGACGACTTCAGCCCCGAGGGCGAGGGTGGCGGTGCGCTTGATGGCGGGGGCGTTGGAGGGCATGACGATGACGGCCTTAGCGCCGACTTCGCGTGCGGCGTAGGCGACTCCCTGGGCGTGGTTGCCACTGGAATAGGTGATGACGCCGCGGCGGATTTCGTCGGGGGTGAGCTGGAGGATTTTGTTGGATGCGCCGCGGAGCTTGAAGCTGCCGATGGGCTGGAGGGATTCGGCTTTGAGCCAGATTTCGCGACCGGTGCCGCGATCGGCGATGCCGGGGAAGGGGGCGCGCACGACGGGGGTGCGGACGATGGTGCCGGCGATGCGCGCGGCAGCCTCGCGGATGGTGGCGACAGAGGTGAGAGAGGAGTGAGCCATGCGAAGACCGCCGGGTGGGAGATGTGGGAACCCACCCAGTATCGCTGATGGAGCGGCTGGGGTGGGAGCCACCCGGCGGTTCGGCGCAATGGATCAGGCGTAGATGTGGGCCTCCTGGAAGGCGGGGAGGACGTGCTGGTTTACCCAGGCGTGGATGGCATCCCAGTCGCGGACGTCGCTGGCGGGCATGTTGCGCAGGGGCGGAACGAACTTGAAGGGGAAGCCGAGCTTGCCGGGGTCGAACTTGCCGCCGAAGATTTCCTGGGCTACGGGGATGAACCAGGGGAACTTGGCAAGTTCCTTTCGGGCCTGGTCTTTGGCGCCGATCCAGTCTTTGTCCTCAGCGTAGATGGGGCCGAGGGCGAAGAAGGCGACGGGGCGGTGCTGGAGTGCATCGTGGTGGTGGCGGAGGAACTCTTTGGCGTCGTGGTGGAGGAAGCCCATGTAGAGGGCTGTTCCGAGAATGACGGCGTCGTAGTGTTCGAGGGATTGGACGCTGGTGGCGGGGAGGGCTTCTGCGACGAAGCCTGCGTCACGGAGGGTTGCGGCAATCACCTGGGCGACTTCCTCAGTGGAACCGTACCGGGTGGTGTAGGCAACAAGGATGGGTTGGCACATATCGACTCCTTGCCGGAGAGCGGAGGAAGTGCAGGTGCCAGGAGCCCCAGGGAGCGTGGCTGGGGAGATGGCATTGCGGTGCCGTTCTTCGACTGCCAAGCAATATACTCCCGGTGAGCGATGGAGGGGAAGACACGAAAGTTTGATGGCAGCAAAGGAGTTGGGATTGACAAGAGGGGGTCAGGGGCGGTAGTCGGCGGGGAGAGTTTCGGAGGGGGATTCGGGGAGCCATGTGAGGGTATAGATGCGCCAGCGGGAGCCGTCCCAGAGGGCGTCGATGGAGTTGATGCCCTGGATTTTGACGGGGCCGTCGGGGGTGAGGCGGATTTGGTAGGTGCTCCAGAGGTGGGCAAGGTGGCCGAAGCGCTGGGAGGAGAATTTGGCCTGGTGCTCGTAAAAGGCGGTAAAGCCGGCAGATTTGACGCGGGAAATCCAGCCTTCGACAGTGAGTGGCTGGGTGGCGGTGGAGCCGTCTGCGGCGACGGTGAGGGGGGTGATGAGGGCGTTGGGGGCGAAGAGAGTGCGGAAGCAACTGCGGTCCATCTCGACGGGGCCGCTGACGGCCTGGTCGATGGCCCTGGCGAGGTCATCAAGGGTGGAGGCGGCGATGCAGGGCTGGGCGGCCTGCTGCTGGGCGCGGGCGGCGGGGGCGAGGGCCGAGATTGCTGCGAGGGCGAGGGCTGGGAGGATGCGCATGGTGTGCATTTTACGCAGAAAGGAGTGAAGGAGGCGATGGGACTCCTTGGGGGAATGCAGAGATTACTGGGTGGGTGAAGAGATGGGAATGGCCTGGGCAATCATGCGGGCGCCGGCAATGCTGAGGTGGCCGTGGTCCATGTAGAGGAAGCCCCATTGCGGGGAATAGACGCGGCAGAGACCGTTGGTGCAGAGGAGTTGATGGGGATAGACGCGGGTGAGCGCGGGGTATGAGGGGAGGGCGTCGAGGAAGGTGAGGGCTTCCTGATTGGTGGCGAGGAAGCGGTTGGTGGGGAGGCCGAGGGTTTCCATGGGCTCGCGCCGGAGCCATGCCATTCCAAGGACCGAGGGTGGATCGAAGTCCTGATGGGGAATGGGATAGACGAGGATGACGTGCTTGTTTGCGGCGAGGAGCTGGCGCAGGGTGTCAGCGAGGCCGGCGAGGAGCATGGCTTTGGTGTAACTGTCTCTTCCGCGATAGCTGGCCGCGAGAATGGCGGTGTGGATGCGAGAGTCCGTGATGAGGCGCTGAAGGGTCTCCGCATTGTGAAGGGCGCACTGGGGACTGCGAGAGCCGGCGATGCTGGTGGAAGGAGGGCAGGCGGAGGTGGTGATGCCGAGGAGGGAGCGGCGGAGGGGAGTGAAGCGTTCGCCGAGGGCCCAGGCGAGCTCGGCGCCCTGGCTATCGCTGAAGATGGCGGTATCTGGAGTGGTGTTGGGTGCGCCGTAGAGGCAGGTTTGGTCGTAGGGGATGCGGTGGGTCTCGTCGCCTTCGCAGACGCTGCGGCGGGGGTTGAAGTCGTTGCTGGTGGCGAAGATGGTTTGGGCGGGAGCGGGGAAGCGGCCGGGGATGCCGTGCAGAAGAACGAGGGCGGCGGTGAGGGCGAGAGATATGGAGGAAGCAGCAAAGGCGAGGCGAAACCAGGGATAGCGGGGGAGGGGGGACTGGAGGAGTGGGCGTTCCAGCAGGTACCAGGAGAGGGAGGCGGCGGCGAAGGCGGCGAGTGCGGCGGAAAGCAGGAGAAGGGGAGGGTTGGCCTGCCAACTGATGGGGGCGGTGGTGCGCAGGAAGACGAGGATGGGCCAGTGCCAGAGGTAGAGGGCGTAGGAGATGTTGCCAACGAAGACGAGCGGAGGAATGGAAAGGAGGCGGGTGAGGGGCGAGCCAGGGAGGATGCCTGTGTAGAGGAGGAGAGCGGCGCCGAGGCATGGCGCGAGGGCGGCGACGCCGGGGAAAGGGGAGTCTGGCTGGAGGAGGAAGAAGGAGGCGGCGGTGAGGGCGATGCCGGTGGCTGAGGCGGCAGTGAGCAGCGATGGCTGGAGGTTGCGGGGCGGGGGACGGAGGGCGAGGACCGCGCCGAGGAGGAGTTCCCAGGCACGGGAGGGCGCGAGGTAGAAGGCGGCGAACGGGTGGGGGTGGACGAGGTAGATGGAGAGTGCCAGAGAGCCCAGCGCGAGGAGGGAGAGGGCTGCGACGATGCGGCGGGGCAGGTAGCGCTGGAGGAGCAGAAGCAGGAGCGGGAAGCCGAGGTAGAACTGCTCTTCCACGGCGAGGGACCAGGTGTGGAGAAGGGGCAGGGAGGTGGAGGAGAGGTCAAAATAGCCGGTGTTGCGGAGGAAGAAGAAATTGGCGCCGAAGACGGTGGTGGCGAGAGCGGATTTGGCGAGTTGCAGGTACCAGTAAGGCGGGAAGAGGAACCAGCCGACGAGCAGGACCGCGGCCATCATGAGGAAGAGGGGCGGGAGGATGCGGCGGATGCGTTTGCGGTAAAAGCCGGCGATGGAGAAGGTGCCGGCGTACTGCTGGCGGCGGATGGTGGCGGTGATGACGAATCCGGAGATGACGAAGAAGATGTCGACGCCGACGAAGCCGCCGGGCAGGAGGTTGGGCGCCAGGTGGTAGAGCAGGACGGAGAGGATTGCGAGTGCGCGGAGGCCCTGGATGTCATGGCGGATGGGCGATGACGGCAAGCGGACCTCCTGGGGATTGGGGATGACCCGGCGGGGCAGGGGATGAAGAGAGGGTACAGCAGGCGGGGATGGGGGCGGAAGGCCGCTGGGCGAGCGGCCGGGGCGGGGTTAGTGGGGCAGGTAGATGGAGGGGAGGGGTTTGCCAGGGGCTTCGTCTTGCCAGAGGAGGGCGAAGGCGCGCCAGGTGGAGCCGTCGAAGAGGAGCCAGAAGTGTTCGATGCCGCGGGCTTTGACGGGGCTGGTAGGGGTGTCGCGGACCTCGTAGGTGCGGGTGAGGCGTGCGACGTTGTCGTAGAGCTCGGTAGTGGACTGGAGGGTGCGCTCGAAGAAGGGCTCGGTGGGGTGGTTCTGGTACCAGGCGACGAACTCGGCGGGGGATTCGGTGGTGAGTTCGGGGAAGCCGGCTTTGTTGGGCATGGCGCCGGAGATGCGTGCGTCTTGGGTGAGGAGGGCGAGGGTGCAGGTGTGGGAGCGGGAGCCGGGGCCCTGGACTGCGGCCTCCCAGGCGGGGAGGAAGCTGGCGAGGGTGTGGACGGTGGGGCAGGGGGGTGGGGTTTGGGCGTGGAGGGTGGTGGCGATGAGGAGGAGAAGGGGGAAGAGGAAGAGGATTTTGGGGTGGGGCATGGGGTGATTTTACAGGCGGATTTCTGTCGAGAGATATGAGGAAATCAACATGCGGAAATGGCTTTGAGCGTTGCGAGTAGCCTGGGCAGTCTCAGTTGGCTGGAATCGTCAGGAAGCATATACCCGGGGAGCGCGTCGATAAAGCGGTTCTGTGCGAGGAGTTCCCGCACTGCATCGGCGAGTTCATCGCGGAGGTTCATTTCGGTGGATCGAATTTCCTCCAGAATTGATTGGCGACCATCAATGACGGCCACAAAGTCTTCAAGATCATGGCTGCTGAAGCAATCGCCGTTGCCGCGAGTACGGAATGCCTCAATCTTCGTACCCAAGAAACAGGGCGGATTAATTAGCTGGATAGCTCGACCTGTTGGGAGAAAGGTCTTGTCTGCGGTTTTGACAACGTCACGATACCATCTGTTCGTGAATCCCAGGGCGCCAGCTTCGGTTGGCATTACATCAAGAATTAGCTGCCCATGCAGCCAGCGACATGTTGGAGATTCGGGCTGGTTGTCTTCCGTGAAACCGAGAACTCGGAGTTGCTCGGAGAAGTCGTAGTACTGCATCGGAGTCGAGATTTCAGCGACAACGTCGATGTCGGTGGTGGGCCGAGTTGGTGCAGCTCCGGAGTCGGTCATCAATAGTCCGAGAACTGCTCCTCCCACGAACACTACCTGGTTTAGCAGGGGTGCGAGTTTTGTTGCGGCTTCTTCCAAGATGTACAGATTTGGGTTAAGCGTCGGGGTTGAGCCGCCTAGAGAGTTCCTGAACAGCCGCTTGGCGCTCTCGTACGCGAGCGCTGCGAACGGCGTCGACCAAGGCTAAAAGTTGGTAAAGGTCGGGGTCGGCCATAGCAGCTTTCGGCACTCGATTATGGAGTGGCTGCAGTGCGAGCCCGCGAACGGAGCCATCTGGATCGGGCCAGACAGGCGGGGGCTCGAGGGTTTCCTGGAATTTGGACTTCAAAGGCTCGGTTGCAATGCTGGTTGGGATGCCCCTTGTGATGGTGCCTCTCTGAGCAGGGAAAACATAACGCAGGCCGTGGGTCAAGAATTCCAAGAGGCGCGTTTTATTGACCCGCTTTTCGAGATCGGACCAGAAAAGCAGGCCGGATGCCTGGCAGCGCTTTAGCGACTGCGTTACTTCGGACGGCGTGAGGAATAGTTCTTGTGCGAGTTGTTTGGATTGGACGCGAGGGGTCTGCTTGGTGGAGAGCTTGAGCAGCAGCATGATGTCGAGTCCGTTAATCATGCAGTTGGGAATATGTCAAATAAATTTGCAATTTGCAAAATCGTAAAATGGAAATCGCCCGGGAAGCTGACCAGTGGAAACTGGAAGACTTTCCGGGCGATTGAGTCTTTCAAGTGAGGTTGAGCTAGATCTCCATGATGACCGGCATAATCATGGGTCGGCGGCCGGTGACTTTCTGGATGTAGCGTTTGAGTTCGACGCGGACCTTTTCCTTGACGACGCCGTAGTCGGAGACTTCTTCGCGGCTCAGGGAGTCGATGGTGCGGGTGATGAGGTCGCGGCCGGCTTCGGTGATGTCAGCGCCGCCGAATCCGCGGAGGATGACTTCGGGCTGGCGTTCGATTTGGCCGGTGCGCTTGTTGATGGCGACGACGGCGAGGACGATGCCATCTTCAGAGAGGGTGCGGCGGTCCTTGATGACGAGGTCTTCGACGACGTCGATTGAGGAGCCGGAGTCAATAAGGATGCGGCCTGCAGTGACCTTGCCGTTCTTGCGGGCCTGGGTCTTGTCGAGTTCGAGCACGTCGCCGTCTTCCATGACGATAGCGGAGCCGATGGCGCCGGTTTCGATGGCGATCTGGGCGTGCTTCTTGAGGTAGCGGAAGTCGCCGTGGACGGGGATGAAGTACTCGGGGCGGACGAGGTTGATGAGGAGGCGCTGCTCTTCCTGGGAGCCGTGGCCGGAGACGTGGATGAGCCCCTGGTTGCCGTCGTCGTAGATGACGTTGGCTTCGCGGCGGCAGAGGTGATCGATGACGCGGAAGATGGATTTCTCGTTGCCGGGGATGACGCGTGAGCTGAGCAGGACGGTGTCGCCTGGATCAATGTGCGCGTGCTTGTGGGTATCAACGGCGGCGCGGCTGAGGGCGGACATGGGTTCGCCCTGGGTGCCGGAGATGAGCACGAGGAGCTTGTCGGCGGGGATATCGCGCATTTGGCCGGGGTTGATGATGAGGCCTGGCGGGATATCGAGGTAGCCGAGGTCCTGGGCAATCTCAGTGCTTTCGTTCATGCTGCGTCCGAGGACGGCGACCTTGCGTCCGTGAGCGCGGGCCAGCTCCATGGCGATGCGGATGCGGTAGATTGACGATGAGAAGCAACTGAAAAAGAGGCGCTTCTTGGCGTGGGAGAAGATTTCGTCGAGGCGCGGTTTTACGCTCCACTCGGAGGGAGTGTAGCCGTGGCGCTCGACGTTGGTGCTGTCCTGCAGGAGGGCGAGGACGCCGCGCTTGCCGTACTCGGCGAAGGTGTGGAGATCGAACGGCTTGCCGTCTGGCGGGGAGAGGTCGATTTTGAAGTCGCCGGTGTGGATGACGACGCCGACGGGGGTGTCGATGGCGAGGGCTACGCAGTCGACGAGCGAGTGGGTGACGCGGATGGGCTCGACGGTGAAGGGCCCGATGGTGAATTTCTGTTTGGGCTGGATTTCGATGAGGGTGGTTTCGTCGAGGAGCTTGTGCTCGTCGAGTTTGCCCTCAACGTAGGCGAGGGTGAACTCGGTGGCGTAGACGGGGACCTTGATTTCCGAGAGGAGCCAGGGGAGCCCGCCGATGTGATCTTCGTGGCCGTGGGTGAGGAGGATGGCTCGGACGTGGGCCTTGTTTTCGACGAGGTAGGAGATGTCGGGGACGACAATGTCGACGCCGAGGAGCTCCGACTCAGGGAACATGAGGCCAGCGTCAATGACGATAATGTCGTCTTCCCAGCGGATGGCGAGACAGTTCATGCCGAATTCGCCAAGGCCGCCGAGGGGGATAATTTTCAGTTTTTTATTTTGCATCGTGTCAGTTCTGATGCTAACACCAGCGGAGGTTTGGGCGGAGAGGGATTGCTGGATGTTTGCGGGTGGGGGCTGGGAGTCGTTTCTCCCCGGTCCCCAAAAGCGAGGGACCGGGGGCACCCGGATGTCGCTGTACGCTGCCTGATAGTGGGGAGGGTTAGGGGCTAGGCGAGGGCGAGGGTGAGTACGGTGATGTCGTCGGCCTGGGGAGCGCCGAGGCCGAAGTCCTGTGCGGCTTTGGCGATGGAGGCTGCGGGCTGGATGCTGACGGACTGGGTGCGTTCGAAGCCGAAGAGTTCATGGGTGGTGCTGGTGGCCTCAACGACGCCGTCGGTGACGAGGGTGAGGCGCTGGCCGGGGAGGACCTGGAGGGTGGTTTCGGTATAGGAGATTTCGGGGGCGAGGCCGAGGGGGAGATTGGGGTCGGTTTCGATTTCGTTGCCGTTGAGGTAGGGGCTGGGGTGGCCGGCGTTGGCGACGGTGACGTGGCCGGTTGGGGTGACGAGGAGGGCGAGGCAGGTGGCGAAGCCCTCAGAGCGGCCGTGAAGGCGGCGGTTGAGGACGGAAAGAAGCTGGGCGGGGGTGGTGCAGGTTTCTGCAGCGGTGCGGAGGGCGCCGACGAGGAGCGAGACGGTCATGGCGGCGGGGAGGCCCTTGCCGGAGACGTCGCCGAGGACGATGAAGGCGGAGGTTGAGTTGGGGATGGGGAGGACCTGGAAGAAGTCTCCGCCGACTTCCTGGGCGGGGATGTAGGCGGTTTCAATGGCGAGGCCGGGGATGGCGGGGAGCTGGTCGGGGATGAGGATTTGCTGGACGGAGCGGGCGGCGGCGAGTTCCTGCTCGACCCGGCGGTTGCGGTCCTGGATGCGGCGGAGGCGGAAGGTCATGGCGACGAGCATGACAGTGGCGAAGAGCAGGTTGGCAATGGCGCGGAGGTCGATATCGATGCCGTGGTAGTAGATGTCCTGGGAGAGGTGGGGGAGCTGGATGAAGCCGGCCATGCGGTTGGACTCTTCGAGGACCAGGAAGAGGGTGGCAGCGCCGATCCAGCGCATTTCAGGCAGGCGACTTTTGAAGCAGGCGGGGAGGATGAGGAGCATTGTAAGAGCGGAGAGCAGTGTGCTGGCGAGCCCGATATGGTGCAGGACGACACTTTGCGAGACGACGGCGTAGGAAAAGTAGAGGGCGGCAGGCAGCGGCAGGATAAGGGGAAGCGCGGACGCGTTGAAGGCGGCGAGGACCTGGATGACGCGGAATGCTTTGGGAACCGGCTTGCCGAGGAAACAGAAGACAAACTCAATCTGAAAGAAAGCACCGAGCCCATTGAATGTGGACTGGATGCATTGAGCCTGATTTGCGGAAATGTGGAGGTTGACGACCTCGGCCAGTTCACAAAGGCGGAAGAGGAGGAGCGAGCAGAGCCGGAGCGCGAGCCAGAGATGCTCGCGGGCGCGAGTATTGATGCCATAGAGGAGTAAAAAGACGATGCCAACGGCGAACATGGCGAAGAAGCAGAGGTAGTGAAGCCAACTGGAGCTGAGGTAGTTATAGGTATCGAGATTGAGGATGGACTGGATTTGGTCGGCGGGGGCGATGGTGGGGTCGAAGCCGTCGAGGAGATTGCTGGTATCGAGGCCGAGCGAGTGAATGGCAAGGACGAGGTGGCCGGATGCGGCGGCGGCAGGGGGAATGGGGAAGACGACACGGGAGTACTGGGGGCCGGTGCGATGGGCCAGATCGCCGGAGGAGCCAACGCGCTGGCCGTTGATGTAGAGGTCGTAGGTGGGGTAGTCGCCCTGGATGAGGATTGAGAGATTGGCCTGGGACTGGAGCAAAGGGGGCAGGGTGACTTCGATGCGCTGCCAGGAATTGAGCTGGCCCCAATCGTCAAAGGCGAGGGGTTTGACAGTGCAGGAGGGAGCGACGGGCAGGGCGCAGGAGGGGTCGTTGCCGTCGTGGAGTTGCCACTGGTCCCAGGGGAGTCGCAGGGGGGTGAGCTGCTGGGCGCGGCTTAACGGAGCCGCGGCCAGCAGGGTGAAGAGAAACGCGAGGGCGAAGACGCGCCGCATTGTTGTCCGCGGGGGAAGAGACATTGCGGCTATGGTAGCAGGGGAGTTGTGGGGTTGGTCAGTCCTTTTTGACCTGGCCGGATACGAGCATGGCTTCGAGGATCTGGTCGCTGACGTCTTTGACGGCGGCGGGGGAGTGGGAGAGGAAGAGGGTGCTGGTCTTGTTGGACTCGCCGATGGACTTGAGGGTGTCAAAGTACTGGGTGACGAGGACGAGCTGCATGACTTCCTTGGAGGTGGAGCCTTCGACGGCTTTTTGGAACTGCTCGACGGAGGTTTGCAGGCCCTCAATGATGGCCTTGCGCTGGTTGGCGATGCCGGTGCCCTGGAGGGCTTTGGATTCGGCTTCGGCTTCGGCTTTTTTGACGACGAGGATTTTTTCGGCTTCGCCACGGGCGGCGGCGGCGACCTGTTCGCGCTGGGCAGCGTTGATGTCGTTCATGGCGGACTTGACTTTGTCGTCTGGGACGATGTCGGTGACGAGGACGTTGACAATTTCAAAGCCGAAGGCGGCCATGTCGGCGTCGAGCTCCTGCTTGACGGCGGCGGCGATGGAGGACTGGGAGGCGAAGACCTGGTCGAGGTCCATGGAGGGGACGTGGCCGAGGATGACCTGCTCGACGTAGGAGCGGATTTGGGCGGCGGGGTCAGAGAGTTTGTAGAAGGCGTCGTAGACCTTTTCGGGGCGCACGCGGTTCTGGACGGAGATGGGGATGGTGACGAAGACGTTGTCTTTGGTCTTGGTCTCCATGGTGAGGGTGATCTGGTTGACGCGGAGGCTCATGGAGCCGGCGACGGAGTCGAGGTAGGGGACCTTCCAGTTGAGTCCGGCTTCTGCGACGCGGAGGAATTTGCCGAAGCGGGTAACGACGGCGACCTGGGCGGTTTGGACGGTGAAGAAGCTGCCGAAGACGATGGAGAGGACGAAGATGGCGAGGAGGAAGAGGATGATGCCGGCGGCGATTTCCATGGGAGGGCTCCGAATTGGTTGGGGGTGGGACTGCGAGGCAATTGTAGCGCGGGTGGGTTAGGCTGGGAATGTTGGCTGGGGAAGGTGGGAATGAGCGGTGGTGAGCGAGTGGTGAGTGAGGATTTGCGCGGGCTTGAGGTTGGGCCGATGGTGGAGTTGAACAACCGTCATGCTAAGGAGACTTCATGGCAGGATTCGGAGAGTTTTGCGGGGCTGCTGGAGATGGCGTGTTTTGCGCGCGGGATGGATGGGGGCGGGCGGGCGCTGCTGGTTGCAATGGATGAGCGGGCGAGGTATGAGAACGCGAATTTTGCGTGGTTCAAGGGAAGGTATGAGCGGTTTGTATATGTGGACCGGGTGATTGTGGGGGAAGAACTGCGGGGGCGCGGGGTGGCGAAGGCGCTGTATGAGGAGCTGTTCCGGTGGGCGCGGGAGGCAGGGCAGGAGCGGGTGGTGTGCGAGGTGAATCTGCTGCCGCCGAACCCAGGGAGCGATGCGTTTCATGCGGCGATGGGATTTGTGGAGGTGGGGCGGGCGGAGATCCATGGGGGGGCGAAGACGGTGCGGTATTTGGGGCGGGAGGTGGGGTAGCTTTACTCGGGGCTGATGGGCTGGGGAAAATGGAGGTGGGTGGGAGTTGTTCGGATGCCAAAGCGATGCAGGGGCTGAAGCCCATCGTTTCTAATAAAGCATTTTCGGCACGACTGAAGTCGTGCCCCTTTACAAAACATCCCTTTATTCGGGTTTTCCGCAGACTGTGAAGGCCGAATCATTCACGACTGAAGTCGTGCCCTTTCAAAGCCGTGTGCTGCTTGAGTTTTTGGAAGGCTGAGACCCCAGGCGGTTGCCCGGGGCTGTCTTGATTGGTGAGATGACTTCTAGCGGAGGAGGTCTTCGAGGGTGGTGGCGAGGTCGGTTTTCTCGTCGCGGTATTTGACGATGACGGGGGCGTAGAGGGAGAGGCCCCAGGAGGCGGTGGCTGGGTGACCTTTGCCGACGGAGACGGGGCGGGAGCCGGGGACGACGACGGCGCGCTGGGGGATGATGAGCGGGGTGTCGGCGGTGGCGCGGAGGACGGTTCCGTTGACGAGGTCGTAGACGGGTGTTCCGCGGGTGAGGATGGTTCCGGGGGCGAGGACTGCGCCCTGGCGGACGATGGTGCCCTCGTAGACGCCGGTGTTGCCGCCGACCATGACATCGTCTTCGATGATGACGGGGGAGGCGTTGATGGGCTCGAGGACGCCGCCGATTTGGGCGGCGGCGGAGAGATGGACGCGCTTGCCGATTTGGGCGCAGGAGCCGACGAGGGCGTGGGAGTCGACCATGGTGCCTTCATCGACGAATGCGCCGACGTTGACGTACATGGGGGGCATGCAGACGACGGATTTGGCGAGGTACGCGCCGGAGCGGACGCTGGAGCCGCCGGGGACGATGCGTACGCCGTCGGCGACGGAGAAGGTGCGGGCGGGGTAGGTGGCCTTGTCGACAAAGGAGAGGCCGGGGGCGGGAAGGACTTCGAGAGCGCCGAGTCGGAAGCCGAGGAGGATGCCGCGCTTGACCCAGGGGTTGACGCGCCAGCCGGTGGGGGAGGCGGGGTCAGGCTCGGCGGAGCGTAGCTGACCGGCTTCGAGGGCGGTGCGCAGCTCAAGGAAGGCGGCGAGTGCGCCGGCTTTGGCGTCGGGGGTTTGGGGTGGATTCGCGAAAAACTCTTCGATGTGTGCCTGGAGAATGGAGATGCTCATCTGGTTCAGTTTATCAACTGGAGGGGGGGGCGGGGCTGTGGATGGGGGTGGAGCAGGTGCGGGCCGGGGGTTACGCCATCCAGGTGCCGGGGAGGGGGGATTCGAGGGAGGGTTTCGGGGGAGTTGGGAGAAGGCGGAAGGATCCAGTGCCAGTGGGGACGAGGGTGAGCTCGGCTGCGCCGCAGGCGAGCTTGCCGGTGGTGCGCTTGGCGTCAAGCCATTCACTGAGGCGGAAGTCGCAGATTTCGGGACGGTCCTGCCAGAAGGAGGGTGGGAGGGGGCAGAGGATGCGGAGGTCGTCAAGCTGTATTTCGATGTATGGGTTTTCCTGGGGGAAAAACTCGCGGGCCTGAGTGTCGCCAATCTGGAGGCCGACGAGGCCGCAGTTGCGTGCCTGAGTGTGGACGACCATGCGTACCCCCCCCCTTCCAAAAGGACCGGATGAGGTGAGTGTAGGCAGGTGTGGGGTGCGGCGTCATGGGAGCTGTGTGAATTTGGCGGGATGGGTGCCGTTTTGGTACCGGCTGGGTGAGCCGGGAATGGGAGTAGAGGTGCGGGGTGCGCCGCCGGGCGGGTCAGGCGGGGAGGAGACCGAGTTCGGTGGCGAGCTGCTCGAGGCGGCGCTGGGTGGATTCAGAGGGTGGAACGAGGGGGAGGCGGAGGGTTTGCGAACAGCGGCCCATGCGGTTGAGGAGGGTCTTGACGGGGCCAGGGTTGGATTCCCAGAAGTTGGCTTCCAGCAGGGGCATGTACTTGTGCTCGATGGCGCGGGCGGCGGGCCAGTCGTGGTTGAGGGCGGCGCGGACCATGGCGGTGAGCTGGGCGGGGATTTCGTTGGATGCGACGGAGACGAGGCCGTGGCCGCCGGCTTCAATGGCGGCGACAGCGAGGTTGTCGTCGCCGGAGAAGATGCGGAAGGTGGGGGGAAGGAGGCGGATGAGCTCCTGGAACTGGGCGAGGTTGCCGCTGGCTTCCTTGATGGCCTGGATGTTGCTGTGGGCGGCGGCGAGGCGGGCGACGGTGGCGGGCAGGAGGTTGACGCCGGTGCGGCCGGGGACGTTGTAGAGGATGATGGGCAGGGGCGCGATGGCCTGCGCGAGGGCGGAGAAGTGCTGGAACTGGCCTTCCTGGGAGGGCTTGTTGTAGTAGGGGCTGGCGGAGAGGACACCGCTGATGCCGGTACCGGGGAGGTGGGCGGCCATTTTGAGGAGGGTGCGGGTGGAGTTGTGGGTGCAGCCGGCCCAGACGGGGACACGGCCCGCGGCGGCGGTAACAACAATGGAGATTGCCTGGAGCCACTCGTCCTGGTCGAGGGTGGCGGCTTCTCCCGTGGATCCGCAGACGACGAGGAAGTCAATGCCTGAGGCAATTTGCCATTGGACCAGGCTTGTGAAGGCCTGGGAGTCGATTGAGCCATCCTCCCGGAAGGGAGTGATGATAGCGGTGCCGCAGCCGGTGGTTTGCATCACAGAAGAGTGTATACCGAGAGATCAGAGAACAGAGATCAGAGATCAGTTGAGTTGGTTTTGCGGTGGAAATCTGGATCAGGGGTCAGGGATCAGGGGTCAGGGTTTAGCGGGTTAGCAAGTCAGCGGGAATTGTGGAGGGCGCGGTATTCGGAGTCGAGGATGGAGAGGAGGTGGAGGGGGAAGTATTGGTCGCCGCGGCGGGCGGCGTCGCGCATGGTGCCTTCGTGGACGAAGCCGAGGGATTGGTAGAGGTGGCGGGCGCGGGGGTTGTCGTCGTAGACGTCGAGGAAGAGGCGGTGGGCGTGGTGGGTGAGGAAGGCGAGGGCGAGGATTTCGGTGAGGATGGGGCGACCGAGTCCCTGGCCGGGGGTGGCGACGACGAGGCGCTTGAGTTCGAGGGAGCCGGAGGCTTCTGCGAGGCCGCGGAGGATGGCGTAGGCGGCGAGGGTGCCGGGGGTGGGGGAGTCGGCGACGTAGTAGCGCGCGTCGGGGCTGGAGAGGGTGGCGCGGTGGCGGTCTTCGGACCACTGGCCGACGTAGAGCTGGGAGCCGGGGAGGCGTTCGAGGCGGACGATTTCGGGGATGTCGGCGGGGGTGGCTGGGCGGAGGATGGGCATGGGTACAGGATGCCACAGGAGTGGACAGTGGTCAGGGATACGAGAAGGGGGCGTGAGCTAGAGGCGGAGTTGGAGGTCGGGGTTTTCGATCCAGCGGTAGATGGAGCAGGGTTCTTCTGCGGTGGCCATGTATTCGCCGTCGGGCTGGTTGTTGAGGATTTCGCGGTCGGCGCGTTCGTCGGATTCGGAGAGCTGGATGTCGCCGCGCCAGAGGGTGCGCCAGCGGGGATTTTTGGTGAAGACCTCTTCGAATTCGTGGTTGGCGTAGAGGAGGTCGAGCTCGCCGGGGCGGTGGCGGAAGCTGCGCTCGATGTGGCGGACGAGGGCCTTGAGGACGACGGGGCGGAAGGGGTTGAAGAGGTAGGCGAGGCAGGGGTTTGCGGGGAATTCGAAGGCGGTGGCTTCGGCGCAGACGATACGGATGGGGCAGCGGCTACGGCCGTCGTGTTGCCAGCGGGTGGCGTTTTTCTGGGCGATGGCGGCTAGGTCGGGGTGGAGTTCGACGCCGATGACCTCGCGGAAGGGGAATTCGGAGGCGAGCAGGAGGGCGCGGCCCATGCCGGCGCCAAAGTCGATGAAAGAGTATTCGCTGAGCTTGCCGGGGAGGCGCATGGGCCGCCAGGTGGCGACGAGTTCGCGGAGGACCGAGGGGGCGATGCCGAAGTATGCGGTGGAGTGGGTGTCGTGGAGGTGGCCGGTGACGAGGTGGCGGCCGGCGACGAGGCCGCTGGTTTGGACGTGGTGTTCGATGTCAAAGGGGTGACGCAGGAAGCCGTCTTTCACGGTGAGGCCGGGAAGTGACTTTTTGCGTGGCATGGGAGGCCTCTTGAGGGACTAGGGACTAGGGACTAGGGACTGAGGGACTGAGGGGCCGGGGGAGCGGAGCTAGCGGAGTTAGCGGGGTTAGCGGAGCTGGAAATCGAGCTTCGCTCGATGGGGGGTTGGGGGGGTGAGGCTGGGAGATTGGTCAATCCCCGGTCTGAAAATCCAGACCGGGGCACCCGGAGGTTGGCTGGGGCGATTTGGTTGGATACCCCGGGGTTTAGAGTTCGCCGGCCATGACTTCGGGGGCGACTTGGCGGAATTCGAGGACCTGGGAGGTGGCGCTGGGGTTTGCGGCAAGCCACTCGGCGGCGCGGACGGCGCCCTCGGCGAAGCCGCGGCGGTTCGAGGCATCGTGGGTGAGGGTGATGGTGTCGGCGGGGCTGGTGGCGGTGACGACGTGGAGTCCGCTGGCGTCGCCGACGCGGTGGCTCTCGACGGGGACGGTGATGCCGGGCTGGGCCGCTTCCAGGATGCCCTTGAGGCTGAGGGCGGTGCCGGAGGGGGCGTCGAGCTTGGTGATGTGATGGGTCTCCGAGATGGAGAACTGGTAGCCCTGGAGGCGGCCGAGGGCGGCGGTGAGCTGGAAGAACTTCTGCACGCCGATGGAAAAGTTTGAGCCCCAGAGGAGCGCGCCGGTGTGGCGGGCGGCGAGGGCGGTGAGCTCGGGCAGGTGGGCGTACCAGCCGGTGGTGCCGACGACGATGCGGGCGTTGTTGGCGAGGCAGGCGCGGATGTTTTCGAGGGCGGCTGCGGGGGCGGTGAAGTCGATGACGACATCGATGAGTGCGAGGGTGGGGGCGGTAAGGGCGCTGGCGTGCTCGTTTTCGTTGATGTCCAGGGTGCGAACGGAGTGGCCGCGCTCGCGGGCGACCTGGGCGACGAGGGAGCCGGTTTTGCCGGTGCCGAGGATGAGGATGTTCATGGGGGGCTCCAGGGACATAGGGACTAGGGACGTAGGGACTGGGGACTGGGGACTGGGACTGGGTCGAGCTGCGCTCGATGGTGGTTTTGGGTTGGTTGAGGACGGGGAAGGGGTGGTTCCCACCCATCCGGCAAACGAAGCCGAATGGATGGGGCACCCGGCACTCGCCCACCCTAGCCACAAAAGCAAAGACGTGGCGAGGGTGTGGCACCCACGATTGTCATACGGTGGAAGCTGGTTTGCGGGCTTCGACGTCGAAGATGGAGGGGTCGGGGTTTTGGAAGAAGGCGGCGTGCAGGGAGCGGACGGCTTCGTCGGCGTCGGCTTCTTCGATCATGAAGCTCATGTTGATTTCGCTTGCGCCCTGGGAGATCATGCGGACGTTGATGTGTCGGACGGCGTTGAAGACCTGGGCTGCCATGCCGTTTTTGCCGCGGATGTCTTCGCCGACGAGGCAGATGAGGGCTTTTTGGCCTTCGTACTTGACGTCGGCGACTTTGCTGAGGTCTTCGGCGATGGCGGGGAGCTTGTCGGTGGAGTCGACGGTGAGCGAGACGGAGACCTCAGAGGTGGAGACCATATCGACGGCGAGCTGGTGCTTGTCGAAGATGTCGAAGATGGACTTGAGGTAGCCGTGTGTCATCAACATGCGGCTGGCGACGACGTCGATGATGGAGAGCTTCCTTTTGACCGCGATGCACTTGAATGGGCTGGAGCAGGGCGGGGCGAGGGAGGTGATGCGGGTGCCCTCGTTGGAGGGGTTGCGGCTGTTGAGGACGAGCACGGGGATGTTTTTGCTGACGGCGGGCAGGATGGTGGCCGGGTGGAGGACCTTGGCACCGAAGTAGGCGAGCTCGGCGGCTTCTTCAAAGCTGACAACCTTGACGCGGAGGGCGTCGGGGCAGATGCGGGGGTCGGTGGTCATGATGCCGTTGACGTCGGTCCAGATTTCGATGGCTTCGGCGTTGAGTGCTCCGCCGACGAGCGCGCCGGTGAAGTCAGAGCCGCCGCGGCCGAGGGTGGTGGTGATGCCGGCCTCGTTGGAGCCGATGAAGCCGCCCATGACGGGGACCTTGCCGTCGTTGACGAGGGGGAGGACGATCTCGTTGCAGCGGAGTTCGATGAGTTCGCTGAGGGGGACGGCTTTCTGGTACTGGGAGTCGGTGAGGATGACCTGGCGGGAGTCGACGTGTTCGCCGTTGAGGCCGCGCTGCTGGAAGGCCTGGGCGATCATGGCGCTGGAGAGGCGTTCGCCGTAGGAGACGATGAGGTCGGAGATGCGGGGAGTGAGCTCGAGGATGGCAGCGAGGCCGCGGAGGACTTCATCGAGGCAGTCAAACTCGTGGTCGATGTGGTTCTGGATGGCGGCGGGGCTTTTGAGGAGGGCGGCCGCGGTGTCTTTGTGTCGGCTACGGAGGCGGGAACTGATGGCGAGAGCTCCGGTGCGGTCTCCGCGGCTGGCTGCGGCGGCGCAGGCCAGCAACTGATCGGTAACCTTGGACATGGCGGAGACGACGACGACGGGGCGCTTGCCGTTGGCGACGCGGCCGGCGACGATAGCCGCGGTGCGTTCAATGGCGGCCTGGTCTTCGACCGAGGTACCGCCAAACTTCATGACAACCAGACTCATTGCTCGATCCTAATTCCGTTGGGCGGCGCGGGCGGTGGGCCGGCGCTGCGATGTACGAGGCGGGAGCAATGGAGGAAGGCTCTCGCCGGTTGTACTGCCGGGAAAGCGGCCTGGAACGGTGACCGCTTCCGTTTGCGGTATCCCAGGTCCCCAAAACGGGCCCTGGGGTACCGCTGGAATCTATCTTTTCCGATGCGCCGGGAAAGAACTTAGAGCTTGCCGAGCGAGTGCAGCAGCTCGGCGTTGAGGATGGTGGCACCGGCAGCGCCACGGACGGTGTTGTGGCTGAGGACGACGAACTTCCAGTCGAGGAGGTTGCAGGGGCGGAGGCGGCCGACGGTGGCGGACATGCCGTTGCCGCGATTGCGGTCGAGACGGGGCTGGGGCCGGTCGGGCTCGGGCGCGTAGTAGACGGGCTGCTCCGGAGCGAAGGGGAGGCCCTTGCCCTGGAGCGGGCGGAAGTTCTGCCAGGCGTCGAGGATTTGCTCGCGGGTGGCCGGGGTGCGGAGCTTGACGGAGAGGCAGACGGTGTGGCCGTCGAGGACGGGCACGCGGTTGCAGCTTGCGCTCATGCGGGCGTTGAGGGGGGTGACGGAAGTGCCGTGGAAGGAGCCGAGGAGCTTGAGGGCTTCGGCCTCCATCTTTTCCTCTTCGGTTGCGATGTAGGGGACGACGTTGTCGAGGATGTCCATGGAAGCGACGCCGGGGTAGCCTGCGCCGGAGACGGCCTGCATGGAGGTGGCGAAGATTTGCTCGACGCCGAAGAGCTGGTCAAGGGGCTTGAGAGCGAGTACGGGGCCCATGACGGTGCAGTTGGAGTTGGCGACGATGTAGCCGCCGGAGGATTTGCGCCAGGACTGCTGTTCGAGGAGGTCGAGGTGGTCGGCATTGACCTCGGGGAGGACGAGGGGGACGTCGGGGGCCATGCGGAAGGCGCTGGAGTTGGAGACGACGGCGTGGCCGGCGGCGGCGAAGGCGGGCTCCATTTCACGGGCGATGGCGGTGTCAACGGAGGCGAAGATGACGTGGGGCGCGCCCTCGGGGGTCGCGGGGGCGATGGTCATGGCGGCGATGCGCTCAGGGCAGGGAGTGTCGAGACGCCATTTGGCGGCTTCGGCATAGGTTTTGCCTGCAGAGCGGTCGCTGGCGGCGAGCCAGGTGATGCGGAACCAGGGGTGGTTTTCGAGCAACTGGATGTATCGCTGTCCGACCATGCCGGTTGCGCCCAGAATGCCGACTTCAATGGGAGAGGTTAGCTTGTTTTGCATAGTTTTTAACTCTCCAGTGTACAGGAGCGGGAGGGGAAGGAGACGAGGATGGGCACGGTGTGGGGTGGGAATTAAACCGAAGAGGTGAAGGGCTGTGGGGAATCGGCCGATAAGGCATGGAAGGGCGGAGGGTTGGGGCGATGGCGGTTTGGCGGACTGGCAGCGAAGAGGGGGAAGCGTGCGCGGAGCGGCGTGCGCTGGGTCTGCTGCTGGAGGGCGCGGCGCTGAATGTCGTGCAGGTAGATGAGGAGAGCTATCGGCGGCTGCGGAGCGGGATGCTGCGGATCTCATTGCGGGCGGCGGAACCGCAGGCGGACGGGGAGCTGCTGAAGGATATCGGGCTGGCGGTGCGTGAGCTGGAGGGGTACCGGAGCGAGACGGAGGCGGCGCTGGAGGCGCGGCGGCGGGAGTGGCGGCTGATGATTGTGGGGCTGATGGACATGCTGGCAGGGTATGCCGGGGTGGACAAGCAGGCTCCGCTGTGGCGGGTGCTGAACCGGGAGCTGACGGAGGCGGGAAAGGCGGAAGAGATTCAGCGGGTGAGGGAGAAGGTGCTGCGGCT
Organism: uncultured Acidobacteriaceae bacterium; assembly: GCA_903904755.1. Taxonomy (GTDB): domain Bacteria; phylum Acidobacteriota; class Terriglobia; order Terriglobales; family Acidobacteriaceae; genus Acidicapsa. The sequence goes on along the minus strand of CAIVDV010000040.1, from coordinate 100,555 downwards.
GTTCCAGGCGCGGCAGGAGGATGTGCGCGCGCGGCAGGCTGCGGAGCGCGAGGAGCAGGACCGGTCTACGGCGAACCACAATGCGGCGGGGTTGCGGGGTGGCGGGGCGGCGATTGAGCAGGTTCAGGGCATGATTGACAACCACCGGCCGGGGTATGTGGCGATTTTCCGGCTGAGCTGCCTGGATGTGGTGGGTTCGCGGTTTGGGCCGGATGGAATTGAGGACTGCAAGATGGCGGTTTCAGCGTTTTTGGCGAACAGCATGAGCGACAGCGACTCGATTTACCACTGGAGCGAATCAGCGCTGATAGGGGTGTGCGAGACAAAGCTGCGGCAGGAGATGGTGATGGCGGAGCTGAACCGGATATTGGCGCACAACCGGGATTTCACAATCAAGGTGGGGGACCGGACGATCATGCTGCGGATTCCGGTGGAGCTGCAGGTGTTTCCGGTGAGCCAGTTTCAGAGCGCGGACGAGTTGAACAAGCTGGGCGATGGGCCTGGGGTGGAATCGTCGAGAGGACGGAAGACGGCATGAGTGCAGAGGGCAGAAGGACGGAGATGGATGGGGTTTGGGCGATGGACATTCACGAACTGCCGGTGGCGTATGTGGAAGTGGATGTTGAGGGGCGGATTCTGCAGGTGAATGCGGAGGGTTGCCGGATGATTGGGTTGCCGGCGGAGGTGCTGGTGGGGCTGGAGGTGTGGGATTTTCTATCGTCGGGAGACAAAGCGAAGAGTCGTCTGGACTTTTTTGAGGCGATGCGTTCCGGGGTGGTAGAGCCGGTGGTGCGGCGGAGTGTGTACCGGGCATTTGGCGCGTACTTGACGCATGAGTTGCACAGGCGTGTGCGGCTGGATGCGGCGGGCCAGGCAACGGGAATGGGACTGGTGGTGATTGATGTGAGCGATGCGGAGATGGCGCATCGGGAGGCGATGCAGCGGGTGGAGTGGCTGGAGGGGGCGCTGGACGCGATTCCGCAGGCGGTGGTGGTGAGCGATGCGCTGGGGTATGTGCGGACGATGAATGCGGCGGCGGAGCGGCTGACGGGCTGGGCTGCGAAGGAGCTGATGGGGCGGCAATTGGAGGAGGGGCTGCGGATTGTGAATGCGGTGAGCCGATGCGGGCGGGCGCTCGATTTTTGCGCGACGCTGGAGCAGCCGTGGAATGGGGATGTGGAGATGGAGAGGCGGGATGGGGAGCGGGTGGCGGTATGGCTGAGCGCGTCGCCAGTGGTGGAGCGGGAGAGCGGCTACGTGAACGGAGTGGTGACGGTGCTGGGCGCGCTGCGGGCCCGGCAGGCGAGGTCAGTGGCCGCCGACTGAGGCTCGACTACTTGCGGCGGCCGTGTTCGCGGTTGGGTTCGCGGGTCTGGAGGAGTTGTTCGAGCTCTTCCTTGAACTCGCGGACATCCTTGAAATCGCGATAGACGCTGGCGAAGCGGATGTAGGCTACGGTGTCGAGGAGCTTGAGGTTTTCCATGATGAGCTCGCCGATTTCGGTGGTGGTGCGTTCGCGGTCGGCAGCGTCCATCAGGTAAGCCTCAGTGGCGTCGACGACGGCCTCAAGCTTGCTGGAGGAGACGGGGCGTTTTTCGCAGGCGCGGAGGAGGCCGGCGAGGACCTTGTGGCGCTCGAATTTCTCGCGGCGACCATCTTTTTTGACGACCATGTAGGGGATTTCGTCGATGCGCTCGTAGGTGGTGAAGCGGCGGAGGCACTTTTCGCACTCGCGTCGGCGGCGGATGGAGTCCGCTTCTTTTGACTCGCGGCTATCGACGACGCGGTCCTGGGCGAAACCACAAAAGGGGCACTTCATGAGAACAGTTTACAGGGGTCTGTGGGCAGGGGCCAGGGACGTAGGGACTGGGGACTTGAGCGAGCGGTGCTCGACTGCGCCTGGTAGCGGTTAGGGGTTGCGGGCGAGAAGGGCAATTTTCAACGCAGGAGCGAGGCGGAAGGAAGTCTGGTCAAGGCGCTCCAATGCCCAGCGAAAGTCCACGAGTCCCCGCTGTGAGGCGAACTCCAAAACTCCGACGGTGCCTGTTATGCGCAGGTTCCGACGTTGAGCTTCCTCACGACCTTTCCGCTCGTCGATGAGAAGAAGGTCCGCACCAGATTCCATCGCGAGCAGAATAGCGTCTCGCTCGCCGGGATCCAGGGAAGAAAGTGCGGGGTCAGGCTCGAAGTTCGGCGACATCACGGTACACCATTCCGGGAGGCCAGCAGCCCAGAGCCTAACACGTTCCGGAGCACCGGGCCGCAAAAGCTCGGCGTGAACCTCCGACGGAATCCAAACCTGGGGATAAAGAGAAGGCAGGATCTCGATTTCGCCGATTAACACCAGGTAATTGATTGGTGTTGTATCGGCAACCACGAGCATGGAATGAATCAGCCTTTCATTTACAGATGGGAAAGCGCGATGCGGTCCTGCTCAAGATCGCTGAGGGAGTAGGAACCATCGAAGATGTTCCGGGACTTGAGAAATGTGTCGAGTTCGTAGCGGGTTTCGAATCCCAGGAGCAACCGCGTATCCGTTGGCGAGAGTGCGCCGGAGCGATATCCTTCGATGGCCCAGGCTTCCAGGGCGGCTCGTGACGGATTAAGACCGTTCGGAGTGAGCCGTGCGGCGAAGTCGTCCGGGATTTCGACGGTGACCTGCATACCTCTGACGTTACCACGGAATTGATTTCGCCGAGCAGTTGGAAGTTATGCCGAAGCGTCTTCGGCGGATTCGATTTGGTCAATTTTGTCTGAGGCAGCTTCGGCGGCGTGTTCGCTTTCCTGGGCCATGGAGCGGAGGCTGATGTTTTCAAACTGGGCCCAGATGAGGCCGACGGGGGCGACGGAGAGGAAGGTGACGATGAGGAGGGTGGCGGCGCAGGCGGTGGCGGGCTCCTGCTGAGCGCCAAGGCCGACGAGGGTGGCGGCGACTGCGCCGATTTGGGTAAACCAGCCGAGAACGGGGAGCTGGAAGATGCTGGCTCCGCCGGAGGCACCGAGGAGGATGACGCACTGGGCCAGGCTCATGGAGCCGAGCAGAGGGCTGGTGGGGGCGAAGGCCCAGGCGGTCTCAAGGTAGGCGAGGGTGATGAGCGCCCACATGGTGAGGGAGAGGGCGAGGGTGACGGCGGCGTCGGCGGGGGTGCGGAGGACGCTGAGGCCGAGGCGGAAGCTGTGGATTTTGGCTTCGACGGAGTGGGCGAGGCCTTTCGATGCGTAGCGGAGGGGGTATTTGAGGAGCCGGTCTACGCGGCCACCGGCGAGGCGGAGTTCGATGAGGAAGAGGGCCCCGAAGATGGTGAGGGCGAGGATGATGATGCTGGTTTTGAAGACGGTGGCCTGATGGGGCAGGGAGCCCTGGGGGGCGTCAAAGACGATGACGGAGGAGAAGATGAGGGCCATGGCGCCGGCGTCAAAGAGGCGCTCGACGATGTAGGTGGCGATTTGGGAGCTGATGGGGAGGCCGGTTTTGCGGGAAACGAGGTAGGGGCGGATGAAGTCTGCCACGCGGCCGATGAGGGCGACTGCGGTGAAGCCGATGACCTGGGTTCCGAGCAGCGAGAGGGGCGGTACCTTTTTGACGTGACGGATGAGGAAGGCCCAGCGGATGGCGCGGAGGACATAGGCGAAATAGATGCAGGCCACGCCGATGGCGATGTGCTGCCAGCCAGCCTGGCGGAACTGGTCAGCGAAGGCGTGGAAATCAAAGGGATGCTGGTGTTGCGCGTAGACGGCCAGGCTGACGAGTGCGGCGAGAAATACGAGGCCGAGGATGAGTTGTTTGGGCTTCAAAACTTGCTCCGTGCAATTACCTTGTGCCGGTGAGGTTGGCCAGGGCGAGGGATTGATTCTGCTTTTCGCGCTGGGCGACGCGGCGGTTGAATTCGTGGATGACGCGGGCGACGTAGGCGCGGGTTTCGCGGTAAGGGGGGATGCCGTGGTAGCGGTCAACGGCCTGGGGGCCGGCGTTGTAGGCGGCGAGGGCGAGGGAGAGGTTGTCGTGGTAGCGGGTGAGGAGCTGGTCAAGATAGGCCGCGCCGCCCTGGACGTTCTGGGAGGGCTGGAAGCTGTCCTGGACGCCGAGCTGGTGGGCGGTGCCGGGCATGAGCTGCATGAGTCCCTGGGCACCGGCGCGGGAGACGGCACGGGGCTGGCCGGCGCTTTCAGCCTTGACGACGGAGGCGAGCAGATCCTGGTCGATGTTGTGTCGGGAGCCTGCGGAGGAGAGGATTTCGTGGAGGTCGGTGGGGGTGAGGCGATCGGCCTGGGGTGCGGCGGCGGGTGCAGGAGGAACGGGCAGGGCTTCCGGAGCGGTGGGGGGGAGGGTTTCGATGGACTGGATGGATTCCGGGGTGAACTCGATGTAGTCGGTGGAGCTGGGGGAGAGGTAGGCGCGGATGTGTCCGGAGACGGTGATGTGGTGGTCGCAGACGATGTCAAAGCCGTTGGCCAGCCAGAGTCGCTCAGCAGCGTGGCAGGGAACGGCCAGCAGGAGGCTTAGGAGCAGGGCGGCGGCGATGGTGCGTGGCTGGGGCATGGTTACGTTTCGAGGGTAGCAGAGGATTGGGCAGGAAGGGAGGCGATGGCGAGCTCGAGCATGGAGGCGACGCCGTCTTCGTCGTTGGTGGGGGCGACGAGCCAGCCGTGAGTCGGCGCGAGGGCGTGGAGTTCCGGGGTGGCGTTGCCCATGAGGACGCCGGTGCCGGCCCAGTCGAGCATGGTGACGTCGTTCCAGTTGTCGCCGATGGCCATGGTTTCAGCCTGGGGGATGCTGAGGCGGTTGGCGAGGCGCTGGAGGGCGGAGCGCTTGGAGACGTCGCGGGGGAGCAGGTCGAGGATGGAGAGGTCGTGGCCGGGGTAGGCGGTGCGGACGACATCGAAGTGCTGGGCGAGGGGCGAGTCGGCGAGGAGGCGCTCGGCCTCGGCCATTTCGCGGAGGGTTCCGGCGGACATGCCCTGGATGATGGCGACGTCGTCGCCGAGGGCGGACTCGATGGGCTTGACGGCGACGATGGAGCGGCGGTTGGCCTCAACCCACTTGGAGAGGCGGCCGCGGGCGATGCCCATGTCTTCAACGATGAGGTCGGGGCCGGTGGATTTGTCGAGGGTGAAGACCAACATGCCGGTGCCGCGGAGGATGCGGGCGAACTCGCGGGCGAGGGAGGGGGCGAGGTGCTCGAAGTCGATGCGGGTGCCGGAGAAGGTGCGGGTCACAGCGCCGTTGGAGGTGATCATGGGGGTGTCGGGATGGAGGCCGACGCGGTCGAGCAGGGGTGCCGTGAAGGCCTGGCGTCGGCCGGTGGCTATGGCTACTGTGATGCCGGCCTGCTGGGCGGCAAGCAGTGCGCGCTGATTGCGGGGGCTGACGGTGGTGGAGAAGTCAGGGAGCAGGGTGCCATCCATGTCGAAAGCAACAAGACGCACGGGATGGGGAAGTTGCGCGGGAAGCTTGCCGGAGGGGTGGGCGAGGGAAGAAGGCATATACCTTCAGTTTACGCTGAGGCGGATTGCGGGCAGGTTACGGGACGGGGAAAGGGTGCAATCGGTGGTATTTTTGAGGGATGAAGCGGATGTGTTCCCAGTGCCACGCAGAGGTGGCGGAGACGGTGACGGCGGTGGTGTGCCCGGCGTGTGGCGGTGTGCTGGTGGAGCGAGGCGGGGTGGTAGTTGAGGGCGCGGCAGTGGTGCCGAGGGTGGTTGACCACCGGGGGATTTTGTTGCCGAGGCGGCATTTGGTGGGCGGGGTGATTACGCCGCGGTAGGGGTTATTCCATCTGGTTTGTGGAGAGGCCGACTGCGCTTGCTGCGGCTCGCTGGCGGTGGTCGAAGCTCCAAAAATTGGTGATATTGAGGGCGAGTGCGGCAGTGATGTGCAACGCGTCAAGCGTGCGCAATCCAAGGCTGGGAGTGAGAAGGCGCATTCCTGATGTTGAGGATTCAAGCCAATCAGTGGGCTGCGCCTCGAACAGGAAAACGCCCTCGTCGGTGTCTTTTTGAAACTGGTCAAGCACCGAGGCCGCTTGCTGCAACGATAGATTTCTGCGAAAGACCTGCTGCCAGATGGAGTTGGTGAACTCTGCCTGTTGAAATGGGGTCACGACAAGTGTGCGTTCGCGGGAAAGCTGCGACTCAGCAATGTATGAGTGGATATCCGGCAGGTAGAGAGGCAGCAGGAAGCTCGTATCCGGATAAACCAGGGTCAAAATCGGTCCTCACGAGAGTCGATGAGATTCTGGACGGCGTTTAGCTGAAGGTCTCCGAAGAGCGCTTTCCGGCGGGCCGCGTAGTCAGGCCAATGGGTCGGCTTAAGCTCGGGTTGGTTTGGCACAAATCGTCCCAAGACAGAGTTTCGTTCACGCACTTCGATAGCGACTCCGGCTTTGAGCCAGGTCTTGACCTGTTTGGTGTCGCGGAGTTGACGGAGGGTAATGCTGACCATGGCTAGAATGTGACACAAAATGTGACACAAAACAAGTCTACTCGTAGCGAAGGGCCTCGGCGGGGAGGATGCGGGAGGCGGTGGAGGAGGGGTAGAGGGTGGCGAGGAGGGAGACACCGATGGAGACGCCGGAGACGAGGAGGCCGTCGGACCAGGTGGGGGCAAAGGGGAGGGTATCGAGGTTGTAGATGGAGGCGGAGAGGGGGATGAAGTGGTAGTGACCGCCAGCCCAACTGGCGAGGTAGCCGAGGAAGAGGCCGATGGCGGTTCCGAGGAGGCTGATGAGGAGGCCCTGAAGGAGGAAGATGCGGCGGACCTGGTTGGGCTGGACGCCGAAGCTCATCATCATGGCGATGTCGCGGGTTTTTTCCATGACCATCATGGTGAGGGCGATGAGGATGTTGAGGGCGGCGACGAGGACGATGAGGCCGATGATGAGGAAGGTGACGACTTTTTCCAGCGAGAGGGCGCGGAAGAGCTCGCGGTTTTCTTCCATCCAGTTGGTGGCCTGGAAGCCGGGGCCGGCGGCGGCTTCGATTTCGTGGCCGCGCTGGGCGGCGTCGTAGAGGTTGTCGAGTTTGAAGCTGATGAGGGTGATGACGTCGGGCTCGGCGAAGAGGCGCTGGGCGTCGGAGAGGCGGATGAGTCCCATGGAGGAGTCGTACTGGTAGAAGCCGGAGTGGAAGATGGCGGCGACGCGGAAGCGCTGGTAGCGGGGCATGAGTCCGAGGGGGGTGAGTTCGCCCTGGGGGCTGGTGACCATGACGGAGTCGCCGATGGATGCGCCAAGGGTTTCTGCCAGGTCTTTGCCGAGGACGAGGGGGGGCAGGGCTGCGGTGGGGGAGCCGACGGTGGTTTCGCCGGGGGCGAGGTCGGCGGCCGAGCCGGAGGTGACCATGGAGAGGAGGTCGGAGACGCGGCGTTCCTGAGCGGGGATGACGGCTTTGAGGAGGGCGAAGCCTGCGCGGGGGCCGTTGGAGACCATGACCTGCTCATACATGCCGGGGGCGGCGGCGGTGACGTGGGGGAGGCGGCCGAGGCGGTCGACGAGAGGCTGCCAATCGCGGATGCCGTCGCCGGCGACGCGCATGAGCTCGACGTGGGCGGAGTTGCCGAGGAGGCGGGCTTCGAGGTCGCGGCGCATGCCGTTGGTGATGGCGAGCGCGATGATGAGCGCGGCAACGCCAGCAGCGACACCGGCGATGGAGATGAGCGTGACGAGGCCGATGACGGCCTGGCGGCGGCGTGCGCGCAGGTACCGGACGGCAATGAATAGCTCGAAACGCATGAGTTTACTTTACTTCGGGCGGGGCGGGGACGACGGCTTTGGCTGAGCCGATGTTGTCGTGGCGGTCGTAGACGCGGACTGTGATGAGGTGCTCGGCGGGCTTGGAGGTGCTGTCGAGGGGGATGCGGAAGTCGTAGCGCTCGTCGGAGGAGTCGGAGAGGGTGCCGACGGGCTCGATGTACTGCCAGGGGCCGGCGTCGAGGGAGTACTCGGCGCGGACGATGGGGGAGGTGGCGTCGTGGGCGGAGAGGGTGACAGAGATCGCTGAGATGGCTGAGCCGGAAATGGTTGCTTTGAGGGCGCTGAGGACGGGCGGGGTGGTGTCGAGTTCGAAGCGATCGCTGATGGCCTCGCCGGTGAGGGCGTCAGAGGGGGTGTGTGAGGGGGCATCGGAGGCGACGACCTTGAGCTGGTAGCCGCCATCGGGGATGGTTGAGGCGTCGAAGGAGTAGAACTTGTCGGTTAGGGATTTTTTGAGGGGACGCCAGATGGATTCGCCGTCGCCGCGGAGGTAGAGGTCGAAGGCGAGATCGTCGCCGTTGTCGTCGTGGGCGGCCCATCGGGCGGTGATGGCGGATTTGTCCTTTTGCGCCTGGAGAGCGCCGTTGGTGGCGCCGTCGAAGCTGAGCGTGGCCTGGGCGGGGTTGGGGAAGGCGATGGAGACGGTGGGCGCGGTGGAAGAGGCTGCGGGCGGGGTGACGCGCGCGCCGGGGACAACGAGGATTTCGTCGACGACTGGGGCGGAGTTGACAGGAAGGTAGTTGACGGCGACGCCGGAAAGCTCGCCCTGCGGCTGAAGGACGGCCTTCCACTGGAGGTAGCGGCCGGGGGGCGAGGTGATGCGGCCGTCGGTGAGGGGTTGCCAGTCAGTCCAGCCCCAGTCTTTGGCGTTGCGGATGGGCTGCTCTATGTTGCCGGAGCGGGTGAAGAGCTGGTAGCCATGGCTGGCGGGGTCGACTTCGATGCGTCCCCAGCGGGAGAAGGAGCCGGCGTCGAGGACGTCGCTGGAGTAGATGTGGGTGTCGGCGGGTTTTGCGGCGGAGGTAAGGGTGTAGAGGCGGCCGGTGTTGGAGGTGCCGATGAGCCAGCCGGATTGGGTGGGCTGGAAGGCGGTGATTTGCTGGGCGTCGAGGTGGGCGAGGTCGGCGGAGGAGCCATCGGGGTGGATTTCGAGGATGCGGCCGCGGTTGCCGGTGAAGGCGAGGATGCCGGCGGGGACGGGGGCGAGGCCGTAGACGATTTCGTCCTTGCCGGTCCAGATGCGACGGGGGGCCTGGTTAGGGGCGAGGGCGTAGATTTCAGTGCCTTCGGGCAGGGTGGTGCTGGCGTTGGCGGCCTGGACGGAGCCGGGCTGGGAGAAGGTGATGGTGATGCCGAGGCCATTTTGGACGGGGAGCTGGGGCAGGGGGTTGCGGCTCTTGTCGCCGAGGTCGGCGGCGTAGATGGTGCCGTCGGGGGCGACGGCGAGGGCGGGGATTTCGCGGCGTGGGGCGGAGAAGAGGACGTAGCCTTTGCCCTCGGGGGTGATGCGGTAGATGAGGCCGGAGCCGTCAGAGCCGGCGATGAGGTTGCCGGATTTGTCCCAGGCGAGGGAGCGGATGTGGGCCTCGTCGGTGGAGAAGAAGGGGGCGGCTTTGGCGGTCTTGATGTCGATGCGGTAGATGGCACCGGGGGCTCCGGTGGCGGCGTAGAGGTGGCCGTCGGGGCCAAAGGTGAGCTGCCAGATGTAGCGGGATTTGGCGGATTTGGAGTCGGTTTTGGCGGCGTCGGGTTTGGAGCTGTCGAATTGGGCGAGGTCGAAAACGACGGGGGCGGTGGTTTCGTCGAGGGGCTTGGGGGATTTGGGGTCGAGTTTATAGATTTTGCCGTCGGGCATAGTGGCGGCGTAGAGGTTGCCGTCGGGGCCGAGGGCGAGGGCGGTGACGGCGAGGGCGTGGGTGGTGAAGAGAGGCTTGCCGTTGCGCAGGACGTAGGCCGGGGAGCCGGTGGCGATGTCGATGGCCTCGGTGTCGGGTTCCTCAACAATGGCCCAGAGGAAGGTGGAGGGGGTGGTGAGGATTTCGCTGGCGGCAGGGGCCGAAGCGGAGTTTGCCGTCACTGGTGATGGTGATGCCCTGCGGGGAGCCGTGCTCGAGGTCTTCGGCGTGGGCCAGCTGCCAGAGGCGTGTGCTCTGGGAGTGGGCAAGTAGGCTGGCGGCGAAGGAGGCGCAGAGGAGCGCGAGAGCTGGAAACAGGCGGCGGGGCAGGCGAATGGGCGTCCGAGTCATGCTGAGGCTGAGTGTACTAGAAGGAGGGGGCAGGGGGCAGGGGCCAGTGCCGAAGGATTGGTTTTCATATGGGGATGCGCTAGTTGAATACGAACCAGTTGAGGTTGAGGGCCTGGTTGCGGTAGACGAGGTAGAGGTCGTGGACGCCGGAGGCGCCTGAGGCGGAGGCGGTGACGGTGGAGAAGGTTTGCCATGCGCCGGTGTTGGGGACGGCGACGGTGGAGAGGAGGGCTCCGGTGGGGGAGTCGAGGTGGAATTCGAGGGCTCCGCCGGAGTTTTGGGTGGCGACTCGGGCGGTGAGGCCGGAGATGCCGGAGCCGAAGTCGATGTTGCGGTAGGCGGCCCAGGTGTCGCTGGGGGTAATGGTGGCCCAGCCGAGGTCGTAGCCGGCGTTGGCGTCGGTGGTGGACTCGGTCATGAGGTTGCTGAGGGCGGTGTAGCTGGAGGCCTGGATCTGGGTGCGGGCGCTTTGGGCGATTTGAGCGCCGGCGGTGCCGGACCAGGTGAAGGTGGCGGCGGCGAGGCCGGGGAGGGTGTAGCTGAAGCTCTGGGTGCCCCAGTTGACCTGGAAGGACTGGGATGAGGAAGTGTCGTTGAAGGCGACGAGGGCTTTGGATCCGTCGGTGTTGAGGTAGGCGGAGGTGAGGATGCCCTGGGCGTTGGAGGAGTAGATACGCTGTGCGCCGGGGAGGATGAATTTGCTGAAGTGGCCGAGGGAGTAGTAGTCGGCGGGGTAGGAGAGAGCGCCGGTGACGGAGTTGATGCTGACGATGCCGGTGCAGGTGCCGCAGCCGTTGGTTTCAGGGCCGTAGTTTTCGTTGACGGCGAGGCTCCATTTGACGAAGGTGCGGCCGCTGGAGCGCATGACGGCGGTGATGTCTTCGAAGTCGGTTTTGAACTGGCTGGCGTTGCCGGAGAAGCCGGAGTGCTCGGTTTCGTACTGGCCGAGGTTGGGGAACTGGTTGGCCATGAGCTGCATTTCGCCCTGCTGGCCGCCGTAGCCGTGCCAGGCGACGCCGGCGATGAGGGGGCTGGCGGCGATGGTGGGGTTGGCGAGCTCGGTGGTGGGGTAGTCAATCATGTAGAAGTTGTTGTCGAGCAGCAGGATGCGGGTGGTGATGCTGTTGGCGGTGAAGGTGGGGAGGACGTACTGGCTGAGGACGGTGGTGGCGTCGACGGCAGGGAAATCCATGCTGGGGTATGTGGTGGTGTAGGTGGGCTCGTTTTGCAGGGTGATGTAGTCGATGGGGATGCCGGCGGCGGAGTAGGCCTGGAGGAAGTGGACGAAGTAGTCGGCGAAGGGCTGGTAGTCGGCGGGCAGAAGGGTGCCGCCGTTGATCATGGAGTCGTTGGACTTCATCCAGCCGGGAGGGCTCCAGGGGTTGGCCATGAGCTTGAGGTCGGGGTTGAGGGCCTTGGCCTGGAGAATGAGGGGGATGATGTCTTTCTGGTCGTGGGCGATGGAGAAGTTGGCGAGGGTGGGGTCGGTGAGGCCGGCTGGCTGGTCGTCGTAGGAGTAGACGGAGAGTGCGAGATCCGAAGCGGCCATGGGGATGCGCATGAAGGAGAGGCCGATGCCGTTGCCGTTGCGGGTGAAGAGGTTATTGAGGGCTTCGTCGTGGGCGGCGGTGGTGGCAACTTCCTGGAGGTTGTAGCCGGCGGTGTCAGTGAATGCGGCGCCAAAGCCCTCGATGGGCTGGTAGGTGATGGAGTCGTCGACATAGACGGGGTTGGTGCCGCCGGTGCCGGAGTAGAGCTGGACGCCGGCGATGGAGGCGAATTTCTGGGTGCCGTCGTTGGAGGACTGGGTGGCGGAGACGGCGGGGCCGGGGGTGCGGATGATGTAAGCGGCGGAGGCGAGCGTGCTGTTGGAGTAGCCGGAGGCAACGGCGAGGGCGCGGATGGTTTGCGAGGCGGCGACGGGGATGGGGGATTTGTAGGCGGCCGAGGCTGCGGTGGGGGTGGAGCCGTCGAGGGTGTAGTAGATGGTGGCGGAGCCGGTGGCGTCAGCGAGGGTGACGGTTTGGGGGCCGAGATAGGTGCCGGCGGCGGGGGTGAAGGTGGGCGGGGCCAGGACAGGTTCCAGAGGCGGGGTGCTGGAGCCGCCGCCGCCGGAGCAGGCGGTGAGGAGGGAAGAGAGCGCGAGGATTGCCAGAAAAAGGAACGGCCCGGGTTTCATGGAAACCGGGGCCGTGGTTTGAGTCGTCATGGGGAAACCGCCTGTGGAGGCGCTAGTTGGCGAGAACCGCCCGGTAGCGCACCTTGTTTTTCTTGACTTTGTCGATGGCTTCGTTGGCCTTGTCCATCCTAAAGGATTCGGTCTGGGCTTTGACGCCGTGTCGAGCGGCGACATCGACCATTTCGCGAAGGCGGTGGGGGCTGCCGATGGGGCTGCCGGTGATGGTGCGGACGCCGGCGATGAGCGGGAAGGCGTGAAAGGAGACCGGCGAGGGCGGAACGCCGACGAAGCAGAGGGTTCCGGTGGGGCGGAGGGCCTGGATGTAGGCCATCCAATCCTGGTCGGCATTGATGGTGGTCAGGATGAAGTCGAAGGTGTTGGCGACTTCGCGCATGGCCTTGGTTTCGCGGGTGTTGACGAAGTGTTGGGCACCGAGTGCGCGGGCTTCCTCTTCCTTGGCGGCGGAGGTGGAGAAGGCTGTGACTTCAGCACCAAAGACGCGGGCGAACTGGAGGGCGAGGTGGCCGAGGCCGCCGATGCCGACGATGCCGACGCGGGAGCTGGGGTTGATGCCGTGGGAGCGGAGGGGATTGTAGACGGTGATGCCGCCGCAGAGCAGCGGGGCCGCCTGCTCACTGGGGAGGGCGTCGGGAAGTGGAATGGCGAAGCGGTTGTTGACGCGGACCGCATCGGCGTAGCCGCCGTGGCGGTGGACGCAGGTGGATTCCGAGGTGGGACAGAGGTTTTCCAGGCCCTGAGTGCACCACTCGCACTGGCCGCAACTGTTGGACTGCCATCCGATGCCGACGCGCTGGCCGACGGTGAGAGTGGTGACGCCGGAGCCGATGGCGGTGATGGTGCCGACGATTTCGTGGCCGGGAATGAAGGGGTACTGGCTGATTCCCCAGTCGTTCGAGATCAGGTGGAGGTCACTGTGGCAGACGCCGCAGTGAGAGATGCGGACTTCGACGTCCAGCGGCTTGAGATCTCCGGGGGTGTAGCGAAAAGGCAACAGTTCAGCGCCCGCTGCGTGGGCTGCAAGTCCTTGAATCTGGCTCATAACGATCCTTGGGGGTTGGCCATGGTTCTGGTTATGGGATCTGGTCATTTGCGGAGTAAGAGAAGTTCCGCATGCCAGTGTCTGGTGAGGATGGTTGGATAGCCTTACATCTGGAATCCAGGATGCACCTAGTGTAACCCGCCTCCGGCTTCCACGCGCAGGCTAAGGAGTTGCTGTCCCGACAAAACTCCGCCGGCGGGCGCATGGGCTGCTACGGAGAGGGTTTCGCCGTGGAGGCCGGCTTCGGCGGTTCCGCGGCCAGGTTCGAGGGTGTTGGCGATGGAAAGCGGGAGGCTGGCGAGGGTTGCACCGTCGACGGCGGCCTGCGACTCGGGCAGCAGGAGGGTGACGTAGATCTGGTCAGGAGCGTGGAGGGCGGTAAGGCGGTCCCATGCGGAGTTGAGCGAGGGGTTGCGGCCCTGGGGGCGTGCGGCCTCGGCGGTGCGGTCGAGGGTGGCAGCGCCGGAGATGAGCAGGCGCAGGTTGCCGGGTTCCAGCCGGGCGGGGAGGGTGACGGGGAGGCGGAGGTTGGTGGCGGGGCCGTGGGCGGGGCGCAGGGTGGCTTCGACGGTGACCGTGTCCCCGGCGTGGACGATGCCGGAGGAGATGAGGCGGGCGCTTTCGAGTTCGACGCGGAGGTCGCGGTCGATGGCCTGGATGCGGAGGTCGATGCCGAGGATGGGGGTGGTGCGGCCGGCGTTGGCGTAGATGCGGTTGAAGATGTCTCCGATGGCGAAAGCGGCGGCGAGCTGGGAGGCCATGGTTTCCTGCGGGGTTCCCCAGGCGTCAATGGGGAGGGGGGCGCGGCCGGCGAGGGAGATGGAGCCGGTGAGGTGGTAGCTGGTGGCGGCGGTGCTGGAGTTGGTTTCAAGCAGGGTCTGGTAAAGGGAGACGAGGAGGGCGGAGGCGGTCATCTCGGGCTGGTCGAGGACCTCGATGTGGCGGTCGGAGGCGGGCTCGGAAGGGGTGGAGACGGCGAAGTGGACGGGAATCATGCGGGCCTGCGCGCCGAACTCGCCGCGGATGGCGGAGGCGCGATCCTGGGTGAATGCGCCGAGGGTGCGGCCGGTATTGATGATTTTGAAGGCGTTGAGGGGGGAGGGGAGGGTGGCGAGGACCTCGGCGGCGGTCATGGGGACGGAGATGGGTCCGGCCTGGAGGACGGGGTGGCCGCAGGCGAGGAGCTGTTTTGGGTCGACCCAGGTGACGGTGCAGGTGGCGGCGATTTCGAAGTCGCCGCGGACGAGCTGGAGGCTGACGGCGGAGCCGGGGAGGATGGGTGATTCGGGCTGGGATGAGGGGCCGCTGGTGCCCATGGGGCCGCCGGCGGAGACGGTGGCGAGGGAGTCCTGGCCGGCGGTGGTCATCTGGCGACGCCAGAGGTCGATGGCCTGCGGGGAGAAGCCGCTCATGAGGAGGGGTGTTTCCATGGCCTGGAAGGTGGTGCTGCCGGAGGGGTCAGAGATAGTGGAGGCGGTGCGGGGCTCGGGCTGGGTGGCGGGTGCGGGGTCGGGGGAGGTGGGCAGGTCGCGGATGGGCAGGTCGCGAACGTCCAGCATCTCCTGGATGGGAGTGATGCCGGCGATGGGCTCTTTGCTGAACTGGCCGATGCGGTAGCTGAGCGCGCCGAGGAGGCGGCCGTCGATGTAGACGGGGCTGCCGCTCATGCCGGCGACGACGCCGGTGTACTCGGGCCTGGTGCCGTGGAGGCGGGCGAGAATCATGTCTTTGCCGGGGCCTCGGCCGCCGTGGAGGAGGCCGAGGATTTCGACATCCATGGGCTCTGGCTGGGTGCCTTCGAAGACGGTCCAGGCGGTGCCGTGGAGGCCGCGATGGACCTCAGAAAGGGGGAAGACGCCAGCACTGGAGGGCGGCGGACCGGCGGGCGACTGGGCGCGGGCGCAGGAGGGGACCGCGGCCAGCAGGAGGCAGAGGGCGGCGGGGAGTGGAAAAATCGAGAGGAAGCGGGTTTCCTTGCTGGGGCTTGGCACGTCTACCAGCTTAGACGGTTCCGGCTGGAGTTGGCAGGGGGAAAGGAGCCGCGTGGAAGTGTGGCTGGAACGGGACGGAAAGTTGAAGAGCCAGAAACCTTTCCGGCACCGTATTCTGTAACCCGGATGTGGAGGCGAAGAGCGATGCGAGGGAATGCGATGAGCAGCTTGGGAAGTGGAGCGAGGCGGAGCTGGTTGGGTTTGGCACTGGCAGTGGCGCTGGCGGGCGGAGTGCCGGCGCGGGCGCAGCAGCAGCCTCCGGCACCGCAGCCGGATGTGACCCCGGATTCGGGTGGGCCTGCGTCAGAAAACGGGGCGATTGTGGTGCCGAAGAAGAAGGCGCCGGTGGATGAGGCTCCCGCGCCGGCACCGGCTGCGCCGCGCATCAAGAATCCCGAGGGGCTGCCGCCGGTTTCAATCAAGGTGGAAGTGCCAGAGGTGACGGTGGATGTGGGTGTGCTGCTGGAGAAGACGCACCAGTTTGTGCCGGGGCTGAAGCTGTCAAACTTCCAGGTATATGAGGACGGCAAGCCGCAGAAGGTGATTGCCTTCAAGCGGGCGGAGGCTCCGATTACGGCGCTGATGATCTGCGAGTTTGCGGCGACGAACTATCAGTTCATCTACGACATGCGGAATGCGGCGTTCAGCTTTGCGGAGCAGTTGCGGCCGCAGGACTATGTGGCGCTGATGACATTTGACCTGAACACGAAGATTGTGGCGGATTTTACGCAGGACAAGCGGGAGATCTTGTCGGCGATCAATTCGCTGAGGATTCCCGGCTTCAGCGAGCGGGATTTGTTTGACGCGCTGTATGAGGGGCTGGACCGGCTGAGCCGTGTGGAAGGGCAGAAGTACATCATCCTGATTGCCTCGGGGCGTGACACGCTGTCGAAGATCACCCTGGACAAGGTTATCGACAAGGTGAAGAAGACGCCGAATGTGACGATATTCACGATTTCGACGGGGCAGGTTGCGCGGCTGATGAGCGAGGGGCGGGGCGGCTGGAGCGGGCAGATGCGGGATATGGACTACCTGCAGGCCGACAACCAGATGCAGAGCTTTGCACGGCTGACGGGGGGGATGTCGTTTTCGCCGCGGTTTGTGGCGGAGATGCCGGATGACTTCAACTCCATCAACGCGGCGATCCGGTCGAAGTATGAGCTGATTTACCACCCGACAAATGCGGCGCAGGACGGGGGATTCCGCAAGCTGGAGGTGCGGCTGGTGGATGACGAAGGGAAGCCGCTGACGTTCCAGGACGAGAAGCACAAGCCGCTGAAGTACGAGCTGATTTACCGGAACGGGTACAAGGCGCGGCAGGAAGTGGAGTAGGGGGAGTGCCCCAAAAAGGAAAGAGGCTGACCGGGGAACGGTCAGCCGGACGGGTGCGAGTCTCACCCGGGCCGTCGTGAGAGGCGGCCGTGTCTTTCCCTGAGCGGGCAGCCTGGTGTTACGGAGCGCTCACAGAGTTGGTCTGGAAGAGCGCGCAGACTGCCCGCTTCGACTCCGGGATTCGAGGGAATCCCGGTTGAGAGCGCCGAACCAGTCTTCGGCGCGGTGTGTTGCCGCTGAACAGGGAGTTGGGTGGCATTGTTTCGCTCCCCAGCCGAGTGCAGGGGCTGAAGCCCGGCCCTTTTTATCAGGCATTTACGGCAGGACTGAAGTCCTGCCCTTTCACAAAGCTCCCTTAATCCAGGTTTTTCAGCAGCCAGTGAAGCCCTAGTCGAAGAGAGAGACGTAGGCAGCATAGAGGTAGTAGACGACGACGATGCCAGACATGACCGCAGTTGCAATCATTCCAGCATGAGCCATGGGCTCAACCTTGTTGATGCGGCTGACGATTTCGGTCTGCATGGCCTTTTCGTGGGCGAAAGCTTCATCGAGGAAAACCTGGCCATCTTCATTCTTGGCGAGGCTTGAACGATACATATAGAGAGCCGCAGTCGTCACCACAACCACAGCCCAAACGATCCACATTGTGAGAACCAGTCCAGTTGGCATAATCTTTGCCTCCTTGTCCATTGCCGGTCTTGGCGTGGAACTGAAGGTACGCTCGTCGGAGTGCTGGCAGGGCACAGGGGCGAGTGGCCAAGGCCGCTCGGTTTCTAACTATAGCGCTGTTTTGATGGCGTGGAACAAGAAATCCTGTGATGCCGGTCACGCATGAAAGGCAAGGGGATCACGGCCAAATCCGGGCGGGGAGCGGCGGTTTTGTGGAGAGCAGGTTGCGACTTTTTGGGGGCTGAAGCATCCTATGAAGTGAAAGCGGACCAAAATGCTCTTGTTTTGCTCAGGCCGCAGGATTAGAGTGAAAACAGGCTGAGTGAAAAGTGATTTTGGCCTTTAACCGCAGAAGAAAATCAGCATCAAGGGAGAATCCTACGAATGGCGACCGCAACCGTACCCCAGACACAAGCAACCGAGCCAAAGGCGCTTCCCCTGAACATGACGCCGGCGGCGATTGCCAAGGTTCGCGAGATAATGGCGACCCAGGATCCGATTCCTGCCGGGCTGCGCGTGGGCGTGGTCGGCGGCGGCTGCTCGGGGTTCCAGTACTCGATGGCCTTTGAGAACCAGGCTGGCATGATGGACAAGGTTTTCACCTATGACGACCTGAAGGTGTTCATCGACGCGACCTCGCTGATGTACCTGAACAACTGCGTGGTGGACTACGTGGAGACGTTTGAAGCGGCCGGGTTCAAGTTTGAGAATCCGAACGTGAAGAGCACCTGCGGGTGCGGATCGTCGTTCAGCGTGTAAGCGGATTTCACGAATTTCAGAAAGGGCCGCCCGAGTGGGTGGCCTTTTCTGCGTTTGCGGGGCAGCCGGGGAGATGTGAAACGGGGTTCCGCAGATTACGTTCCCGTTAAACTTGAAGGCGGTAGGTGCGTATACTTGCGCAAAGGCAGCTTTTCAGGGGGCTTAGGGGAATGCAGACGAAGGCAATCATGATCGGAAGCGCCTGCTTCCTGATGGTACTGGGGCTGGGTGCGACCTTTGCTCCGCAGGAGTTGCTGGCAGCGTGGGGTTTGCCGGATCAGGCGTTGGCGGTGCTGCTGGTGCAGGCGGCGGGCGCGCTGTACTTTGGCTTTGCGCTGATGAACTGGATGGCGAAGGATGTGCTGATTGGGGGCATTTACAGCCGTCCGGTGGCGCTGGGCAACTTCATGCACTTTTTTGTGATGGCCGGGGCGCTGGTGAAGGCGCTGATGGTGGGTCAGCGGTCAGTGGTGATCTGGGTGGGAGCCGTCATTTACGTCGTGTTTGCGATGCTGTTTGGGCAGGTGGTTTTTGGAGATCCGCTGCGGCATCATCGCCAGGGCGAAGACACGGCCAAGTAGCTATTGCTGTGGTTGCGGCGGCGGGGTTCCCGAGCCGGAGCCGAATCCCGACCCGGAGTTGGAGCCGCTGCCGATGGAGTTGCCGAAGGGCGACGAGCCGTTGCTGCTGGTGGGGTTGCTGGAGCCGGTGGCGCTGGTACCCATGTTGTTGCTGAGGGTAAAGCGCTCAGAGAGGGGGTCGAATACGAACTCCCACTCGTTGTAGTGCTTTTTCTTTTTAAATTCGAGGATTGCCAGGCGGGTGCTGGTGCTTTCGACGCCGATGATGCCGCCGCCGCCGAAGGTTTGACCCGTGCCGGAGGATGTGCCGAAGCTGGAGCCGGAAGTGGCCCCGGAAGTGGCCCCGGCTGTGCCGATTGCGCCTGAGTTGGGCTGGGTGCCATCAGCTGGGCCGCCGACCGGCACAACTGTGTCGGTTGGTTGCTCGGTTCCGGTGAGGGACGAGCCGCCGAAGAGGGGGCCGGTGGTGTTCTGATTGCCGCCGCTGGGGCCGATGCCGGCCATGACCGAGGCTCCGGCGGAGCCGGTTCCAGCGAGGGGCTGGCCGAAGAAGCCGAGGGTCTGGGTTTTGGCTTCGCCAAAGTGGATGAGGTGCCACTCGTCCTTGCCGGTGATGGGGTCTTTGTAGCGCTTGCGGAGGAAGCGGATGTTGTTGGTCTTTTCGAGCGCGTCCATGGTGGGCGGGTATGCACCGAATTTGCGGTAGTAGAGCTGGATGGCGCGCTGGAACTGCTTGCCGCGGTGCATCAGCTCCATTTCGCGGTCGCGCTGGATGCTGCGGGCCATGTTGGGGGCAGCGACGGAGAGCGCGATGAGGACCATGACGGTGAGGAAGACGACGGCCAGCAGGATGTAGCCCTGTTCTCCGTGGGGGCGGTCGCGTCGGGATTTGGCGGGGCGGGTCATGGTGGGCTAGTTGCCGGTGAGGGGAAGGGTCTGGGTGTTGTTGTAGCTGAGATCGGTGATCTGGATGCCGTTGAGGTTGACGGCGACGATCTTGTAGCGGTGGTTGACGATGTCGCCGACGCCGGCCTCATAGATGTCTTCGCCACGGAGGAGGAAGGCGCGGCGTTTGCCGTCGCGGGAGGTGGAGTAGCCGAAGTAGTGGAGGTCGATGGCGGGGGCGACGGGGGCGGCAGGCGGGGTGTAGATGGGCTTTTGCGCGACGGCGACGTCGTTGCGGGCGGACTTGACGGGCTGCTCGATGACGATGGGGGCGGAGTCGGCGGAGAAGATGTTGCGGCCGTTGCCGGCGTACTCGATGGTTTCGCTGAGGGCGAGTCGCTCGAGGTGGAGCGAGGGGTCGAGGTTCTGGGGGACGGCGGTGGCGATTCGGGGGGCCTCGGGGCCGGCGGGGTTGGAGGAGGCGGTGCGGGTGGCCGGGGTGGCAGCAACAGGGGCTGGAGCCGGGGCGGGGCTGGAGCCGCCGAACTCCCAGATGGCGATGCCGATGACGGCGACCAGGAGGACGCCGGCGAGGATGACGTTGCGCTTGTTTTCGGTGCCTGCTTTGAGGGCCATGGCTAGTTGCCCTCCTGGTTGTCGCCCTGATCGGCGGCGGGCTTGGACTGGTCTTTTTCCTGTTCGGTGGGCAGGTCGAGGGGGACATCGGCGGGGCGTAGCCAGGTGGAGCACTGGAGGCGGAGGTTGACGACGCCGTTCTGCTGGCCGCCGAGGTTCATGGCGCGGATGACGAAGAAGGTCTGGCTGCGCTCAAGGCCGTTGATGAAGTGGAGGATGGCGGGGTAGTCGCCGGTGACGGAGGCATCGAGACGAATCTCGGTGAGGTCGCCGGAGCCGGGTGCCTGGGTGTACTGGACGTGTGCGAGGCGGACGTTGCCGGTGGTCTGGAGGCTGCCGAGGGCCTCAAGGATGGCCGAGTAGCTGGGCGGGACGCGCTTGGCGTAGAAGGCGTCAATCTGCTTGCGGGATTCCTGGACGTGCTTGTCGAGGCCGCGGAGGGGTGCTGTCTGGAGCTCCATGGCGCGAAGCTGGGCGCGTCCGGCGGCGAGGGCATCCTGGCTGCCGGCAGAGGTGGTGCGCCAGTCGAGCCCGACGCGAACGCCGAGAACGAGGGTGGCTGCGGCGAGCAGGATAAAGCCGGCCCAGTGCAGGCCGATGGGGGCGAAGAGCTGCTCGCGGATGGTGGTCCAGCGCGGAGAGATGTTCATTGGGCACCTCCCGTGGGGTTGGCTGGGGGCCGGTTGGGGATGGGGTGGTTGGGCATTGGTCGGTTGGGGAAGGGCTGGTTGGGCATTGGTCGATTGGGGAAGGCTGGTGGTTGACCGCCGGCCTGGGGCTGGTAGCCGGGGCGGACGGGGGCGGGGCGCGGGCTTGCGGCTGGGGCGCGCTGGGCTTGAGGTGCGGCGGCCTTTGCGGCTTTGGTCTCGGATTCGGCGGAGTTGTGCGCGGCGGCTTTGCGTTCGGCGGCTTTGCGATCTTCCGGGGTGGCCTGGTTGTACTCGGCGAGGATGTCAAAGCTGACGCGCGAGGGAGCGGAGACGGCCTGGGTCTGGGCAGATGAGGCTGCGTTCTCGGCTGTTTCTCCAGTGATGCGTGGGGAGACGAAGCGACGGGAGCGCTCCATGTTGCGGAGCAGGTCGACGGAGCGCTCGCGGGGGCCGGTGACGCGGATGTGGAGGGTGAGGGCACCGTTTTTGTTGCGCTGGGGCTCAATGGCGGTGACCTGAACTCCGGCGGGAAGGACGGGTTCGAGGTCTTCCATGGTCATGGTCCAACTGAAGGATTTCTGGTCGAAGAGCTTGTTGAGGAAGGTGGCCTGGGTAAGGACGCGGTCGTTCTGTGGCTGGCGCATCTGGGCCTGGTAGCCCTGCTGCTCGGCGCGGATGCGGGCGATGGACTGGTCAAGCTGGGCCTGGTCGTGGGCGATGCGGACGGCGGCCTGGTGGAAGTTTTCGAGTCCCCAGGCCAGGCCGGCGAGCAGCACCAGGCAGATGCCCATGCCGATGCGCAGGCGGCGGACGGCGGGGCCGTGATCGGTGTAGGGGCGGGAGGCGAGATTGAGCGAGATCTTCATCGTGTCTCCGCCAGTGCACCAGTGAGTGCGGCTACGCTGCGATTGCCGAGGGAGGAGACCGCGCCGAGGGCGTTTGCGCCGATTTGAACGATGGAGAGGGGCTGGCTGTTGGGGTCGTCGTCGCCGGCGAGGATTGCCTCGATTTCTGCGACGGGCAGGGAGCCGGAGTAGATGAGCGAGCGGGCCGGGGCGCGGAGCTTGTCTTCAAAGAAGGCTGAGGCGACTGCGATGGCGCGCTGGAATTCGGCGGGGAAGTCGGGATGTTCGGGGTCGAGGTCCATGGTGCGGTGGAGGAGGATGTCGGTTCCGCTGAGGATGGTGGTGGTGAGGGAGCCGGCGTGGAGGTGGGCGACGAGCAGGGCTTCTTCACTGCTGAGGCCGGCGAGTGCGGCGAGGCTGGCGGGGAGGACTGCGCCGGGCTCGTAGCCGGCGGCGCGGACGGCGGACTCGTACTCGGCGAGGACGGGGCCGGGGAGGACGGCGGCGAGGATCTTCCAGGGAGTCTCCTGGCGGGTGGAACCTTCGACAAGGACCTGATAGCTGATGCCGGCCTGCTCCACGTCAAAGGGGACGGACTTGCGGAGGCGGAAGCGGAGGACGGCCATGGCGTCTTCGGGTCGGCTGGGGAGGGTGTCGAAATCCAGAACAAAGACGCGGACGGCGGAGTCCGGGAGGATGACGGTGACGGCGCGGGGGCGGGGCGAGACGGCGGCCAGTGCGGCGCGGATGGCTGCCGAGACAGCGGGTGCGCCGGGGAGGTTTGTGTCAGAGAGGCCGGGGACGATGGCCCCAGGGGGCAGCGGCTCCGCGGCAAAGACGGGCGGCGCGCCGGGAGATGGCGTAGCCGCAGCGAGGACTGCGCCGGGAGCGAGCTCGACTGCGGCCGCCGGACGTGCGCCGGGGGCTGTGCCGCGTGGGATGGGGATGCGAAGACTCACTAGCGCGATGCCTCGATAAAGGTGACTTTATTGATTTCCTTGAGGGTTGTGAAGCCGCGGCGGACGCGGTCCAGGGCCGACTCGCGGAGGAATTGCATGCCTTCCTTCTGGGCGAGCTTGCGGACTTCGGAAGTGGGTTTCTTTTCGAGGATGAGCTCGCGGATGGGGTCGGTGAGGTCGAGGAGTTCGTGGATGGCGGTACGGCCACGGTATCCGGTGCCGCCGCACTCGATGCAGCCGGTGCCCTCGCGGAAGTCGAAGTCGCGCCACTCGGCAGGGTCAAGGCCGCTGTGGATGAGGAGTTCGTCGGGGTGGTGGACGATTTGGACGCAGTGGGAGCAGACGGTGCGGACGAGGCGCTGGGCGAGGATGCAGTTGAGCGCGGAGACGAAGTTGTAGGCCTCGACGCCCATGTTAAGGAAGCGGCCGAGGACATCGACGACGTTGTTGGCGTGGACGGTGGTGAAGACGAGGTGGCCGGTGAGGGCGGAGTTGATGGCGATTTGCGCGGTTTCAGCGTCACGGATTTCGCCGACGAGGATCTTGTCGGGGTCGTGACGGAGGATGGAGCGCAGGCCGCGGGCGAAGGTGAGGCCTTTTTTCTCGTTGACGGGAATCTGGGTGATGCCGCGGATCTGGTATTCGACTGGATCTTCGATGGTGATGATCTTGTCTTCGTCGGATTTGATTTCGTTGAGTGCGGCGTAGAGGGTGGTGGTTTTGCCGGAGCCTGTGGGGCCGGTGACGAGAACCATGCCGTAGGGCTCGCGGATGTAACGGCGGAAGCGGGCGAGATCATCGTCGGCGAAGCCCACCACGTCGAGGGTGAGGTTGCGGAACTTCTCGCTCATCGACTCCTTGTCGAGGACGCGGAGGACGCAGTTTTCGCCGTGGATGGTGGGCATGATGGAGACGCGGAAATCGATGAGGCGGCCTTTGTAGCGGACGCGGAAACGGCCGTCCTGGGGAACGCGGCGCTCGGCGATGTCGAGCTCGGACATGATTTTGATGCGGGAGAGGATGGTGGAGTGATGCTCGCGGGCGATGGGGGCCATGGCGGGCTGGAGGACGCCGTCGATGCGGTACTTGATGAGGAGCGAGTCGTCGTAGGTTTCGATGTGGACGTCAGAGGCGCGGCGTTCGAGGGCGGTGAAGAGGGTGGTATCGACGAGACGGATGATGGGGCTGAGGTCTTCGTCGCCGGCGAGCTTCTCGATGGAGATGTTTTCGTCGGGGTTTTCTTCGCTGGAGATGACGTCGAAGGTGAGGCCTTCGCTGGCTTCGTCGAGGACGCGCTGGGACTGCTCGGTTTTCTTGAGGAGGTCAGTGATTTGGGAGAGGGTGGCGACGCGGGGCTCGATGCGATGGCCGAGGAGGCCGGCGATTTCGTCGAGCATCATGAGCTTGGAGGGGTCGCTGACGGCGATGACCATGGTGTCGCCGCGCTGCTCAAGGGGGACGAAGTTGTAGCGGAACATGAGGTCAACGGGGACGGTGCGGAGGAGGTCGTGCTGGATTTTGAAGTGCTTGAGGTCGGCAAACTCGGCACGATAGCGGCGGGCCAGGCGCTCGGCTACGGCGCGCTCGTCGGTCTCGCCGAACTGGATGGGCGCTCCGTTTTGTGCTGCGATGATTGCATCCGCCATGGTTTGGGTCCTTTGCCGCCGAGCTGATGGTGCGGGCGGGTTGGTGTTGCGTGTGCCTGCTTAGTGTTGCATCTGCTGGATGGAGCCGAGGGAGAAGATGGGCAAGTAGAGCGCCACCAGAATAACGACCACCACCACACCCATGACCAGCAGAATCATGGGCTCGATGAGGTTCATGATGGCGGAGAGGGTGGTTTGGACGTCTTCCTCGTAGAACTCGGAGACGGAGTTGAGCATTTGGGGAAGAGCGCCGGTCTGCTCGCCGACGGTGATCATTTCGAGCGCGACGGGCGGGATGACCTTGGTGCGGGCGAGGGAGTCGGCGAGGGTTTTGCCTTCGCGCACGCTGGTGACGGCGGTGAAAACGGCCTGGGCGATGCGCATGGAGGCGATGGAGCGGGCCGAGGTCTCCAGCGAGGGAATGAGCGGCAGGCCACCGGTGAGCAGGGTGGAGAGGGTGCGGGAGAAGAGCGCGACCTGGTACTTGATCCAGACCTTGCCGAAGAGAGGAAGGTTGATGCGCAGGGTGTCGAGCCGGCCGCGGCCCTTCTCGGTTTTGGTATATCGGAAGAGGAGATAGCCGAGGATGCCGAGGACGACGAGGACGTAGGGGCCCTTGTGCTGAGCTGTAACACCGAAGTTGAGCAGGGCGGTGGTGAGCCAGGGAAGCTTGACGCCCATCTGGTCATAAAGGGTGGCGAAGCTGGGGACCACGAAGGTGATCATGAAGACGAACATGCCAAAGACGAGGGTGATGAGAACGCAGGGATAGATGAGCGAGGCGACGAGCTTTTTGGTGAAGCTGAGGGAGACGCGCTGGAAGCTGATGTAGCGCTCAAGGACCTCCTGCAGGTTGCCGGAGCGTTCGCCGGCGAGCAGGGTGGTGGTGTAGACGGTGGAGATGCCGGTTTGTGCCTCGAAAGCGGCGGAGAGGCTTTCGCCAGTTTTGACGCGGTCGGTGACGTTCATCAGCTGCCCGGCGAAGTGGGGATTGCGCTGGTTGCGGGCCAGCATTTCCAGCGAGCCGTGGATGGGCAGGCCGGCGCGGATGAGGGTGAGGAACTGCTGATTGAAGATGAGGAAGGGTTCGAGCTTGATTTTGCGGCCGCGGCCTGCGGAGCCGCGAGGCTTGACGGAGAAGACGTGATAGCCGGCACCGATGAAGCGCTGGCGAAGCTCCTCGGCAGAGGCAGCGGAGTGAGCCTCTTCGCGGATTTTGCCGCGTTCGTCAGCCATCTTGATGAGGAACTCTGCCATGGGGTGAGCGCTCTTCCAAAAATCCTTATCGGCGGGGCGGCCGGGTGAGGTGGTGCTGAGGAAAGGGTATCAGTTTCCGCTGTGGGGATAGACGCGGGGGAGGGGCGGGACGCTCATGGGGCGAGGAGGGGGACGCCGGCGAGGATGGCGGCGGATTTGAGGGCCCAGAGCCAGCGGCAATTCCTCACATGCGACCTTCATCCCGGGCGGAGAGGATTTCTTCAATAGACATGGAGCCCATCGTCTTCCGAAGAGCACGCATATTGGCTGCTGCCTGCTCGATGCGGGCCTGTTCGGCTGCGGTTCGCCCGTTGGGCAACAGGGGAACGGTGGCCGCTGAGGCATAGGTCTTCTGGAGGGCGCGTTTTGCCTCAGGATCGGGAGAATGATTTGTCTGCATGGCTGTGGCCGTTGATTATCCTGCCACTATTTTATCCGGATTTGCGATTTCAGAATCAGTAGCCGGAGGCGACGAGCCAGGCTTCGGTGAGGGGGAATTCGGGGGATTTGGCCTGGGCGGCCTGCATGGCGGCGAACTTGACGAGGACGTCGGCCTCGACGTTGACGGGTGCGCCGGGGGCGAGGGCGTGGAGGTTGGTGCGCCAGTAGGTGAGGGGCAGGATGGCGATGCCGATGGTGGTGCCGCCTTCCGGGATGGTGGTGCGGGCGATGGTGAGGCTGATGCCTTCTATGGCGACGGAGCCTTTTTCGACCATGTAGGGGCGGGCGCTGGGGGGGACCTCGATGGTGAGCCACCAGTCGGTGGTTTCGCGGTCGAAGGCCGGGTCGGACTCGGGGATGACGGGGGTGAGGGAGACGAGGGTGCCGGCGCCGTCGACGTGACCCTGGACAACGTGGCCACCGAGAGGCGAGCCGGCGGCGGTGGGGAGCTCGAGATTGACCTCAGAGCCGGGAGCGAGGGAGCCGAGGGAGGTGCGGGCGAGGGTTTCTGCGGCGAGGTCGGCGTGGAAGAGGGTGGGATCAACGTCGAGCGCGGTGAGGCAGACGCCGGATACGGCGAGGGAGTCGCCCTCGCGCAGGCGACCGGCGATGCCGGGGGCGGAGACGGTGAGGCGGCGGACTCCGCCAAGGTCGGTGAGGCTGACGATTGTGCCGGTCTGCTCGATGATTCCCGTAAACATGGTTCCAGTTTATCCGCAGTGGGCGGGTGGCGGGTCACAAGGCGGAACGCGGGCGAGGTGAGAGTCAGGCGCCGGGATCGGCATGCCAGGGGTCGTGGAGGAGTGCGCCGATGCAGAAGTCGTTGCCGTAGCGCTCGAGTTCGGCGCGGTCGAGGCGGATGGGGGTGGGGAGGGTACGGAAGGCTGGAACAGCGTCAGACCCGAGCAACTGGGGGGACCAGAAGATGCGGATGCGGTCGACGAGGTTGGCGGCGAGGAAGGCGGTGTTGAGGCGGGAGCCGGTTTCCGTGAGGAGGCGGAGGATGCCTTTTTCGCCGAGGGAGGCGAGCATTTTGGCGAGCGGGACTTTGCCGGCCTCGGCGGGCAGGACTTCGACGCGGATGCCGCGGTCTTCGAGATTGCGGCGGCGGGCGGTGTTGTCACTGACGGTGTAGATGAGGACGTCGCCCTGGGCCTGGGTGATGATTTTGGAGTCGAGCGGGATGCGCAGTTCGCTGTCGAGGATGACGCGGAGGAGCGGGCGACGGCGGGGGGTGCCGCTGCGGTCGGTGAGCTGGGGGTCGTCGGCGATGACGGTATCCACGCCGGTCAGGACGGCATCTGCCTGCCAGCGGAGGGGTTGGACGGCAGCGCGGGAGGCCTCGGAGGTGATCCAGTAGGGCTCGCGCTTGTGGTGGACGCCGGGGGGTGGGGCGATGCGGCCGTCCATGGTCATGGCGACCTTCATATCGACGAAGGGGCGTTTTTGGGTAATCCAGCAGGCGAATGCCTGGTTGATGGCGCGGGCTTCCGGTTGGCAGAGGCCGACTTCAACGGGGATGCCGGCACGGCGCAGGGTGGTGAAGCCGGCACCGGAGACGAGTGGGTTGGGGTCGCCGGTGGCGGCGACGACGCGGGCGATGCCAGCGTGGATGAGGGCCAGGGAGCAGGGGCCGGTGCGGCCGGTGTGGTTGCAGGGCTCAAGGGTGACGTAGGCCGTGCCTCCGTGGGCGCGGTCGCCGGCGGCTTTGAGGGCCATGACCTCGGCGTGGTCGAGCTTTTCGTACTCGTGCCAGCCTTCGCCGGCAAGGGCACCGGAGGAGTCGGTGATGACGCAGCCGACCATGGGGTTGGGAGAGCAGAGGCTGGTGCCGCGGCGGGCCAGGTCCAGGGCGCGGGCCATCCAGAGTGCGTCTTGCTCAGGCGATGCGGTCGTTCGGGGTGCCTCTGCCATGGAGATCCTGGGGAGTGCGGGGAGTTACTGGCGCGGGGTGAGCAGGGATTCGACGAAGGCTTCGGGGTCGAATTCGAGGAGGTCGCCGATTTTTTCGCCGACGCCGACGAAGCGTACGGGGAGGTTGAGTTCGCGGGCGATGGCGACGGCGATGCCGCCCTTGGCGGTGCCGTCAAGCTTGGTGAGGACGATGCCGGTGACGCCGGAGGCCTGGGTGAAGAGGCGGGCCTGCTGGAGGCCATTCTGGCCGGTGGTGGCGTCCATGACGAGGAGGACTTCGTGGGGCGCGCCGGGGATGAGGCGGCTGGCGGTGCGGCGCATCTTGTCGAGCTCGTCCATGAGGCCGGATTTGGTGTGGAGGCGGCCGGCGGTATCGACGACGAGGATGTCGATGGCGCGGGCTTTGGCGGCGGTGATGGCGTCGTAGAGGACGGCGGCGGGGTCGCCACCCTGCTGGGTCTTGATCATGGCGACGCCAGAGCGGGAGGCCCAGACCTGGAGCTGCTCAATGGCGGCGGCGCGGAAGGTGTCTGCTGCGCAGAGGAGGACGGATTTGCCGCGGGCCTGGAACCAGGCGGAGAGCTTGCCGCTGGTGGTGGTTTTGCCGGTGCCGTTGACGCCGACCATGAAGATGACGCGGGGCGGGGTGTCGGGCTCGACGATGGGGCGGTCGGGGGCTTCAAGGATGGCGCGGATTTGCTGCTTGAGGAGGTTGCGGAGCTCGTCGCCGCCCTGGATAGACTGGCGCTTGGCGCGATCGCGCAGGTCGGTGAGGATGGCGGTGGTGGTGGGCAGGCCGAGATCCGAGGTCAGGAGGGCCGATTCCAGGTCCTCCAGCATGGCCTCGTCGACGGTGCGGGAGATGGCGAGGACGCCTTCGAGCTTGTCGGTGAGGGAGTCGCGGGTGCGAGCGACGGCCTGCTTCATGCGGGCGAAGAAGCCGGCGCGGGCCAGTTCGGGCTCGAGCTCGGGGGCAAGTTCCGGGTCGGGTTCGGGGATGGTTATGGGTTCGAGGATGGCCGCGTGGATGGTGGGAGCGATGGGCTCGGGCACAGGAGTTGCCTGCTCGGCCTGTTCGATCTGGGGCGCGGCGGGCAGCGATTGGGCGTCGGGCTCGGGCTGGGCTTTTTTGCGGCCGAAGAAACGGGAAAACATGGCTTGAGTTTACCAGCCGCCGGATGAGGAGGCCCTAGCTGTCGCCGCGGTAGAGCATGTCGCGGATGACGCGGCGGCGCTCGGCGTTGATTTCGCTGGCGCCTTTGCGGTCGAGGGCCTGGGAGGCATCGACGGCGGTGTCTTCGTCGGCATCGGGTTCACTACAGGCCCAACAGCGATTTGCGAAGCCGGGCTTTTCGGGCCGGAGTTCGAACTCCTCGCCGCATTTCACGCAGGTGCGGATTGGGAAAGGCATGGGTGTAGTTTAGCCGAGCGGGGTGGTGGGATGCCAGTTGGGGGGGGAGAAGAGTCAACGGCGCGGTGGGGCGGGGTGGGCGGGGTTCTGCTACTCTGGAGCGAATATGACCCGCACAACTCAATCTTTCCTTTGCTCGGTGGTGCTGATGGCGGCCGCGGTGGCAGCGCAGGCGCAAGTGTTCAAGCCTGCAACGATTCGATTTGAAGGCGCGCCGGATTACTCTGACGCGGAGCTGATGCAGGCGACGGGGCTGAAGATTGGGGTGGGGTACAGCTCGGATGAGTTGAATAGCCACGCGCAGCGGCTGATGGATACGGGGATGTTTGACAAGGTGGGGTACAAGTTTGACACCAAGGGGATGCTGTTTACGCTGCATGAGGTGACGCCGACGTATCCGATAGTGCTGGAGAACCTGCCGCTGCCGACGGGAGAGAAGCTGGAAGAGGCGCTGCGGGAGATGGTTCCGCTGTACCACGGGCGGGTGCCGAGTGAGGGCGGGGTGCTGGAGGGAGTGCGGCAGGCGCTGGTGCAGATGCTGGCGGCCGAGGGCGCGGATGTTCCGGTGCAATCTGGAACGGTGGGCGAAGTGGCGACGCAGACAGTGACTGCGTTCAAGTTTTCGATTCCGGGGGTGAGCGTGCGGGTGGGTTCGTACGCGCTGCAGGGAGTGACGCCGGAGCTGGAGACGAAGATGGTGGAGGCGGCCAAGCGGGGGAACTTCAGCTATGAGACGGGGAAGACCGAGCAGCGCATGGAGGAGTATTTCCAGAATCTTCTGGTGAACCAGGGTTATGCGACAGCGACGGTGCATGTGACGCGCAATGGCGTGCTGGCGGTGAGCGAGGGGAACATCAAGGTTCCGGTGCAGGTGGTGGTGAATGCGGGGCGGGCGTATACGCTGGGCACGGTGACGCTGGCGGCGGGCGGGCCGGTGACGCAGGCGGAGGTGGAAAAGGCGGTGGGGCCGCAGAAGCTGGGCGAGTCGCCGTGGCTGCGTTTGCCGCGTTTCCAGGGGCGGTGCGTGACGATGCTGCATGCCCGGGGGTATCAGGATGCGGTGGTGCAGCGCGAGGTACACCTGGATGAGGCGGGCGGGGTGGCGAATTTTACGCTGACGGAGACGCCGGGGCCGCAGTATCACCTGGCGATTGTGCGGTTTGAGAATGTGAGCGATGACCTGCGCCACAAGCTGATGGCGCAGTGGAAGATGCTGCCGGGTGATCCGTTTGATCCGGGCTATGTGGGGGAGTTTATGGCGGCGATGCGGACCAACGACCCGGTGCTGCGGCCGCTGCTGGAGCACTTGAAGGCGACCTACGATGCCAAGGCCGACCCGGTGACGCATGATGTGACGCTGCGGATTGTGATGGAGATGCAGTAGGGAGAAGGGGCTGGGCGGTGGGGGACGGGATGTCCCTCAGGGGCTGAAGCCCCGTTTCTCCTGGTGACTTCTGTGTACGGGCTGAAGCCCGTACCCTTCACAAAGTTGGTACGACGTTGGCAAGGTGGGCGCGGTCAGGCAGTCTCGTCGCGGCCGGGGCGGAGCATGAGTTCCTTGAGGGCTTCGCGGGGGTCTTTGCCTTCGTCGAGGATGAGTTCCATCTGCTCGGTGATGGGCATGCTGACGCCGAGTTTGCGGGCCATGCCGAGGGCGGCGCGGGTGGTGCGGACACCTTCAGCGACTTTGCCGTCGAGGGCGGTAAGGATTTCGGGGAGTTTGCGGCCCTTGCCGAGTTCCATGCCGACGGTGCGATTGCGGGAGAGCGAGCCGGTGCAGGTGAGGATGAGGTCGCCGGTGCCGGAGAGGCCGAGGAGGGTTTCGCGGCGGGCGCCGGCGGCCATGGCAAGGCGGGTGATTTCGGCGATGCCGCGGGTCATGAGGCCGGCGGCGGAGTTGTAGCCGAGGCCCATGCCGGCGGCGACACCGGCGGCGATGGCGATGACGTTTTTGACGGCCCCGCCCATCTCCACGCCAACGACGTCATCGGAGGAGTAGTAGCGCATGGTGGTGGAGGAGAAGTCGCGCTGGACGCGGGCGGCGATGCCGGGCTCAGAGAATGCCATGGTGATGGCGGTGGGCTGGCCTTCGGCGACTTCCTTGGCGAAGGAGGGGCCGCTCATGGCTCCGACGGGGAGCTGTTGGGCGGGGTCGGCGGGGTAGGCGGTGGGGATGACGCCGGCGGTGACGAGGCACTCGCGGATAACTTCGGTCATGCGCAGGAAGGTGCCGTCTTCAACGCCCTTGGTGGCGGAGACGATGACCTGGCCGGGGCGCATGCGTGGGGCGAGGCGGGCGATGGTGCCGCGGAGGAATTCGCTGGGGATGACGGAGACGAGGATGTCAGCGTCGGCGATTGCGCGGTCGTCGGCGGTGATGTGGAGGTCGGCGGGGAGCGGGAAGCCGGGGAGGAAGTGGGTGTTTTCACCGGCGGCGAGCATGGCGTCGGCTTCCGGCTGGATGTGGGCCCAGAGGGTGACGTGATGGCCACCGCGGGCGACCAGCGAGAGGGCGATGGCGGTGCCCCAGGCACCTGATCCGAGAACAGTAATGCGGCTCATGCTGCGACCTTCTTTTTGCCGAAGCGGTATTCGGTGCCGGCGAGGAGGCGGCCGATGTTCTGGTGGTGCTTGGCGATGATGATGGCGGCGACGAGGACGGCGTTGGTCATGGGCAGCCAGGCGTGCATCCAGGGGACGAAGAACCAGGCGAAGACGGGGAAGGATGCCGCGCCGAGGATGGAGGCGAGCGAGACGTAGCGGAAGATGGCCATGACGAGGATGAAGACGCTGATGGCGGCCAGAGCGGCGAGGGGAACGATGGCGAGGAAGACGCCGAAGCCGGTGGCGACGCCCTTTCCGCCCTTGAAGTCGAGCCAGATGGGGTAGATGTGGCCGAGGACGGCGCAGAGGGCAGCCAGAGCCTGGGCGTTGTGCGGGGGGATGGGCGGGAAGCCGAAGTGGCCGAGCCACATGCCGAGGTAGACGGCGGCGACGCCCTTGAGCGCGTCGAGTGCGAAGGTGGCAGCGCCGAGGCCCTTTGCGCCGGAGCGGAGGACGTTGGTGGCGCCGGTGGAGCCTGAGCCGATGGCGCGGATGTCCTGCTTTTTGACAAAGCGGATGAGCAGGTAGCCGGTGGGAACGGAGCCGAGCAGGTAGGCGGCGACCACGATGGAGAGCGAGTGCAGCCAGTAGGTGAGTGCGATGGGCATAACGAGGAAGAGTTTAGCAGGTGGGGGGAGCAGGCTTCGACTTTCTGCGGGCGGCGGCGAGGCATTTGTCGATGAGGGACTGGATGCGGGATTCGCGGGCGGCAGGGCCGACGGTGGTGAAGATGCTGACGAGGTGCTGGCGGCGCTGGTTTGGGGTGACGCGGTTCCAGCCCTGGTGGGCGAGGGGTTGGGCGGCGAAGGCCTGGCGGAGGATGGGAGGCAGGGAGATTTCTGCGTCCATGGCGAGAAGCAGGGCTTCGGCCCAGTGTTCGGCGCGGCTGCGGCGGGCTTCCGGGGACTTGCGGTCAGCGATTTCGTTGATGGCGTAGCGGCGGAGGGATTCGGGGAGGGAGAGGAAGAATTTGCGGAGAGCGCGGTCCTGGCGGAAGAGGCGGTCGAGTTCGGGCGGGAGGGTGGCTTCGGCCGGGGTGAGGTCGGCGGAGAGCTGGACGGTGACGAGGTCGCCGGCGCGGAAGTTGCCGGCCTTGCGCTGCTTTTGGTCAACGAGGAGGATGTAGCCGCGGGTGCGGGACTGGTAGAGGGAGCGGCGGATGGGGACCTGGTTGACGAGGCCGACGACGCGGAGGCGATTGCGCTGGGGCCAGGTGGTGATGGGGTTGAAGGGGATGCGGAGGAAGAGGGTGGAGAGGTTGCTTTCGGCGCGCTCAAGCTGCGCGTCAAAGACAATGGGGCGGACGGGAGCGGGGTCGGCGGATTGGGTGGGCTTTGGGGTGGTCATGCCGTAGACTTTAGCCAGAACAAAATGCCCTGGTGTGAGGATTTTAACCCGATGAAGGTTTGTGTTTCCCTGCTGATGCTGGCGCTGATGATGCCGGCAGTGATGACGGCGCAAAAACCGAAGTTGACCGTGGATGCCAACGCAGATTCGTTGACGATGGCGCTGGCGGACAGGGTGAAGGCGCTGGACCGGATTTTTGCGGAGCAGTGGGAGGACGGGTTGCGGCACAGCCCGGAGTTTGCCTCAACGCTTGGGGACAAGCGGTGGAATGACCAGATTACGGACTACTCGGTGGAGGCGTACAACCAGGGGCTGGCGCGGGAGCAGGAGTTTCTGCTGAAGCTGGCGGCGGTGGATACGACGGGGATGGACGAGCAGCGGGTGCTGAGCCGGGAGCTGCTGATGCGGCAGATGACCCAGGATATGGAAGCCGCCGACTACAAGGAATGGGAGATGCCGGTAAACCAGATGGGGGGCATCCACACTAGCTTCCTGGAGCTGGCGCGGCAGTTGAGCTTTACGACGGTGAAGGACTATGACGACTGGATTGCACGGCTGCGGCAGGTTCCGAAGGCCTTTGACCAGGTGACGGATAACATGACGCTGGGGATAGACGATCATCGGGTGCTGCCGAAACGGCTGGCCGAGCAGACGCTGGAGCAGGTGAAGGCGCTGGCGGCGGTGAAGCCGGAGGAGTCTCCGCTGGCGGCGCCGCTGAAGAGCTTTCCGGCGGGGATTCCGGCGGCGGAGCAGACGCGGATCCATGATGAGCTGCTGGCGGTGATTGCGAAGAAGGTGCTGCCGGCGTACCAGCGGTTTGCGCGCTTCCTGGAGGCGACGTATGTGCCGGCTGCGCGGGAGACGGTGGGCGCCTGGGCACTGCCGGATGGGGACAAGTACTACCAGTTCTGCATTGAGCGAGAGACGACGACAAAGCTGACGGCGGCGCAGTTGCATGAGATTGGGCTGGCGGAAGTGGCCCGGGATGAAGCGGCGATGCTGGAGATTGCCGGGAAGCAGGGATTTGCGGATTTGAAGAGCTTTCAGGCGGCGGTGAAGGCGAATCCCAAGCTGAGGCCGGCTTCGGCTGAGGCGCTGATGAATGTCTACCGCGGGCACGAGGCTGATATGCAGGCGAAGCTGCCGCAGTTGTTTGGCAAGCTGCCGGTGGAGAAGCTGGAAGTGGTGGCGATTCCGGATTACCGGGCAAAGGCAGCAGCGGCCGCATATTACGAAGAGGGGACGGTGGATGGGGTGCGGCCGGGGCGGATTACGGTGAACCTGTACAACGCGACGGAGCGCAACCTGGCCGATGTGGAGGCGGTGAGCTATCACGAGGGGGTGCCGGGACATCATCTGCAGATTTCGCTGGGGCAGGAGATGACGGGGATGCCGGAGTTCCGGAAACATGCCGGGTACACGGCGTTTGTTGAGGGCTGGGCGCTGTACAGCGAGCGGCTGGGGAAGGAAGTGGGCTTCTACCAGGACCCGTACTCGGATTATGGGCGGCTGGAGGCGGATATCTGGCGGGCAATTCGGCTGGTGGTGGATACAGGCGTTCACTCGCAGCACTGGACGCGGGAGCAGATGGTGGCGTATTTCCACGACCACTCGGCGATTGACGAGACGAATATCCAGTCGGAGACGGACCGGTACATTGGCTGGCCGGGGCAGGCGCTGGCGTACAAGGCGGGGCAGTTGAAGATTCTGGAACTGCGGGAGAAGGCGAAGGCGGCGCTGGGGGCGAAGTTTGATATTCGCGCGTTTCACGATGAGGTGCTGGACAGTGGGGCGTTGCCGCTGGATGTGCTGGAGGCTCGGGTGAATGCGTGGATTGCGGCGCAGGGGGGGAAGTAGGGGCGGCGCGAATTTGGTTGACTGGGGTACGGCTTAGCCGTAGTCATGGGGTATGCGGTACGAGTGGGACCCAGCGAAAGATGCTGAGAACCGCCGCAAGCATGGGTTGGGGCTTGAGGCGGGTTGCTGTGCTGGAGGATCCCAACTGCGAAAGCTGGTTCGACGACCGATTCGACTACGGGGAGATTCGCAGCGCGACGGTCGGGTTGGGGAAGACCGGGATTCTGTTTGTTGTGGCAACGCTTCGGGACGAAGACCTGACCCGAATCATCTCTGTGAGAAAGGCGAATGCTTATGAGTACTCCTGCTACTACCCCGACCGTCCGTGAGCCGAGTGATGTGTTTCCTGAAGATGAGTTGGATTGGGCTGAGCTTAAGCCCAGCCCTGCCGAGGAGCTTGCTGCGGCAGAGCTGGCCGACCCGGATGCGCCTCCGTTGGAGCTGTTGATTGCACGTGGGTGGAGACGGTTGGTCAATCCCCGACGGCTGCGGGAGCAGCTGGGGCTGACGCAGGAAGAGTTTGGGGAGATGTACGGGATTCCGGTGGGGACGCTGCGGGATTGGGAGCAGCGGCGGAAGATGCCGGATGCTACGGCGCGGGCGTATCGGATGGTGATTGAGCGGGACCCGAAGGCTGTGGCGGCGCTGTTCAAGCCGGCGGCTTAGGGGCAGGGGGCAGGGGTTCGAGCTGCGCTCGATTCAGGCCTACATGAGGCGGCGGCGGACGAGGTCGAGGGCTTTTTGGCTGGCCCAGAGGCGGATGTTTTCGCGGTCACCGCGGAAGTGGCATTCCTCAGAGAAGGTGCGTTTGGCGTCGCTGAGGGCGACGTAGACGAGGCCGACGGGCTTTTCGTCGGTTCCGCCGAGGGGGCCGGCGATGCCGGTGATGGCGACGCCGAGGGTGGCACCGGTGTTTTCGCGGATGCCGCGGGCCATGGACTCCGCGACCTGGGCGGAGACCGCACCGTGGGTCTGGATGAGCGAGGGTGGAACGCCGGTGAAGGCGGTTTTCAGGTCGTTGGAGTAGACGATGGCGCCACCGAGGAAGGAGCGGGAGCTGCCGCTGATGGAGGTGATGCGCTGGGCCAGCAAGCCACCGGTGCAGCTTTCGGCGACGGCGAGGGTCTCCTGCTTGAGTTCGAGGTAGTAGACCACGATTTGTTCGAGGGAGTCGCCGTCGGAGCTGAAGACGTACTGGTCGAGTGCCTCTTCGAGCCGGCTGGCCAGCTCGTTGACACGGCGCTGGGCGGCTTCCATGGAGCGCTTGGCGCAGGTGAGCTGCAACTGGATTTCGCAATGGCCGGCGAGGATGGTGGTTTCGACGTCGGTAAAGGTGACGTAGATGGGCGCCAGAAGTGCGTCGGCGGCGGACTCGCCGATGCCGGTCGCCTTGAGCGTGCGGGTGGCGATGTTGCGCACCGGCAGGATTCCGCGCAGGCGCGGCATGCAATCGGAGTCGAAGAGGGGCTTGAGCTCTTTGGGTGGGCCGGGGAGCATGAGGATGATTTTGCGGTGGCCCTCAAAGCCGGTGTCAATCCACTGGCCGGGCGCGGTGCCGTTGGCGTTTGCCAGTACGATGGAGCCCGGGAGGACGTCGCACTGCTTGAGGTTGTTGTCGGTCATGGGGCGGCGCATGGCGGCAAAGCGCATGCTGAGCGCGGCGACGAGGCCACCGTCGCGGCGGAGCGAGACGCCGAGAGCTTCAGCGAGTGCTTCGCGGCTGAGGTCGTCTTCGGTGGGGCCGAGGCCACCCATGAGGATGAGAATGTCCGAGCGGCGCAGGCCGGTGGCGATGGTGGAAACGAGATCGTGCTGGCGGTCGCCGACGATGGTTTTGAAGGAGATGCGGACGCCGATTTGGTTGAGGCGTTCGGTGAGGTACAACGAGTTTGTGTCCTGACGCCAGGGGGTCAGGAGCTCGGAGCCGACGGCGATAATCTCACATTTCATGGCAGCATGGTCCCTAAAAAAGTCGCAGCCCTTCCACTCCCAGGTCTACATCAAAGACGGCAGAATTGGTGGCCAGTACGGTACTTCCGAGGGGCGAGAAGGCGACACCAATGAGGTTATTGGCAGAGACTACCACTTCGGCCTGACCCTGTGGTGTGACGCGGACCAGACCTCGGCGTCCGCGGCAGGCGGCAGCGACAAAGACGTTGCCCTCGGCGTCGAGGGCGAGGCCCTGGGGGCGGCCGAGACCCTGGTACCAGGGGCGGACTGCGCCTTCGCGGTCGATGGCCCAAATCGCTCCCCAACTGGAGAGGTTGGGCGCGGTGACGTAGAGCGTGCCGTCAGCGCCGACGGCCAGGTGATAGGCGGCCATGCTGGGTTCGAGGGTGGCGTAGACGAAGATCTTGCGGTTGGGGTCGATTTTGAAGATGGTGCCGTTGCGGTCGCCGACGAAGAGGTTGCCGTCGGCGTCAAAGGCGGCTCCCGTGGCGATTCCCATGCCCTCGGCGTAGACCTCGGCATCGCCGCCGGCATCGATGCGGTAGACGGCGCCTTCGGCGCGGGAGGTGACATAGAGGTTGCCGTCGGGGTCAAAGGCAAGGCCGGTGGCGTTGAGGATGCCGCTGACGAAGGGGGTGCCGAGGCCGTCGGGGCTGATGCGGACGATGGAGACGGGGGTCATTTTGCCGCGGGGGCCGCTGATGGTGGCAAACGTCATGCCGGAGCGGCTGACGACGGGGCTGGTGACGGGGTGCAGGCCGTCAGAGAGTTCGCGGCCGACGCGCAGGGGGAGGGGCAGGGCGTCGCCGTCGACGGTGGCGACTTCAATCAAGCCGGTTTCGGAGGTGTCAGGGACGAGGAAGCCGATACGGTCGGGCCGGCAGAGGGTGATGTGGGCGGGCTGGCCGTCGACGGTGAGGTACGGCAACTGACCTGAGCGCACGCCGAGGCCCGAGCCATGGACCTCAACCTCCGCGCCGGGCAGAGCGGCGGCGGGGGAGACATGGACGAGATGCGGAAGAGCGGCGGCGGAGGTCGGCATTGCAGAGCCTTCTTTCGTTAGATCCAGTGGGTGACGAGAAGCATCCCAGCCCAAGCATACAGCCCGGCGGCCAGGTCATCGAAGACGATGCCCCAGCCCTCGGGGAGCTTTTCCAACTGACGGACGGGAAACGGTTTGGTGATATCAAAGATGCGGAAAAGCAGGAGTGCGGCGAGGACGTGCTGCCAGGTTGGATGCGTGACAGCGCCGAGGAGTGCAATGGCCTGGCCGGCGACCTCGTCAATGACGACAAAGCCGGGGTCTTTGCGACCGGATTCGCGGGCGGCGATGGTGGCGGCTGGAACGCCGAGGGCGGAGGAGAGCAGGATGATGGCTGCGGTGACGGCATAGAGGGTGCTGGTGGCCGGGTGGACACCGAAGGCGACTGCGGACCAGAGGAGGACGGTGGCGGCAGAGCCCCAGGTGCCGGGGCCGGGCTTGCCGAGGCCGGCGCCGAAGAAGGTCGCAATGGTCCAGGCCCACAGGGTTTTGTGGCCGGGTCGGATGCCGAGGGCGGCGCTGTCTTTTGGTTCACTCACGGTTGTCCACCATGGGGGCTTCGAGGTCTTCGAGGAGTTCGGGGTCGAGGGCGGGGGAGCTGATTTTGTAGACGCCCATGGCCCACTTGCCGAGGTCGATTTTGCGGCAGCGGTCGCTGCAGAAGGGGAAGTCCGGGTCTTTGGCGCGGACGGTGGCCTTGCAGGTGGGGCACTTCAGTTTTGTGATCTTCTTCGTCATAGGCGCTGGAACTATGGTAGCGCGGCAGAAGTCGTTCAGCGAATTACCGGATGCGGGTGACGGAGTTGTTCTTGTCGCAAGAGCTGAGAAAGGCAGAGCGAATTACCCAGGCAACGTGGTTGGGGAGGGCGGAATAGAAGCTGAGCCAGTATGGGCGACTCAGGATGACCGTGTAGGTAGAACGAGAATGCGGGGGGTGCCAGGTATATACGCGACGTGCCGGTGTCGTGTGCTTGTTGTCGGGGACAAGCGCTGGGCTATCCGGCAGCTTTGCCAGATGGCTCAGAGACTCGGGCAACCTTATCCGGCTGGTCGAATGCCCATGGCTCTGAGGCTTCTGCGGTGCGCTGTGCTTTGAGCATTTCCTGCATCGGGTTGAGTGGAAGAAGACCTGTGTATCCACAGCCGACTTTGTCCTCCGGGATATAGGGAAAGGTCGCCCATGGGTCGTGGTCGAGGTTCGGACTGTCATTGGCGTCCACTTGGGTGACCTGCTGGATTGCGAGCAGGGAGCAACAGCTCATATGTCCAAAGCCGGACCAATAGGTCTTCCCGTCAACTCCGTTTTGTGGGTGGCCAGCGAAGAACCTGCCCACAAGCGTGGAATGTACGAGATTGCTTTCTCGTGTCGGGCGGTGTAGTTGCTTGATGAGCAACTGCAATTGGTTGTCCTCGGCAAGAGGAATGGGGATGTTTTCGACGGTGAGTTGCTGGGGGCGGGTGCTTTTGTTGGTAGGGCCGCAGCAAGAAATGACGCCCGAGTTGACGGTGCCGCCGAACTCAAGCCAGGGGCCAAATGCTTCAGGGCATTCCGGGTCCTGAAGGGTAAAGTCCTCAAAACCCTGAGACACGAAACCGGTGACCGATATGAGTTTGTGGTTATAGGCACCAGGGTTGGTATTCAACTCGCAGGGCGCCACCGTGATGGGTGTTTCTGGCTTCGAGTCAGAAGGGGCTACAGGCGTTTGCCCCGCGAG
Organism: uncultured Acidobacteriaceae bacterium; assembly: GCA_903904755.1. GTDB lineage: Bacteria > Acidobacteriota > Terriglobia > Terriglobales > Acidobacteriaceae > Acidicapsa. The sequence goes on along the minus strand of CAIVDV010000040.1, from coordinate 60,828 downwards.
AGACGCGAGCAGAGCGAGGAGTGGGCCACAAGGGTGAGCATCTGGAGATTATGGCGCATCATGTTCTCCTAGACACCGCAGTGCTCCCTTAAGTTCTCGCTCCACTACTCAATGATGCGGGCGACGACGTCGTAGTGGTGGGATTCGGTGATTTCGCAGCGGTAGAAGGTGCCGGGGACGAGGGTTTCGCGGGGGGTGCCGTCGGCGTTGGTGCCGAAGTCGTTGATGAGCACTTTGCCGTCGATTTCGGGGGCGTGGAGGAGGGTGCGGCCTTCCCAGAGGAGGTCGGATTCCTCGCTGACGCCTTCGACCAGGAGGTCCATCTTGCGGCCGACCCAGTGGGATTGGCGCTCGGCGGAGATCTTCTGCTGGAGGGCCATGAGCTTGCGGCGGCGGCTCTCAATGGTGCGTTTGGGGACCTTGCGGTCGAGGGCGAAGGCGGGGGAGCCTTCTTCGTCGGAGTAGGGGAATGCGCCGAGCCAGTCGATTTTTGCTTCCTTGACGAAGTCCATGAGGAGGGCGAAGTCTTCGGGGGTTTCGCCGGGGAAGCCGACGATGAAGGTGGTGCGGACGACGAGGTCGGGGACGATGCGTCGGGCTTTCTCCAGCATTTTGAGGAAGATGGCTCCGCTGCCGCCGCGCTTCATGCGTTTGAGGACGGATGGGGCGGCGTGCTGGAGGGGGACGTCGAGGTAGCTGGCGATGTTGTCGTGGCGGGCGATGGTTTCGAGAAGCGCCGTGGTGACCTTGTTGGGGTAGGCGTAGAGGAATCGGAGCCACTTGAGGCCGGGGATTTGGGCGAGGCGGTCGAGGAGGTTGGCGAGGCCGTCGGTCAGGCCGAGGTCTTCGCCGTAGCAGGTGGTGTCCTGGCCGATGAGGGTGATTTCGCGGACGCCCTGGGCGACGAGGCGCTCGGCTTCCGCGACGACGGACTCAAAGCGGCGGGAGCGGAACTTGCCGCGGAGCTGGGGGATGATGCAGAAGCCGCAGGGGTGGTCGCAGCCCTCGGCGATTTTGATGTAGGCGGAGGCTTTGGGGGTGGTGAGGATGCGCGGGGTTTCGTCGGAGTAGAGGTAGTTGGGCAGGCTGGCGACGGCGCCATCCCAGTCGGCACGGCTGAAGCGGCCCTGCTCTTCGCGGAGGTTGCCTTCGGGGCGCGAGTGCTTGTGGACGGCGGAGGGGGCGCGGGAGATGAGTTCGCTTTCCGCAGAAGAAAGGATGTTGAAGGGGCCGGATTGGGTGGCTGGTGCGGAGGTGAGGCCGGCGGCGGCGAGGATGGCGTCGAGCTCGCCGGTGCCGAGGACGGCATCGACCTCGGGGATGTTCTTCTGGATTTCGTCGCGGTAGCGCTCGACCAGGCAGCCGGTGACGATGAGGCGCTGGGCGCGGCCGTGGGTCTTGTGCTGGACCATTTCGAGGATGGTGTTGACGGACTCCTGCTTGGCGGAATCGATGAAGGAGCAGGTGTTGACGACGAGGATTTCAGCTTCTTCGGTGGAGTTGGTGAGCTGAGCGCCGGCGCGGTCGAGCAGGCCCATCATGACTTCGGAGTCGACGAGGTTCTTGGGGCAGCCGAGGGAGATGAAGCCGACCTTGGGGTTTGCGGATGTTGCGGATGTGGTCACATCTCTATTTTACCGGGGAATTGGAATTCAGGCTTCCGGCATCCGGCTGGTGGACCGGGTTCCGGGGGCTTTCCCACCCTAGCCACAAAAACGAAGGCGTGGCGAGGGTGGGGCACCCCGAGGGTGGTGACCGGACGGTTTATTGGGCCAGTTTGTAGTCGGACCAGGTCTGGGTGATCATCATGTGGCGGACGGCGTAGTAGGCGACGTAGGAGTCGCCGTTGGGGACGATATCGGCGACGAGGAAGGTGCGGGCGGGGACGACGAGGACCTTGCCGTCGATTTTCTGGGCGGCGTAGTCGGTGCGGAAGGATTCGGCGTGGACGAAGTCAGTGTTTTTGAAGTCGCCGGTGGTGATGGTGCGGAAGACGACGCCGAGTTCGGAGTCGATGAAGAGCTGGCCGTGGAAGCCGGGCTCGGAGTGGAAGGGGAGCCACTCGCTGATGGTTTGGAGGGTGCCGGAGCCGCCCTGGCTGGCGCCTGCGCTGATGCCGATGGTGTTGCTCAACATGCCGGAGGTATCGGATTTGGGGAAGCAGCAGTAGGTGACGGAGTAGGAGGTTTTTTCCTTGTCGAGCGCGAATTCAAAGACGGCGACCTTGCGCTTGCCGATGAGCTGCCAGCGGACAAAGTGCGGGGAGCCGGCGGCGATGGCCTCCTTGAGTATGGTGGGCAGGGCAAGGGGCGGAGCGGTGGGGGTGATGATGTTGTTTGCGCCCCAGTTGTTCTTGTCCTTGACCGGGGAGGGCTTTTCGATGCCGCCGATGCTTTCGAACGGTGCTGAAGCGGTGTTGACGAGGCGGACTTTGGCGACTGTCTCCTGCCAGAGCGGGTCGGAGTCCTGAGCGGAGCCGTGGTTCATGCCGGAGTAGGTGTGCACGGCGGCGACGCCATCCTGGAAGCGCGCGGTGAGGCGGCTGGCGGCGAGGTGGGGCAACTGGGAGAAGGTTTTGGTGACGTAGTCCTGGGCCTTTGCGAGCAGGGCCTGCTGGGCTGCGGCATCGGGCGCGGGGTCGGCGGGGATGGAGGAGTCTGGCGGGGGCAGCATGGAGCTGCGCGTCTGCAGGACGTAGATCTGCTCGGTGGCCAGCGGGCCGGGAAGCAGGGGAGTGATGGATTGCAGGGCGGCACCGGTGAGTTCCTGGGTGAGCAGCACCTGATGCAGTTCGGTGGCGACCTCCTGGTCAGTCTTGTTGGCGCGCTGCATATCGGCGAGCATCTGGTGCAGTTGATCAACAGTGACAGAACGGGCGGCGGACCAGGACGGAATGGCAAAAGTGAGAAGTAAAGCGATTAAGACAATACGTTTCATGAGGGGCTCCCAACGACGATAACGCGCAGAGCGAGTATACGGTTCCCGGATGGGCGGGGAATGTGCGCTGCGGCACGCAGAAAAAAGGGGGGAGGGCAAATTGCCCTCCCCCCTGGTGATGCTGGATATGGAAACCGGTTACTGGCCGGCCTTGTAGTCCTTGTAGTCGGTCATGGTGAATGTCTGGCGGACGGCGTAGTGGCTGGCGAAAGAGTCGCCGTTGGGGACGATTTCAGCCGCAGTGAAGACCTGTGTGGGCAGGACGAGGGCCTTGCCGTCGATCTGAAGCGGGCCGTAGTCGGTGCGGATGGACTCGTTGTGGACGAAGTCGGACTTTTTGAAGTCGGCCTGGGTGATGGTGCGGACGATGATGCCGGTGTCGGGGTCGATGACGATTTCGCCGTGATAGCCGACCTGGGACTTGAATGGCTTGAACTCGGAGACGGTTTGCATGTTGCCGTTGGCCGAGGCTCCGGCGCCGCTTTGGGCGTTGCCGATGCCTGCGCCGGTGCTCATGACGCCGAGGGTGTCGGTGTCAGGGAAGCAGCAGTAGAGGACGTTGTACTTGGTCTTTTTCTTGTCGACGGCAAAGGTGAAGACGGCCGAGGCCTTGCCGGCGATGGTCTCCCAGCGGGCGAACTTGAGGCTGCCGCTGGCGGTAGCTTCCTGGAGGATTGTGGGCAGGGCGAGGGGCGCGCCGACGGAGGCAACGATGTTGTTTGGGCCGTATTTGGTTTTGTCGACGGCGAGCTTCTCCACTCCGCCGGCAAATTGGGCCGGGTTGGTGACGTTGGCGACAAGGCGAACATAGAGCTTGGTCTGCTGGAAGGAGGGGTCAGAATCCTGGCTCATGTTGTTGTTGACGCCGGTGAGGGCGTGGACGGCTTCAACGCCATCCTGGAAGCGGGCGACCTGCTTGCTGGCGGTGAGCGCGGGCAGGGCGGAGTAGGTCTTGGAGACGTAGTCCTGGGCCTTGGCGAGGAGAGCCTGGCTGGCGGCGGGGTCAAGGGCGGCGGTGGTGGGAATTTCACTGGCGGGCGGGGCAAGGGCGGCACTGCGGGCTTCGAGCACGTAGGCCTGCTCGGTGGATTCCGCGCCGGGCATGGACTGGGCCAGGAGATTCAGGTTGGCCGCAGAGAGCTGCTCCGTGAGGACGACCTGCTTGAGTTCGGTGGCGAAGTCGTGGTCAGACTTGCTGGAAGATTTGAGAGACTTCACGAGGTCCATCAGTTGGCTGACGGAAAGCTGCTTCTGGGCGCACCACGCTGGGGTAGTCATGGAGACAAGCGCGAGGACGAGGGCGAGACGTTTCATGGGGTCTTCCTTTTGCACGGAATGTGCGAACGAATTGTATCGCTTTACTGCAGGGTGAACAATGGCGGCAGGCGGGCGGGCGAAGGGCGGAAGCCGCGAGTGCATGTGACTGATAGATAGGACGTGGCCAGCAGGATTTAAGTTCGCAGGAAATTTCGAGGTCGCCGGAGTTTCCTATGTTGGCCCCTTGCTGTGGGTGGTGATTGAGGGTCAGTGGGCGGGCTTGTAGGCGGAGTAGCTGGCGGTGATGAGCATGTGGCGGTTGGAGTATCCGCCGGCGAAGGATTCGCCGTTGGGGGTGATGTTGGCGTCGAGGATGGAGTCGGAGGGCACCATGACGGAGTTCTGGCCGACGACGGTGAGGCCGTAGTCGATGAGGATGGATTCGGTGTGGACGTAATCGAACTTTTTGAGATCGGCGACGGAGACGGTGCGGCGGATGGCGCCGGTTTCAGAATCGATGAAGATTTCTCCGTGGTAGGGGGCGCTGGTTTTGAAGGGCTTCCAGTCGCTTTCCGATTGGAAGGTGGCGGTGCCGCCGGTGGGGCTTCCGGTGGAGTTGGAGACCGGGAAGCAGCAGTAGTTGATGCCGTAGTGGCTCTGCTTTTTGTTGAGGGCGAAGGCAAAGACGGCGAGATGGCGGGTGCGGACGGTCTCCCAGCGGACGAAGTGCAGGCCACCGTTCTGGGACGCTTCCTGGAAGAGGGTGTTGGCGAAGAGCGGAGGCAGGGTGGGGTTGACCTTGCCGTTGGATCCCCAGTGCGTGGTGTCGACTTCCGTGGCGGGCAGCTCGGCGGCATCGGCGAGGACGGCCCAGGCGGTGTCGCTGTCGATGAGCTTGATGTAAGGGCTGCTGCCCTGGGAGGTGGAAGTGCCGGCGTCGCTGAGCCCTCCGCCGGAGTAGGTGGCGGCGAGCTTGCCGCCGTTCTGGTAGCGCTTGATGGATTTGACGGCGGCGATACGGGGCGTGTTGGAGGCGGTGCGGGCGAGGTAGGCTTTGGCCTTGGCGAGCAGGTCAGTTTGCGCGGCTGCCTCCAGCGGCGGCAGGGCAGGCTGGAGTGCGGCGGCCTGAGGCAGCGCGGCGCTTGCTGACTCCAGCAGCTCCAACTGCTCCTTGGCCAGGGGGCCGGGAAGCAGGGGGGCGAGGGTATCGACGAGCTCACTTTCGAGGCGCTCAGCGAGGGTAACCCGCATGAGGGCTGTGGCGACCTCGTCATCAGTTTTTCTGGACTGCGTCATCTCGGTGACGAGGGTGCGAAGCTGCTCAATGGAAAGGGGTTTGCCGTCAGCAAGGGCGGGGCGGCTGAGGGTGCAGAGGCAGAGGGCAGCGGCGGCGAGGACGAGCAGAAATGCGAAGGAAGGGGTCTTCATGTGTGCATGGCCTGGTGGTAGGAAGTTTTGGGTAGTTTAAGCGGAAAACGGGATTGAGTGCAAGTGACGAAAGGGCGATTGGCGGGGTGGGGGTGGGGGGCCTTCCACAGGCCGGCTGGCGGGTGTGGAGTGGTATCATCAAGTGGTGCCGGGTCCTACGCGACGCAATCCCGCCAACCCCGCCAGGTCCGGAAGGAAGCAACGGTAACGGGCTAGTGCGGGCGCAGTAGGTTACCCGGTACTTTTTTTGTACGGGGCCATTTGCAAGAGGGCAGAAACGCACAGTTGTGGGCGTTCTGCGTCAGCCCCGAAGGAGAATATCGTCTTGACCCAGGCTTTCCGTTCGCCCCATGCCACCCGCGCCAAAATCAGCTCAGTGGGCACGTATGTGCCGCCAAAGGTGCTGACCAATGCCGACCTGGAAAAGATGGTGGAGACCAACGACCAGTGGATTACCGAGCGCACCGGCATCAAGGAGCGGCATATTCTGGCCGATGGGCTGGGCACCAGCGACATGGCTGCGGAGGCGGCGAAGAAGTGCCTGGCGGCGCGCGGAGTTGAAGCGACCGAGGTTGAGGCGATTATTGTGGGCACGGTGACGCCGGACATGATGTTCCCTTCGACGGCGTGCCTGGTGCAGGACAAGATTGGCGCCAAGGGCGCGTGGGGATTTGATGTTTCCGCGGGTTGCTCGGGCTTTGTGTTTGCGCTGCAGGCGGGCGTGAAGCTGGTAGAGTCTGGCGCGCACAAGAAGGTGCTGGTGATTGGCGCGGATGCCAACTCGCGCATGGTGGATTACACAGACCGGACGACGTGCATTTTGTTTGGCGACGGAGCCGGAGCAGTCTTGATTGAGCCCTGTGACGAGGGCGAAGTGGGCATGATTGATTTTGTGCACGAGGTTGATGGATCGGGTGGCCCGGCGCTGAATCTGTGGGCCGGTGGCAGTCTGCATCCGGCCACGCACGAAACGATTGACGCGGGCAGACACTACATCCACCAGGATGGGCAGACGGTGTACAAGTTTGCGGTGCGCAAGATGGCTGAGGCGACGACCAAGGTGCTGGAGCGGAATGGGGTTGAGGGCAAGGATGTGGATGTGTTCATTCCGCACCAGGCGAACCTTCGCATCATCAACGCGACGGCGGACCGGCTGGGCATGGGCCCGGAGCGGGTGATTATCAACATCGACCGCTACGGGAATACCTCGGCGGGTACCATTCCGCTGGCGATTGGGACGGCGCTGGAAGAGGGCAAGCTGAAGAAGGGCGACCTGGTGCTGATTGCCGCTGCAGGAGCTGGATTTACGGTGGGTGCGGCGCTGTTCCGGTGGGAGATTTAAGGGCAGTGGGCAGAGGCGAAAGCCCAATCTCTTTCGTTCAAAACTTGCGGCACGACTGAAGTTGTGCCCTTTCACAAAACTTCTCAGAATCAAAGTTTTTCAACAGCCTGACGGTCTCTTCGGAGGCCGTTTTTGTTTATGCGGTGATGGGCTGGTCGAGGGAGTAGGCGGGGAGCAGGTGGTTGGACTCTGCCAGCTCAAAGAAGCGCTTGAGGCCATCGAGGCAATCGTCGTCGAGCAGGTAGTGGATGTTTGTGGTGAGGTAGGTGCAAATGGTGTCGGCGGAGAGGGGCAGGCGCGCGGCCCACTCGTCGACGAGTTCGTCGAGATGCTGGAGGCCGTGGTCGCGGGAGAGGTTGAAGTCCTGCTCGAGCTGGTCGAGGGATAGGCCTGTGCGGAGGAGGGCCTCTTCGCGGATGGCCCAGACGGCGGAGACCCAGGGCAGGCCGGTAAGGGCGATCCACTCGGCGGCGAGGTCGTGATAGACAAGCTTTTCTCCGGTGCGCTGCTCACGGGCCTTGCGGTCTTCGAGAGCGAAGAGGGCGGGGTCGCCGATGAGGATGGCGGAGTCGGAGGTGGCCAGCATGGCGTCAAGATTGGGGGCGTGGGCAACGAACTCGGCTTCGGGGTTCCACCACTGGCGGAAGAGGATGCGGGCGTAGGTGAGCGAGGCGCGGGAGCTGGTGTCTGCGGCGACGGTGCGGATGTGCTGGAGTTGGGTGGAGGCGCGGCGGACGAGGAGAATGGAGCGGACGCGGGTGCGGGCGGCGATGGCGCAGCCGGGGATGATGCGAAGGCCGGGCGTGGTGGCGAGCGCGGCGACGGGGATGAGGCCAATGTCGGCAGCGCCGGGGGCGTCGAAGGGGAGCTCCAGGCTGACGGCGCACTGGGCGGGCATCATGAACTGGAGGCTGTAACGGCGGGCGAGGACGGAGTCGAGCGGGGGATGCTCAAAATCCCACATGAGGGGGGCGGGATTGAGGAAGCGAATGGCCGCGATACGCAGCAGGGATGGATCGTTTTTGCCGGAACTGCTCACAGGCTAAGGGTAACAGCCGTGGGCGTGGGGGTGTCTCGCAGTTGGGGAAAGGGAAGGCTGTTGCGGATGAGGTGCGGGCGGCGTGCCATATTGCACGGCGCGGGGAGCAGGGATTGCAGAGGGTGGTGGCAGGAGGAAACACCGATGAGCAAGCTGGATACAGAAGAGCGCAACGAAATGCAGGGTAGGGAGTTTGCCTTTCCGGCGGAGAGGAAGGAGCCGCTGGAAGATGCGGCGCACGTTCGGAATGCGATTGCGCGGTTTAACCAGGTGGAGGGAGTGTCGGAGGCAGAACGGGATGCGGCGTGGAAGCGCATTTTGGCTGCTGCGGCGCGATTTGGCGTGGAGGTGGGGGAGGCAAGCTGGCGGGAGTTGAAAGCGGGGCGGGAGCGCGGGGGTGTGCGGAATTGACCAGACCGGGGGGGTGAGGATGCGAGATTCTGGCAACGGACTCTGGTGGAGAGGCTGTGCTGGTACGTAAACTGGCGGCGGCTGCCGTTGGAGGTCCTTCCGCATTCCCCAGAATGCGCTTGTGTTGCGAGAGGTGTGCGGATGTCCGGGCGCAGCTTTGATTCGGAGTTATGAATTGAGCCACCCGGATATCCCTTCCTTCCCCATTCCTGCGATGCCATCCGGCGGAAGCTTCGGCTGCGTGATTTGCTCTGCGGAGATATACACAGCAGCGGAAATGCATTAGAGTGATTCCAACTTTCAAACCAATAAAATGCTTTGCCCAGTTTGCGCGTCAGTTGCGCGAGTGGCGCAATGCGGAGGATTCCGGTCATGCCCCCAATGCCCGAAGCCGCTGGACATGTGGCGTCTCCTGAACTGGATGAGGACCGGCTGGCGTGGCTGGCGCTGATGCTGGCGCCGGGGCTGGGGCCGAGGCGTGTGCTGGAAGCGATGAAGCAACTGGATAGGCCGGGGCGGCTGTTTGACCTGGCGCTGACAGAGCTGGAGGGGCTGAAGTTTCCAGCGGAGGCGGCGCAATTTCTGTTTGACGGCAAGGGGCGCGAAAGTGCCGAGCGGGAAGCGGCGGAGGCGGCAAAGCAGGGCGCGCGGGTGCTGACATACAGTTGCCCGGAGTATCCGGAGCGGCTGAAGGAGATCTACGATCCGCCGCCGGTGCTGTGGGTGCGGGGAGATGTGCGGCTGCTGAGTCGGCACTCGATTGCGGTGGTTGGAACTCGGCAGCCGACGCCGTACGGATCGGGGATGGCGGAGATGCTGTCGCGGGACCTGGCGGCCAGGGGCATGCTAATCCTGAGCGGGATGGCGCGGGGGATTGACTCTGCCGCGCACCGGGGAGCGCTGGCGGCGCACCGGCCCACGGCGGCGATTTGGGGAACCGGGGTGGACGTGGTGTATCCCAAGGAGAACAGGAAGCTGGCTGAGGAGATTCTGGCGACGGGCGGGGTGGTGGCGAGTGAGCTGCCGATGGGGACGTTCCCAGCGCCGCAGAACTTTCCCCGGCGGAACCGGATACTTTCAGGGCTGAGCATTGGTGTGCTGGTGGTGGAGGCTGGGGAGCGGTCGGGCACGCGGGTGACGGCGCGTTGCGCGACAGAGCAGAACCGGGATGTGTATGCGGTGCCGGGGAATGCGACGAGCAAGAATTCCTGGACGCCGAACACGCTGATCAAGCAGGGGGCGCAGTTGACGGCGAGCTGGGAGGATGTGTGGGAGGTGCTGCCCTCGCAGATCCGGCTGGAGCTGGAGACGGAATGGGGGGTTGCATCGTTTGGCGACCATGGTGCATCGGATATGACTGAGCCTGCCATGGGCGCCAATGAGCGAATTGTGCTGGAGGCGCTGCGCCAGGACGAGGCCCTGCAACTGGACGACCTGCTGGACCGGCTGGAGACGCAACTGTCGTCCAGTGAGGTGTTTACGGCTCTGTTTGAGCTGGAGATGGCGGGCCGTGTGCGAGGGCTTCCGGGGAAGAATTACGTGCGGACTTTCTAGCCTTCCGGGCTGGGAAGGGGGCGGGAATCTTCGGAATTCCGGTATCAAATCCTGTGGAAAAACTGGGGGTTGCTAGTAATGGGGCCCCATTCCGTGGTAGTTTCCAATGCGGAAGCAAGGTTTTTTCTTCCTATTCCCTGTGCCGCAGGCGGCGCGGGAGACAAACGCAGCAATTTTCAGCCAGACGGGCAGGTGCCAGGAGCACCAAAGCCGCGTCACAGGCACAAGGCAGGGAGCCCCCGAGCGGGCACCGCCTGACATATTAAGGATGGCAATGAGCAAATCACTGGTGATCGTCGAGTCCCCCGCCAAGGCGAAGACGATTGGAAAATATCTTGGCAAGGATTTCGAGGTACAGGCCTCGATTGGGCACATTATGGACCTGCCCAAGAACGAAATTGGCGTGGAGTTGAAGAAGCGGACGTTTGAGCCGACGTTGATTGTGTCCCCGGGCAAGGAGAAGCTGGTGGACCAGCTGAAGCGAGCCGCGCTGAAGGCCGACCATATCTTTCTGGCACCTGACCCTGACCGCGAAGGCGAGGCGATTGCCTACCATTTGGCGCTGCTGCTGGGCGTGAACGCGGCGCAGCGGAAGAAGATTCGCCGGGTGACGTTCAACGAAATCACGAAAAAGGCAGTGCAGGAGGCATTCCAGCACGCAAGGGAAGTGGACCAGAACCTGGTGGATGCGCAGCAGACGCGGCGCGTGCTGGACCGGCTGGTGGGGTACCAGGTATCTCCTCTGCTGTGGGACAAGGTTCGCCGGGGACTTTCGGCGGGCCGTGTGCAGACGGTTGCGGTGCGGCTGATTGTCGAGCGGGAGCGCGAGATCAAGGCCTTCAAGCCGGTGGAGTACTGGACGCTGGATGCGGATGTGCATCCCCAGGGGCAGAAGGGCAAGAGCTTCAAGGCGCGCTTTGTGGGCATTGACGGGGAGCCATCGCGTGTTTCCACCGGTGTGGATAAGGAAGGCAAGGCACAGTTTGTTTCCAATGCCGTACCGGGCAAGGCGCAGATGGATGCGGTGCTGGCCGGGCTGGAAGGCGCGGCATGGGCGCTGACCTCAGTGCAGTCGAAGGAGATGCAGCGGCGTCCGCTGTCGCCGTTTATCACCAGCCAGTTGCAGCGGGATGCTTCGACGAAGCTGGGCTTCAATGTGCGCCGGACGATGGGCGTGGCGCAGCGGCTGTATGAAGGCGTGGAAGTGGGCGCGGAAGGCACGGTGGGTCTGATTACCTACATGCGTACCGATTCGCCACGGTGCTCGCCGGAGTCGATTCAGGCTGCGCGGGATTGGATCAAGGCGAAGCTGGGCGCGAAGTATCTGCCGGCGACGGCGAATGCGTACAAGGGCAAGAAGGACGCGCAGGATGCGCATGAAGCGATTCGCCCGACGGACGTGAACCGCACGCCGCAGGCGATGGCGGCCTACCTGAGCGATGAGCAGTTGAAGCTGTATACGCTGATCTGGCGCAGGTTTGTGGCCTCGCAGATGACGCCTGCCGTTTTTGACGTGACGACGGCGAAGATTGAAGCGAAGTCGAAGCGGAGCAGCAAGGTGTATGACTTCCGGGCCAGCGGTTCGGTGCTGCGGTTTGATGGCTTCTTGAACTTGTACGAAGTTTCTGAAGAGAAGAAGGATGACGATGACGAGTCGTCGCAGGCGCTGCCGAATTTGGATGGAGTGAAGCTGCTGGATGCGGAGAAACTGAATCCCAGGCAGAGCTTTACGCAGCCGCCGCCGCGGTATAACGAAGCGTCGCTGGTGAAGGTGCTGGAAGAGCGCGGGGTGGGTCGTCCGTCGACGTATGCGTCGATCATCAATACGATTCAGGATCGCGAGTATGCGGTGAAGCCGGGCGGGCCGCGCGGGCCGTTCTATCCGACAGAGATTGGCATGGTGGTGTGCGACCTGCTGGTGAAGAACTTCCCGTACATCTTCGACACCGCGTATACGGCCAAGCTGGAAGAGGAGCTGGACGAGATTGAAGAAGGCAACGAGAAGTGGACGGACCTGCTGAAGGGCTTCTACACACACTTTGAGGACGAGCTGAAGATTGCCGAGAAGGAGATGGAATCCATCAAGGCGATGGAGATCCGGACCGATGAGAAGTGCGAGCTGTGCGGTTCTCCGCTGCTGTTGAAGTGGGGCAAGTTTGGCACGTTTTTCTCGTGCAGCGCGTACAACAAGAAGGACAAAAACAGCTGTACGTTCACCCGGGAAAACACGGTGGGCAAGCCGGATATGATGACGCCGGAGGGCCAGCAGGCGGAGCAGAACGAAGAGTACTGCGACAACTGCGGGCGGGTGATGGTGCTGCGGCGCGGGATATTCGGGCCGTTCATGTCGTGTCCGGGCTTCAATGAAGATCCGCCATGCAAGACGATACGCAAGCTGAGCCAGAAGGCGCAGCAGAAACTGAATGCACCGCAGCCGACGGGCGAGGATTGCCCGGTGTGCGGCAAGGGACTGGTCCTGCGGCAGGGGAGTTTTGGGGAGTTTGTAAGCTGCAGTGGCTACCCCAAGTGCAAGTATGTGAAGCAGAACCTGATTGAGGGGATGAAGTGCCCGAAGTGCGGCGAGGGCGACCTGGCCGAGCGCAAGGCAAAGCGCGGCAACATCTTCTGGGGCTGTACGAACTATCCCAAGTGCGACTTTACCAGCAACTACAAGCCGGTGGCGAAGAAGTGCCCCAAGTGCAAGAGCCCGTATCTGCTGGAAAAGACGCTGCGGTCTGGGGTGTTCCTGTTCTGCCCGAACTCGAAGCCGCAGGCTGAGGTGGAAGAGGCGCCGAAGAAGGTGCCTGCGAAGAAGACTGCCGCGAAGAAGACGGCAGCGAAGACGGTGGCGGTAAAGAAGGCTCCGGTGGTGACCGAGGCGTGCGAGTACGAGAAGCGGATAGGCGATGCGCCTCCGCCGCCCCCGCCGCCGACGGTGGCCACGCACGGGCCGGTGAAGGAGCTGCAGCCGGCGTAAGGCGGCAGATTGCAGGGAAATATGACGGGAAGCGGCGGCATGGGGGTGACCTCTGCCGCCGTTTTCCTGCCTGGGCGGTTCTGAAGGGGATTATCTTCCGTGGCCTGTTCGGTTACTATTGAGCCCGAGGAAAAAAAAGACTCATGCACAAGGCACTGGCAAGCAACGGCGATGCGGAAATCATTTTGAAGCTGTACGAACTGCGCACGGAGGCGGTTTTGCGGGCGGCCCGGGCGTGGCTGGTAGTGGAGTTCTGGCCGGAGACGGCGGACGATTTTTTTGCTGTGATGAATGGATTTGGATCGCAGCACAATGCGTATCTGCGCCAGGTGACGAGCTACTGGGAGATGGCGTCAGCGCTGGTGCTGCATGGAGCGGTCTCGTCTGATCTGTATCTGGACACGAACGGAGAGGGCTTCTTCATTCTGGCCAAGCTGAGCCACATTCTGCCGGAGATTCTGGAACAGCGTCCGGCGTTCATGGCGAAGACGCGGCGGGTGATTGACGAGTACCAGGTGGCGGCGCAGACCTTTGAGAGCATGAAGCGAACCGTGGCGAAGACGCGGGCGGCGCGGGCGTGATGCAGGAATGCTGCACGGAATGCAGGGAAACACTTGCCAAACAGGGCGACTCTGCCTCATGCTCATTTCTGTTCGTTGGTACGCAAGGACTGTGGGGGTGTTTCGCATGAAGCGAGCAGTGATTCTGGGTGCGGTTTTGCTATCGGGATTGGCATCGGTGGCTTTTGCAGCCGACACGACCAAGGTGGACGGCTGGATATCCGACTCCATGTGCGGCGCAAAACACGCCGGCACGGGAGCCGCATGCGCAAAGAAGTGTATTGAAGGCGGCAGCAAGCCCGTCTTTGTGGACGAAGCGAAGAAGCAGGTATGGACCATTGACAACCCGGAAGCCGTAAAAGATGCCTACGGCAAGCATGTCGCGATGACGGGGACTCTGGATTCTGCTGCGAAGAGCGTTCACGTGACGGCGGTTGCTGTACTGCCTGAGTAGTTTCCTTAACCGGGGCGCGGCTGGGGGGGCAATCCCCGCAAGGCCGCAGCCTTTCAGCAGGGCTAGAGAGCAATGGCGAAAGCAATCTGGAACGGACATGTCATCGCAGAGAGCGAGACGTTTGAAGTCGTAGAGAATAACGTGTATTTTCCTGAGGCGTCGATTCGACGGGAGTTTTTCCGGCCCAGCACGACGACTTCGACCTGCCCATGGAAGGGCGAGGCGCGGTACTACTCGCTGCTGGTTCTGGGCGAAGAGAACCAGGATGCGGCGTGGTATTACCCGAATCCCAAGCCGGCAGCCCGCAAGATCAAGAATCACGTCGCCTTCTGGCGCGGGGTTGAGGTCGAAAAGTAGAGTGCTGCCCCGGCCCGGGCGCATGGCCGCTGGTTGACGATTTGGCCTTGCGCACGTCCATCGCACCATGCCGGTTCCCATGATTCCGGGAACCAGCGTATTCTTGTCCTCGTACTCCTATCTGAACCGACTCTGCATTCCCCGGAGATTCCATGTACATCCTTTCGCTTTCTCGCCTGCGTCGTACCGCAGCCGTGTGTGCTGCCCTTTTGGCAGCTTTGGTGAGCCTGCCGCTGGCCGGCCAGGCCCAGGCCAAGCTCAAGGTTCCCGAGCTGAAGTTTGAAAAGTACACGCTGCCGAACGGGCTGGAGGTCATCCTGCGGGAGGACCACCGGCTGCCGCTGGTGGCTGTGGACCTGTGGTACCACGTGGGGCCGATGAACGAGAAGGCTGGCCGCACGGGCTTTGCGCATCTGTTTGAGCACATGATGTTTGAAGGCTCGGAGCATGTTGGCGAGAAGGCCCACTTCAAGTATCTGGAAGGCGCCGGGGCGACGGACATCAACGGCACGACCAGCTATGACCGGACCAATTATTTTGAGACCGTGCCTTCGAATCAGCTGGACCTGGCGTTGTGGCTGGAAAGCGACCGCATGGGCTTTCTGCTGGAGACGCTGGACCGGGCGAAGCTGACCAACCAGCGGGACGTGGTGCGCAACGAACTGCGGCAGGACGAGGGCGAGCCCTATGACGTGGCGGACGAGGCCGTGGGGCATCTGCTGTTTCCCAAGGAGCACCCGTACTACGGCAATGTGATTGGCTCGCATGCCGATGTGGAAGCAGCGCGGCTGAATGATGTGCGCGAGTTTTTCCACGACTACTACACGCCGAACAATGCTTCGATTGCGATTGTGGGTGACTTCAAGACTGCAGAGCTGAAGGCCAAGCTGATCAAGTTCTTTGGTCCGATTCCGGCCGGCCCGAAGGTGGAGAAGCCGCAGGTGGTGACCCCGCCGATTACCGCGGAACGCCGCCAGACGGTGACGGATACGGTGCAGTTGCCGCGGTTGAGCATTGCATGGCTTGCGCCTGAGGCCTTCAAGCCCGGCGATGCGGATGCGGAGTTTTTCCTGCACATCCTGGGCGGCGGCAAGATCAGCCGTCTGTACCAGAAGCTGGTGTACAAGGACCAGGTTGCGCAGAGCGTGAGCTGCAGCGGCGAGCCGCTGATGGTGACCAGCATGGCGGAGTGCGACATTACGGCGCGCCCCGGCGTGAAGCTGGAAGACCTGGAAGCGAGCGTGGACAAGGAAATTGAGGCGCTGCGGACGGAAGGTCCGACCCAGGCCGAGCTGGACCGCGCACGCAACCAGAGCCTGAGCGGGCTGGTGCAGGGACTGCAGCGGCTGGGCGGATTTGGCGGCGTGGCCGACATGATGGACCGCTACAACCAGTACATGGGCGACCCCGGCTACCTGCCCAAGGACGTGGCACGCTACGAGGCGGTGACGACGGAGAGCGTGAAGACGATTGGCCAGAAGGTCTTTGGCAAGAACCAGCGCGTGGTGGTGTACTGCGTGCCGGGCAAGAAGGTGACCGAAGAAGTGCCGCGCAGCCCGGAGGACACGGACGCGAAGACGGTGGTGACGCCGCCCTATACGGCCGATTTTGAGACCGCGCAGAACTGGCGCAAGGTGGCTCCCGAACCGGGGCCGGAGAGCGCGCTGCACCTGCCCGCGGCCAAGAGCTTCTCGCTGGCCAATGGCCTGAAGGTCTATCTGACGGAAGAGCATGAACTGCCGGTGCTGAGCGCAAATCTGGTTTCGATGGCCGGGGGCGAGAACAACCCCGCCGACAAGGCCGGACTGGCCAGCTACGCAGCTCGGCTGCTGACGGAAGGCACGGCAACCCGCAGCTCCACGGAGATTGCGAATGCGGCGGCGCAGATTGGCGCGGGCATCAGCTCCGGCGCCACGATGGACTCGGCTTCAGCGGGTATTTCATCGCTGACCAACAACACCGGTCCGGCGCTGGAACTGCTGGCCGATGTGGCACTGCATCCGGCTTTCAAGGCTGAGGAAGTGGAGCGCATCCGCAAGCAGCGCCTGATTTCGATTGTGCAGGAGGCTGACCAGCCGGTGTCTTCCGGAATGCGTGTGGGCGCCAAGCTGCTGTATGGTGACCAGCCTTACGGCTTCCGGCCGGTGGGCACCACGGAAAGCGTGACTGCGACGACCCGCGAGGACCTGGAGAAGTTCTGGAAGACCCACTACGGGCCGCAGAACTCCGCGCTTATCCTGGCCGGCGACCTGACGGAAGCCCAGGCGAAGGAGCTGGCGGAGAAGTACTTCGGAAGCTGGACGAATCCTGCGGTGACGGCCAATGCGCCGGTTCCGGCAGCCCCGGCAGCTCCCAGCCGCAAGGTGGTTATTGTGGACAGCCCCGGTGCACCGCAGACGACGCTGCTGGCCTTTGGCCTGGGCGTGGCCCGCAATACCCCGGACTACCCGGCGATTGAGGAGATGAACGCGATTCTGGGCGGGCTCTTCTCCAGCCGCATCAACATGAACCTGCGCGAGAAGAACGGGTTCACCTACGGAGCCTTCTCGGGCTTTGGCTACTTCCGCGGCGGCGGCCCGTTCTATGCCGGTGCGCAGGTGCGTACCGATGTGACGGCTCCGGCGGCGCGGGAACTGTTCAGCGAACTGGACCGGATTCACTCTGTTCCTGCCACGCCTGAGGAGCTGAAGCTGGCCAAGGACAATGCGCTGCGTTCGCTGCCTGGGGAGTTTGAGACGGTGGGCAGTGAGAGCGGACTGATGGCCTCGCTGTTTGTCTACAACCTGCCGCTGGACTACTTCCAGAAGCTGCCGGCGCAGTACAACGCGGTTTCCCCGGCCGATGTGGCCGCGGCGGCTGCGAAGTACATTCATCCCGAGAATCTGATTGTGGTTGCCGTTGGGGACCGCGAGAAGATTCAGGCGGATTTGGAGAAGCTGAACCTTGGTCCGCTGGAGTTGCGTGACAAGTCTGGCGACCCGGTGGCGGCAGAGAAGAAGTAGTCAAAAACACAAACGCGTTACGGTACCGGCTCCCTCTCAAGAGGGGGCCGGTGTTGTTTTTGGGGCAGGGACGGCGGGGAGGCAGCGCCGAATGGGAGATTTCAAATGCTCAAGTGCAGGGAGGGCTAATGACTTTTTACACATGGGCCGCAGCTTAGGAAACGTAAAGGGCGGTGTGAGCCTGCCGATATCCGGTTTGCGATACATGGCGCGCTTCCGGGCTGCCTGCCGAGGGACGGCGGGAGTGAGGACCTGCTGCGAGCGGCGGGGGACGGCAACGCCAGAATTCATGTCGCGAGGATGACAAGCAAATGGACCCGAATCTCTATTCCGGCGTGCAAGCGGCGGACAGGTTGCCGATACCTGCCAGCCTGATAATGGACATCCCTGAACTGGCGCCCCCGGTGGGCCGAACCAGGGTGCTGGTGGTGGAGGATGAGCCGGTGATTGCGCTGCAACTGCGATTGGCGCTGTTGAAGCGGGGCTACGGCCAGGTGGAGATTGCCATGAGCGGAGAAGAGGCGCTGATTGCGATGGAGCGGGAGTTTCCGGATGTGGTGGTGCTGGAAGTGGCGTTGCCGAACGATGGAATTGGGCTGGAGCGGTACTGGCGGCTGCCCCGGTATGTGAATTTGCCGGTGGTGTATGTGGCCGGGCACGGGCCTGAGGCTGCCGAGGCCGCGCCGGTGCGCGCCTCTGCGCTGCAGGGGCCATTCGCGCAGGGCCAGTTGCACGCATCGGTGCAGATGGCCCTGGTGCAAAAGCGTGCGGAGCTGGCGGTGCGGCATCACTCGGCCATGCTCTTCCGGCAGATGGAAGCGAGCGTGTTTGGGGAGTGCTGAGGACGGGCTGAAGCGGGGCTAATAGGCCTGGAGCTGGTCAATGGGGAGGCGGACGCGGAAGCTGGTCCAGCCTTGCTCAACGTGGGCGCTGAGGTGGCCGCGATGTTTGCGGACGATGCGCATGGCGTTGTCGAGCGACAGGCCGAGGCCCTGACCGGGGGCCTTGGTGGTGAAGAATGGCTCGAAGATGCGGTTCTGGATTTCAGCGGGGATGCCGGGGCCGTTGTCGCGAATTTCGACGAGGAGCATTTCGCCTTCGCGGCGGCAGGCGAGTTCCAACTGGGGCGCGCGGGAGTCGGCGGGAATGGCTTCGAGGGCATCGAGTGCGTTTTCCAGGATGGCTGTCCAGACCTGGTTCAGCTCCGAGCCATAGGCGCTGATGATGGGCAGATCGGGCTGGTAGCTGCGGCGGATTTCGACCTTGCCGATGCGCGAACCCAGCATCTGGACGGTGGCGTCGAGGCCGGCGGGGATATCGACTTCGAGGATGGGGGCGCGGTCCATGTAGGAGTAGGTCTGGATGGCGCTGATGAGGCTGAAGATACGGCTGGAGGAGTTGAGCATGGCCTGGGCGAAGTTTTCCGCGCGCAGGGCCGAGGCAAACTGCTGCAGCACGATGTGCATGGCCTGGGGCGAGAGGAAGTCGGCGAGGGGGTCGAGGTCAGCGGCTTCCACGCCGAGTTCAGCCAGTTCGGGGGCGATTTGCCAGGCATCGGCGAGGTCATGCGCGGTCATCCAGGTGGCCAGGGCATCTTCGCGGGCGGCAAGGGTGACCTGGCTGGAGGAGTCGGCAACCTGCAGGCGGGCGCGGGCGCGGACATCGCGCTCCCAGCTTTGCGCGGCGAGGACCTGCTCCGGGCTGAGGCAGAGTGCGACGAGGCGGTAGCGGCCCTCGTTGGCGCTGCGCAGCTCGGTGAGGATGCCGCTTGCAGCGCGCTGGGCGGCCGAGGAGGGGTTGTTGAGCTCGTGGGCAAGGTTGGCGGCCAGCTTGCCGAGGGCAGAGAGCTTCTCGCTCTGCTGCTCCATGCGGGTGACCTCGCGAACGCGGTCGAGCAGGGTGGAGACGACGCGCTGGCCGAAGCTGGGGATGGCGGCGAGGATTTCCGGGAAGATATCCCGGTGGAAGAGCAGGGCCCAGACATCCTGTGCGGCAACGCCCTGGCCGCCGTAGCCGACCATGCGGGAGAAGGGCAGCAGGCCGGTCATTTGCCCGGCGCGACCGATGAAGAGGGCGTTGGAGCTGGTGCGGTTGCGGCGGACGTGGATTTCGCCCTTGAGGATGAGCATCATCTGCTCGGCGGGCTGGCCCTCTTCAAAGAGGATGGAGCCGGCCTGGGCGCGTATTTCCATGCCGCGGCCGGCGAGCCAGAGACGGGCTTCGATCGGCAGGCCCTGGAGAGGCGTGATGCGGTCAAGCGCCTCAGCGATTTCGTGTGCCGGGGAGGGCGAGTGGGGAAGGAGCGATGCGGGAATAGGATTCGGCATGGGTGCGGCCCCCTCGCGGCCACGGAACCAGTGTAAAGGACGAATGTCGAGACAAATGAGACGGCGTAGATTTCCGGAGTTTCGCCGGGCAGGGGAAGTGCCGACTGCTGAGAGGTATACGCAGGCGGGCGGGATTTGGTTTCCCGGCGGCGGGGTGAATCTTTTGTCATTGTTGCAGGGCGGGGCTGCTGGTTTGAGTTTGTAGGCCGACAGAGAGAGCAGGGCCTGGTTGCGAAGGAATGATCGCGAAGACTGGGCGCCCAGAAGGAGTATTGCCCATGAGTATTTCACCGATCAGCATCGCGAACGTATCGCAGGCCTCGGCAGAGGTGGCCAAGCTGGCACCGACGCCGGCGCCGGCTGCGTCCGCAACCCTGCAACCGGACACGGTGAGCATCAGCGCGGCGGGTAAGGCTGCCGCAGCTGGGGATGTGGACCACGATGGGGATAGCCGGTAAGAAGAAATGCCGGGTGGTCGAGGCGTGTCCCGAAGAGATTCCGGGACAGGTCGAAGGCTACCCGGCTTCAGCTTTTTGCCGGGCACATTGCGTGCTGCTCCACATAGAGCATGTCCGAATCTCCGTGGGCTGGAAAAGTGATGGCAACAGATTGGTGCCATGCTGCAGAGTCCTGGTTGGAGTTGGAGGTCAAGAGATTTCCCAGCCAATCTGCACCAACCGAGAGTAAGGCCTCAGTGCCCAATATCCCAACTTTGACAGTGTCTTTGCTCCCCTTTGTGACGGTAATGGGAAAGCTGAGCTTGGAGAGCACGCTGTTTTTGAAGAGTTTGTCCATCCCAAGAGAAGCCAAATCCACGCCTGTGGTCAAACTCGCAGAAATCAAAGCTTGCTTGACGGACTTCCCGCTAATGGTTGCTTTAACGTACTCGGAGGTGCCGTCCGTTGCGGCGCCTATCACTACCATTGCCGCGCCCTTTCCCAGTCCAATGACACCCACAATCGCGTCTGTGCCTGCCTC
The DNA here is from genome assembly GCA_903904755.1 of uncultured Acidobacteriaceae bacterium. Classification (GTDB taxonomy): domain Bacteria; phylum Acidobacteriota; class Terriglobia; order Terriglobales; family Acidobacteriaceae; genus Acidicapsa. Next base: position 40,205 of record CAIVDV010000040.1, on the reverse strand, counting down.
CATGAGACCGTCGGCTGCGGCTGTGGTCATGGATTTCCCATCGAGGGCGTCATCCTCAAAGCTTCCGATGCCTTTCAGGGTTGATCCTGCCCCGATTGCAGCCGCTGCGGCTCCGCCACTGAGGGCACTTGCGCCGACAAGGACCGCTGTTGCGGAAATGTCGCGCACGGCTCGGGTGATGGTGATAGCGGTACCCAGGTTTCGCTGGAGTTGATCGAAAGATGAGTTGTTGTTCCCGGACGCCGTTGTCTGCATATCCCGGAACTTCTGATTCATCTCAATGGTCGCGCTGCGCCATCGAACCAGAGTGTTGAATGCAGTTAGTCCTGCCTGGGTCATCTGAGGAATGAGCAGTTTCAGGAAGTTCCGAGAGAGCGTATCGACTTCGGCTCCGAGACCGTCGTAGTCGGTTTGGATGGTGTAAATGGTGACGGGGAAGCCGCGGCCCCATGGGCCAAAGTTTTGGGTGTCGTATTTGAGGGAGGAGCGGCGGAGGACGGCGTGCGACCTCACATAAGAGCGAACCAACTGTTTAATGCCATCGATATCGACCAGCCAGGAGGCTTTGGACTGGTCCTTGTAGAGGGTGAAACCCATGGTCTTTCCTTCCCAGCCGGGTGAATGGGGCTCAGTTTGGGGAAGGGGTTCAGCGTAGGCTGAATGGCGGGGGAAGTCAAGGCTGGGCGAGAATTATTCTGGTCGGTCCGGATTGATGATTTCGCAGAGGGGGAGCGGGTGAGGAGGTGGTTGCAGTGCGGGATGACCCCGTGGAGCGAAAGATACCTGAGTTGAAGAGTGAAGCTGAGGAGTTTGAGTTCTAGTCATCGTCCAGGGCGGGGGCGGACTCGACGGAGTATGTGGATTGGAGTGCGGCGAAGACTGCGAAGGTGCCGATTCTGAAGCCGACGCTGCGGACTCTGGAATTGGATGATTCGGAAAGAGATATGCTGCTGGTGGAATTGGCGGAGGCACCTATCGCTCACCCGCGACCAAGCGTTCCGGCAGAGGAAGTGTTTGCGGAGATTCGAGCGAAGTTTGTGAGGGGAGTCCATGACCCTCACCCATGGACAATGAGGCCGGGAATTAGCTTGAAGTGCTTCTCGTTGTGTGTGACGACTTCGTAGCCAAGATGCAATGCCGTGACGCCGATGGCCAAATCTTCGAAGGCCAGCGTATATCCGAGCGCGGCTTGCTGACCTTCGATGCGACCAATGAGCCGCGCTACATCCAGCGTGATTGGACAAACCGGCATATCGGAACAGAGGCGATCGACGAATGCGAGCCGTCGCTGCTGCAACGACTCATCCTTGGTTCTGTACGCACCGTGCGTTATCTCAGCGACGCTCACCACGGAAATGCCAACTGCGACATCCCCGTGGAGCGCGCGCATCTGTTCCAGGATTTGTCGAACCGTATGCCCGTGGCGTTCAGCGGCAATCAGGATATTTGAATCCAGGATTGGTCCCATGCGGGCGGCGTCCACGGCTTCCGGTTGCGTACGATTTCGGCAACATCTTGGGCGAAATCAGCGTCCAGAACGGGTGTCTCTCCGGTCGCAAGCTCATGTTGGCGGGCGAGTTCGATGCACTGGGAGAGGGTGCGCGGTGCGGAAAACTCTGTCCGGAGAATGGCGCGCGAGGATGAGCCATTTTCAATGACGACCTCGTGACCGTTGCGCACCTTGGCCATCAGCCCAGGGAAATCGCGGGCCGCATCAGCCTCCGAAATGTGGATGGTCGCCATGATGACGATGATACCCCGATTCGAAGTAGGAAGGAAATTCCCGTGATGGGGGGGAGGAGAGGAGCAACGGCAAAGCGAAAGCCCGGCAGCTGAGGGCTACCGGGCGTCTGTTGGGATTGAGTTGTGATTACCGGTTCTTGGCGACTTCTTCGACGGTGACGGGATCGAGGAAGGGCATGGCGGCGCGGAGCTGCTTGCCGACAATCTCGATGGGGTGGACGGCTTCGGCGTCGCGGAAGGCCTGGAACTCCTTGCGGCCGTTGGCCTGGTCGGCGAGGAAGCGCTTGGCGAAGGTTCCATCCTGGATGTCTTGGAGGATGCCCTTCATAGCCTTCTTGCTTTCGTCGTTGATGACGCGGGGGCCGGAGACGTAGTCGCCCCATTCGGCGGTATCCGAGATGGAGTAGCGCATGTAGGCGAGGCCGCCGCGGTAGATGAGGTCAACGATGAGCTTGAGCTCGTGGAGGACTTCAAAGTAGGCGGACTCGGGCTGGTACCCAGCCTCTGTGAGGGTCTCAAAACCGGCCTTGATGAGGTGGGCAACGCCACCGCAGAGGACAGCCTGCTCGCCGAAGAGGTCGGTTTCAGTCTCTTCGGTGAAGGTGGTTTCCAGAACGCCTGCACGGGTGCAGCCGATGCCCTTGAGGTAGCTGAGGGTGAGGGCGTGGGCGGTGCCGGTGGCATCCTGGTGGACGGCGATGAGGCCCGGGACGCCGCCGCCTTCGGTGAAGACTTCGCGGACGCGATGGCCGGGAGCCTTGGGGGCGGCCATGGCCACGTCAATGCCCGGTGCGGGAACGATGCAGCCGTAGCGGATGTTGAAGCCGTGGGCGAAGAGCAGCAGCTTGCCGTCGGAGAGGTTGGGGGCGATTTCTTCGGCGTAGAGCTTGGCCTGGGTCTGGTCGGGGACGAGGATCATGACGACGTCGGCCCACTTGGTGACGTCGGCGACCGTGCCCACTTCGAGGCCGGCCTTCTGTGCCTTGGCGATGGACTTGGAGCCGGGAGCAAGGCCGATGCGGACGTTGACGCCGGAGTCCTTGAGGTTGAGGGAGTGGGCGTGGCCCTGGGAGCCGTAGCCGATGACGGCCACTTTCTTGGACTGAATCAGTGCCAGGTCAGCGGCGTGGTCGTAGTAGGTCTTTGCCATGGTGTTCTCTCGTTTTCCTTCTCGGTTCAGATTGGTTTCACTCCCCGGCGACCGGGGATGAGCTTCTTGGGCGGTTGGAGGCTGACAGGTTTTGTGTCAGAATCCGGGCTGCCCGGAAATTGATTACTCCGGCTCGGTGGCTTCGGGTTCTCCGTAAGCCTCGGGCAGAAGGTTGGCGGACTGAGCGGAGGCTCCGTCCACGGCACCCAGCGCGCGCAGGACACGGCTGGTGTGCTGGCCGCGGCGCATGGTCATTTTCCCGCTTCGGCAAACTTCGAGCACGCGGTTTTCCTGCTCATTCAACACCTGAATGAGCCCTTCAATCTTGCTTTCGACGCCGGTGATCTCGATCATCAGCGATTCGCTGGTCAGGTCGACGATGCGGGCGCGGAAGACCTCAGCGAGCTCAAATACGCTGCTGCGGTTTTCGGCGGTCGCGGCGACCTTGATGAGCGCCAGTTCGCGGGTGACCGAGGCGCTCTTGCCGATGTCATCGACCTCGACAACCACTTCCAGTTTATACAGGCTGGCCCTCATGCGGTTGGCGGCGCTTTCGTCGGCGTCGGCGACGATGGTCATGCGGGAGAGGCCGGGGCGCTCGGAGCGGCCGACGGTGAGCGAGTTGATGTTGATGTTGAGGCGGCGGAAGAGAGAGGCGACTCGCGTGAGTACGCCCGGTTTATCTTCTACGTACGCTACAAATGTGTGCAACATAACGGCCTTTCAGAGATCAGAGATCAGAGATCAGAGATCAGTTTTGGATGCTGCTCCTGAGAGATTCCACCATTGCGTAAATCACCTTTCCTACTTCATGGGAAAGGCTTTCGGCTAGGTCGAGCAATTTGATTTCTCCCATTCCCAGCCGCCTCGCAATCTCCAATTGGGTCTGCGATTCAAAGTCTGAAGCTCGTGCGATACCGAGAAATTGTTTGAATTCACGTGTGTTCAGCCGTCCGTGTCCTTCTGCAATATTGCTGGGCATGGATACTGCGGCCCGCCGGAGTTGACTGCTGAGTCCGTAAAGTTCTTCGCGGGGAAACCCCTGCGTGAGTTGATAAATCGTTACAGTCAGTTGCATCGATTTCTGCCAAATGATCAAATCTCGAAATGACTGCGCCATGTTTGCCTCTGTGGACGGCGACAAGGACTTAAAGCCAGGTGCCGTTACTGATCTCTGATCTCTGACTGCTGATTTCTTTCTACTCGTCTTCCGGTTTTTCGATCAGGGGGTTGTGGCTGGGTCGGCGGATCATCTCGTGGAGGGCCGAGCCGGCGGGGATCATGGGGTAGACGGAGTCTTCCTGCTCGACGAGGAAGTTGATGAGGAATGCGCCTTCGACGCCGCGGGCTTCATCAACGGCGGCTTCGAGGTCGCCGCGGTCGCGGACGGCGATGCCGGGGATGCCGTGGGCGTCGGCGAGCTTGACGAAGTCCGGCGAGACGAGCGGGGTGGACTGGTAGTTGCGCTCGTAGAAGAACTCCTGCCACTGGCGCACCATGCCCAGGTAGCCGTTGTTGATGACGGCGATGTTGATCTTGATCTTTTCCTGGACGATGGTGGCGAGCTCGGAGGCGGTCATCTGGAAGCCGCCGTCGCCAGCGATTACCCAGACTTCCTTCTCGGGGCAGGCGATTTTGGCGCCGATGGCGGCGGGCAAAGCAAAGCCCATCGTCCCAAGGCCGCCGGAGGTGATGAGGGTGCGGGGCTGGTCGTGGCGGTAGTACTGTGCCTCCCACATCTGGTGCTGGCCGACGTCGGTGCAGACGACGGCGTTGCCGCCGGTGATGCGCCAGAGGTCGTGCATGACGTGGGCGGCGTAGAGATGGCCGCTGTCGGGCAGGTTGCGGATGTCGCGGACGGCTGCGGTGCCCTTGGAGGAGTTAATCGCGTTGATCCAGGCGGAGCCGTCGCGGCCGGGAAGCAGCGGCAGGAGCTGCTCGAGGACATGATGGAGGTCGCCGACCAGGGCGACATCTACCTTGATGTTCTTGTTGATTTCAGCGGGGTCGATTTCGATGTGGATCTTTTTGGCGTTGGGCGCGTAGGTGGCCGGGGTGCCGATGACGCGGTCGTCAAAGCGCATGCCGCAGGCGATGAGCAGATCTGCTTCCTGGATTGCGTTGTTGACCCAGCTTTCGCCGTGCATGCCCATCATGCCCATGTTCAGCGGGTGAGAGGCGGGGAAGCTGCCGATGCCGAGCAGGGTGGTGCCGACGGGAATCTGCATGCGCTCGGCCAGGGTGCGGACCTGCTCCATGGCATTGGCGCGCATGATGCCGTGGCCGGCGAGGATAATGGGGCGCTTGGCGTTGCGGATGAGGTCGGCGGCGGCTGCCAGATGCTCGGAGGTGCAGTGGAGCATGGGGTGCGGCTTGTAGGGCGCGGGCTTGGCGGCGGCAAAGTCGAAGATGGCCGTGGCCTGCTGCGCGTCCTTGGTGATATCGACCAGCACGGGGCCGGGGCGGCCGGATTTGGCGATTTGGAAGGCGTAGCGGATGGCCGGGGCGATGTCCTCAGGCCGGTTGATCATGAAGTTGTGCTTGGTGATGGGCAGGGTGATGCCGGTGATGTCGACTTCCTGGAAGGCATCGGTCCCGAGCACTTTGCTGGAGACGTTGCCGGTGATGCAGACCATGGGGATGGAATCGAGCATGGCCGTGGCGATGCCGGTGACCAGGTTGGTCGCACCGGGGCCGCTGGTGGCGATGGCAACCCCCACCTTGCCACTGGCGCGCGCGTATCCGTCTGCCATGTGGGATGCGCCCTGTTCATGGCGCACAAGGACATGGTGGATGGGGAACTTGCGCAGGGCGTCGTAGACCGGCAAGATGGCTCCGCCGGGGTAGCCGAAGACATCGGTGACGCCCTCGCCTACCAGGGTTGCCCAGACGATCTCGGCACCGGTGAGGCGGGTAGGGGTGGTGAGGTGAGCATTCGATTCGTTGGTCGACATGATGGAAGATCTCCTTCCGGTTTTATGACTGCTGAAAAACCTTGATTTGTTGCTCCCCGGCCATCCACGCGGAGACCGGGGATACCCTCGCGGGGGTGGCTACATCGTTGTTGCGCCTTCAGAGGCTGAGGTGACCCGGGCTACATACTTGGCGAATACGCCGGATTTGTAGCGAGGTTCGGGAGCGGACCAGGCGGCCTTGCGGGCGGCGAGTTCCTCTTCCGGGACTTCCAGCGTGATGGTGCGATTGGGAATGTCGAAGTGGATGATGTCGCCTTCCTTGACGAGGCCGATGGGTCCGCCGACGAAGGCTTCGGGGGCGACGTGTCCGGCGGTAAAGCCGCGGGTCGCGCCGGAGAAGCGGCCATCGGTCATGAGGGCGACGGTGGAGCTGAGCTCGGCGTTGGAGCTGATGGCGGCGGTGACCTGGAGCATCTCGCGCATGCCGGGGCCGCCCTTGGGGCCTTCGTAGCGGATGACGAGCACGTCGCCGGGGTTGATCCGCTGGGCCTGCACGGCTTCAAAGCACTCATCTTCCGACTCGAAGACGCGGGCGGGGCCGCGATGGTCAACCTTGTTGGCGGCGGCAATCTTCATCACGCTGCCTTCGGGGGCGAGGTTGCCTTTGAGGATGACGAGGCCACCGTGGGCCTTGAGCGGCTTGTCAAAGCTGCCGATGACGACCTGGCCGGGAGTTTCGACGGCATCTGCGGCCTCTTCGGCGAGGGTACGTCCGCTGATGGTGAGGGTGGAGCCTTGTGCGTAGCCACGCTCGATGAGGCGCTGGGCGAGGAGGCGGGAGCCGCCGGCGGCCTGGTAGTCCTTGGCAACGTACTTGCCGGCCGGGGTGAGGTCGCAGATGAAGGGCGTCTTGTCGCTGATGCGGTCGAAGTCGTCGATGTGGAGGGGAATGCCCATTTCGCGGGCGATGGCGAGGAAGTGGAGGACGGCGTTGGTGGAGCCGCCGGAGGCCGCGACGGCGGCGATGGCGTTCTCAATGGAGGTGCGGGTGATGATGTCGGAGGGGCGAATGTTCTTGCGGACGGCGTTCATCAGGATGCGGCCAGCTTCGCGGGTGGCGGAGTGCTTGTCACCTGCTGTTGCGGGGACGCCGGAGAGCTGGATGGGAGCGATGCCGAGGATTTCAGCGCCCATGGCCATGGTGTTGGCGGTGAACTGGCCGCCGCAGGCACCGGCGCCGGGACAGGCCGCGGCTTCGACGGCCTCAAGGCCGGCATCGTCGAGGGTGCCGCGGGCGTGGGAGCCGATGGCCTCGAAGACGTTCTGAATCGTAATGTCTACACCGTTGAGCTTGCCGGGGGCGATGGAGCCGCCGTAGATCATCATGCCGGGGATGTTGAGGCGGGCCAGCGCCATGATGATGCCGGGCATGTTCTTGTCGCAGCCGCCGATGCCGACCAGGCCGTCAAAGAGGTTGCCGCGGGCGACGAGCTCGATGGAGTCGGCGATGACTTCACGGGAGACCAGCGAGGCCTTCATGCCCTGGGTGCCCATGGTGATGCCGTCGGAGATGGTGATGGTGTTGAACTCCATGGGAGTGCCGCCGGCTTCGCGAATGCCTTCCTTGAGGGCCTCGGCGACGTCGCGCAGGTGCACGTTGCAGGTGCCGATTTCAGTCCAGGTGTTGGCGATGCCGATGATGGGCTTGTGCAGGTCTTCCTTGGAGTAACCGACGCCGCGCAGGTAGGAGCGAGCTGCGGCGCGGTTGGGGCCTTCGGTCAACGGGATGCTTTGGCGCTTGCCTTCGATAGTCATAAAGTCCTTTGGAGCGGAGCTAGCGGGGTTACCGGAGCTAGCGGAGTTAGAAAGTCGGCGGGCCAAGGTTGGTTGCGCCCGCCTGTGCGTTTAGCTGTATTTCGGCTTGAGCCAGTTGGCGTGGTCGTGCTGCTTTTCAAAGGTGTCGAGAGCGGCAGCGTGGCGCAGGGTGAGGCCGATGTCGTCCAGGCCTTCGACAAGGCAGTACTTGCGGAAGGGGTCGATGTCAAAGCCGGCTTCAAAGCCCTGATTGTCAGTGACTTTCTGGTCCTCGAGCGAGACGGTGAGTTGATAGCCTTCCTGCTGCTGGGCGCGGTCGAGCAGCAGGGCCACATCTTCTTCTGAGAGGCGGATGAGGACGATGCCGTTTTTGCCGGCGTTGGAAAAGAAGATGTCAGCAAAGGTGGGCGCAATTACGGCGCGGAAGCCGAAGTCGGAGAGTGCCCAGGCGGCGTGCTCGCGGCTGGAGCCGCAGCCGAAGTTGCGGGCAGCGATGAGGATTTTGCCGCCGGCGTAGCGGGGCGCGTTGAGCGAGAAGCTGGTGTCAGGCTGGCCGGCGTTGGGGCCTTCCTGAATACGACGCCAGTCGTAGAAGAGGAACTCGCCATAGCCGGAACGCTCAATGCGCTTGAGGAACTGCTTGGGGATGATCTGGTCGGTGTCGACGTTGGCGCGGTCGAGCGGAACGGCGATTGAGGTGAGTGTGCGGAACGGTTCCATTAGTTGACCTCCGATTTCGTCCAGTTGCGGACGTCGACAAAGTGACCGGCGATGGCGGCAGCGGCGGCCATTTCCGGGGAGACGAGGTGGGTGCGACCACCGCGGCCCTGACGGCCCTCGAAGTTGCGGTTTGAGGTGGAAGCGCAGCGTTCGCCGGGCTGGAGGATATCGGGGTTCATGGCCAGGCACATGGAGCAGCCGGGCTCGCGCCAGTCAAAGCCGGCAGCGATGAAGATTTTGTCGAGGCCCTCGGCTTCGGCCTGGTCCTTGACGGCCTGGGAGCCGGGGACGACCATGGCGCTGACGTGGGTGCTGACCTTGTGGCCTTTGGCGATTTTGGCGGCGGCGCGCAGGTCCTCAATGCGGGAGTTGGTGCAGGAGCCGATGAAGACGCGGTCGATGTTGACGGCCTCAAGCGGCGTGCCGGCCTTGAGGTCCATGTATTCGAGGGCGCGCGAGAAGGCCTTGCGGTCAGTCTCGTCGGTGGTGGCGGCGGGGTCGGGCACGGAGGCGGTGATGGGCGCGACCATGCCGGGGCTGGTGCCCCAACTGACGTAGGGCGCGAGCGTGGTGGCATCGATGACGAGTTCGCGGTCGAACTTTGCGCCGGGGTCGGAGGGGAGCTTGCGCCACTCGGCCACGGCTGCATCCCACTCGGCACCCTGGGGCGAGTAGCGGCGGCCCTTGAGGTAGGCGAAGGTGGTTTCGTCAGGGGCGATCATGCCGGCGCGTGCGCCGGCCTCGATGCTCATGTTGCAGACGGTCATGCGGCCTTCCATGGAGAGGGCGCGGATGGCCGAGCCGGCGAACTCGATAACGCAGCCGGTTGCGCCGTCGGTACCGATGGTGCCGATGATGGCGAGGACGATGTCCTTGGCGGTGACGCCGACGGGCAGGTCGCCTTCGACCGAGATGCGGAAGGTTTTGGGCGTGCCCTGGGGCAGGGTTTGGGTGGCGAGGACATGCTCCACTTCGCTGGTGCCGATGCCGAAAGCGAGGGCGCCGAATGCGCCGTGGGTGGAGGTGTGGGAGTCGCCGCAGACGATGGTCATGCCGGGCTTGGTGATGCCCATTTCCGGCCCGATGACGTGGACGATGCCCTGCTCGCGGCTGCCGATGTCGAAGAGCTGGATGCCGAACTCCTGGCAGTTCTGGCGCAGGGTGGAGATCTGCTTGGCGGCGATCTGGTCAACGATGTTGAAGCGTTCGGCGAGCGAGGTGGGCACGTTGTGGTCGATGGTGGCGATGCAGCGATCAGGCCGGCGAACGGTGCGGCCCGAGAGGCGCAGACCTTCAAAAGCCTGCGGCGAAGTGACCTCGTGGAGGAGCTGGAGGTCGATGTAGATCAGCGTGGGTTCGCCCTTGGGCTCTACCACCACGTGCTGCGACCATACCTTTTCGAAGAGTGTTTTGGGTGCGGTGCTCATGGGTTTCCTTTTAGCGGAGCTAGCGGGGCTAGCGGAGTTAGCGGAGCTAAAGACTAGCTCAAAAGCGAGGCGATGGTTTCGCGGACCTTGTCGCCCATTTCGGTGGTGTTGAGGACCTTGAAGTCGGTGGTGTTGCCGCGGGCCAGATCGGCGGTGCGGTAGCCGGCTTCGAGGACCTTGCGGACGGCGGTTTCAATGAGGACGGCTTCCTTTTCGAGGCCGGCGGAGTGGCGCAGGACCAGCGCGCCGGTCATGATGGCGCCGAGGGGGTTGGCTAGCTTTTTGCCGGCAATGTCGGGCGCGGAGCCGTGGATGGGCTCGTAGAGGTTGACCTTGCCGCCGATGGTGGCGGAGGGCAACATGCCGAGCGAGCCGGTGATGACGGCGGACTCGTCGGAGAGGATGTCACCAAAGAGGTTTTCGGTGAGCACGACGTCGTAGTTGCGCGGGCTGGTCATGAGGAGCATGGCCATGGAGTCGACGAGCTGATGCTCGAGGGTGACGTCGGGGAATTCGGCGGCAACCTCAGTGACGGTGGCGCGCCAGAGCTGGGAGACTTCGAGGACGTTGGCCTTGTCGACGGAGGTGAGCTTTTTGGAGCGCTTCTGGGCAAGCTGGAAGGCGATGCGGGCGACGCGGACGATTTCGTCTTTGGTGTAGCGCATGGTGTTCCAGGCTTCGCCCTTGGCCTTGTCCCACTCGCGGGGCTGGCCGAAGTAGAGGCCGCCGAGGAGTTCGCGGACGAAGAGGATGTCTGCGCCTTCGGTGACTTCGGTGCGGAGTGGGCTGTTGACGGCCAGCTCCTTGATGGCGAAGGCGGGGCGCAGGTTGGCGAAACCGCCGAGAGCGGCGCGAATCTTGAGCAGGCCGGCTTCCGGGCGGGTGTCGGGCGAGAGGGCGTTCCACTTGTTGCCGCCGACTGCGCCGAGGAGAACAGCGTCGGAGGCGAGCGCGGCGTCGAGGGTGTCCTGGGGCAGGGGAGTGCCGTCGGTATCAATGGCGATGCCGCCGATGCGCTTTTCCGTAATGGTGATGGTGTGGCCACCGGAAGCGGCAACCTGGTTGAGTACGGCAACCGCTTCTGCGGTAACTTCCGGCCCGATTCCATCGCCGGCGACAACTAGAAGATTGAGGTTCATCTCGTTCCTTAAGGTGAAATTAGAGGTGTGGTTCCGGGTTGCTTAGTCGATGTAGGTGGCGGCTTTGCGGTCGCGAATCTGCTGGGGCAGGAGGCCGATGAGGTCCTGGTCGTAGATGTTCTTTTTGCGATCGGCGAGAGCCACAAAGCGGTAGTAGGTGTGCTGGAGCTCTTCGCGGTCGAGCGTGTAGCCGAGCTGCTCAATGCGATGGCGAAGCGCGGCGCGGCCGGAGTGCTTGCCGAGGACGAGATTTGTCTTGCTGGCGCCGACCGACTCTGGGGTCATGATTTCGTAGCATAGGGGGTTGGCCAACATGCCGTGCTGGTGGATGCCGGACTCGTGCGCGAAGGCGTTTGCGCCGACAATCGCCTTGTTGGGCGAGGGGCCGAAGGTGATGAGCTGGGCGAGAGTCTGGCTGGTGGGGTTGAGCTTGTCGAGCTTGATGCCGGTGGAGATGCCGTAGTAGTCTGCGCGGACGAAGAGGGCCGCGGCGATTTCTTCAAGAGCCGCATTGCCGGCACGCTCGCCGACGCCGTTGATGGTGCACTCGACCTGGCGTGCGCCATTCTGCACGGCGGAGAGGGAGTTGGCGACGGCGAGGCCGAGGTCGTCGTGGCAGTGCGAGGAGAGGATGACGCCCTGCTGGTCGATGGCCGGGATGCGCTGGCGGACCTCGCGGAACATCTTGCCGTACTCTTCCGGTGTGGAGTAGCCGACGGTGTCGGGCATGTTGATGGTGGTGGCACCGGCTTCAACGGCGATGCGGACCATTTCGACAAGGAAGTCGCGGTCGGCGCGGGTGGCGTCTTCCGGGGAGAACTCGATGTCGTCAACGAGGGCCCGGGCCTGGCGAACGCTTTCGCCGGTCTGGATGAGGGCCTGCTCGCGGCTCATCTTGAGCTTGTACTCGAGATGGAGGTCGCTGGAGGCGAGGAAGACGTGGATGCGGGCGCGGTCGGCGTGTTCGAGAGCGCGGGCGGCCATCTCAATGTCTTCGCGCTTGGCGCGGGCCAGCGAGGTGATGCGCGGGGTGCGGATGGCCTGGGTGATGGTGGCGATGGCGGCAAAATCGCCCTCGGAGGCCATGGCAAAGCCGGCTTCAATGATGTCAACGCCGAGGTCTTCCAGGGCGTGGGCCATGGAGAGCTTTTCCTGGGTGGTCATGCTGCAGCCGGGCGACTGCTCGCCGTCGCGGAGGGTGGTGTCGAAGAAAACGAGACGATTTGCTGGGTTGGTCATGCATGCACCTGTGTGTGGGGAAGACTACTTCGCCACTGGTAGTGTCGCCGATTGGGCCCGTATAACGCAAAGTTATTCTTTTTTGGTTCTGTATAAGAATCGCTTATATTTGAAGTGGGCAATCGGAGACTGGGATTGATGGAACTGACGCAACTGGAGACCTTTCTGGCGGTGGCGGAGGAGCGGAGCTTTTCGCGGGCGGCGGTGCGGCTGCACCGGACGCAGCCGGCGGTGAGCATGGTGATTCGCAAGCTGGAAGAGCAACTGGATGAGGTGCTGTTTGATCGTTCGGCGCGGGATGGGCAACTGACTGCGGCCGGGGAGTTGCTGCGGGAGTATGCGCAGCGGCTGCTGGCGATGCGGCGCGAGGCCACGAGCGCGATGGACGAGTTGCGGTCGCTGGAGCGGGGGCGGCTGCTGCTGGCGGCCAACGAATATACCTGCCTGTATCTGCTGCCGGTGATGGACGAGTTTCGGCGGCAGCATCCGAAGATAGACATGCTGGTACACCGGTCGCTGGCCAGCCGGATTCCGGAGGAGCTGAACCTGCGGGTGGCGGAGCTGGGGGTGATGAGCTTCCGTCCGGATCCGGAGCAGTACCGGTCGATTGCGGTTTATGGGGATACGCTGGCGTTTGTGGTGAATCCGCGACACGCGCTGGCGCGGGAGGCGCGGGTGTCGATTGCCGACCTGGGCAATGAGCTGTTTGTGGCGCACAATGTGCCGTCGCCGCAGCGGCGCAAGGTGATTGAGACCTTTGAGCGGCACCGGACTCCGTTGAATATGCGGGTGGAGCTGCCGTCGATTGAGGCGATCAAGCGGTTTGTGGCCATGGGCAATGGAGTGGCGCTGGTGCCGCGGCTGACGGTGGAGCGGGAGCTGGAAACGGGGGAATTGGTGGCGATTCCGGTGGATGAGATTGAGTTTCGCCGCGTGCTGCGGCTGGTGCACCGTCGAAATGCCAAGCTGAGCTACGCCGCGACGGCATTTCTGCAGGTGGTCCGGGCGGTCGCTGTGGAGAAGGGCGCGCCGTTTCTTTATCAGGTGGAGCGGGGCAACCAGGAGCTAATCGGCCGGGCCATCGAGCGCGGAGATGGTGGAGTTGGTGCGGTTCAACTCTGAGCGCAACTCGATCCAAAGTTCGTTCGGAATCTTGATGAAGACCTCGACCACGGTGGGGTCGAATTGTGTGCCGGAACAGCGCAGGATCTCCTGCCGTGCGATGTCAAAGGTGCGCGCTTCGCGATAGGGGCGGTCGCTGGTGATTGCATCCAGCGTGTCGGCCAGGGCGAAGATGCGTGCTCCGAGGGGAATCTCTTCGCCGCGAATTCCGCGCGGGTATCCGGTGCCGTTGTAGAACTCCTGATGGGAGAAGACGATGTCGGCGGCTTCGGCCAGGAAGGGAATCTTGCGGACGATGTTGTAACCCCGCTCGCAGTGCTCGCGCATGATTTGCTGCTCGGCGGCAGTGAGCTTTGCAGGTTTGCGCAGAATCACGTCGGGGATGGCCATTTTGCCGATGTCGTGGAGGAATGCGCCGCGGGCGATGATTTTGACCTGCTCTGAGCTGAGGCCCATGAACCGTGCCAGCGCAATGGTGTAAGCCGTCACTCGCTTGGAGTGGCCTTCGGTTTCGGAGTCTTTCAGATCGAGCGCATCGCCGAGGGCTTCGAGCGTGATGTCGTAGGAGCGTTCGAGGTCCTGCATGGCGCTGTGGAGCAGTTCTGTGCGGGCTTTTACGACGTCTTCCAGATTCTGCTTGTAGACCGCGTTGTCGAGCAGGGTGCGGCGGTAGTCCAGGGCACTGCGCACAGTAGTGAGCAGCGCGTCGCGCTCAAAGGGCTTGATCAGGTAGTCGTGGGCGCCTTTGCGCATGGCAGTAATGGCCACGGAAACATCCTGAATGGCGGTGACCATGACCACGGGCACCTCAGGATGATGGATGCGGACACGGTCGAGGAGGCTTATGCCAGTGCCGTCGCGCAGAACAATGTCAGAGAGGACGAGGTCGAAATCCTGGCGGTCGAGGAGCTCAGTGGCTTCAGTCCTGCTGGATGCGAGAACCGGCTCGTAACCCTGGCGGGAGAGCGTGGTTCCGAGCATTGTGCGTATGTGGGGCTCGTCATCGACAACCAGAATTCGTACGACAGACCCCATGGCAACTCCCAGGTTTACAAGTGGTTCATGGCTGGATTGTACCGTTATTCCTTTGAGGATCAGCGGAGTCCTCGCAGGTAGCTTTCACTGAATCATCCGGCTTTTTGCGGCCCGGATAACCATGACATTACGGCTCACCCCTCGGATGCCGCAACAGTTTTCTTGCAATTGGTTACGTGACACAGGAGGTACGTATTGGGTTTCGTACCCCCTGGAGCGCCATTCGCAGAGATTGGCAGGGACTTTGCGAAATTGCGCCGGTTTCATTCCTCTATACGCAATGAAAACATTTTCTGTTCCATGCGCAGAAATGGCCTATTTCTTCTGCTTCAGCTCCTGTAACCGCGCGCGCTTGCCCACGGCCCATCCCTCGCGGACGATTTGCCGGGCGCGGGCGACGCCGAGCGAGTCGGCGGGGAGGGATTGGGTGATGCAGGAGCCTGCGCCGATGTATGCGCCGTCGCCGATGGTGATGGGAGCGACGAGAGTGGAGTCGCTGCCGACAAAGACGCCGGCGCCGATGGTGGTGCGGTGTTTGTTGACGCCATCATAATTACATGTGATGACGCCTGCGCCGATGTTGCTGCCCGCGCCCACTTCGCCATCGCCCAGGTAGGTGAGGTGGTTGGCCTTTGCGCCTTTGCCCAGAGTCACATTCTTGATTTCGACGAAGTTGCCGACGTGGGCATCTTCTCCGACAACGGTGCCAGGCCGGATGTGGGCGAAGGGGCCGATTTTTGCGCCGGATTGAATTGTGGCATCGGCGATGAAGCAGTAGGGGCGAACGAGGACGTTGTCGGCGAGGGTGGCGGACTCGAGAATGGAGCCCGTGCGGATGAGGCAATCGGAGCCGATGCGGCATTTGCCGAGGATTTGCACGCCGGGCTCGAGCACGGTGTCGGGGCCGATTTCGGCCTCGGCGTCGATGACTGAGGTTTCCGGCTGGAAGATGGTGACGCCCTGGGCCATGAGCCGGTGTGCGGTTTTGCGGCGCAGTTCGGAGTCGAGCGCGACCAGCTCGGCGATGGTGTTTGCGCCGAGAATTTCGTTGGCATCGGGCGCGGGCACGGCGACGACGCGCTCGCCGGCACGGTTGAGGATTGCGGCCATATCCGTCAGGTAGTACTCGGCGTGGGGGTTCTCGGTCTTGAGCTCATCGAGGCGGGGCAGGACGGCCTGGGAACGGAAGGCGTACATGCCGGAGTTGATTTCACGGATGGCCTGCTGCTCAGGGGTAGCGGATTTCTGCTCGACGATGGCGGCGACTTCAGGGGAATCGGGCGCTTTGCGGAGGACGCGCCCGTAGCCGTAGGAGTGCTCGGGGATGGCGCTGAGCAGGGTCATGGCGGCGGCCTGCTGCTGGTGGAAGTCACGGACGAGGCGGATGGTTTCTGGCCGGATGAGCGGGGCATCGCCGGAGAGAACCAGGAAGTCGTCATAGCCGGCGATGGCCTTGCGCGCGCACTGGATGGCGTGGCCGGTGCCGTTCTGCTGGGGTTGATCGACGAATTGGACGCCAGAGGAGGCAACTGCGGCGCGAACCATCTCTGCCTGGTGTCCGACGATGACGAAGATGTCGGAGGACGGAACGACCTGCGCGGCTGCGGCAATGACGTGACTCAGCAGGGGCTTGCCCCCGATTGCATGCAATACCTTGGGGCGGCGCGATTTGAGCCGCGTTCCTTTGCCCGCTGCCATGATGACGATTGCCAGACTCACTTGGATCTCCTCTGAACTTGTGGCGCGCGGCCGGGTTGGGCCGATGCGTCCTCTCTGATTCTTGGGCTTGGGATGGCGGGCCGTCAATTTTGGTGCGAGGCTGGGGGGGCAAGCGGGCTCACCTTGACCCTCGGGAGTATGCCGCCGTATGCTCGACTTCGCCTGCGAGTACGGCGCAATGCCGTGCCCAGCCAGAGCCGGAGATCGTATGGCCACCCAAGCCGCCCCTCCTCTTGCGGATATCTCCGCACCGAATCCACGTCCTATCCTGATTCGCCGTGCCGCAGTGCTGGGCGCGGGCACCATGGGATCGCGCATAGCAGCGCACCTGGCCAACGCGGGAATTCCCACGCTTCTGCTGGATATGGTGCTGCCAGGGGAGCCGGGGAATCCGAACAAGCTGGCGGTGGGTGCGTTGGAAGCACTGGCGAAGGCCAAGCCGGCAGCATTTTTTGAGGCGGCAGCGGCCAAGCTGGTGACGCCGGGCAACTTCGACGCCGACCTGCCCAAGCTCTCCACTTGCGATTGGGTAATTGAGGCCGTGACCGAAGACCTGGCGGTGAAGCAGGCACTGCTGTCGCGGGTGACACCGCACCTGGGGCCGAATGCCATCCTCACGACGAACACCTCGGGCCTGCCCATTGCGCGGATTGCCGAGAGCCTGGGCGAGGCCATGAGCGCGGAGCTGCGGAAGCGCTGGTTTGGGACGCATTTCTTCAATCCGCCGCGCTACATGCGGCTGCTGGAAGTGATTCCGACGCCGGAAACGGACCGGGCGGTGCTGGCGGCTTTTTGCGCCTTTGGCGACAGGATTCTCGGTAAAGAGGTGGTGCTGGCGCACGACACGCCGAACTTTATTGCCAACCGCATCGGTGTTGCCAACATGTTTGCCGCTGTGGGACTGATGCAGCAGCAGAAACTTGCGGTGGAGGAAGTGGACGCGCTGACGGGAAGTGCGCTGGGCTGGCCACGGACGGGGACCTTCCGGCTGGCGGATATGGTGGGCATTGATGTGCTGGCGCATGTAGCCGGCAACTTTGCCGATGGGGCTTCGGATGCGGCGGTGACCGGGCTGATTGCGGAACTTGTGAAGCGGCGCTGGCTGGGCGACAAGACGAAACAGGGCTTCTACAAAAAGAGCAAGGACGAGACCGGCGCCGAGGTGCGGCTGGCGCTGGATACCGTGTCACTGGAATACCGCCCGCTGGCCAAGGCGAAGATTGCGGCGCTGGATACGGTGAAAAATCTGGGAACGGTGGGGGAACGGCTGCGGGCGCTGCTGGCGGCTGATTCGGCCAGGGACAAGGCCGCTGCGTACCTGCTGCCGCTGCTGGCGAATCTGTGGAATTATGCGGCAGAGCGTGTGGGCGAAGTGGCCGACGATGTTCCGGCGATTGACCGGGCGATTTGTGCCGGATTCAACTGGGAGCTGGGTCCGTTCCAGATGTGGGATGCGGCGGGAGTGCCGGAGACGGTGGCGCGCATCCAGGCTGCGGGGCTACCGGTGAGCCCGCGGGTGGTGGCGATGCTGGCGGCCGGGCGGACGAGCTGGTATGGCGAGGGTGGCTGCTGGTCTCCTATTACGGGCAGGGTGGAAGCGCTGACCCCGACTGCGGGCCATGCGCGGGTGCGGGACTTCCGCATAGCTGCTGGTGGCCGAGCTGGCGTGGTGCGACGGAATGCCGGGGCTTCGCTGGTGGACCTGGGCGATGGGATTGGCTGCATCGAGCTGCACAGTGTAAAGGCGGCGATTGGCGGCGATGTGGTGGCGATGATTTCGCAGGTGCTGGCGCCGGGAAGCGAGGCGGTGCGCAACTTCGACGGCTTTGTGATTGCCTCCGATGGCGAGAATTTCTCAGTCGGCGCGAACCTGATGCAGTTGCTGCTGGGCGTGCAGGAGGGCGACTGGGATGAAGTGAATATGGCCATCCGGGGATTTCAGCAGATGACGCAGGCGATCAAGTATTGTCCGCGGCCGGTGGTGGCTGCGCCCTATGCGCTGTGTCTGGGTGGCGGAACGGAGATAAGCCTGCACGCTGCGGCGCGGCAACTGCACGCGGAGACCTACATGGGGCTGGTGGAAGCGGGCGTGGGCCTGATTCCCGGCGGCGGGGGAACAAAGGAACTGGTGCTGCGTGCGGTGGATACCGCGGCGGCGCTGGCTCCGCCGGAACCGCGCGACCCGCCGGCGAAGTTTGCCCAGGGCAGTGAGTACGCGACGGGGCTGAAGCGGGCGCTGGAGACGATTGCGATGGCCAAGGTTTCGACCTCGGCTTCCGAGGCGCGCGGACTTGGTCTGCTGCACGGGCGGGACCGGATTTCGCTGAATCGCAGCCGGCAACTGCTGGACGCCAAGGCCCAGGCGCTGCTGCTTTCCGGGCAGGGCTACGTGGCACCGGTGGAGCGACGGGAGATTCCCGCTGGCGGAACGGCGGCGCTGGCTACGCTGGAGGCCGGCATTTATCTGATGGGTCAGGCGGGGTTTGCCAGCGAACATGACCAGAAAGTGGCCGGCAAGGCGGCATATGTGCTTTCTGGAGGCCGGCTAACCGCAGGTACGCTGGTGACGGAGACGTATCTGCTGGACCTTGAGCGGGAGGCATTCCTGTCGCTGTGCGGGGAGCGCAAGACCCAGGAGCGAATTGCACACACACTGAAGACCGGCAAACCGTTGAGGAACTAGGGCGGCTTCCCCCGCAGACGGATATGCCGAAAACCGCCACGAAACACCGGAGGAGGAAACCATGTCATTGACCCAGGCTGAGAGAAAAGACAAATTGAACCGGCTGCTGGAGCTTTTGCAGACCAGCCGCTATTCCTACGCGAAGGAACGCGGTCGGGTGGGCATTGAAACGCTGCCGCCGGCACCGGGAACGCCGATGAACTGCGAGTCGGCCGCGCGCATCTTTATGCAGATTGCCACTGACATGGGCGTGGACAAGCTGCAGGCGCTGTACTTTGGCGCAACGCGGACCAACAAGAGGGGCGACAAAATGGGTTACCTTGTTCTGCAGGAGCGCGGGGTGAAGGCGCTGGGCAATGGGCCTGAGATCAACAAGCCGCCGGTGGCCGGGTGGGAGTTTGACAACCACTGGCGGGTAAAAGACCCCGAGACGAACATCATTTACGATCCTACTTTTGGGACGAGCAGCCCGATGAATCTGAAGGGGATACAGGGTACGGACATGACGACGGGGCTGAACTTTGCCATGACGACGGTGTATGGGGACAAGTACACGATTACGCGACAGGGGATTGGGGTGACGGTGGCGGTGGCAAATACTCCGGTGGCGTCGAAGGATGTTGTGGGAGACGAAAACTTTATTGCGAAACCGATGACGGGTTTGCGGGTCTAGAGGAGTACCCGGAATCAGGCTCGGTCGGTAAGGAAGCAAGTATGTTGGGCAGGGCGCAAATCGTTGCGGGCGCGGTGCTGGGAGTGGCCGCAATTGGTCTGTTTCAGTTGGCAGCGAGTTCGCCGACTGCGCTGGGCCAGCAGGCGGCTGCGCCTGACCCGCTGGTGACGCAGGGGCATGTGTCGGTTGAGGGCAGGGAGGTGGCGTACACGATTCGCCATTTGCCGGTGAGTTCGTATCCGGAGCTGCCGGCAGCGGTGGCGGCGGAGTTGGAGACGCGGGGATGCCTGATTCCGCAGACGTATGAAGCGCACCGGCCTGAGAATGTGATTCACGGCAGCCTGGAGCGGGCGGGGACGACGGACTGGGCGGTGCTGTGTTCTGTGGGCGGGCGGGTGCAGTTGCTGGTGTTTTTTGCCAGCGGTGCGGTGGCCAGCCCGGCGGTTCTCGCCGAGCATATGGAGATTGACCGATTGCAGAGCCGGAACACCGGTGAGGCAGATGCGGCGGGGACGATGGGATTCAACTGGGGCATTGACCCGGCCTCGCCGGCGGTGGTGCACCAGGCGCAGTTGGCGATGGCGCACCGGCCAGCCACGCCGGATCATGACGCGGTGGCCGACAGCATCATTGACCATCGCACGGTATATCACCTGTTTCGCAACGGGGCATGGGAACGCCTGAAGGTCGAATGATGGCCGCAGGCCAATGAAGGAGAAACAATGCGGGAAGCGGTAATCGTAAGTGCAGTACGGACAGCGGTGGGACGCGCCGGCAAGGGCGCCTTTGCCACCACGCGGCCGGATGATTTGGCAGCGGCGGCGGTGCGGGGTGCGCTGGACCGCGTTCCGGCGCTGGAGGCTGCCGAAGTGAGTGACCTGGTGCTGGGCTGTGCGATGCCGGAAGCCGAGCAGGGGTGGAACATTGCACGCACCGCTGTGCTGCGCGCCGGGCTGCCGGTGGAAACCAGCGCGATGACGGTGAATCGCCTGTGCGCCTCCGGGCTGGAGGCGGTCTCGCTCGCAGTGCTGAAGGTGGGGGCTGGGCAGGCGACGGTTGCGATTGCGGGCGGGGCGGAGTCGATGAGCATGATTCCGATGGGGGGCAACAAGCCAAGCCCGAATCCCTGGCTGGGTGAGCATTATCCGGGCGCGATTCTGACAATGGGGCTGACTGCGGAGCGGGTGGCTGCGAGATATGGCATCAGCCGGGAGGACCAGGATGCGTTTTCCTACGCCAGCCACCAGAAGGCGATTGCCGCGCAGCAGGCCGGGCGATTTACAGGGGAGATTGTGCCGGTGACGGTGACGACATCGGTTCCGGGAGCCAAGGCGGGCAAGCCGGTGGTGACCGAACGGGTGGTGGATCAGGACGAAGGCCCGCGGGCGGATACTTCGCTTGAGGCGCTGGCGAAGCTGCGCCCGGCCTTTGCCGCGACGGGGACGGTGACGGCGGGGAACTCGTCGCAGACTTCAGATGGCGCGGCTGCTGTTGTTGTGATGACGGCCGCGCGAGCCGGGGAACTGGGGCTGAAGCCGCTGGCCCGGCTGGTGGGCTATGCCACGGCCGGTTGCCTGCCGGAAGAGATGGGCTCGGGGCCGATTTTTGCGATTCCCAAAGTGCTGAAGCAGACCGGGCTGACGCTGGCCGACATTGGGCTGATTGAGCTGAACGAGGCTTTTGCGGCGCAGTCGCTGGCGGTTATCCGGGAACTGGGCCTGGACCCGGCGCTGGTGAACGTGAACGGCGGCGCGATTGCGCTGGGGCATCCGCTGGGGTGTACTGGATCGAAGCTGACCGCGCAGATACTGGCTGAGATGGAGCGGCGGGGTGTGCGCTACGGCATGGTGACGATGTGCGTGGGCGGGGGCATGGGCGCGGCGGGCATCTTCGAGCGGCTTTAGGGCAAGTGGGCAGACGCAGAAAGGCCACTCCCGCGGGGGAGTGGCCTTTTGTGCATGTACCTTGTGCCGGACTTCAGAAGCCGGAAGAGGCGGAAGTTACTTGGCGGCGGGAACGGCCAGGGCCTTGAGGCGCGCGTTGAGGCGGCTCTTGTAGCGGCTGACGGTGTTCTTGTGGAGAACGCCCTTCTGCACGCTCTTGTCGAGGGCAGAGGTGGTGGCCTTGTACTGGGCCTGTGCGGCGGTGACGTCGCCGGCGGTGAGGGCCTCGCGCATGAGGCGCAGGCTGGAGCGGACGCGGGAGCGATTGGCGCGGTTGACTTCGGTCTTGACGACGGTCTGACGGGCGCGCTTGAGAGAAGATACGTGATTCGCCATGAATGAACCCTTCTTTTTTGCCCCTGAGCCTCAAGGGCCGCACCGGGGTAATCTCGAAATCCTGATATCAAAACCTGACGTCAGGGGAATAGCCCGTTGCCGGGAGATTTGTTGCACCCCGTGGAAGGGGCGGGACGGAACGAATGAGGCACTGGGCAAAACTGCCGGAGATGCTGCCCGAACTCCTGAGCAAAAGCGGTAAGCCTGGTCAGGAATCCGAGGGCCCAATGCACACGTGTGCGCAGTCCCTCGCAGTTTTCTAGTTTACGCGAAAGGGGTGGAGAGGTCAATCGGGGCGGGGGCGGGCTTCGTCGGAATCCGGGTGGACTGTGTACTTCGCTGCCAGGCGGCGGAAGACTTCGTCTGCGGGAAGACCGTCGGAGGTGTCGGTGACGGCTTGCTGCCATTTGCTCCGAAACTGTGCTATGCAGCTGGAAGGTACCCCATCGTGAGCTTGATATCCCTCTTCGACAAGGTTTTTGACCGCCTCCCCACAGGCGCACGAGTTGTGTTCGCAGTTCTCATACTTGTGGGGTCCATCTATTGGATCGCTCACTATGGTTTGGTCTCATTTCTGCTCCGTGTAATCTTCAGCCCAAAGTAAGAGGAGGCTATTCTCCTCTGATATCGGCCACAATTCTGCTTACAGTATGAACTTGCTGGCCGTTGACCTGGTCGATTCCGAATGTTGAAAAGAATTGACGATATCCACCTTGACGCCCCCGCCTGTGGGGGGTAGTCTTTTCGCAAGTACAGGATTTGGTGACCAATGCCATTTCGGGTAGCGGTTGGGCCGGTGCTAAGACTGGCCGGGCAAGTGTCGCCTTGGGTGGGGCTGAGCCGGAATCGAATCCTGGACACTTCTGCAATCCTTCCCAACCCAAAACCCACGCAAGACGAGCTGCTGCGGCCACGCGCCTCAGCCACGGAGGCCTATTCGCCCTTGAAGATCGCACTGGAGATTACGCCCAATCTTGAGCCGCTGTTTGGGACTCGCGATGAAAACCTGAGGCTGATGGAAGATGCACTTGGCGTACGGATCGATTTACGGTCGGATGCCGTGCATGTACAGGGACCGGAGGAGGGTGTAGGGCGCGTGAAGCGCATCTTTGCTGATTTTGAGGCATTGCGGCGTGCCGGCGTGCATCCGCACAACGGCGAGCTGAACGGAATGCTGAAGCTGGTGACGGCCGATGGCAGCCTGAGCCTGAAGGGCCTGGCGGACGCGCAGAAGCAGCGCGGGGCGGCCGGTGCTGCGGGCGTGAAGCGCGGCGTGCAGGCGCGCAGCCTGAACCAGGGCAAGTACATTGAGGCCATTGAGAAGAACGACATGGTCTTTGGCGTGGGCCCGGCGGGTACCGGCAAGACGTATCTGGCGGTGGCCATGGCCGTGGCGGCGATGAATTCGAAGAAGGTGAGCCGCATCATCCTGGTCCGCCCGGCGGTGGAAGCGGGCGAGCGGCTGGGCTTCCTTCCGGGCAGTTTGCAGGAGAAGGTGGACCCGTATCTGCGACCCCTGTACGACGCGCTCTACGATCTGTGCGAGCCGGAGAAGGTGGACAAGATGCTGGAGAAGAACATTATTGAGGTGGCTCCGCTGGCCTTTATGCGCGGGCGCACGCTGAATGATGCCTTCATCATCATGGACGAGGCGCAGAACACCACGATTGAGCAGATGAAGATGTTTCTTACTCGCCTCGGGAATAATTCGAAGGCGGTCATCACGGGGGATATCACGCAGATTGATTTGCCGAATCCGAAGAAGTCCGGCCTGGTGGATGCGATCAATCTGCTGGGCGGGGTGGAGGGAATCCAGTTCTGCCACTTTGAAGATGTGGACGTGGTTCGCCACTCGCTGGTGCAGCGGATTATCCGCGCCTACGAGCAGAAGCCGCTGCAGCAGGAGTTGCCGCTGGGGTTGGAAGAGACCACCGCGCCGACGGTTGCCCGGGGGCCGGGGCTGAGCGTAGGCAAGATGCAGTAAGTTGATTTGATGCCAGGCGCGAACGAACTTCGCGCCCGGCGTTACGCCTGTTTAGCTGTTATAACGCACCAGCTGACCTATAAACCTCTCGGGATCCGCGCAGGAGTCGGACAGTCCTCCCAGAACGGGGATGGACGCAAGGTCTAGTTCAATGATCCCCATCTGGCAAATCTTCTGCAAAAATATTGAAATATCTATGGGTAAGCGAGTCTGTTCTGTGGTATGTTGCCCCAAGGTCATAGAATTCGAGCAAAAACTTGATACCAAGAATCTAACTGCATCTATGGAGATGAAGCATGATTCGAATACGGTTGCCGCTGGCATTGATTGCCGTGTTTTGTTGCACCCTCATGGCCACACCATCTTTGGCCCAGGGAGTCTCGGCCGCCGAGAATCGGCAGGATAGCAAACCAAGGTTGGCGAAGGTCAGGAAACCTCACACAGGTCAAAGCGGGATCCAAAACAGTCCCCAAGTCTTGTGTTTGGAGTGCATCGATCCGCCTTGCGACTATTGCGACCCAGACCCTGATCCGCCTCCGCCAGTTCCAGGTCCGCCTCCTCCGCCGGTCTCGCCACCGACAAATCCCGCGGTTTCCGTTTTTTATGAGGCGTACATTCCTCAAGATCATATTTACGGACCGTTTCCAAACTCTTGCTCGCTCACACAGGGATTCCTCTATCTTGGGGATAGGCAGGGTGATCCAGTTACTTTAGGGAGCCCATATTCTTACAGAGTGCAGCAGGGAATTATTGTCTATCCGGACAGCGGTGTCTCGGAGGGGGCAAGTTCGTCCGTAGGGTACACCGAACAATTCTCGGTAGGGTCGCCTCACAACGGGGCTTATATCACGTCCTCTGACTACGATGGCGTAGCAAATGACTGTAAGCTTTGGAACGGCGCTGGCCATGCTCAATTTGGTGAGGGCTCAAATACCTCCAGTTGGGCCGCAATACCAAGCAGCAGTAATATCGTGGTAAAACTCATAGGCCGTATCAGTAATCCGCTAGAATCATCCAAGTCTGCGATTCAGTGGAATGTTTCGACGACAATCAACAACACTGGTGGGAAATCAACGGCCACGGTTTTCGTCTCTGGTGGCGTCACATGTTATCCGTCTCACCAGATTTTGGTGAACGATACAAACGTAGCTTTCTTTGCAGCGCCACAGAATCCAACTCTTGCCTATATTACGGGCTGCCTCGTTCTCTTGGGGCCTGCGACTTCGTTAATGGGTCCTGCGACGCAGGCAGGCGGGACTTCGATTCAAGTTTACTGATTTCAGCGGAGGCAGAATGAGACATCTGCAGACTTGTCTAATCATATTGTTCTTGTGTGCTTCTTGCCGCGCTCAGGAGCCCCCAAAGAGAACTAAGTCACTTGTAGAAGTACTGATTGCCCTGCCTTCACAAGTTTCGTCGAAAACATTGGATTACATGGAATACACGAACACGCTTGAGGCGCAGGTCACCGAGGAGAAGATTGACTTTGAAGCGGTGGTTCCCCTGATTCGTCAATATCTGAGGAGTCCGAATCAAGAACTAAGGCGCTATGCGCTTTTGGCGGTATGCACCCTCGCGCGCAGACCCAACAGCGCGTCTGAACTAGCTCCGGTGTTGTCAGATTTGAACGATCGCTTGTCGGAGCAGGACATTCATATGCGTTATGGGGCAGTCTTGGCAATCCAAACCATCCAGCCAAGCCCTCCGGACACCTCAGTTTTAGCGCTGGTGAGTGCACTTCGCAATGCAGGAGCCTCCGATGATTTTGGCATTAACTTGGCCGAGACGCTCGTGCAGATCAAGCCTGGGGATGCTTCCGTTGAGGATGCGCTGCTCGAATATTTGCACAACCCCGCGTTGGGAGAGGAACGCAAGGCTGCTTTTATCGAGGCGGTAGCAAGGCCTCAGTTGGGGGAAAGCATCACGAGAGAGCTCGTAGCTTTTGCTAATACCTCTGGCCGTGGCAGGCTGCGCGACGCTGCAATCCGTGCTTGTGGAAAGGTGGGCCCCCGCGCTGTCAGCATGATCCGCGCCAGACTGGCAGCGATTGCCGCTGACCCTGCCGAAACTGCTGAATCTCGCAGTACTGCCGTAAAGGTCCTAGACGATTTACCCCCAAAATAATGCACACTATCACGGGCTATCGCGGAGATTTGAATCGCGGAAGGGCAGGAATTCTGCCGCAGGCTTGAATTCTGCCGCTTGAGCTGTCCAAGGTCCGACTGCTATTGGGCCCAAGACTGCGGCTCGCGGTCTCATTAGAAGAGGAAATTTACCGATGCTGTGGATTCCTGGCTACCGGTGGATATCCTAACGCGGGCCGTTTGCCGCACCATTTGGACTAGCCTTTTGAACAGTACGGCACTTTCTGTTCCAATTCCCTACAATATGTGCGACTGTGTTCCGTCCTGATAGGTGGATGGAGCAACCATGAGCGTGACCACAATGACCGAGCAGGACCTGCAAATCGCGGAGGTCGTGGAAGGGCAGGGAGCGCGATTGCGCAGCTTCATCCGCAAGCGGGTGGCGAATGACGCCGATGTGGACGAGCTGCTGCAGGAGGTTTTCTACGAGCTGGTGGCGGCCAAGCGGTTTCTGCTGCCCATCGACTATGTGACCGGCTGGCTGTACCGGGTGGCGCGGAATCGGATTACTGATCTTTTCCGCAAGAAGAAGCCGGCGAACTTTACCGACATTGCAACGGTGGACGACGACGGCGAGCTGCTGGCGATTGAGGAGCTGTTGCCTTCGCCGGATGCGGGACCGGATGCCGAGTACCGGCGCAAACGGCTGCTGGCAGAGCTGGAGCGGGCGGTGGCCGCGCTGCCCGAAGAGTGGCGCACGGTTTTTGTGGCGCACGAGCTGGAAGGCCAGAGCTTCAAGGAGATGGCCGCTGCCACGGGCATCAACATCAATACCCTGCTTTCTCGCAAACGCTACGCAGTGCAGCAGTTGCGCCGACGGCTGAGCAGGATTCACGACGAAATGGAAGAAGGAATGAGGGTGGAAGGATGAGGAATAAGGGATGGCTTTGGCTGTTGCTGCCCCCGGCGCTCGCGCTGTTTGGCTTTGGCTTTGGCGAGCTGGTGATGCACCTGTGGAACTGGCTGTTGCCGCCGCTGTTTGGCTGGCACACGATTACCTTCTGGCAGGGGCTGGGGTTGCTGCTGCTGTGCCGGATTCTGGTGGGTGGCATAGGCGGTGGCGGAGACCGCAAGGGCGGCAAATGCCAGGGCGGCAAGGGCTGGGGCCCGATGTCGCCGGAGGAGCGTGAGCGGATGCGCGAGCGTATGGGGGGGCGGTGCGGTGTGCCGCCACAGGCTGGGGACGGCGCCGGCAACCCTGCCTGAACGCTGGCCGCCGAAGTTGGGATTGCTCAGAAAAATCACGAATGCCGTATCATCTTGAGAGAGAAGCGGAAAAGCCCTGACGGGCCATCCGTGCAGGCACGATGATTCTTTTTGACAGCGAACAAGCCGAATCGGCGGCAGAGTTCCCGCAACTGCGCGTAGCCGTTGCGGGGCGCAAGGCCGCGCTGCCCGTGCGGGCGACGCTGGGGCGGTTTCTGCGGCTGGCGCAAACGGCGGTGAAGCTGCGCGGGGAAGTAACGGTGCTGCTGACGACCGATGGCGGGATTCGCAGTCTGAACCGCCGATTCCGGCACAAGAACAAGGCCACCGACGTGCTGAGCTTTCCGGTGGAGGACCGCAGTTGGGGGCAGGCCGGGGATCTGGCAATCTCAGTGGATACGGCCGCAAGGCAGGCCGCAGAACACAATCACAGCCTGGGCACGGAGATGAAGGTGCTGATTCTGCATGGGCTGCTGCACCTGGCCGGGCACGATCACGAAACCGACGAGGGCGAGATGCGCAAGCTGGAGGCCAGGCTGGGCGCGAAGCTGGGGCTGCGGCAGGGGCTGATTGCTCGCGTGGAGCCTGAGCTGGCAAAGGCTGTCAAATCGGCGAAAAAGGCCACTGCGAAAACGGCGAAGGCGCCAGCAGCAAAGGCCGTGAAGAAGGCTGCAAAAACAGGCGGCGCGCGATGACCATCGCTGGATTATGCCTGCTGGTAGTGCTGGCCGCCATTCTTACGCTGGCTGCCTACATGTCCCGCGTGTACTCGGAGTTTGGGCGCATCCTTTCGCGCCAGGTGCAGGATAACCTTGACGCGTGGGAGCAGGAGATAGAGCCGCGGCTGAGCATGGACCGCGACAAGGCGGAACTGGGTTCCGCGGTGCTGATGCACACGGCGATGGGGTTGCTGGCGCTGGAGGTTGGGCGGATTGTGTTTGACCGCGCTCCGGGCCTGGCGCGTCCCACGGTGGAGGAGATGGTGCAGGCGCTGCTGGCGGTGGTGCTGGCCGTGGTGTTTTGCACGCAGTTTGTGCCGTTTCTGCTCTTCCAGCGCACGCGCGGCGTGTGGGTGGTGCGGCTGGTGTGGGTGGTGCGGCTGCTGCTGTACATCATGCTGCCGGTGACGCTGCTGGTGAGCGCGCTGGTGGGCATTGCCACGCTGGCTGAGGAGCCGGCGACGGAAGAGGAAGAGACCGCCGGCGATGTGGAAGCGCTGCTGGAAGCGGGTGAGGAAGAGGGGATTCTGGAAGAGAGCGACCGTGAGCTGGTGCGCTCGGCGGTGGAGTTTGGCGACAAGCTGGTGAAGGAAGTGATGACGCCGCGCCCGGAGATTTTTGCGGTGCCGGAGTCGATGACGCTGGAGGCTTTCCTTGCCGCGCTGAAGGACCAGAACTACTCGCGGGTGCCCGTGTACTCCGGTACGCTTGACTCGATTACGGGGATTGCTTTTGCGCACGACTTGCTGCAGATTCCCGACGCCGTGACGACGACGCGTACGGTGGCAACGATTATGCGGCCGGCGGCGCTGACGCCAGAGACGAAGAAGGGCTACGAGCTGCTGAAGGAGATGCAGCGCGAGAAGCAGCACATGCGGATTGTGATTGACGAGTACGGCGAAGTGGCCGGGCTGGTGACGATTGAGGATTTGCTGGAAGAGATTGTGGGCGACATTGGCGACGAACACGAAGACGAGGCGGAGGCCGGGGATGTTGAGCCGGTGGAGGAAGATCCGGGAGTCTGGCTGGTTCCGGGCGGGTACGACGTGGACAAGCTGGAAGAGCTGACCCAGGTGGAGTGGCAGCCGGAAGAGAGCTTTGAGGCACAGACCGTTGGCGGGCTGGTGAGTGAGACTGCGGGACGGATTCCGCTGGCTGGGGAAGTGGTGGAAGCTGGGCGCTTGCGGCTGGAGGTGGTGGCCTCAACGGACCGGCTGGTGGAGCGCGTGCGGGTGGTGGTGCTGCCCGAAAAAGATCCTGACGAATAGAACGGCCCGCGGCCTTGAGTGCGCCGCGCAGGCAACAGGAAGTGGAGTAACGAAGTGCGAAGTGGATTTGTATCAATTCTGGGCCGGCCGAATGCCGGCAAAAGCACCCTGGTGAATGCCCTGGTGGGCGAAAAGGTGGCCATTGTCACCAGCAAGCCGCAGACGACGCGGAACCGCATCCATGGGGTGCTGGAAGTGGTGGCGAAGGGCAAGTTGCCGGCGGCGCAGATTGTGTTTGTGGATACACCGGGGGTGCACAAGCCGGGCACGCACCTGGACCGGCAGATGATGCAGGAGGTGCATGCGGCTCTCGAAGACCGCGATGCCGTAATGCTGGTGGTGGATGCCAGCCGCGAAGTTCGGCTGGAAGAGGAGGCCGCCGCGGCACCGCTGGCTGAGGGCGAGGTGGCCGCGGAAAAGCCCGAGCATCGCAAGCTGGACTGGCGCAGCGAGGACGAGTTTGTCTTTGGCCTGGTGGAGAAGCTGGATTGCCCGGTGTTCCTGGTAATCAACAAGATTGACCTTGTGCGCCGGGAAGAGCTGCTGCCGCTGATTGAGCGATTGCGCGGTCGCCGTGGATTTGCCGGGGTTTTCCCGATAAGCGCCCGCAAGCGGGACGGGCTGGATGCGCTGGTGGACGAGCTGGTGGCGGTGCTGCCGGTGGGCGAGCGGTATTTCCCGAAGGACCAATTCACCGACCAGCCGGAGCGATTTCTGGTGGCGGAGCTGATTCGCGAGCGGATCCTGATGGAGACGGGCGAGGAAGTGCCGTATGCTTCGGCGGTGGTGGTGGAGACTTTTGAGGAGCCGGCACCGGTGCCGGTGTCGAAGGCGAAGAAGCCGCGCATGCTGAAGGGCGGCATTCCCGCGCCGGCGTTTGTGCCGGTGACCCATATTGGCGCGGTGATTTACTGCGAGCGCGACGGGCAAAAGGCGATTTTGATTGGCCGTGCCGGGGAGAAGCTCAAAACCATAGGTGCTGCTGCCCGCCGCGAGATTGAGGGCCTGCTGGGCACGCGCGTCTACCTGGAACTGCGGGTGATTGTGGAGCCGGACTGGCGGGAGCGCAAGGGATTTGTGGACGGGCTGGACTGGCGCAAGCAACTGGAAGAGCTGGGCAACAAGCAGGGGCGGGACGAAGAGAAGTAGGCGCTAGATGACTCGCCCGCGACCGGTCGCCTTTACCTGGTACATGCGCTGGTCGGCTGCGCCGAGGATGGCGTGCATGGTGCGGCCATCGGTAGGGTAGGTGGCAACTCCGACCGATGAGGCCAGCGAAACCTGCAACCCTCCCGCCAGCTCAAACTGGGCAGCCGACATGCGCTTGTGCAGGCTGTGGGTCCAGTGGGATGCCTGTTCATTGGTGGTATCCGGCATGAGAATGACAAATTCGTCGCCGCCGTAGCGGAAGCAGAGGTCGCCGGGGCGGGCAAGTTTGCGCAGGCGTTGTCCAAATCGGCTGAGCGCTTCGCTGCCCACCAGGTGCCCGTGCTTGTCGTTGACGGCCTTGAAGCGGTCCAGATCCAGAAATGCCAGGGAAAACGAGCCCCCATTCTCCTTCGCGGCATGAATCTCCTGCTCCATACGTTTGTAGAGATGTCGTGCGTTGTAGAGGCCGGTGAGGTCATCGGTAATGGTAAGGCTTTTGGCGCGCGCCACATCCTCAGCGTTCTCAATTGCGATGGCCGCGTAATCGGCGAGGATGTGCAGCATGGCAATGGTGTACTCGGCATCCCCGCCGAGCGCGGGATTCAAAATCTCCAGGACGCCGTGGGTGCCCTTGTGGCCGCGAACCGGCAGCGCGATGGCGGCGCGAATGGTTTTGTTGTGGCTGGAGCCGGCAGCGGCCAGGCGGGGATCGTCTGAGGGATCGGGCAGGATGAGGGTGTGGCCCTTTTCTGCAACCCAGCCCGCCAGGCCTTCTCCCACCTTCACGCGCAGGTCGCGCAGGCGGTCAAGATTGTCAGAGGCGGCGGCGTAATAGAGCTCGGCGTTTTCACGGTCCAGCAGCAGCAGCGCCCAAAAGCCCACGTGGACAAATTGCTGCATCTGCTCAAAGATGGTGAGCAGAATGGCATCGAGCTCGAGGCTGGAAGTTAGCGAACGCGCAATGCGATGAAAGACAAGAAGGTCTTTCAGGGGTAGCCGTAAGTCCGTGGGGGGGGGCATCCAAACGACCTGTGGCGGAACGAGGATAACTGCAGTTGATTGACGCTATTGTCCCGCTTTGGGCCCGAGAAAGCAAGGGAGCGGGCAGGCGCGCGGAGGATTACCCGCCGATATGCACCATGGAGCGGCTGGGTTTATGGAAGCCGGGCTCGCCGATGTGGTGGCGTGCTTCCTTGGTGTGTACCACCTGGCGAATCCATGCCTGCAGATCCTCGTCGCTTGCGCCACGGCGCAGGTGCCCGGCCAGGTCGTGCTCGCGGTGCGAGAAGAGGCAAGTGCGGATTTTGCCGTCTGAGGTGAGGCGAATGCGCGAACAGGCTCCGCAGAAGGCCTGGGTGACCGGCGCGATGATGCCAATTTCGCCCTGGCCATCGGCGAATCCGTAGCGGCGGGCGGTTTCACCGGCGGCGCTTGGGGTAAGCCGAAGCAGGGGCAGCTCTTGTGAGATGCGCTGGAGAATCTCGTCGTGCGAGACCACGATTGCCGGGGTCCACAGACGGCCTTCTTCCAGCGGCATGAACTCGATGAAGCGCACAATCACGCCTTCGGCACGGGCAAAGTGGGCGAAGGGGAGAATCTGGTCGTCGTTGAAGCCGCGCAGCAGCACGCAGTTGACCTTGACCGGGCCCAGGCCGGCAGCCTGCGCCGCGCGGATGCCGGCCAGCACTTTGCCATGGCTGCCGGGAACGCGGGTGATGCGGTCAAAGGTGGGTGCGTCCACCGCATCCATGCTCACCGTAACCCGTTGCAGGCCAGAGTCGACGAGAGTTTGCGCCAGGCCGGCCAGGAGATGGCCGTTGGTGGTCAGCGCCAGGTCGAGGGGCTCGTTGTTGGGGGTTCGCAGCAGAGCCAGCTCCCGCAGCATGGCGGGCAGGTCGGTGCGCAGCAGGGGTTCGCCGCCGGTCAGCCGGAGTTTGTTGATGCCGAGTGAGACAAAGACGCGGATGAGGCGCAGGTATTCTTCTGTGGCCAGCTCGGCGTACTGGGCCCCGCCCTCGCCGGTGCGGCAGTAGACGCAGCGGTAGTTGCAGCGGTCGGTAATGGAGACCCGCAAGTCTCGGATGACGCGGCCATGGCTGTCCCGGAGCAGGTTTTCCGGCTCAGCGCCGTGAAGCTTCGGAATTGGGTGTGTCGACAGCATTGGCGTTGGCCCCAGTGACAAGATGGCAGGAAATGGGCAAGGGGTGCAAGGCGCGCTGCCAGTGGCAGGGTAACCCTTGCAGAATCAGGGGGCGGATGATGCGGTGAAAGCAAAAGCCCCACCGCTCGGGTGGGGCTTCAACCTCAGCGATAGCAGCCAAAAGTTAGTCGAGCGGCACGGTGCCGCGGCGCATCACGGTTCCGGCGGTGCCGGCAACCACGACAATACCGACGGCCACGGCCATGTAATAGGCAATCGGGTGCGCCCAGCCCGGCGAGTAGGTGAGGTCCTGGCCGACCCACAGAGAAAGAATTACTGAGATTACGGCAAACTGGCCGGCGATGACCTGCAGAGTCAGGCCCCACTCGCGGCGCTTGTCCAGGGCTTCCACCTGGGAGGGAGTAAGGTTGCGTTCTTCCTGGGGAAGCAGGTTGTTGGCCATGAGTGGAATCTCTCCTTCAGAATTTGGTCCTGCAAAATTGGGTGGTGCAAAATTGAGTGGTGCAAGGGGTTGAGGAAGAGCGGCTGAGAAAAGCCGCACGAGCCGTGGGAATCCCGGCACCCCCCTCCTGTGATTGTAAACGGGGTCTGGGGCTGGAGCGCAAGAGCGGAGTTGCAAAAGCTGCATCCTGCGGCCCAGCAGTGGAACAGGGCGGGGAAATCCCGCCTAATCCAGGAAGGCGATGGTCTGGAGACCGCTGATTTCAAAACGCTTGCGGCAGCGGATATTGCTGCAGCCGAGCAGGTCGTCCTTGCGCACCATGTAGGTGCGGGCCTTGGCAAAGCGGGCGCGGTCGCGCTCATCCGCGTGTCGTGGAAGCTGCGCGCGCTTGCGGCGAACCACCCAGCTGATCTGGTACTGGCCGGGCTGGCCGCAGTGCGGGCAGGTCAGGGTATGGGTACGCTGCTCGTTCGATTCGGTAAAAAACTCTCGCTCTTCCATAGATAAACCTCGCTCTGCACTTTCGCTCTGGAGAAAAGTATTCCATACTCAACCCTGCCATGACGAAGAAGAAGCGAGAGACATTCAGTGTGACCAAGGCCGTAAAGGCCAACGCCCGGGAACATGTGGGCCAGCCCAAGGCCAGCCGCGTGGTGGCCGACAAGCCTGCGGCGACCGCCCGCGGCGCAAAACACAAGGAAAAGCTGGAGGAACTGGCGGACGGGCTGGAGTAGCCGCCGGCCGGACTATTTGGGCTGCTCGTAGGGCGAGTTTGCCGTGGGCGGATGCTGCACCGTGTACGGCCCTGGCGCCTCTTCCTTTTTGCGCTCCGGCTCAGCCGTGCCAGAGGTGCGCTTGGAGTAGATGCGGAACATTACGGCGAGATCCAGCACTTCGGCCACCGGCTGGCCGCCCTTCAAGCCCGGCTCAAAGGTGGCCTTGCCAATCGCGGTGACCGCGTTTTCATCCAGCCCAAAGCCGATGGGTCGCACCACGGCAACTTCGGTTGGGCGTCCGTCGGCTCCTATGACGGCGCGGTAGAGCGCGCGCCCGGCGATGCCGCTGGCCTGGGCAAAGTCATTTGACTCCGGCGCAAGCGAGGTGACCACCCGGGCCTGCTTCTCTACCGCAGAGGAGCGCAGGATGTTGGCGCCGGTGGGGCGGTAGTCCACCCCGGCCGCCTGGGCCTGGAAGTAGAGCTTCCAGAATTGCGGCATGGAGGCGCGCACCTGGTCATCCACACCATCGGAGAAGATGTGCGCCAGGGCCTCGCGAAGGACCGCGGTGGCGTGCGCCGGGGAAGTAGTGGTGGTCAGGGATTTGGCATCCGCGGGGCGGTCGCCCTCTGGAGCCTTCTCGATGCTGGCCTTGACCTGTTCTTCAGGAGTTTTGTCCGCATCGTCTTCCACGGAGGCCTGGGTGCCCATCTCGACCACTCTTTTGCCGGATTTCTCCTTCGCAGCCTTGTCGCCCTTCTTGTCCTTTTCCTTGTCCTTCTTGGGCTTGACCACCTGCTCGCGGTCGATGGTTATGCGCAGAACCTTCTTTTTGGGCGTAATCTTTACCCGGTCGACGGCCTTGCTGGCGTCTTCGTTGGGCAGCGCGCCCAGAAAGTGCAGCCCATAGCGCGCGCCGTCCAGCTCAACTTTGTGCTTGGTGATGCGGATCTTCTCAATCTGCACGCCGGAAAGGGTCCATGAGCCGGCGTTGGGGTGGCCGATGGGCTGGCCATGCTCGTTGAAGTTGAGCGTGTCGCCCAGGTAGGCGCCGCGCAGGTACAGCTCCTTGCCCACCAGCATCTGCTTGAGCTCGTCTTCGGTAATGCCGCCGGCCTCTTCCTTGTCGGCGACAATCCCCTTGGCTTTGGTGGCTGGGGCGGGCTGCGGCTGGGCTGCTTCCGGGGCGGCCGCAGGGGCTTGCGCAGTTGCCGGGGCAGGAGCGGCTTCCGCTGCCGGGGGAGCCGGCTGCTGGGCATCCGTTGCCGGAGTTGCCTCTGCGGGGGCGGAGGCAGCAGGCGCCGGCTGCTGAGCGGGGTCGGGTGCAGGGGAAGGCGCGGGCTGCTGGGCCTGCAGCGCAACCGGGACAACGGCGAATACGGAGAGCATCAGGAGCCGGCAGACCAGCCAGAGGGGGAGAGGCAGACGCGCGCGTTCATTCATAGGTAAGGGCCTTGCGGAGACTTTAGCAGGGTTCCGTGACAATGCGATGCAGGAAATTTACGGCTTTCCGTTTTGCCGTGCCAACTGCCACAGGATACGCCGGAAGAGCCCCATAATGCGCCGCAAATCCGCCTCATTTGGCATCAATCGGCGCAGCAGAATGCGCAGGGACTCGCTCGAGCTGGCCTTTTGACCGCGAATGGTGTAATCCACCCGCTCCATGACCTCGGTTACCAGGGTCGCCAGGCGCTCCAGTTGCTCGGTTTCGGGCATCTCGCCGGTGGGCGAAGAAAGGGTGGGGTTGGCTCCGCGATGGGGCACCAGGGGCGGCTGCGCATCGGGGTTGCGCGCGATTTCATAGAGGCAGACTGCGACGGCCTGACCCAGATTCATTGAGGGCTGCGCCTCGGCCGTGTCAATGGCGATCAGCCCGTGGCAAAACGAGAGATCGTCGGCCGTCAGCCCGTGCTTTTCGCTGCCGAAGAGAATTGCCGCAGTGGGGCGCGCGGCGTCGTCGAGATGCGGGGTCTCGAGCGCCTGCCGCAGCCGGGCCGCGCCTTCAGGCAGGTTGACGATGGCCTGCACGGGTCGGCGCTTGTCGAGCGAGCCGGTGCCCAGCACCAGTTGGCAGGGAGCCAGCGCCGCGCCGAGGGTGTCGTAGACCTGGGCATCGCGCAGCAGGTCGGGCGCGCCGACCGCGCTCTTTGCCTCAGCCCAGTTGACGGCAAACGGTGCCACGATGGCCAGTCGCTGGAAGCCGAAGTTGGCCATGGCGCGCGCCGCCGCTCCTATGTTGAGGGGATTGCGCGGCGAGACCAGCACGACCAGCAGCCGTTCGGATTGTTCCGGAGTGAGCAAACAACCCCATTGTAACGAGCCGGATGCCCCCTGCGCCGGTTCCGGGCCCGGCCAACCCGCACTTTGCCCTATCCTGAAAAGGCAGCGATGGCAGAGGTGGCAGAGCTTTCGCTTTCGGGAGCCTTCCAGGACCATGACCGATTCCAGCAGGGAATTGACGACCGCAGCCGAAGAGCTGTGCCGCGTTGCCCACAAAGTGGCCGCGCGCGGCTGGGTGCCGGCCACCAGCGGCAACTTCAGCGTGCGCAACATCGCCACCGGCCACGTGCTGGTGACCGCCAGCGGGCTGGACAAGAGCCAGCTCACCCCCGCCGGTCTGCTGGAGGTGGCCTTTGACGCTTCAGGCTCCGGGGACTTCAGCGTGCTCGCCGGCAATGGCAAGCCCTCGGCGGAGACCCGCGTCCACGGCGTTCTCTATGACGCCTTTCCGCAGGCCGGGGCCATCGTTCATGGGCACTCCATCTGGAATACCCTGCTCTCCAATCGGCTGGTTCACGACGGGGCTGTGACGCTGACCGGCTACGAGCTGCTGAAGGCTCTCAGCGGCGTCACCACCCACCAGCACATTGAGCGCATTCCGGTGGTGGAAAACAGCCAGGACTATGCCAAACTCAGCCGTGAGGTGGCGCGGGCCGTCGCCGCGAATCCCGAAACTCACGGGGTGCTTTTGGCGGGCCACGGACTATATACTTGGGGGCAATCCGCTGCTGAGGCGTGGCGTCACATGGAAGCCCTCGAATTCCTTTTCGAGTGTGAAGTCAGGCGCATCGCAAGCGGCTGGTAATACATCAGAGATATCCGCGAAGCCGTGAAACGCGGCTAGCTGGCACTACCGGCTCGTCCGGGTGAATTTCCCCGGTTCTCCGGGCTATGAGGTTGATAGAGAAGATGGCAGTTGTCACCAATACAGAGAACGGAGTGGCCGTGACCAACGATGACGAGGTCCGCGCCCTGCTGAACACCGTGGATGTGGAGTACGAGCGCTGGGATCTCTCACGCGTGGCTGCCGACGCCACTGCCGACGAGGTGCTCTCTGCCTATTCGGATGAGATTGATGCAATGAAGCGCCGCTGCGGCTTTGTCACCGCCGACGTCATCGACATCACCCCTGAAGTTCCGGGCCTGGAAACCATGCTGGCCAAGTTCGACAAGGAGCACACCCACTCCGACGACGAGGTGCGCTTCATCATCGGGGGCCGCGGCATCTTCTTCCTGCGCGGGATGGAGGGCCAGGTTCTTTCAGTGGAAGTTGTTCCCGGGGACCTCATCCGGGTCCCCCGCGGCACCACACACTGGTTCACGCTGTGCACGGAGCGCCGCATCCGCGCGATTCGCTGGTTCCAGGACCCCGCAGGCTGGAGCCCCAACTACACATGGAGCGGCGTGGACCGCGAATTTGAGCCGCTGTGCTTTGGCCCTGCCTACTTCGGCACGCTGGCGCAGAAGACGATTTCGTTGTGAGCGATTCGGATGCCGGCATTGGCGCGCTGCCGCAGGTGTACCTGCTGGATGTGGAGGGCACGGTTGCCCCGATTGCGCTGGTGTACGACGTGATGTTTCCTTTTGCCCGCCGTCACCTGGGCGCATTTCTCACAGCGCATGGCGCGGACTCTGATGTTGCCGCCGATCTTGCCCTGCTGCTCAGAGAAAACCAGGCCGACAGGGAAGCGCCTGATTCCGAGGCCCCATATATAGATGGAGTGGCAGATTTGGCCGGGGCCGCAGCGTATCTGCTGTGGCTGATGGACCAGGACCGCAAGTCGACCGCGCTGAAAGCCATCCAGGGCCGGGTGTGGCAGGCCGGCTTTGAGAGCGGGGAACTGAAGGGCGAGTTGTTCCCGGATGTGGCCCCGGCGATTGAGCGCTGGAGCGAGCTGGGCCGCGTGGCCATCTACTCCTCAGGATCGGTCGCGGCGCAGCGGCTGTTTTTCCGGTACTCGAGCGCCGGGGATATCAGTGGCCACATCGCCGCCCACTTTGACACCCGGGTTGGAGCCAAGCGCGATCCGGCCAGCTACCAGCGGATTGCCGAGGAGTTGGGCGTCGAGCCGGGGAGCGTTCTGTTCTTCTCCGATGTGGTTGCCGAGCTGGATGCGGCCCGGGCGGCGGCGTGCGGGACGCGGCTCGTGGTGAGGCCCGGGAATTCGCCTGTTGCCGAGGGGCATGGGCATGGGGTACTGTCGAGCTTCCAGGGAGATTAGCCATGCTGATGCCACCCCCCGAAGTCGCAGGAGTTCTCCGCGAGCTGCAGCAGGGCCCCTATGTCCGCTTCAGCGTGCTGGCCGTCAGCTCCATCTTCTTCCTGGTGGATCCCTTCGCTGCCATCCCGTCTTTTTTGGCGATTACTGCCGGGCTTGAAGCCAAGCGTCGCGCGCGGATTGCCGCCAAGGGCGCACTGACCTGCTTCCTGGTGCTGTCTACCTTTGCACTGGCCGGCCGCGTCATCTTCAAGCTGCTGGGGATTACCCTGCCGGCCTTTGAAATTGCCGGGGGACTGATTCTGCTGCTGATTGGCCTGGACATGCTGGAGGCGCGCCGCTCGCCCACGCAGGAGACCAGCGGTGACACCGAAGAGGCCAGTCACAAGGAAGACGCCGGCATTGTGCCCCTGGGCATACCGATGCTGGCCGGGCCGGGCGCGATTTCAAGCGTGATGGTGCTGGTGGGGCAGGTAAACAAGACCTGGCAGATGGTCGCAATCCTGGGATGCATCGGATTCACCGCTCTGGTCAGCTATCTGGTGCTGGCAGGCGCCAGCCGGGTGCGGAATCTGCTGGGAGAGACCGGTATCCGCATCCTGGTGCGCATCATGGGCCTGCTGCTGGTGGCCCTGGCCATGCAGTTCTTTGTAAACGGCCTGACAGATCTGGGAATTGTTCCCCATCCGGGCGGCATGGAGTAGGGTTTTCTGGGGGTTCGGCCGGGAGCTGTGCTGCGGCGAAATGTATTTACCCGCGTAAACACTGTCGATTCGCCACCTTTCCACATGCGCAGGGCGGTTTGGGGGTTGCGCTCCGGCCCAGTCCTTGCTATTCTCAGAAAGTTGCAACCGGGCAGCACGGAGCCAGTAGCGAACACGCGAAGGGCAAAGGGCAAGACGGGGCAACAGTTGAAAAGCAACAAGCAAGAGCAGTGAAAAGAAAGAAATTCACGAGCTTGCAATCGAGACGGAAGTTTGATAGTCTTGAAAAGTTGCACAAGAGCGGTGGAGCTTCCTGAGCGGTTCGGCTAGTCGTAACGATTACCTGGATGGCCGACCCGAAGAGGATAGGAAGCAGTTCGTAGGGACGGGTGAGGCAGTAGCCCCGGAGTCCCCTGGAAGACCCCAGAGAACATCCCATTGCACGACCCGAGG
The DNA here is from genome assembly GCA_903904755.1 of uncultured Acidobacteriaceae bacterium. Lineage (GTDB taxonomy): Bacteria > Acidobacteriota > Terriglobia > Terriglobales > Acidobacteriaceae > Acidicapsa. The sequence continues at coordinate 1,101 of CAIVDV010000040.1, read as the reverse complement.
CCAAGACCTCGTGAGCCCCTATCGGCTCTGGCTTTATGCCGGTCAATCTTTGAGAATTTGCGTAGCGCGAGTATCAGCGAGCCGGCCTGCCGGTTGACCGAAACTTAGCTCTCCGAGTTGCAACCGCGATCCATGGTGATGCGCGGCTCGGTTGAAAGAGCGAAAAGTTAAAGGTTGACAGAAAGCAGAGAAAAGCGGTAGACTGGGAAAGGCGCTAACGGCGGCGAAACGCGAAAGCGAAACGCAACCGGCGCACAAGTTCGAGGACAACCGAAACGCAGTTTCGGCCTCGATCCAAACGGCACCGCTCAGGCGGAGGGCTGTAAGGATCTTTGACAACAGGTTAAACGTGCCAGTCGTGAGAAAGTATGCAGCTTTGGCTTGCATCTTCTCACAAGGTAAGTCATCACGGCCTTCGGGTACGTGATGCTGTCAAACCAGGTGACCTCCGTTATCCTGGTCAATGACAAGAATTAAACAGTTTCAAACGAGAGTTTGATCCTGGCTCAGAATCAACGCTGGCGGCGTGCCTAACACATGCAAGTCGAACGAGAAAGGGGCTTCGGCCCTGAGTACAGTGGCGCACGGGTGAGTAACACGTGACTAACCTACCCTGGAGTGGGGAATAACTGAGGGAAACCTTAGCTAATACCGCATAACACCTACGGGTCAAAGGAGCAATTCGCTTCAGGAGGGGGTCGCGGCCGATTAGCTAGTTGGCGGGGTAATGGCCCACCAAGGCAATGATCGGTATCCGGCCTGAGAGGGCGCACGGACACACTGGAACTGAAACACGGTCCAGACTCCTACGGGAGGCAGCAGTGGGGAATTTTGCGCAATGGGGGAAACCCTGACGCAGCAACGCCGCGTGGAGGATGAAGTACTTCGGTACGTAAACTCCTTTCGATCGGGACGATTATGACGGTACCGGAAGAAGAAGCCCCGGCTAACTTCGTGCCAGCAGCCGCGGTAATACGAGGGGGGCAAGCGTTGTTCGGAATTATTGGGCGTAAAGGGTGTGTAGGCTGCTCTACAAGTCTTGTGTGAAATCTTCGGGCTCAACTCGAAGTCTGCATGAGAAACTGTTTAGCTAGAGTGTGG
>CAIVDV010000039.1 GCA_903904755.1 uncultured Acidobacteriaceae bacterium | reverse complement strand
GAGCGGGACCACAAGGTTTGGCGGCATATTTAGGCAGAGTTGTTAGCGGGGTTGGCGGTGTTGGCGGAGTTAGGGTGGCAACCTGCGGATCTTGAGCATTTGTGCCATATCGAGCGCCAGGCAGGGGCTGAAGCCCCTAGCTCTCATCGGGCATTTGCGGCAGGACTAAAGTCGTGCCCTTTCACAAAACTTTCTGGATATGACTTTTCAGTGGCCTGAACTTGAGATGCGCTTTTAAGACTCGATAGCGGAATTGGGAGATGACGGAATGCGGATGGCACGGCAACTTGCGCTGACTTACCATGTAAGCCCGGATGCAGGGGCGCTTGCGCACCGGGCGGCGCAGTTTTTTGTGGAACAGACGCGGGCCGCGGTGGCAGCGCGGGGGCGGGCGCGGATTGCCATCAGTGGAGGATCAACACCGAAGGCGACGTTTGCGCTGCTGGCTGACCCGGCAGAGCCCTACCGGGCGCAGATGCCTTGGGAGCGGATTGAGCTGTTCTGGGTGGATGAGCGGACGGTGCCGCCGACGGATGCGGAGTCCAATTACCGGATGACCAAGGAGGCTCTGCTGGACAAGGTGGCGATTCCGGCGGAGCAGATTCACCGGATACTGGGCGAGCTGACGCCGGAGCAGGCGGCCGACCAGTACGAGTTTGATTTGCGCAGGACTTTCCGGCTGGAGGGAGCGGAGGGGCCGAGCTTTGACCTGCTGGCGCTGGGCATGGGCGATGACGCGCACACGGCGAGTCTGTTCCCGTACACCGAGGCGATTCACGAGCTGGGCAGGCTGGTGGTGGCCAACGAGGTTCCGCAGAAGAATACGTGGCGGGTGACGCTGACGTGGCCGGTAATCAACCAGGCGCGGAATGTGTTTTTCCTCATAGCGGGGGCGGACAAGGCGGGGCCGGTTCATGAAGTTTTTACGGGGCCGAGAGATCCGGAACGCCTTCCCTCTCAACTGATTTGGCCCGCAAGCGGTATACTCACAGTGTTTCTGGACTCGGCTGCCGCAGCACAGTTAGCAACCCCTGGAGCTGACGGCACTGGACTGATGGAGAAGACACGATGATTCTTGCAGGCGATGTAGGCGGTACGAAGGTACACCTCGCCCTTTATGACTTCACGAACGGAAAACTCGCATATATTCGCGACGAGAAGTACCCGGCCAAGGACTACAGCGGGCTGGAAGAGATTGTGAAGCTGTTCCTGGGAGATGGAACGGTGACGTCGGCTTGCTTTGGCGTACCGGGCCCGGTGCGGGATGGCCGGCTGCGGCTGACCAACCTGCCATGGACGCTGGACAGCCGCGAGCTGGCGCACAACCTTAAGATTGACCATGTCTTCCTGATCAACGACCTGGAAGCGAACGGCTACGGCGTGGCCGAGCTGACCGCCGACCAGATTTACACAATTGCCGAGGGCGATCCGAGCCAGATTGGCAACCGTGCGCTGATTGCCGCCGGAACCGGGCTGGGCGAGGGGATTCTGGTTTGGAACGGCAAGCAGCACGTGCCGATGCCGAGTGAAGGCGGGCACAGCGACTACGCGCCGCGCAATGAAGACGAGATTGACCTTCTGCGCTTCCTGCAGCAGAAGTACCAGGGACGCATCAGCTTTGAGCGGATTGTCTCTGGCATGGGCTTTACCAACATCTACGAGTTTTTGCGGGATGTTCGGGGGATGGAAGAGCCGGCGTGGCTGGCGGAGCGGATGGCGACCGAAGACCCGAATGCGGTGATTACGGAGCTGGCGCTGGCGGCCAAGAGCGAGATCTGCATCAAGGTGCTGGATATGTTTGTTTCCGCGTATGGCGCGGAGGCGGGCAACCTGGCGCTGAAGGTGCTGTCGATTGGCGGCTTGTACATTGGCGGCGGCATTGGGCCGCGGATTGTGGAGAAGCTGAAGGACGGCACGTTCCTGAAGGCGTTTACGGACAAGGGACGGCTGAGCCAGTTGCTGATCAACATGCCGGTGCGGCTGATTCTGGAGCCGCGGGCGGCGCTGCTGGGTGCGGCGGCCTATGCCGAGGCACGGGCGGCGGAGCTGAGCGGGACGAGCCCGCGGGCGGCTTCGGCGCTGTAAGGGGAAGATGAGAACCGCCCCAGCCTGCGATGCGGGCCGGGGCGGTTTTGCGTTTGGGGCGCGCCTATGCTGCCTTCACTGCAATTCGAGCGGAGCGGGTGCGGGGCTTGGCCTTGACGACAATCTCAACATCGTGACCCAACGCGACGAGAAAGCCCATGAGCCGCTCAACGGAGAAACCTTCCAGCTTGAAATGCTGGAGGGCTGAGACCTTGGGCTGGTTGATACCGAGCAGCGCTGCAAGGGCGGTCTGGGTGAGCGCGCGCCGGGCGGCAATGGCGTTGATGGTCGCGCAGAGGCGTGCCTTGGTGTCGAGCTCGGCAGCATCCGGCAGCCCTATATCTGCAAAGACGTTGCCGCTGCTTTGCACAACTTCCAACTCAAGCTCTTTTCTCATATCAGCCTCCAAATATCCCAGTTTTAGGATATTTCGCCCGGGTGGAATTGCAACTGTTTTCTGTTGGGTTCGGAGAAATATCGTATCCTTCTGGGATGAAACTGGAAGCGATACAGGAAGCGATTCGTGAGGCCGGGGTAGACGGCTGGCTGTTTTATGACCACCACCACAGGGACCCGATTGGGAATCGGATATTGGGGATTGAGGCGCATGCGCATGTGACGCGGCGGTGGTACTACTGGGTGCCGGCGGTGGGGGAGCCGACGAAGCTGGTGCACCGGATTGAGCAGTTCCGGCTGGATCATTTGCCGGGGATGAAGCTGCAGTACTCGAGCTGGCAGGAGCTGGCGGCGCGGCTGGAGGAGATGCTGTCGGGTGCGACGCGGCTGGCGATGCAGTACTCGCCGAAGAACGCGATTATGTATGTCTCCATGGTGGATGCGGGGACGGTGGAGTTTCTGCGGGGGCTGGGCAAGGAGATTGTTTCCTCGGCCGACATGATCAGCCAGTTTGAGGCGGTGCTGACGGCCGAACAGATTGCCACGCATGGGGTAGCGCAGCGGGCGATTGACGCGGTGCTGGCCGAAGGCTGGCGGGAGATTGGGCGCAGGCTGAGGCCGGCGGTGGGCGGGCCGGGCTGGCTGACCGAGTTTGAGATGGTGGAGTGGCTGGCCGAGGGGATGCGCCGCGAGGGGTTGACCTGGGAGAACGGGCCGAATGTGAGCGTGGGGCCGAACTCGGCCGACTCGCACTACGAGCCGACGCGGGAGCGGTCGAGCGAGATTCGCGAAGGGGATTTTCTGCTCATCGATATCTGGGGGAAAGTGGCGGAAAGCCCGGTGCCGTACACGGTGCACTACGACATTACCTGGACGGGTGTGATTGGCCGCGAGCCGAGCGGGGAGGAGCAGAGGATTTTTGAGACGGTGCGGGATGCCCGGGATGCGGCGATTGCGCGGGTGGAGGCGGCCTTTGCGGCAGGCGAAGCGATTGCCGGATGGCAGGCCGATGATGCGGCGCGGGCGGTGATTGCGGCGGCGGGATATGGGCAGTACTTTACGCACCGGACCGGGCACAACATTGCCGCGGAGCTGCACGGCGCGGGTGCGCACCTGGACAACCTGGAAACACATGACGAGCGGCGGATTTTGCCGTATACGTGCTTCAGCGTGGAGCCGGGGATTTACCTGACGGCGGAGCACAGGCCGCAGTTTGGCGTGCGCAGCGAGGTGAATATGCTGACGGCACCGGGGAAGGCGTGGGTGACGGGGCCGAGGCAGCGGGAGCTGGTGAGGATTTGAGCGTCATCCCGTTGAGGTAGAATCAGAAAGAAATGGCGACACCCTCACAAACATCTGCGGCGGCGGGCGGGTTCCAGTATGGGGCTTTGCTGGCGGGCTGGCTTATCCCGGGCGGCGGGCATTTTCTGCTGCGCAAGTGGGGTCGTGGCGGGTTGCTGCTGGCCTCGATTGGGGGAATGTTCTTCCTTGGGCTGGCGATGCAGGGCAAGATCTACTCCAGCGCGCACGACATTCTCGAGATCCTTGGGCTGGCCGGCGACCTGGGCAACGGGTTGCTGTATGTGCTGGCGCGGGTGGCCGGCTGGGGTGCAGACAGTGTGCAGGTGACCAGCGCCGATTATGGCCGTGCCTTTATTGTGGTGGCCGGGCTGTTGAACGTGATTGCCGCGGTGGACGCGCATAATCTGGCGATTGGGAGGAAGAAATCGTGATTCATCCCTCTCATTTCACGGCGGTGTTGCTGTTCAGCCTGTTCACGTCGGTGGTGTTTGGCATCACCATGCGGACGGAGCCGAAGCAGATGGTGCGCTACGGCGCTATGTGCTTTGGGATGTTTGTGGGTTCGGCGATTGTGCTGAGCTGGCTGATGTTCCTGATTGCGCGGTAAGCGGCGCTCCCCTACTCCTCCGGATTTTCGCGGTTCCAGACTGCTGCGCAAAAGCGGTGGGTCTCCTCGAAGTTTTCCTCTGTGTACAAGTTGACCGCGTTGCGATTGGCCTCAGTGACGGTGAGGGTGACCATGGTTGCGCCGACGCGCTGAAACTCGAGCGCTGCTTTCTGCAGCAGGGTGCGGGCGATGCCCTTGCGGCGGTAGTCGGGGTGGACGCAGACCTGTGTGATGTGGCCGCAGAGGCTGCTGACGCGTGAGCCCAGGATGAGGCCGACGGTTTCGCGGGTGCGGCGGTCGATGACGACCTGGGATGCCTGCTTGGAGAACTCGCCGCAGCCGGGGTAGCGGACGATGTTCTGCAGGAATCGCTGGGAGCCGGCAACGGTGCGGTACTGGTCGTTGATGAGCGAGTCTGGGTGGCCGTGATAGGCGGTTGCAATGAGGCGTGATGCTCCGCCGAGGTCGGTTTCGTGCCAGGTGCGGAGTTCGAGGTTGCCTTCGAGGTCGGCGGGCTCGCGCAGGGGCGGGCCGGCAAGCAAGCGGCGCAGGTAAAGGCGGCGAAAGACTTCGAATCCCCAACTGCGGAAGACGTCGCCGAGGATGCCATCCGGGTGCAGGAGCAGTTGCGACTCAATGCGGGTGAGGCCGGGGGAGTTGGTGAGCAGCTCGATGGTGTGGCCGAGGAGGTTGACTTCGACCTCCATGGCGGTGGCGTGCTGGCCGTTGAGCCCGTGGGGCAGGGCGAAGACATCGCCGATGACGGCCTTGGTGTCTTCGTAGACGCAGAAGGCGTAGCCGGTGACGCGGCCCTGGTCGGTGGCGACGTAGCCGGGGAGGGTGCGTGCGTCGAGGTACTGGAGGAGGAGCCGGGCAGAGACGAGGTAGTCCCACTGGAGGCGCTCGCGCCATACCGCAGCCTCAGCCTCAAGGACGGGCCGCAGCAGCGGTGCGTCAAAGTGGCGGAGGTCGAGGATTTCCAGAGTGGGGGCGGTTGCCATGGGGGCCTCAGGTGAAGGATTCGACGATGCAGATTGGGAAAGGACTCTGCGCGAGACAGACGGCCCTGGCAAATCTGCATCAGTGATTGTGAGACAGGATACCGCAGAAATGGCTATCGCTCTAGCGACAAAGGGATTTGCCGGGAAAGAGGGCTAGCGTGCACCGACCAGGTAGACGGAGAGTTCCTGCTCAGGCCAGGGGAAGAGGAGCTCGTAGTGGCGGCCTTCGAGGAGTGCGCGAAGGTCTTCGACAGAGTGAAGATCGATGCCGTTTTTGCCGGCGACGCGGACGACCAGGATGTGGGCTTCGTCGGGGACGCCGACCTCATCGTAGTTGGCGACCTCGTGGTTGCGGTAGAAGGCGAGGCCGTATTCCATGTCGCGGCGGACGCGGAAGACGGCCACGGTGCGGACGTCGGGCTGGAGTTGCTCAAGCTTTTCAGCGAGGGGCCGGGCGGAGTAGGTGCGGTCCATGAGCTGGATGGTGTGCTTGCTGGAGGCCAGGGCGGGTATGGCGAAGAAGGGGCCGACGCCGTAGAGCGAAAGCAGGAGCAGAACCATGACGCAGCAGGTGGCCAGGCGCAGATGGCGCACGCCGAGACGATCGACGACAACAAGGACGAGGACTCCGGCGGAGATGGCGGTGATGCCGGCGATGGCGAGGACGTGCACCGGAGGGACAGATTTGAGGCCATGGCCGACGAACCAGGGGAGAAGCAAAACGGCGAGGGTGGCGAAGGCAACGAGGGCGGCGTGGCCGCGCTGGATCCAGCGGCCGAGACCGGCGGTACGGGCGCGGAAGAGGTAGTCGCCGGTGAGGATGGTGATGGGAGGAATGGCGGGCAGAATGTAGCCGGGGAGTTTGGACTGGGAGAGTGAGAAGAAGAAGATGGGGATGAGCGCCCAGAGGACGAGGAACTCTGGAAAGGCGTCGCCGGGCTGGGATTTGCCGGCAAGCTCGGGGCGGCGGTGTCGGATCTTCCACTCGACGATGGACTTGCGCACGCCGTCGACGAGGGCACGTATGGCGATGACAGTCCAGGGAAGGGTGGCGAGCAGGACAACTACGATGTAGTACCAGAAGGGCTGCTGGTGCTGGTATCGGTTGGTGGCAAAGCGCTCCAGGTTGTGCTCGAGGAAGAACTCACGGAAGAAGGTGGGGTTCTCATACTGCACGGCGAGGAACCAGGGAAGCACGATGGCGAAGTAGAGAATGATGCCGGGCCACCAGAGGGACTTGCGGAAAATCCACCACTCGCGGCGAAGGACGGCAAAGGAGCCCACGATGACCATGACGAGGAAGGGGGCTACGGGGCCCTTGGCGAGGGTAGCAATGGCGGTGAAGAAGTAGATATCGACGAGCCAGAATTTGGAGCGCGTCTCATACCAGGCGTACCAGCCGAGCATACCGATGCTGAGGGGCGCGGCGAGTTGCATGTCAGTGGATGCGCCGCGGGAGAAGCTGAGGATGCCGACGCAGGCTGCGGTGATGAGGGCTGCGTCCAGATGGCCGCCGCGGCGGAAGCGGCGCATGTGCAGATAGGTGAGGCCGACGAGCCAGAGCGCGAAGCTGACAGAGGGGATGCGTGCAACCCAGTCCGCGACGCCGAAGTCGCTGAAGGCGTACATGGCGCGCCAGTAGTAGAGCGCGGGCTTTTCAAGCCATGGTTTGCCGTAGAGGTAGGGGGTGACGCAAGCCGAGAGCTTGGAGCGCAGGGTGTGCGCGTGCTGGAGCTTGGAGAGCATTTCGTGGGCGATTTGGGCGTAGCGGGGTTCGTCTGCACCGACCAGGCCCAGGCCGGCGCCGCCGAAGTGGGGCGTGGTGCCGTAGAAGACAAAGAAGAGAGTAAATCCGACGAGCACAGCGATTTCGAGCCATGTGGCCGTGGTGGGCCAGCGCAGGCAGCGCAGGCGCTCAATCAACTTTGGCTTCTCGCTCAGGAACGTCCCCCCGGAATGCTTTTGCAGAGTGCTGACACCATTTTAGTGGAACAGAGCCTGCGTGGAGCAGGGTCAGCAATCCCAAGCATCAGGGTAGCAGAGAGGGGATGGGGAGGATGGGCGAAGCAAGTTAGCCGAGATAGGAGTGGAGCGCGGCGAGGATTTTGTCGGTGGCGGCCTGGAGGGGGCCGTCGAGGGTGCAGCCGGCGGCGTTTTCGTGGCCACCGCCGCCGAGTCGATCGGCTACGGCGGCGACGTTGATGCGGCCTTTGCCGCGGAGGCTGAGGCGAATGCGGCCCTCGGGGAGTTCGCGGAGGAATGCTGCGGCCTCAATGCCGGCGATGGAGAGAGCGTAGTTGACGACGCCCTCGCAGTCTTCGTCTGTGGCGCCAATTTGCTGCATTTCAGCGTTGGTGACGGAGAGCCAGGCGAGGCCGTCCCGGGCCTGCAGATTGGAAAGCGCCTTGCCGAGCAACTGCATTTTGCTGAGCGGAACGTTGAAGTAGACGTCGCGGGCGATGGCGACGGGGTCAGCGCCGGCTGCGGTGAGTTCCTGGGCGAGGCCGAAGGTGTTGGCCTGGATGGAGCCGTAGGTGAAGCCGCCGGTGTCAGTGAGCAGCGTGGTGTAGAGGCAGGCTGCCATTGCCGCGGTGAGCTGGCCACCCATGGCGCGGACAAGGCGATGGACGAGCTCGCCGCAGGAGCTGGCGGTGCGGTCAATCCAGTTGAGCTGGGCGAATTCGCGTCCGCTGGTGTGGTGGTCGATGTTGATCTGGAAGTAGGGTTCGAGGCCGTTGAGGCGGGTGCGGGCGAGGCTGTCGCACTCGAGCAGGATTACCGCATCGTAATGGCCGTAGACGCCGAGGACGGTGTGGATGCCGTCTGCGCCGGGCAGGTTGCGGTAGGCTGCGGGGATGCGGTCGGCGGTGACGAGGTCAGCGTATTTGCCGAGCTGGCGGAGGAGCATGCCCATGGCCAGCATGGAGCCAACGGCATCGCCATCGGGTCGGGAGTGGGAGCAGACGAGGAAGCGGTCGCCGGCCTGGATGGCACCGACGATGGCGGCCATGGCAACGGGCAGGCGCTCCGGTGGCGGGAATGTCGCCGTGGTACTGCGAATCGGGATGGGTTTGGGGATAGCCATCGTAGGAATAAAAGGTTAGACGAAGGAGCGAGCAAATCAGGCTTCCGGGGGCTTTTCCGGGTTGACCTTGGGCGCGGTGACGGCGGCCTTGGCTTCGACGGCTTTCTGGCGGCGCTGGACGCGGCCGAGAAGATCGTCGATGCGGCTCTGGAAGCGCTCAGAACGGTCGACATGGAAGGTGAGGTCGGGGACGCGACGGACGCCGAGGCGGTCCTGCAGCTCGTGCCGGATGTATCCCTTGGCGGCGACGAGTGCGTCAATGGTGTTCTTCTCCTCGGACTCCTCGCCATCGACCGCGACGTAGACGCGCGCGGACTTTGAGGCGGGGTTCATGACCACCTCGGTGACGTAGCAGGTGCCGAGGCGGGGATCTGAGAGCTCGCCCTCGATCATGGTGCTGATTTCATCGCGGAGGGTACCGGCGACACGATTGCGGTGGTGGATGCGCGCCCTTGGCTCAGCCATTGCAGGTTCCCCTTCTGCCCTTGCCGCTGCGAGCCCTATGGGCCGGAGCGGGATGACCCCTTAGGATACCAGAGGGTGAAACCAGCCGTTGTTTGATGAGACGAAGCAAGAGTGAGTAGCCGATTGGCGGCAGGGATTGAACTGTCGCCCATCGGGTACCGTATTGGCTGATATAGTTTCAACAAAAATCGAAACCAGGTGCCGATATGCGCGTTGTCTTCCCCTCCCTGTTGACGGGCCTTCGAATTGTTTTTGCCGGTGCGGCGATGAGTTCTGTGGCGATGGCCCAGACTCCCCCGGCTGCCCCAGCCGCGCCAGTCAACCCCGCAGTGCAGGGCCATGCGCTGACGGCGGAGGATTTGCAGGCGTTTTTTGACGGCATATTGCCGCTGCAACTGGAGCATGGGGATGCGGCGGGAGCGACGGTGCTGGTGATGCAGAACGACCAGGTTCTGCTGAAAAAGGGGTACGGGGTTGCGGATGTGAAGAAGGGCACGCCGGTGGACCCGGATGCGACGCTTTTCCGGGTGGGGTCGATTTCGAAGCTGCCGACGTGGATTGCGGTGATGCAGCTGGTGGAGCAGGGAAAGCTGGACCTGGACACGGATGTAAACCGGTATCTGGATTTTGAGATTCATCCGGCATTTGGCAAGCCGATTACGCTGCGGAACCTGATGACGCATACGGGCGGGTTTGAGGAGTCGGTGACGGACCTGATTCTGATTCCGCCAACGAAGCAGCCGAGCTTGCGGGATTACCTGGTGAGGAACCAGCCGAAGCGGATTTATCCGCCCGGGGAGGTGCCGGCGTATTCGAATTACGGGGTGGGGCTGGCGAGCTACATTGTGCAGCGGACGAGTGGGGAGCCGTTTGAGCAGTATGTGGCGCAGCATATTTTTGCGCCGCTGAAGATGACGCACTCCAGCTATGTGCAGCCGCTGGAGAAGGGGCTGACGGCGTCGGAGGGGTATGGGGACTCCACACTGAAGGCGGCGATTGGCTACGAGCTGGTGACGCCGGCCGGTGCGGGCGCGCTGGCGAGCACCGCAAGCGATATGGGGCGGCTGGGGACGGCGCTGCTGCATGGCGGCGAGCTGGAGGGGGCGCGGATACTGAAGCCGGAGACGCTGAAGGCGATGTGGACGCCGCAGTTCCAGGCGAATCCGGGGCTGCCGCCGATTTGCATGGGCTTCTACCAGGAGTGGCGAAACAACCTGAAGTGGATTGGGCACGGCGGAGACTTGATTGCCTTCCACAGCCTGTTTTACATGGAGCCGACCCAGAAGATTGTGCTGTTTGTGAGTTACAACTCGGCGGGCGGGGCGGGCAAGCCGCGGGGGCAGTTGCTGAGGGCGTTCAGCGACCGTTACTTCCCGGCATTTGACCGGCCGGCGGCGGTGAAGCTGACAGCGGAGCAACTGAAGCCGATTACGGGGACCTACCAGGTGACGCGGCGGGCAGATTCGACCCGGCTGAAGCTGGGCAACCTGGGTAGCGAGACGTCGGTGAGCATCAACAAGGACGGCGAGCTGGAAGTGAGCGAGATGAAGGATGCCCGGGACCACGTAATCCACTGGCAGCCGATGGGCAAAGACCTGTTTATGAACAAGGACGGGCAGCAGCGGCTGGCTGTGGTGCGGGATGCGAGCGGCAAGCCGGTGCGGCTGGCAATTGGCTTCCCCGGCATGCAGTATGACCGGGTGCCGTGGTATGAGGACACGGTGTTTGTGCTGGGCGGGCTGGTATTCAGCCTGCTGGTGGTGATTGCCTCAGTGTGGGCGTTTGTGGCGCGGATTGTGATTCGGAAGTTCTTCCGGCGCAGGCCGTCTCCGGAGCCGGCGATGGGTACTCGCTGGCTGCCGTGGTACACGAAGACGCTGACGCTGGGGTGGCTGGTGTTTGCAGCAGCACTGGGGGGGGTGCTGGCAAGCCTGGGAGACACGAGCGTGCCCAGCTCAAGCTGGCGGCCATGGATGCTGGGGATGAACGTGATTTTGACGGTGCTGGTGGTGCTGAATGTGCCGGCGGCGGTCTCTGCCGTGCTGATTTGGCGGGAGGAGTACCGGTGGATTACCAAGGTGAAGTTCACGCTGGTGGGCGTGGCGGTGACATTCCTGAGCTGGTTTGCGATCCACTGGAATTTGCTGGGGCAGACGGTGCGGTTGTAGGGCGATGGGGAGCAAGCACCCGATTTGGGCTAGCTTGCGCCCGCGTAATCCCCCTGGCTGAAGAGTTTCCACTCCAGCTTTCGGCGTTTCAATAGACCGAAGTCAACTACTTTCTTGCCGTCTTTGCCTTTGTCTTTGTCGTACTGGGTAAAGTCGGTCTCGATGACAGCGGCCCCGGCGTTGAGTTTGAGGACCGGTTCGCGGATATTCAGGGTTGCCGCGCTACCTGCTCCAGCGTCGAACACCAGTGAAAGAATGGCGTCGAATTGATTCTGGGCCGGGCGGACGGTGAGCTGCGAATTGAGAATGCTGACCTTTGCCGCGATATCGGAATCGAGAATCTGCTGCGCTCGGGCGACGGTGATGCCTTTGCTGAAGTCCTCATTGGGATGAATCAAATGGCCCCAGCCAATGGTTGGGTTTCCGGCTGAGTCTTTGTACGGGAAGATCGTCCCGGTTTTTGGATCAACCTTCGCGAGTCCTTCTCTTGCCTTGAGAAAGGCGACTCCGATATCGCTGAGCTTCATCGGAGTGGGAACGGGACTGATGGCGGTGTTTCCGGAGCGGGTGCCGACCTGGATGTAGTAGCGGGTTCCGAGGTCCTGCCATGGGTCAAAGGTGGAGTCGGTGACATGGAGGCCCTGAAGTATCTGCGGGTGGAGTTGGCAGCTGGGATTACGAACAGCGAGGACGGGGATGAACGATACCCACGTGACTGCCTGATTGCGGGAGATTTCCTGCCAATCCGCGAGGTTCAGGAGTTCTGCGGCCGGCTGTATAAAGATGCTGCTGTTTTTGATCGCCATGGCAGGAGCCTCCCCGGCGTGTCAGGTGAAATGCGCCCCCAGCGTACCACAGCGGGAATTGGCTGGGCTCAGTTTTCATCGAGGAAGTCGCACCAGGAGTCGGCGAGTTCGGCGCCGAGTTCGCCGGCGATGCGGTGGGCTGCCTGATCGACCAGCTCCATTTGGCCGCGGAGATAGTCTGCTGAGGCGGAGATGCCGGCAACGCCGATGGTGGCCGACTGCCAGGTGACCGCCTCGTCCAGTTCGGCGACAGAGACATTGAAGGCGTGCTTGAGCTGGTCTTTGAGCGATCGGACGACCTGGCGGCGGTCCTTGAGGGAGCGGGCGTGGGGGATGCGAAGATCGAGCGTGAGCTTGGCTACGGGCATATTCAGGGACTTAGGGACTGAGTCAGGCTTCGAATTGGGCGAGTTGGGCCTGGGTGGGTTTGGGGGTGACCAGACTGACGAGGACCAGGGCTGCGAGGGCGGCGAAGAGGGCCGGGAAGATGGCGTCGCGCTGGGCAATCCAGTCGGGGAAGCTGCCGTGGGCCCAGGGCTGGCTCCAGACCAGGGTGACGAGGGTTCCGGCAGCGATGGCGGCGACGGCTCCCCAGGCGGTGACGCGTTTGGAATAGAAAGCCGCGAGGATGACCGGGGTGAGGGCGGCGGAGTAGATGGTGTAGGCGTAGAGCATTTTCTCCAGGATGGAGTCTGCGCCGAGGGCCTGGTAGAGCGCCCAGATGCCAAGCAGGACAACCATGAGCCGGGAGACGATGAGGACGCGTTTGTTGCTGGCGCCGGGAGAGATGTAGCGGACGAAGACGTCGTTGACGAGATTGGTGGCCGGGGAGAAGAGGAAGTTTGAGGCCGTGGAGATGACCTTGGCGAAGACGGCGGCCAGCAGCAGGGCTCCGAGCAGGGCGGGCATGCCGTTGCGGGCCGTGTAGGGGATGATTTCGCGGGGGTGGAGAGCCACTTCGCCCGTCTGGAAGAGAGCCGAGCCGAAGACGGCGATGGCGACGATGGCGGTTTCCAGGATGACGGTGCCGATAATCCAGCCAACGACGGCACGGCGGGCGTCACGCTCGGATTTGGCGGAGAAGAACTTCTGGTACATGGCCTGGTTGCCGAGCATGAGGAGCATGGTGGGGACGAGGAATTCCAGGGCGCGGGCGAGGGTAAGATTGCCGAGGAACTGGAAGTGGGTGGCGGGCAGGGAGGCATGGATGCCGGCCCAGCCGCCGGCGTGGGCGAGCAGGACGGGTGCGGCTGCGAGGCAGGCGACGGAGACGATGGTGCCGATGATGACGTCGGCGTAGGCGACTGAGCTCATGCCGGCCAGCGCCGTCATGGCGATGACGAAGATGGCGATGATGTAGACGCCGAGGCGGGCCGAGACGCCGGGGAAGATGAGGTGGAGCACGTCGCCACCGCCGCGGAACTGGTAGCAGGTGATGCCGGTGTAGGCGAAGAGGATGGCGATGGTGCCAAGGACGCGGGCGGCCTGGTTGTAGCGGGCTTCGAGCAGGTCAGGGATGGTGAACTGGGCGAATTTGCGGGCGCGGGGAGCGATGAAGTAGATGAGCAGCAGGCCGAGCCAGCCGCCGGCGGGCTGCCACAGGGCGGCGAAGCCGTTCTTGTAGGCATTTTCTGCGCCGGCGAAGAGGGAGCCGGAGCCAATCCAGGAGCAGAGCAGGGTGAAGACGAGGACGACGGCGGGGAGCGAGCGTCCGGCGACGAGGTAGTCTGCCTTGGTTTTGACGCGGGAGGCCTGGAAGATGCTCATGGACATGAGGGCGACGGCGATGACCACGAGAAAGATGATGTAGAGCGAGGACATGGGTGAGCGACTCCCTGCGGCGAGCGGCGGCAGAATTGGGATGCTGCGAGTGTAACGGATGGGAGGGGGGGAGGGCGTGGGGGTTGTGAGTCAGAGCTGCTGGATGGCGGCAGCAAACTGCGCGGGAGTGAGACCGCGGAGGAGGAAGACCTTGCTGCGGTTGAGCTCGCCGGAGAGGATTTCCACGCTGGCGCGGGGGATTTGGAAGGTGTCGGCGAGGAAGCGGGTGATGGCTTCGTTGGCACGGCCTTCGATGGGTGGAGCCTGGACGGCGAGCTTGAGCTGCGCGGTGGGCCCCTCGCCGTAGACGCCGGTGAAGGCGGTCTTTTGGGCGCCGGGCTGGGCGCGCAGGGCGATGGAGCAGCCTGCTGGGGTTTGGCGCAGGTAGCCGGGAATTGGGTCGGTGGGCTTGGGTGAAGGTTGGGTCATGCGCCATACCCTTCACGCTGGCCGAAGAGTGCGGTGCCGATGCGGATGCGGGTTGCGCCCTCGGCGATGGCGAGGGGGAAGTCGCCGCTCATGCCCATGGAGAGGACAGGCAGGTTGAGGCGGGGGTGGGCCTGACTGATGCGGTCGCGGAGCTGGCGGAGCTGTCGGAAGCAGGCGCGGGTTTCCTCGGCAGGGACGTCGAGGGGGGCGATGGTCATCAGGCCCTGAGCTTCGAGGTGGGTGAGGTCGGGGAGGCGCTCGAGGAGTTCTGCGAGTTCGGGGGAGTCGGGTGCGATGCCGGCTTTGGTTTCTTCGTGGCTGAGCTTGATTTCGAGAAGGATGGGCAGGCGCTGGGTTGCCCAGCGGGGCACGCGGGCGGCGGCTTCGTCGAGGCGCTGGGCGAGCTTGAGTGAGTCGACCGAGTCAATGCCGTCGAAGACCTCTGCGGCTTTGGCGGCTTTGTTGGATTGCAGGTGGCCGATGAGGTGGACGCGAAGGGCGGAGCGCAGCGTCGGAGGAAGCCCGGCGGCTTTTGCGGCGGCTTCCTGCACGCGGTTTTCGCCGAAGAGGGCGATGCCGAGCTGGTGGGCGGCAATGAGGGCTTCGGCGGGGTGAGTTTTGGAGACGGCAACCAGCTCCACCTCGGCGGGGTTGCGGCCTGCGGCGCGGCAGGCCTCGGCAACCTGGGCCTGGATGGCGGCCAGGTTGTGGGCGATGTTCTGGATGAGGCTGGCTTCGCTCAAATGAGGCCCCTGGATGCGCTTGCCGCTGCGGATGTCATCGCGTGTCTCCCGAAGACCATTATCCGGCATTTCGGCAGGGGCAATGGCGTCGCAATCCGGGCCGGAAGGGAGTGAGCAAGCCGGTACAGCACCCGAATACTGCGGAGGCCTAGGGTAAGCATGTTGAGCGTTCCTGAATTTGCGCAGCGGTTGGGCGACAGGTGGGAGCGCCACAGGAGGAACCATGCGCGAAGGCACGAAGGATACGATTCAGGGCACGATTCATGAAGTGAAGGGCGCAGTGAAGGCCGAGCTTGGCAAGGTCACAGACAACCCGAAGCTGAGGGTAGCCGGAGAAACCGAAAAGGTTGCCGGAACTGTTCAGAAGGGGATTGGGAAGGTCGAGAGCGCGCTGAAGATTTAGGGACAGCGGGCGACGAACGTGCGGGCTCCGCAGAGATTGCGAAGCCTGCCCAACCTTTTCACAACGAAGAAATGGAGCGGGCGATGTTGATTCTGCTGATTGTTTTGATCCTGGTGTTTGGCGGGGGCGCCGGATATTACGGACATAGCCGCTGGGGCTACGGCGGCGGTGCGGGCTCGGGGCTTAGCACGATTCTGGTGATTTTGCTGATTGCGTACCTGCTCGGGTTCTGGCGCTAGGGATTGGGGCGGATCGAGTGAACTGCGGGACAAGTGCACGGAGAGAGCGCTGAAAGGAGCACCATGTCGAGCTTCAAACCAAACGTCAAT
Source organism: uncultured Acidobacteriaceae bacterium (assembly GCA_903904755.1). Lineage (GTDB taxonomy): Bacteria > Acidobacteriota > Terriglobia > Terriglobales > Acidobacteriaceae > Acidicapsa. The sequence continues at coordinate 3,781 of CAIVDV010000039.1, read as the reverse complement.
ATCGTGGTTGTGCTGGTTGTTGAGATGGCGCTGGGCTCGCTGTCGGGCTGCTCGTGGATGGTGACGAAGTCGCCGGCGGTGTCAGACAACATTCGCAGGTCGCTGGACCAGAACGGCTTGAAGCAAGTGTCTGTGAGCCAGGACCGGGACAAGGGAATTGTGACCTTGAGCGGCAATGTGACGACGGCCCAGGAGAAGGCACAGGCGGAAAACCTTGCCAACGGGCTGGCGGGCGGGCAGGTGGTGGCCGATGAGATTGCCGTGCTGCCGGCCGGGCAGGAAAGCGCGGCTGCCGCGGTGAACAGTGACCTGGATGCGGCAATCGGGAAGAATCTGGATGCGGCGTTGATCCAGAGCGGGATGAAGGAGCGCGTGAAGTTTGCGGTGAAGAACGGAGTGTTGACGCTGATGGGAACGGTGCGGACGCGCGCGGAGCGGTTCAGGGCCGAGCAGATTGCCACGAATATCCCGAATGTGCAGCAGGTGGTGAACGCAATGGAGATCCGGGACCAGAAGGCGACCTCGTCGAAGTGAGCCACAGAGGGCCGCAGGTGTGCATCCTGAGGGATGAAAGCTGCGTCGAATAGCCTATGTGGACAGTCATCCTGCTGATTTTGTCGAACGTGTTCATGACGATTGCCTGGTATGGGCACCTGAAGTACCGCCAGGACACGCTTTGGAAGGTGATTCTGGTGAGCTGGGGAATTGCCTTTTTTGAGTATTGCCTGCAGGTGCCGGCGAACCGGATGGGGGCCGGGCGATTCACGCCCGTGCAACTGAAGGTGATGCAGGAGATTATCACCCTGGTGGTCTTCGCCGTGTTTACGGTGCTGTATTTTGGGACAGAGCTGAAGTGGAACCACGCTGCTGCCGCCGTTTGCCTGGTGGCGGCGGCTTTTTTTGTCTTCAAGCCGTGGTGAGAACGGGCGTGGCCGGGAGGTTTTAGTTAGCAGACTCCCCGGTCCCCAACAGCGAGGGACCGCGGGCACCCGAACTTGAAATGGGTGATGCCGAATCAGAGGATAACGGCGCTAGTGACCGTGGTCTTCGAGGAACTTTTCGGCTTCCAGAGCGGCCATGCAGCCGGAACCGGCGGCGGTGATGGCCTGGCGGTAGCGGCGGTCCTGCACATCGCCGCAGGCGAAGACGCCGGGGACGCGGGTCAGGACGTTGCCGTGGGTTTTGATGTAGCCGTCGTCATCGAGGTCGATTTGGCCGTGGAACATTTTGGCGTTGGGCTCGTGGCCGATGCCGAGGAAGAAGCCGGTGATGGGCAGCTCGGTGCGGTCGTTGGTGACGACGTTCCGGAGGATTGCGCCGCGAACGGATTTCTCTTCGACGCCGAGGATTTCTTCCACGACGGTGTTGGTGATGAGCTCGATTTTGGGATGGGCGATGACGCGCTCCAGCATGACCTTGCTGGCGCGGAAGCTCTCGCGGCGGTGGATGAGGGAGACCTTCGACGCAAAGCGGGTGAGGAAGAGAGCCTCTTCCATGGCGGTGTCGCCGCCGCCGATGACGGCGATTTCCTGGCCCATGAAGAAGAATCCGTCGCAGGTGGCGCAACTGGAGACGCCGTGGCCGATGAGGGCCTGCTCACTGGGCAGCCCCAGCCAACGGGCGCTGGCGCCACTGGCGATGATGAGGGTGCGGGTGAGGATTTCGCCCTTGCTGGTGTTGAGGCGGATAGGGTGGGCGGAGAGATCGGCCGAGATGAGGTGGGCCATCTGGAACTCGGCGCCAAAGCGGGCCGCCTGCTTCTTCATGTTCTCAATGAGCTCGGGGCCCTGGACGCCTTCGGGCCAGCCTGGGAAGTTTTCAACCAGGGTGGTGATGGAGAGCTGTCCGCCGGGTTCGTGGCCTTCAAGAACGAGGGGCTTGAGGTTGGCGCGTGCGGTGTAGATGGCTGCGGTCAGGCCTGCGCAGCCTGAGCCAAGGATGACGGTGTCGCGAGTTTCTGGCATGTGAAAAATATCCTTCCCGATTGTAGCGGAGCGATGGGGGCACGCGCGGGTCTGGGTATTGGATTCCGGTGGGAGGGTGAAAGTTTCCTGAGCAGGACGGGATGCGCGGCGGATAGAATCCGCTCAGCGGAGAAGAGGAGGCAGGAATGGGGAGGCTGGGGAGAAAGTTCGAGCTGCGGCAAAGGCATCGGCGCGAGCTGCTGGAGCGGCTGTGTGGCTGGAGCGGGGAGAAGCTGCGGGCGCAGCCTGCCGAAGGAGGCTGGAATGCGCTGGAGGTGGTGGACCACCTGATTCGGACGGAGGAGGCGATTATGGGGGCGATGGTGGCAGGGGCTGCGGCGCCGTGCCGGATTCCCGCGACGGACCGGGTGAAAGGCGCGCTGCTGACGAGGATGTTCCTGACGCCGGCGCGGGTGCGGGTTCCGGCACAGGTGAGCTTCCTATTGCCCCGGGATGTTGGGACGATGGAGGAGCTGGCAGCGCGGTGGGATGCGGTGGAACGGGAGATGGAGGGCCGACTGGCGCTGTGGGAGAGCGTGCCGGGGAAGCTGGGGATTTTTCGGCATCCGGTGGCGGGCTGGATGAGCGCGAGCGGAGCGCTGAGTTTTCTGAACGCACACATCGTCCATCACGGATTTCAGGTGGACCGCATCCAACAAAGCATAGAGAGATAGCGCTGCGGCGCGGAGGAGAGAAAGATGGCAAACCTGACATTGATCTACGGGATGCGGCTGCTGCCGGAAGGAGAGGTGGCGGCGGTGGAGGACGCGAAGCTGAAACTGGCGAACGGGCGGGAGGCGCATGTGACGATGCATGTGCTGGAGGGGAGCCGGGAGGAGATTGAGCGTCAGTTGCGGATGTCGATTGAGGCGTTTTTTGATTTTTATCCGGAGATATAGGACCCGCTTCTGAGGGTTTTCCAATTACCACTGGAGCTGTTCTTAGAGTTTGCTAAGCCGATAAACCCATCAGGCCGGGAAAAGGGACGTTGAATCTGCTGATTCTGACGACCAAGGTAACCGCCGGCCGGTTCTGTATGGGAAGGCTTGGGCGATGCGGCGGAGCGGTGCGGGCACGATTGGCGGCGTGGTTGGGATTCTACTCATGATGGCGGCAGCCGTGCCTGCGGTGGCTGGTGGCCCGAAGTTTGTTGCGGGGACGACGTACTTCAATCCGGCGGTGGCGGGGCAGCCGGTGGTTTGGGCGGGTGGGCGAGTGAGCTACCGGGTGGATCAGGGGCCGCTGAGCGCGCTGGTGGGGAACCAGCAGGCGCGGGCGATGGTGGATGCAGCGGCGGGGGCATGGAATGGGGTTGGCACGGCGGCGGTGCAACTGACGGATGCGGGAGCGCTGGCTGAGGACGTGAATGGGGCGGATGTGCTGGCGCAGAACGGGGTGTTTCTGGCTCCGGCGGATGTGACGCCGTATGCGACAGGCGCGCAGATTGCCGTGGTACTGGATGCGGACGGGGCCGTAATCAATGCTCTGTTTGGGCAGGGGGCGAGCCAGCCGGACAATTGCTCGACGAACGGGGTGTTTTTCTGGCTGGACAATGTGCAGCCGAATGCGACGTTTGCGCATGGGGTGATGGTGGTGAACGGGCTGTGCGCGACGAGTGCGGCGTTGTTGCAGATGATGAGCTTTGAGATGGAGCGTGGATTTGGGCGGCTGCTGGGGCTGGACTTTGCGCAGGTCAATCCCAATGCGCTGACGCAGGCGGCTCAGGAGCCGGGTGGGCTGTTGGGGTGGCCGGTGATGCAGCCGGGTATGGGGCTGTGCGGGGCGAGCGGGGGAGCGTGCCTGCCGGGCGGGCTGGG
>CAIVDV010000038.1 GCA_903904755.1 uncultured Acidobacteriaceae bacterium | reverse complement strand
TCCCCGGATAGATGGCATTGTGTGCCGAGGCGATGGAGGTCCGTGTCAAGGCTCTTGACCGCGTAGCGGCGGGCTTTGCCCGGCCTTGACTCGGACCGCGCCTCGGCTATGCTCCACCATCCGGGGAATGTCTTCGGGGATTTGTCGAGTGGAAAATCCTGCGCTAAATAAATTTCGTTTTCATAAAATCGAAAAATCGCTTTCGCGAGGCGCTGTTTGAGGATTCCGTCCTGCGCTCCTGTGCTCTTCTGTGCTCCCTTCGATTCCACAACGCTCCGAGATGTTCCGGAAAGTCTCAACCGTGAGATGAAAAACACGCCCTATCTATGGGGTTGACGCGCGTCCGAGCCCCGTCCATTGTGGATTCAAGGAGCATACGAGCCATGTCCGACTTCCCCCATATTCTCGAACCTCTGCTCGACAGCGAGCAGGCTGCTGCCATCGTCAAGGTCCATCCGAAAACTCTTCAGCGACACGCCCGCAACGGTCTCGTGGTCGGTGTGCGTGTGGGCAAACTCTGGCGGTTCCGAGCGTCCGATCTCTTTTCTCCTCTCTTCGACAACGAAGATCATCTCGACGACGACGACCAGGCAGGGTAGGCTGAGTACAGCCACTCGTGCCCGTAACCAGAAAGGAGATCAACCCTTGCTAGTTCGGACACGGTATCAATATGGAAGTCTGCGGTTGAGGAAGCGCGAGCGCGGACCGGACGTGTGGGAGTTCCGTTATTACGAAACGGATTCTCAGGGAAAGCGTAAACGGCAGAGCGTGATCCTCGGTGATCGCGCACTGCTAACAACGGAGACCCAAGCACGGAAAGCCACGCAAGCCCTTCTTCTTCGACTCAACGAAGAATCTCCACGCGCGGAAGTGGAGGCGGCGTCTTTTGGAGCCTTGCTCGACCGCTATATCGAGCAGGAACTCTCGGAGCGTTACTCGACTCGGAAATCGCACCTATCAAACATCCGAGTCCACATCCGTCCACGTTGGGGCGAGCACCCCGTGGATAAGCTGAAGCCGATGGCGATGGAACAGTGGTTGCGCGATTTGCCGCTGGCCCCAAAGTCGAAGACTCATGTGCGGGGAATCATGCACCTGGTCTTCAAGTGCGCGGAGCGGTGGGGCATTGTCGAACTTGGCAAGAACCCTGTCTCTCTGGTGCGCGTGAAGAATGGAAGCAAGCGGCTCAAGCGGCCACGGGTCCTTAACGTGGACGAGTTCTTTGAACTGCTCAAGCATTTGGGCGAACCTTACCGGACGATGGTTTTGGTCGCGCAATGTCTGGGGCTTCGGGTCAGCGAGATTCTGGGCCTGCAATGGGGCGACTTCAATTTCGCGAATCGCTCGGTGCTGGTTCAGAGAAGCGTGGTAGGCGGAAGGGTGGACGACGTGAAGACGGAATATTCAAGAGACGATGTTCCGCTTGATCCGCGTCTGGCGGAAGTGTTGTTGCAATGGCACTCTGCCTCAACCTTCCAGCGAGACGAGGATTGGCTCTTTGCCAATCCGGTCACCGGGAAGCCGTACTACCAGGAGAGCTTGCAGAAGTCGCAGATCAAACGGGCTGCGAAGCTCGCCGGGTTGGGACAGGAGATTGGGTGGCACACATTCCGCCATACCTATCGCTCCTGGCTCGATGAGACGGGTGCTCCAATGAAGGTGCAACAGGAACTGATGCGTCACGCCTCGATCCAGACGACGATGAACGTCTACGGGCGGGCCATGACGGAAACCAAACGCCGTGCAAACAGTCAGGTTGTAGGACTGGTATTCGGCCCCACCCCGCAGGATTCACCCGCCGAAGTGGTGGCTGCGGTTGCATAGAAAATAGCAGTATGTTCCTAATGGGGGATAACGGGGACTTATCGAAAGCGACCAGAATCTGTAAGTTATTGATTATTTTGGTTGCGGGGGCTGGATTTGAACCAGCGACCTTTGGGTTATGAGCCCAACGAGCTACCGGGCTGCTCCACCCCGCTTTTTGATTATAGCAAGGTTACGGGGGTGGGGCAAAAGGGGATGGCTGGGGCTGTGGGAAACGGGGTGCGGGGGTATTGTACGTAGGGTTTGGGGCTACAGGGAGTCCAGGACGCGGAGGACATCGGCGGGCTCGGGGCGGACGCGGAAGTCGGCGTGGGCTTCGGCAAAGAGAACCTTGCCGGCCTGGCTTACGACGAAGGTGGCGGGGATGGGGAGACGCCAACTGGGTTCGCCGTTGAGGAAGGGGAGGTTGACGAGGATGGATTTGAGGTAGTGCTGGTGGTATTCGGGGGTGGTGTAGCGGAGGCCGAGCTGGGCGGCGAAGTTGCTTTCGGGGTCGTGGAGGAGGGGGAAGGGGATGTTGTGCTGCTGGACGGCGAAGTCGGACTGGCGCTGGGTTTCCGGGCTGATGGCGACGAGGAGCGCGCCGCGGTGGCGGAGGTGGCCGTAGAGATCGCGCCAGGCTTCGAGCTCGGTGACGCAGTAGGGGCACCAGCGGCCGCGGAAGAATTTGACGACGAGCGGGCCCATGGCGAGGAGGTCGGCGGAGGAGACGAGGCGGCCGGAGGAGTCGCGGAGCTGGAATGGGGGGAAGTCTGAGCCGGCGGGGAGGATGCGGTCCTCGATGCCGGTGAGGAAGAGTTCTTCGACGGCGCGTTCGCCGACGGCGAGTCGGTCGGCGGGGACGAGGCTGCGGGTGCGCGCTGTGATGGCGTCGAGGTGGTCCTGCAGGCTAGCGAGCGAGTTGGGCGGAAGGTTCATGTGGGTGTCCAACTTTGATGATTGTCGCATGTTGGGGTTGGGCTAGAATGGCTGCTGAGTTTTGGATGTGAGGGGGAGATGGAGAGCGAGGAAAAGGCAAAGCTGCCGGTGGTGATGGCGCCGCATGAGTGGGAGGAGCTGCAGGGGATTTTGCGGGCATGTGTCCCGGGGCGGAGGGTTTGGGCGTTTGGGTCGCGGGCGACCGGGCAGCGGGTGAAGCGGTATTCGGATTTGGATTTGCTGGTGGATGGCGAGGGGTTGTCGATGCGGGAGGCGGCGATTCTGGAGGAGGCTCTGGTGGAGTCGCGGCTGCCGTTCAAGGTGGATGTGTTGCAGATGGGGGAGATTACCGCTGATTTTCGGGAGAGGATTGTCGGGGAGATGGTGGCGGTGGTGGGGTAGGGGCGGTTCTTCTGTCGCTGGTGGTGGGCAGAGGCTGAAGCCCTATCTTTCTTGACAGGCATTTCGGAATGACTGAAGCCATGCTCTTTCACAAAGCAACAGCAGATTCCCCGCGGGAATGACAGACAGAGAAGCAGAGGCAAAGGCGGTTCGAGCTTCACTCGAATGCGTCACCGGTTCCCAAATGCGAGGGAGCACCACCCCACGGACGAAGACCTGTCCGTGGGGTGGTGCTCCCGGCGTCTCATCGCTTCCCTTTTCTTTGGATTTTACCTGCCGAACTTTTGTTTTCCGCCGAGACCCATGGCGCCCATGCCGCCGCGCATCATGTTTTTGGCCATGCCGCCTTTGCCGAATTGCTTGAACATTTTGCTCATCTGGGAGTATTGGCGGAGGAGCTGGTTGACGTCCTGGACTTCGACGCCGGCGCCGAGGGCGATGCGCTTGCGGCGGCTGCCGTTGATGATGTCGGCGTTGAGGCGCTCTTTTTTCGTCATCGAATTGATGATGGATTCGAGGCGGGTGAACTGGCCTTCGTCGACGTTCTGGGCGGCCTGGGCCATGCCGGCGAAGGGGCCGACGGAGGGGAGCATCTTGAGGATGGACTGCATGGAGCCCATTTTCTTGATCTGGCGGAGCTGTTCGCGGAAGTCTTCGAGGGTGAAGCCGTCGCCGAGGAGGGCCTTCTTGGCGAACTCTTCAGACTTCTTCTTGTCGATGGTGGACTCGGCGCGCTCGAGCAGGCTCATGATGTCGCCGTGGCCGAGGATTCGGGAGGTGATGCGGTCGGGGTGGAAGGGCTCGAAGGCGTCGGGTTTTTCGCCGGTGCCGAGGAACTTGATGGGCTGGCCGGTGACGTGACGGATGGAGATGGCCGCGCCGCCGCGTGCGTCGCCGTCCATTTTGGTGAGGATGACGCCGGTGAGGCCGAGGCGCTTGTGGAAGTCGAGCGCGGAGTTGACGGCGTCCTGGCCGGTCATGGCGTCGGCGACGAAGAGGATTTCCTGCGGGTCGAGGAGTTTTTTGAGGGACTCCATTTCACGCATGAGTTCTTCGTCGATGCCGAGGCGACCGGCGGTGTCGACGATGAGGGTGTCGCAGCCCATGATCATGGCTTCGCGGCGGGCTTCCTTGGCGAGGCGCTCGACGAGCGCGGTGCCGGGGGTTTCGCCCTTGAGGTCGCCCTCGTAGATGCGGGCTTCGACGGATTTAGCGACGACTTTGAGCTGCTCGCGGGCGGCGGGGCGGTAGACGTCGACGGAGACGAGCAGGGGACGGTGGCCACCCTTTTTGAGCCAGACGGCGAGCTTGCCGCTGGTGGTGGTTTTACCGGAGCCCTGGAGGCCGGCCATGAGGATGACAGTGGGCGGGCGGGAGGAGAACTTGAAGCGCGCGGTGTCTTTGCCGAGGAAGTTGACGAGCTCGTCGCGGACGATTTTGACGACCTGCTCGGTGGGGGAGAGGGCGGTGAGGACTTCCTGGCCGATGGCCTTGACGCGGATCTGCTCGATGAGGTCTTTGGCGACGTTGAGGTTGACGTCGGCTTCGAGGAGGGCCACGCGGATTTCGCGCAGGGCTTCGGTGATGTTCTCTTCGTTTAGCACACCCTGGCCGCGGAGGTGCTTGAAGGCGCGTTGCAGTTTGTCTGTCAGATTCTCAAACATGGTCATTTTCAGTGTATCGCGGGTGGGTGCCGGGGCGGGAGGAGTGGGGTTGGGGCTTGATGGGGGCGGAGTTTTTCACCGGTGCCCAGGTGCGAGGGACCGGTGGCACCCAAATCGGCTACCCCACTCATCCCAAAAGAAGGGATGAGTGGGGCACGGGGCGTGCGGGATTACCTGGTGTCGCAGAGCGTGCAGGACGGGAACATCACGTCCAAGGGCTTTGGGAAGAACAGCCCGGTGGCCGATAACGCCGGTGCGGCGGGTTTGCGTTTTGGGGGGTGGGCGGCAAGGGCAGAGGCGGAAGGAAAGGGAGGGTGACGAGAGGCGAGCGGTGGGTATAGGATGGCGGCGCTGAGTAAATCGGTTGAGTAGGGAAATTTCTGGCGAGGTTGCGCGATGATCTGGAATCGTTTGCTGGTTGGTGTTGCCCTGGGTTTGGTGGGTGCGAGTGGGTTGGTGGTGCCGGAGAAGAGTGCGGCGCAGGCACCGCTGACGGCGGAGCAGGACCAGCAGAAAATGCTGGATTTGCTGGGCATCACGGCGCTGCGACCAGGGCCGAGCGGGGACGAGAAGGCTCCCAATCATGCGAACTACGACGAGAGCCTGGCGACCCCGTTTACGAGGCTGCCGGACCCGCTGGTGATGGCCGATGGCAAGCCGGTGACGACGGCGACGCAGTGGTGGCACGAGCGGCGGCCGGAGATTGTGGAGGCCTTTGAGAAGTATGTGTACGGGCGGGTGCCGAAGGATGTGCCGAAGGTGACGTGGCGGACGGTGGCGGTGGACCACGAGTTTATCGGGTTTACACCGGTAACGGCGCGGGAGTTGGTGGGTGAGGTGGACAACCATGGGTATCCGGGGATTGTGGTGAAGATCCACATGACGGTGGTGACGCCGGCGAGGGCGAAGGGGCCGGTGCCAGTGCTGATGATGTTTGGGCGGGCGGGATTCCCTGCTCCGGCGGAGCCGCAGGGCGAGGAGATGGACCGGGTGAACGCGGCGCTGAAGGCAGTGCTGGTGGCGCAGGACCCGGGACTGAAGGGCGTCTTTGAGAGCCACCCGGCGTGGCAGGTGGTGAAGAATACGCCGTTTGCGATGCCACAGTTGAACGAGGACGGCGATTTGCCGAATACGTGGCAACTGGTGGGGGCGGGATGGGGATTTGCGCTGATGGATGTGGCGAGCATCCAGGCGGATAGCGGGGCTGGGCTGACGCAGGGGATTATTGGGCTGGTCAACCATGGGCAGCCGAGGAGTCCGGAGGACTGGGGAACGCTGCGCGCGTGGGCGTGGGGCGCGAGCCGGGGCCTGGATTACCTGGAGACGGATGCGGCGGTGAATGCAAAGAAGGTGGGGATTGAAGGAGTGTCGCGGTATGGGAAGGCGGCGCTGCTGACGATGGCGATGGATGAGCGGTTTGCGACGGTGCTGGTGGGGTCGAGCGGAAAGGGCGGGGCGACGCTGCTGCGGAGGAACTTTGGCGAGGCGGTGGAGTCGCTGACGACGGGCGAGTACTACTGGATGGCGGGGAGGTTTGAGCAGTTTGGGGCGGCGGCGAGCAAGGCAGGCGTGGGGAAGATTGAGGATTTGCCGGTGGATTCGAATGAGCTGATTGCACTGTGTGCGCCGAGGCCGACGTTTATCAGCTACGGGATTCCGGAAAAAGGGGATGCGAAATGGCTGGACCAGCATGGAAGCTGGTTGGCGACGGTGGATGCGGGGCGGGTGTTCCGGTTCCTGGGTGGGAAGGGGCTGGTGGGTGCCGATGGGCCGGTGTCGGGGGACTGGAAGACGGCCGTGGAGCCGCCGATGCAGACTCCGTTGCTGGACGGGGAGCTGGCGTGGCGGCAGCATGATGGGGGGCATACGGATGCGCCGAATATGAAGTGGTTTTTGGGGTGGGCGGGGAAGGTGCTGAAGTAGGGGGAAGCGGTTCGGTCGAGATGGCTCGACGGGGTGTGCGGTGGCGGCGGTTGTTATTCCCCGGTCTCAGGGGCGAGACCGGGGGAGTTGGGACAATTGCTGCGAGTTAGACCTTGCTGGCGGGTTTGTGGCATTCGGGGTGTTTGCAGTCGCAACATGCGGGTGCGGTTTTCGCGGTTTTCTCGCAGACGGGGCTGCAGTGGTGCTTGCCGGTTTCAGCGGGACAGTGACAGTGCGGGTGTTCGCATTTGGTTGCGGACGTGGAGAAAGGCCGAGTTTGGTGGAGTTAGTCAGCGGGTTCGACGAGGAGTTGTTCGAGTTTGTTGTCAGGGTAGGTGTAGGTGGTGAGGCGGAGGTGTCGGTCGGGGTAGGTGATGCGGAAGGAGCGGAAGGTCATGCCGCCGCGGAGTTCTTCGGCGGTTTGTTTGAAGGTGAGGGGTTCGCCTAGGGGGCCGAGGGAGGATTGGAAGTCGGCGAGGGTTTGGGGGGAGAAGTAGTCAGAGAGGTTGGGGGCGAGCTGGGAGCGGTCGATGAGGCCCTGCTGGAGGGAGCGGTAGAGGGCGAGGGTGCGGGTCTCGTCGGGGGTGGGCGGGAGTGCGGCGACGGTTTTGGCGGTGAGCTCGGCGATGGTGGAGGCTCCGCCGCCCATGTGGTTGGTCAGGACGGAGACGGCGACGCCGAGATCGGGGATGACGATGTTATCGGAGACGAAGCCGGTGACCTCGCCGGAGTGCTCGATGATGAGGTGGCCTTCGCTGGTGAGGACTTCGACGCCGAGGCCGTAGTGGGTTCCGGTGCCGTCGGCGAGTTTGACTTCCCTGAACATTTCGTCGTAGCTGGCGGGCTTGAGGACAGAGCGGGCGATGAGGGATTCGTTCCAGAGGGCGAGGTCGTGGGCGGTCATGGCGAGCTCGCCGGCGGCGAACATCCAGCCGCGGCCCTCCTTGGGAGCGGGGCGGAGGGGGCCGAGGGCGGCGCGGATGTAGCTGGTGGCGTCGGTGGAGGTGAGGCGGGCTTCGTCGGAGTTCCAGACGGAGGTCATGTTGAGTGGGCGGAAGATGTGCTGGACGAGGAAGTCCATGAGGGGCGCGCCGGTGATTTTTTCAACGATGAGGCCGGCGATGACGTAGTTGGTGTTGGAGTACTGCCACTTGGTGCCGGGGTCGAAGTCGAGGGGCTTTTTGGCCCAGGTGTCGAGGATGTGCTGGGCGGTGGTGGGCTGGAACATGGGGGTCATGAGGTAGTCCTCGGGCCAGTAGTCCTGATAGCCGGAGGTGTGGGAGAGGATTTGCCGGATGGTGACCTCGCCGCCGCGGGTGAGGCCGGGGATGTAGTTGCCGACGGGGTCGTCGAGGGTGAGGGAGCCCTGCTCGGCGAGGAGGAGGATGGCGGCGGCGGTGAACTGCTTGGAGACGGAGCCGATGGAGTAGCGCATCTCGGGGGTGGCGGGGAGTTTGGGGTCGAGATGGGCGAGGCCGTAAGCGTGGGTATAGGCGAGGCGGCCGTGCTGGACGACGGCGACGGACGCCGAGGGGATGCCGCGGGCCTGGATGACCTGGTTGGCGATGCGATCGACGCTGGCCTGGAGCTGGGGGGCGAGGGTGGAGACGGTTTGGGCGGCTGGGGCGGGCGTGGGGTTTTGGGCGAGAGCGGAGAGGGAGAGGGCGGCGAGGATGAGGGCGAGGGCGTGGGTGAGACGAGGCATGGTGGGGCGAATCTCCTGGAGGAAAGGGTACCGCAGATGGGGCGTGGCGGGGGAGGAGCGTTTCAGAGTTGGGTCAGGTGGTGCGGGTGAGAGTGAGGACGGTGATGTCGTCAGACTGGCCCCATTGCTGGGCGGAGGTGGCGATGGCTTCGGCGGATTGGGTGCTGATTTGGGCGGTGCGGTCAAAGCCGAAGAGCTGGTGCCGGGGGTTCATCGCTTCGGGAATCCCGTCCGTGAGGAGGGTGATCTGGTTGTTGGAGTCGAGCTGGAAGATGCTTTCGGGGTAGGTTGCGTCGTGGCTGAGGCCGAGCGGAAGGCCGGGGTCGAGTTCCATTTCGCGGCCGTCGCGATAGGGGGAGAGGTGACCTGCGCTGGCTGCGGTGACGGTGCCCCTGGGGGAAATCGAGAGTACGAGTGCGGTGGTGAATCCGGGGGTTGAACGGCGGAGGAGGGTTTGATTCAGAGCGGAGAGGATTTTGGCGGGGCTGAAGGTGGTGTCGGCAACGGTGGTAAGGGTGCCGAGCAGGAGAGAGACGGTGAGTGAGGCCGGGATGCCCTTTCCGCTGACGTCGCCGATGACGAGGAGGACGGATTGGTCGGGACGGGGAAGGATCTGGAAGAAGTCACCGCCGAGCTCGCCGGCGGCGCGGTACGCGGCCTGTATAAGGAAGCCGGGGGTGGTGGGGAAAGATTCCGGGACGAGGAGTTGCTGGACGGCGCGGGCGGCCTGCAGCTCCAGCGTGAGTGCGTGCTGGCGGCGATACGCTTGCACGGTCATTGAGCCGACGGCCACCACGACGGAGAAGAGCATGAGCGTCACCGCAATTGTGGAAATCGTGAAGTCGCTGCCGCCGAGGGTGAAAAGGACTGAGTTCTGGAACGGCAGAATTGGGTGCGATGTGATGCGCTGAATTTCTTCGCCGAAATCCGTGATCTGGGTGATGCCGAGGCTGAGCAAGGTGGACAGAGCGACGGCGACGGACGAGAGTGGCAGGCCTCGGCGGAGTCCCCGGATGGTCAAAAAGAAGGGCCAGAGTTGCAGCGGGTAGTACACGGCATCGATGGTGCCGCCGAGCCTGGAAATCCAGGCAGGATGCCCGAAGCGATACTCAATGACCAGAGCAATGGAATAGCCGCACAGGGCGACAACATTCAGACCGGCAAAGATGCGGCTCAGGCGCGTAATCCGGGGGAACTGCTTGAGATCAAGGATGTAGTACAACAGGTAGATTTGGGCCAGGTTTTGGAAAATCCACGCAATCTGGGCAAGGACGAGCGCATGGTAGACGCTGAGGTGGAAATCGGATAAATGCAGGAACCACTGCAACAGTTGGGCAAAGGAGAAGGAGGCAAGCCAGAGGAGTACGGGTTGGTTGCGAGCGCGGAGTCCGATGGCCAAGGAAAGCAGGAAGACCACGAGCAGCAGCATTTGGAGCGCTTCAATGAAGCGATTCGCACGGGATCGCTCGGCGTTCAGCCGGGCTGCAATATCTCGAATGGCCTGCGGATTGCCCACATACGGCGCACTGCGAAATCCACCCAGAGCCGCGTCTGAGGGCACGAGCAGCCGCGGGTCGCGGTACACGCGAATGGCCAGGGTTGCGGTGCAGGTCCCATCCGGGGCAGGGGCAATGCCGGGCAGTACATAGGTATCTGGCGGGAAGTCGGCGGTGGCCAAAAGCGCGGAAGAAGTCGGCGGAACCTGTGTGAATCCAGCGACAAAGGAGCCGTTCCAGTAGACGGCATACGCGTCGTCGATGCGGGGGAGGAGCAACGCCAGCGTGGCAGGGTGCGCACAGGGCGCGAATCGAAGTTGGCGCCGATACCAGGCAAAACCGGAGTACTTGCGGTGAGATTGCCGTCCCCAGGGCATGTCGGCGCTGAGCGCTTCCCAGCCGGATTGGCCGGGAGTGTCAGGGAAGTCGGCCGCGCTCCAGGCTAAATTATCGCCAAGATGGAAGGACCATGGGCCGTCGAGCGTGATTGTGCCGGGGCCAGGCAACGGCTGGGCGACTGGATGCGTAGACTGCCCCGCGAGTGAGAGCGCCGACAGCAGCAGGAGGGCAAGGGTTGCGATGTTGAGGCGACGGGGAAGCGCGAGCATCGCAGTAAGGATACAGGAGGGTTAGCACAGGTAAGGAGTCTATTCTGGAGAGGAAATGGAGAAAGAAGATTGCGGTTGGATCGCGGCTGGAAACGCGAAGTGAATCTCATGAATCGAAAGACGTGTTACAGGAATTTATGGGTTTGCAATGGAATGGTGAGGAGCGGGCATGGACAGGCTGATTGAGGGGCACAAGCATTTTCGGGACGAGGTATTTCCGCAGCGGCGTGAGCAGTTTCATCTGCTGGCGGAGATGCAGGCACCGCGGTGGCTGTTTATTACGTGCTCGGACTCGCGGGTGCTGCCGGACATGATTTTGCAGACGGGGCCTGGGGACCTGTTTATTACGCGGAATGCGGGCAATGTGGTGCCGGTGTCAACGGATGAGGACGGGGCGACGGCGACGATTGAGTATGCGGTGGAGGTGCTGCATGTGCGGCTTGCGATTTTGTGTGGCCACTCCGACTGTGGGGCGCTGAAGGCGGCACTGAGCCGGCCGGATGCGGCGCGGATGCCGAAGGCGAGCCGATGGCTGAGCCACGTGGAAGAGGCGTTCCGGTACAAGCAGCCGGTGAATCCAGCGGAAGGGGAGAACGCGGAGCTGGCGGCGCTGATTCGGGGCAATGTGGTGGCGCAGTTGAAGAATCTGGAGGCGCAACCGAGCGTGGCGCGGGCAGTGGCGGCGGGGGAGTTGACGGTGCACGGGTGGTACTACGACATTCTGACCGGCAATATTGAGGCGTGGGATGAGGGGGAAGGACGTTTCAAGCCGCTGCTGGAGGATTTGCCGGGGAAGTTATGAGATATGGAAGGGAGGCGAGCGGGGCCGGAGACGGCCCCGTTTTCGCGTTTTGGAGAGTGGCTAGTGGGCAGATTGGGTGACGGTGACGGTGATGTCGATGTCGTCGTTGTCCTTTTTGATGTGGAGGGATTTGTTGACGGGCTGGGCCTGGCCGTTGGTCCATGGGAGGTGTGCGCTGGCCATGGAGTTGGCAAAGTTGGTGAAGTTGCTGGCGTTGGGGATGACGAGGCCGGCGGAGGCGGTGACTTTCTGGGTGGTTTGGAGGGCCTGCTTTTGGATGTTTGCGATGGCGGCCTGGCCCTGCGGGCCCATGAGCCAGCCGATGTCGCCCTGGTGAGCCTTGAGCTGGTCGGCGGCGGACTGGATGCCGGAGGTGTCAGGCCGGGCGGGTGCGCCAGTGTTGGCGGGGGGCGGATGGACGCCGGGGAGAGTGGGGGTTTGGCCGGTGACGGCGTTGGTGTTGGCGTTGTTGACCTCGTTGGGCGCGACGACGGCGGCGAGGAAGGACTGGAAGAAGGAGCCGTTTTCCGTGTGGCCCTTGGCCATGATGGTTTCCTGCGGGGGCTTCACGGTAGAGAGGGGGATTTGGAAGATGGGCTGGGGATCGCAGAGATTGAGCTGGGGAGCGGCAAGGTTGACTTTGTAGGAGTGGGCGCTGGTGAGGGTGATGGGGATGGGGGTCTTGACGCCGCTGGAGCTGGTTTCGATGCCCTGTGAGCTCCAACTGTCGACAGTAACGGCCATGGAGCCGTTGTTGTCGAAGGCGGGGGTGTAGCAAGTGTTGGCCATGTCAATGTCGAGGTGGAACTTTGCAGTACCTGACCAGGTGGCGTGGAGATAGCTGCCGTCGGCGCCATTGATGTCGGCCTTGAGCTGGAGTTTGACGTTGAATTTGACGGCGTCCTGAATCTTCTGGATGGTTTGGGTGAACTGATCCATGTTGGTTTGGGGACCGCCGAGGAGCTCGATTTGGCGAAAGATGGAGGCGTAGACGGGGCAGAGATTGTATTTGTGGCCGGAGGTGACGTCCTTGTCGATGGTCTCAGCCACAGCGCTCATCCATGTGCTGGTGAGCTGAATGGCGCCGTCGCCGTAGTTGCCGCCGAGCAGGTCGGCCTGGCGCGCGGCCTGGAGGAGGAACAGGATGCCGGCGTAGGCCATGTGGGGGTCTTTGTCATAGCGGTTGGCCATTTCGGTGGCTTTCTGGCCGACGAGGACTTGAGAGACGGCAGCGGCGTCGGCGATAAAGCTATCGTTAGAGCCGTACTGGTTGAGGGCCCTTTCGGCGGCGGGGGAGAGCTCGTTACCGAGGGCACGGAAGAGTGTGACCTGCTTGCCGTCGGAAAGGATGGTGGTCATATAGGTAGCTTCCGGCTCCATGGCCTGCTTGACCCAGGTAGCGACCTGGGCTTCGCCCTGGGTTTGTGTGGAGTCTCCGCAGACGTGGCAGGGCATGTCGACAGCGGGAGGAACGGGGATTTGGGGACTCTGCTTGTGCTGGCCGTAGGCGACGGCTTTCTGGTAGGCGGCGAGGTTTTGTGTGGCCCAGGCAACGATTTTGGCGTTGACCTGGGCTGGAGTGTCTGCGAAGGCCGGTGGGGAGAGGAGCAAGGCTATGAGGAGGGAAAGCAGCAGGGGCGCGAAAGGTATGCGGAGGGGGCGGGGCATACTGGGTTCTCCTGAGGTGTGCCGAAAACGATGCGGGCAGTATACGCGGGGGAGATTTGGATGGGGAAACGGAATTTGCAGGAAAGGAGTGGGAGTAGACTGGGGTGGGACCAACAAACTAGTTGACTGGTTGGTTAGAAGGAGAACCGGGATGGTGACCGTGATTGGGGCCTTTGAGGCGAAGACGAAGCTGAGCGAGCTGCTGCGGCGAGTGGAGATGGGGGAGCGATTTACGGTAACGGTGCGGGGGCGTGTTGTGGCGGAACTGGGGCCACCGAAGGGGGAAGGGGAGCGGGCTGCGGCGTTTGAGCGGTTGCGGAATCCGCGGATAAAGGATGTAAGCGGGGACGAGATTCTGGAGTGGATTCGCGAGGGTCGTAAATGAGCGTGGTGGTGGATGCTTCGGTCGCGCTGGGGTGGCAGATAATCCGGGAGAATCCGAAAGAGGCGAGGACAGCCCAGGCTGTGCTGGAAGCGGCTTTGGTTGAGGGCGCGCTGGTACCGGCGCTTTGGTTCCCGGAGATTGCGAATGCGCTGCTGGTGGCGGAGCGGCGTGGGGCATTTGGACCAAGGGAGACGGAGTTGTTCCGCGCCGATCTGGATACCGTGCCGCTGATGATGGATACCACAAGGCCGGATGAGGCGCAGGGCCGCGTGCTATGGCTGGCGCGGGCGCATGGGTTGACGGCGTATGACGCGACGTATCTGGAACTGGCGGAGCGGACGGGTTCGCGGCTGGCGACGTTTGACCGGCGGCTGGCGGAGGCGGCGCGGGCGGCTGGGGTGGGGGTGTTTGAGGGGTGAGGGGGAGGGGCGGCGCTGTCTGTTTACATAGATACACTCACGAAAACTTGACAATAACTCACTCACCTGAGAGACTGGTCATGTTTGGAATTCTCATTCAGGGAACAGGTGGGGTCAGAGCATGGCAAAGATTATCGGAATTGATTTGGGCACGACGAATTCGTGTGTGGCGGTACTGGAGGGCGGCGAGCCCAAGGTGATTGCCAACGAAGAGGGAGCGCGTACGACGCCCTCGATTGTTGCGTTTTCGAAGAGCGGGGAGCGGTTGGTGGGCCAGGTGGCGAAGCGCCAGGCGATTACGAACCCGGAGAACACGATTTTCTCGATCAAGCGGTTCATGGGCCGTCGTTTCGACGAAGTGAACGACGAGATGAAGATGGTTCCGTACAAGGTGGAGCAGCAGGGCGACCACATTTCCGTGATTGCGCAGGGCAAACCTTATACGCCGCCGGAGATCTCGGCGATGATTCTGCAGAAGCTGAAGAAGGCCGCAGAAGCGTATCTGGGCGAGACGGTGACGGAAGCAGTGATCACGGTTCCGGCGTACTTCAACGATGCGCAGCGTCAGGCGACGAAGGATGCAGGCAAGATTGCCGGCCT
Source organism: uncultured Acidobacteriaceae bacterium (assembly GCA_903904755.1). Lineage (GTDB taxonomy): Bacteria > Acidobacteriota > Terriglobia > Terriglobales > Acidobacteriaceae > Acidicapsa. Next base: position 5,418 of record CAIVDV010000038.1, on the reverse strand, counting down.
GGACGTGAAGCGGATTGTGAACGAGCCGACGGCGGCAGCGCTGGCTTACGGGCTGGACAAGAAGAAGGATGAGACGATCGCCGTGTATGACTTTGGCGGCGGCACGTTCGATATCTCCATTCTGGAAGTGGGCGAAGGCATTATCGAAGTGAAGTCGACGAACGGGGATACGCACCTGGGCGGCGACAATCTGGATCAGCGGATTGTGGAATGGCTGATTTCGGAGTTCAAGACGGAGACGGGTCTGGACCTGGCATCGAAGGGCAACGAGATGGCGCTGCAGCGGCTGAAAGATGCTGCGGAGAAGGCCAAGATCGAGCTGTCGACGACGATCAAGACGGAGATCAATCTTCCGTTTGTGACGGCGGATGCGTCCGGTCCGAAGCACCTGGTGCGGGAGCTGACGCGGGCCAAGCTGGAGCAGTTGGTGGGCGATTTGCTGTTGCGCTCGCTGGAGCCGACGAAGAAGGCGCTGGCGGATGCCGGGATTACAGCAGCCAAGGTGGACGAGGTTGTGCTGGTCGGTGGACAGACCCGCATGCCGAAGATCCAGGAGCTGGTGAAGGAACTGTTTGGCAAGGAGCCGCATCGGGGTGTGAATCCCGATGAAGTGGTGGCGATCGGCGCGGCGGTTCAGGCGGGTGTGTTGTCTGGCGAAGTGAAGGATCTGCTGTTGCTGGACGTGACACCGCTGACGCTGTCGATCGAGACGCTGGGCGGAGTGGCGACACCGATGATTCCGCGGAACACGACGATTCCGACGAAGAAGACGGAGACGTTTTCGACGGCGGCGGACTCGCAGACCGAGGTTGAGGTGCATGTGTTGCAGGGTGAGCGCCCGATGGCCGGCCAGAACCGCACTCTGGGCAAGTTCAAGCTGGGCGGGATTCCGACGGCACCGCGCGGCGTGCCGCAGATTGAAGTGACGTTCGATATCGACGCGAACGGCATTTTGAATGTGACGGCGAAGGACCAGGCGACGGGCAAGGACCAGCGGATCACGATTACTTCGAGCTCCGGTTTGAGCAAGGAAGAAGTTGACCGGATGGCGAAGGAAGCCGACGCTCATGCCGCCGAGGACAAGGAACAGCGCGAGCAGATCGAGGCTCGCAATGGACTGGACTCTCTGGTGTACAACATTGAGAAGATGCTGAAGGAGTCTGGGGACAAGGTGCAGGGCGCGGAGAAGGCGGATGTGGAATCTGCCCTGGCCGATGCCAAGAAGGTGCTGGAAGGCACGCCTGCGGCCGCCGATCTGAAGGCAGCGCAGGAGAAGTTGACGGCGGCAAGCCACAAGCTGGCCGAGGTGATGTACAAGGCAGGCGCGAACTCAACCGAGACGGCCCAGGCGGCAGGGGAACCTGCGGCGGAGCCGAAGAAGGACGAGAACGTAATTGATGCCGAGTATGTGGATGTGGACGAGAAGAAGTAACGCCTGCGGTGTGGCAGAACCGCCGGATGGCGGAAAGACTGCGGGGTGGGCGACAGATGTCGTCCACCCCGGCTTGCATCGGCTAACCGGGGATGAATGCGGGCGAAAAGCAGCCGATATATTCCGAAGGTACGATGCGCTATGGTTTTAGGGAAGTGCAGCGGAAAAGATAGATGGCATGGGGTGCAGTCGAACGAGCAGAGCGCGACTGCCTGAGAGAGATTTGAGCGATGGCCACGACGCAGAGCAAGGATTATTACGGGTTGCTAGGGGTGAAGAAGACGGCCACGGCGGAGGAGATCCGCAAGGCCTTCCGGAAGATGGCGCGGAAATATCACCCGGATGTGAACCCGAATGACAAAAAGGCTGAGGAGAAGTTCAAGGAAATCTCTGAGGCGAATGACATCCTGAGCGACGAGAAGAAGCGCAAGGTGTACGACCAACTGGGCTTTTACAGCGACCAGATTGATCCGGCGCAGGCCGAGGCGTATGCGCGGCAGCAGAGTGGGCGCGGGGGCGTTCCGGTGGACTTTGGGGGCTTTGATTTTTCTGGCTTCCAGGGAGGCCAGCCGCAGAGTGGCGCGGGGAATTCAAGCTGGGGCAGCTTCAAGGATATTTTCAGCGGGATATTTACGGGCTCGGAACAGGGGCAGCGGCAGCAGGCCGGGCCGCGGGCGGGAACGGACCTGGAGTACCAGGTTCCGATTGATTTTTGGACGGCGATTCGCGGGGGGAATGCGCGAATTGAGGTGCACCGGCAGGAGGAGTGCCCGACGTGCCACGGGCGGGCGCAGAGCGGCGCGGCAACAACGTGCACGGAGTGCAACGGGAGCGGCCAGGTGACCCAGATGGGCGGGCGGATGAAGTTCAACATCGCCTGCCCGCGATGCCATGGGACGGGACGGGTGGCGCATGGCTGTGCGACCTGCCGCGGCGAAGGAACGGTGCAGCGGACGGAGCCAATCGAGTTCCGCATCAAGGCAGGAACCCGGGATGGGCAACGGATTCGGCTGCAGGGCAAGGGGAATGCTGGGACCAACGGTGGCGTGGCGGGCGACCTGTATGTGATTGTGCGGACGGGGACGAATGCGGTCTTCAGCCGGGTGGGGGATGACATCCACCTGAATGTGCCAATTACGGTGGCGGAGGCGGCGCTGGGCGCGAAGGTGGATGTGCCGACGATTGACGGGCGGGCGCAGTTGCGGATTCCCCCCGGAACGCAGGGCGGGCAGAAGCTGCGGATGCGCGAGCGGGGTGTGGAGAACGCCAGTGCCGCAGGGCAGCGTGGCGACCAGATTGTGACGGTGGAAGTGGTGGTGCCGCAGTTGAACGATGAGCGGAGCCGGGAGATTATGCGGGAGTTGGCGAAGCTGAACAACCAGGACCCGCGGGTGGGGTTGTTTGACAAGATCTAGGGGACTAGGGACTAGGGACCAGGGACTAGGGACTAGGGACCAGGGACGTAGGGACCAGGGACGTAGGGACCAGGGACATAGGGACTGGGGACTAGGACCAGGGACTTAGGAACATAGGGACGTAGGGACTGGGGATTCGGGACGTAGGACGGAAAGCGATGACAGCGAAACGGAAGTCCAAAGGCGCGTACATGATATCGGCGGTGGCGGAGATGTATGAGATACATCCGCAGACGCTGCGGCTTTACGAGCGCGAGGGGTTGTTGAAGCCGTCTCGGACGGAAGGCAACACGCGGCTGTATACGGATGAGGACCTGGAGCGGCTGGAGTTCATTTTGAACCTGGCGCGGGATCTGGGTGTGAACATTGCCGGGATTGCGATTGTGCTGCAGATGCGGGAGCGCATGGAAGAGATGAACCGGCAGATGCAGAGCTTTGTGGAGTATGTGCGGAGCGAGATGCTGACACAGATTCACGAGGCGGCAAACTCGCAGGGGAAGACGGCGATGGTTCCGCTGCGGAAGCCGATGATTGTGCCGCGAGGGGCGAGTGCGCCGGTGATTGAGCGCGGACTGCCGGGGCGGACGAAGAAGGGTTAGGCCGGCTGGGTTGCCGTGGCGCCGGGGCGCGGGAAGAAGCTGCGCAGGGCGAGCCAGGCGAGGAAGCCGATGGGGCCGAAGAAGAAGGTCAAGAGCAAGACGGGAACGATGGCCAGGTGCGGGATGCCGCGGGTGCGGCTTTGGGCCAGTTCCCATCCCCCGATGAACAGATCAAAAGCCAAATAATGGACCCAGCCGGCGAGGACGAGCCAGGGCTGGGAGAAGAGCAGCTGCACGCCCTGGAGGGTGTTGAAGTTGCCGGCGTGGCCTGCCCAATGGGTGAGCAGGGTGACGGTGTAGATGGCGGCGAGGGTGGCGGGCAGGAGGATGCCGCCGATGAGGCGGGGCCAGCGGTTGCGCAGACGAGCGGGCCAGAGCGGGGTGGAGAGCAGGATGAGCCATCCGAGGAGGGCGAGGGTACTGGCGAGCTGGAAGATTGCGGAGGGTGTCATTGGGCTTGCTCCTGACGGGGGAAGAGGGTGATGGCGGCGAGGATGGCGAGGGCGATCCAGACGAGCTGGGTGAGGAGGCCGGGGTGGAGGAGGGGTTGGCCGTGGAGAGCCTGCACGAGCACGATAGCAAAGGTGGCGATGGTGAGAGAAGCTGTGGCGAAGAGCCAGGGAAGGGTGCGCCGGAAGATGGTGCGGAGGCGGGTGGAGGCGAGCCAGAAGGGGGCGAGGAGGATCTGCATGGCGTGGAGGCCTACGAAGTGGGCGATGCGGAGGTCGCCGTGGTCGGCGCTCCAGCGGGTGAGGGGGAGGCCGGGGCCTCCGTCGGGCGCGCCAACGGTGTGGGCACCGACGACAGGCATGGTGTGGGTGGCCGAGGATGCGGCGAGTTGCTGGGGGGTGGGGAGGGTCATGAGAGGGCCGACGGCCATGCCGGCAAGGGCGAGGAGGAGGCTGAGGCGGATGGCCCAGAGCAGGGGGCGGCTGGGGAGGGCCTGGAGGAAGCTGAGCACGAGGAAGACGAAGGTGATGAGGGAGACGCAGGCGATGCCGATGCCCATGGTGGCGAAGATGAGGGAGTCGAGGGGGGTGGAGTAGTTGAAGTGGCTGGTGGTGTGGCGGAGGGCCTGGAGGTCAATGAGGAGGATTTCCAGGATGAGACAGAGTGCAGTGATGCGACCGAGGAGGGTGGTGAGCCGAGGGAAGCGGGGGAGGCGATGGAGCATCCAGGCCAGGGCGGGGCAGAAGAGGAAGGTGGAGAGGGCGAATTTGAGGGGTTTGAGCCAGGCGGGCGCGCCAGAGATGAGGGAGGGGTCGAGGAGGAGGCCGGCGAGGGCGAGGAGGATGTCGAGGGCGAAGAAGAGGGTGGCCGAGAGGAGCCAAGTGGGGTCGGAGTGGGGTTTGGGGAGGGGGAAGGGGTTGTTGGGCATGTTGGCTCCGTAGGGTTAGATGTCAATGTAATTTACATTAACATTGAGTGTGGGGTCTTGGGGGATTTTTTGCGGAGGTGGTTTTCTCATGCTGTCTCGGCTTTCTCCTGCTGTCTCTTCGAAAACCGCCATCGATACCTTGCCGCGACTCAAAGGTGGCAGGCCACCCGCCTTTCCCCCGGAGACAGAGTGCGAACTCCTCGACTTCGTCTCGAAGCTCCAGCGCAACGGGCTCCGCTTGCAGCTTGCCCAGCAGCGAGCGGCAACGCGCTTCCACAGCTCCCTGCGCACAGTCGAGCGGCTCTGGAAGAACCGTGGAATCCCACCCGAGAAGCCAGTCAACCCGGAGGATGTTGTGGCGTTCTTCACCAGTGAGGATTAGCCATCAAGCAGGTCACTCCGGAGGATTTCAATGCGGAATCGTAATGAGATATGGTTGGATTTTGGAGAGCACGTGAGCCGGTCGCGCAAATTCGGACAGGGGTATAGGTGGGAGTTCTGTTCTTCCGCAGCCTAAAATGGCTGGGATGAGGAGAGCATATGAGCAGACGTCCGCGTCGGAACCACACAGCGGCTTTCAAGGCGAAGGTGGCC
>CAIVDV010000037.1 GCA_903904755.1 uncultured Acidobacteriaceae bacterium | reverse complement strand
GTTCCAGCACACCAACAAGAGGAAACCAAACTCTCAGAACCAGACACTCGATGGGAAATGATGACTACACCTCGATGGTCTCGCTAAAAAATGCCTGGTGATCACAGTCGGCAAGCTGTGGTGAGAAATGCGGGCTAGCTCCGCTGACACCGCTAACTCCGCCGGGTGCCCCCGGTCTCGCTTTTGAGACCGGGGTCGCAATCGAGCGCACCTCAATCCAACTGATCTCTGATCTCTGACAGCTGGCGTGCTATCCTTCCCACCAACCCTATGTCCGACTACGATTCCCACCTCAAACGCTGGCAATCCGCAGGTCTCCTCGATTCCACCCAGGCAGACCGCATCCGCGCCTACGAGTCTCAAAACTCCAAACCCGCCGGCCTCCAGTGGCAAGTCCTCGTCGCCCTCATCCTGGGCGCAATCCTCCTCTTCGCCGGCGTCGCCCTCTTCGTCAACGCCCACTGGGACCAGCTCTCCCAGCTCGCCCGCTACGCCATCGTCCTCGCCATGGTCGCCGCCTTCCACTTCAGCGCCGCCCTAAGCCGCCCCCGATTCCCCGCCCTCGCCACCACCCTCAACGCCGTCGGAACCCTCTCCACCGGCGCCGCCATCGCCCTCGTCGGCCAAATCTTCAATATCCAGGAGCACTGGCCCGGCGCCGTACTCCTCTGGGCCATCGCCGCCGCCACCGGCTGGCTCCTCCTCCGCGACCAGGCCCAGCAAACCATCACCCTCCTCCTCCTCCCCGCCTGGCTCCTCTCCGAGTGGGCCGTCCAGGTCCAGGACCAAAGCGGCCAGTACGTCTACTTCGCCCGCATCCTTGTCACCTGGGCCATCCTCTACCTCACCTTCTTCCTCGACTCCCCCCGCCGCATCACCCGCGGCATCCTCTTCGCCGCCTCCGCCATCGCCCTCATCGTCGGCTCCGTCATGCTCTGCGCCGGCTGGCCAGACTGGAACCAGCCCCTCATCGCCATACCCTCGCGCCTCCTTGGCTGGGCGCTCATCCTCGCCCCCGCCGCCATCGCTGTCCTTCGCCTGCGCCTTGCTCTCATCCCCGTCGCCGTCGGCCTCGCTGCAGGCATCCTCCTACCCTTCTGCCAAACCAACATCCATTCCCAATACGGCTACACCCAATCCGGCCCCAACCTCTTCGCGCACCTCCTCATCACCGGCCTCGCCGTCTTCCTCGGCTGGTGGGGAGTCACCCGCTCCAGCAAGGCCCTCGCCAACTACGGCGTCGTCGGCTTTGCCCTCTCCGTCGCCTGGTTCTACTTCACCGACCTCTTGGACAAGCTCGGCCGCTCCCTCGGACTCATCGGCCTCGGCCTGCTCTTCCTCGGCGGCGGATACCTCCTCGAACGCACCCGCCGCCGCATCATCGCCCAAATCTCCGCAGCACAGGCCACTCCCGCCCCCGCACAGGAGGCCCAATGAAGCTCGACCGCCGCGCTCTCCTCCTGCTCATCATCCACCTCGCCCTGGTCTCCACCATCGCCGCCAAATACCTCTACCAGCGCAACACCTGCCCCCGCGTCTGGACCCGCGCCGTCGCCTACGACCCGGAAATGGTCCTCCGCGGCCGATACCTCAGCGCCCAGCTCCACATCGACGCCTGCAGCATCACCCTGCCAAACCATACCTTTACGCCCTTCAAAGGCGCACCAGTCCCCACGGACAGCTCGCATTCCGAACTTTATTTCGAGGAAAACGGCACCTTCAGCGCCCAGTTCGGTGCCCACATCACCGCCCGCAACGGCCATCTTGCCGTCGACCGCACGCTCCCCTATTCCGCCCCCGGCGCCCAGTTCGTCCAGATGCGCGGCAGCGACAACTGCCAGAACGCCTTCCTCCAGCAGCCCGTCGACTTCTACCTCCCCGCCAACGCCCAATCCCCCTTCCCCCTCCCCAAAGGCGCAGAACTCTGGATCGAAGTCACCGTCCCACCCAAAGGCCCACCCCGCCCCATCTCGCTCGCCATCAGCAACAACGGCCACTGGCAACCCCTCAACTACTAGGGCAACCAGCAGCCATCTCTCTCCAAACAACAAATCTCCGGGTGCCCCACGTCCCGTTTCTGGGACGTGGGAGTAACCACTCCTGCAACCAGACACCCCAATCGAGCGCAGCTCGATCCCACTGATCACTGACCAATGGTCACTCCTACAACTCCAGCGGGTGCCCCATCCATTCCACAGCCCCACCGTGGAATGGGTGGGACTCACAACCCTCCTAAATCACCACCCCATCCACTAGCTCCGCTGCCCCTAAAGCTCCAGCAACCCCTCCGGCAACTCCATCTCCACCCGCTTCCCCGCCACATCCACCCGCCGCAGATACGCCTTCGCCAGCGGAATCAGCCGCTCTTCCCCGTCCACCCCGCGCACCACCAGCAGCGCCACCGGCCCCGCCTCCCGATCCACATCCTCAATCACCCCCACCGTCACCGGGGCGCCCGTCCGCACATCCACCAGCGTCGAGTCAATCAGGTCCCCTGCATAGAATTCGTCTTCCCCCAGCGCCGCCCGCTCCGCCTTGGGAATCGCCACAATCTGCCCGCGCAGCCCTTCTGCCGCCGTCATCTCATCCACGCCGGCAAAGTGCAGCACCATCCCGCCCTTGTGTGGCCAGTGGTGCTTCAGCTCCACCTCCCGCGCCGTCTCCTGCACCGTCCCCGCACCCTTCAGCAGCCACAGGCGCCGCCGATCCGCAAACTTCTCCGGAAAATCCGTCAGCACCGTGCACCACACCTCGCCCTTGCGCCCCTGCGTCGGCCCCACCCGCGCCAGCCATACCCACTCGTCCATCATCCGTCTCTCCCCGTCCCCAAAGCGCAAAAAGCCGCGGCGAGTATCTCACCGGACGGCTTTGTTCCTTTCGCGCTGGTCAACTCTCAGGTGCGGCCGGGCTGCTCGCCCCGCAGACTACTCCTGGTCGTCGTCTTCTTCCAGAATATCGAGCGTATATCGATGATGCAGCTTCATGCTCACCGCTCCCAGAATCGTACGAACGCTACGCGCCGTCCGGCCCTGCTTGCCGATCACCTTGCCCACATCGTTCGGCGCCACGCGCAAACGCAGCACCGTGTTCTCGTCACGGTCCACCGAATCCACTTCAACGGCCTCGGGTTCATCTACCAGGGCGCGAGCAATCTCGCGCACCAACTCATCCACAGCAAAACTCTCTACTTGGGTCATGCACTTACCCCATTTCCAAGAGCTTTCAGCAAGCCCCGGCGGAACCCTGCCACCACGCACACGCCAAGCCTCGCGGCAGGACGCAAACGCGGAACGGCTTTCTTCCGTGCGCGCCATACTATCAGCAAGCACCGAGCGCCGTCAGCAGCAGGAAAATTTCTTTTTCTTGAGCGGCTGCAATCCTCCGCAGCTCGCATAAAGACGGGAAAGGCCGCCGGCTACGGCAGCCTTGTCATCCCTGCAAATCCACACTATGTCGCCGGTCGCCCGGCAACTCGGCGTTTAGGCGGCGACAGGCGCCGGATTCTTTTCCAGCAGCTTCGCCACCCGGTCAGAAAGCTGCGCGCCCACACCCGTCCAGTACTGCACGCGGGCATGGTCCACAACCACCACAGACGGCTCACGGCGGGGATCGTACGTGCCAATCACTTCGATCGAGCGGCCATTGCGGGCGCGATCCTTCTCAATCACAACAATGCGGTAAAACGGCTTCTTGGTGGCGCCAACGCGCGCCAGACGAATCATAACCACGGCGATGCTTTTCCTTTCAAGTTCCTGCGAGTCCAACTGTGCGCTTGATCCTGCCTCTTCTTCAAAGGCATCAGGCAGGGATCCCGCCCGGAAAGAACACAACACCTAAGTATCGCTGAAAACCACCCCTTTCAGCAACCTCCTTCTGTATCCCCCCCCTCCGCCTCCCTTTCCCAACTCCGTTTCCCTCCCACATCCCCTTTCCCTGCTTTCTTTTCACCCCACGCAAATCCCCAGCACTCCCTCATCCGCTCCGCCGTATACTCGCTCCAATTCGTAAAGAAAGAACTTTAATGACCTATACCGGCTCCCATCTCCCCTTCCGCCTTCGCCGCCTCCTCGGCATTCTCCTCCTGCTCAGCTCCCTTCCCCTCCTCGCAGCAGCCCAGCCCCCACCCCCTCCTCCCGACGCCATCACCGTTCAGCTTGACTGGCTCCCCTCCGCCCAATTCGCCGGCGTCCTCCTCGCCCAGGCCCGCGGCTACTACCGCGCCCAGAACCTCCGCGTCACCATCCTCCCCTCAGACTCCGACATGGAGCCCTTCGCCCGCATCGCCGCCGCCTCCAACATCGTCGGCATCTCTGAGGCTGACTCCCTCCTCGTCGAACGCGCACGCTACCCCCAACTCCGCGCCTTCGCCACCATGATGCAGTCCACCCCCTTCTGCCTCATCACCCTCAAACAAAGCGGCCTCACCACCATCCCCAGCCTCCGCGGCAAGCGCATCGGCCTCCACGGCGACGGCCACCGCACCATCGACGAACTCCTCCACTACAACGGAATGACCCTCTCCGACGTCACCCTCGTCGATATCCCCCTCTCCCTCGATCCCCTCATCAGCGGCCAGGTCGACGCCATCCAGGGCTACACCAACGACGAAGTCGTCCGCCTCACCCTCGCCCACCACCCCGTCAACATCATCCCCATGGCCTCCAACGGCTACGTCTCCTACGCGGAAGTCCTCTTCACCTCCGCCGCCATGCTCCAGCAGAAGCCCGACGCCCTCCTCCGCTTCCTCCGCGCCACCCGCCAGGGCTGGCAAGCCGCCGCCGCCAACCCCCACAAAACCGCCGTCTGGCTCGTCCGCACATACCTGCCCCACGGCTCCATCCCCGAGCAGGAACAGTCCCTCCTCCAGGTCATCCCCCTGCTCAACGCCGAAACACACGACTCCCGCAATGGCCAGATGAACCCGGCCACTTGGGACAAATCCCTCGCAATGTTCCACAAATATCAGTCCGCCGAAGCCACCTTCACCGCCGCCGACCTCGTCGACTACTCCATCCTCAACCGGCTCGACCCGCAGTAAACTCCCGCCTCACCCCGCAAACCGAAATCCCGACATCGAGCACAGCGCCACCCACCGAATCAAACCAATCCAACTAATCTCTGCCTCTGTTCTCTGATCCCCGCCTCACCCCGCAAACCGAAATCCCGACATCGAGCACAGCGCCACCCACCGGATCAAACCAATCCAACTGATCTCTGTTCTCTGATCTCTGACCCTCACCCCGGAAACAAAAATCCCAGCATCGGCCCCACCCGCTCCGCCCAGCTCGCCTCGTCGTGCCGTCCGCCGGCCACACGCTCAAAGTGCAGCGTCTCTTCCGCCTCCCAGCCACCCGCCGTCAGCCGCCGCCGCAGCGTCTCTGCATCCTGCATCGTCACCGGCCCTTCCCGGTCACCCACATCCAGCCAGATTCTCGGCTTCTCCTCAATCTGCCCGGCAGAGTCCCGCAGCAGCCGCAATATGCTCTTCTCGTTCCACCAAATGCTCGGCGACATCACCGCCAGCCGCCCAAATCGCTCCGGATGCCGCAGCCCCAGGTACAGCGATACCAGCCCGCCCAGGCTCGACCCACCCAGCCCCGTCGCTTCCGGCCCCGCCTTCACCCGGTAGTGCGCCGCAATCCAAGGCATCAGCTCCCGCATCAGCATCTCGCCGTACAACTCCGCCTCGCCGCCACCGTGCTTCCGGTCCGCATCGTGCGTGTACTCGGCCATCCGCCGCACGCCCGTGTTGTAAATTCCCACAATCACCAGCGGTTCCACTTCGCCGGCTTCAATCGCCGCATCGGCGGCCTCCCGCACCTGCCACGTCTGCCCCGGAATATAACTCGTCTCAGGGTCAAACAGATTCTGCCCATCCTGCAGGTACAGCACCGGGTACATCCGCTCCCGATCCGCCTCATACCCCGGCGGCGTATACACAATCAGGTCCCGCACATCCGGCAGCACCCGGCTCCTGAAGCCCGTGTGACGGTGCAGCCGCTCATGCGGAGTCACCGCAGGCTGAGGCTCCCCGCTCGCATGCCAGCCCAGTTCCAGCCCCGCCCCATACTCCGGCGGAATCATCCTCCCCCGGCCTTGCTCGTGACCCTCATACCGCGCTTCTGGCATCAATCTCGCGTCTGCCCTTCCGCTCAGGCACACGCCGCTCGCCGGCGGGCACCCTTCGCACACAGGGCAGGATTTTCTACCCCGTGGCTGTTACAGTATCAAAAATAGGTGAGGTCAAACCATGGTCCGCGAATATCACAAGTGGCATTCCCCCCGGCTCGGCCGCGATATGGAGCTCCTCATCCACGGCCACGCCGGCCTCCCCGTCCTCGTCTTCCCCACCTCAGGTGGTCGTTTCTTCGAGTTTGAAGACCGCGGCATGGTCGCCTCCCTCGCCCACAAAATCGACAACGGCAACATCCAGCTCTTCTGCGTCGACTCCGTCGACATGGAAAGCTGGTACAACAAGCAGGTCCCCCCGCGCTGGCGCATCGCCCGCCACCAGCAGTACGACGACTACATCATCCACGAAGTCCTGCCCCTCATCCGCCAGAAAAACTGGAACCCACGCACCGTCGCACTCGGCTGCTCCTTCGGCGGCTTCCACGCCGCAAACTTCGCCTTCCGCCACCCCGACGTCTTCACCGGCCTCCTCTCCATGTCTGGCGCTTTCGACATGGCACGCTTCCTCGGCGGCTATCACGACTCCGACCTCTACTTCAACACCCCCACCCAGTACATCCCCAACCTATCCGACCCCTGGTTCCTTGACCGCCTCCGCAACAACACGCTCATCCTCGCCACCGGCTGGGACGACCAGTGCCTCAGCTCCAACCAGCACCTCGACCACCTCCTCAACGAAAAAGGCATCCCCCACAAGCTCCACATCTGGGACTCCAACAACTCCCACGACTGGCCCACCTGGCAGCGCATGGTCAACGAATACCTCTAGCCCGCCCCGCCCTCATTCTCCTTCCAATTCCGCTGAGAGGAGCCACGTCCCCATGCCCGCCCACGTCGCCCTCCTCCGCGCCGTCAACGTCACCGGAGCCAACACCCTCCCCATGGCCGACCTCGTCAGCCTCGCAACCTCCCTCGGCCTTAGCTCCCCTCGCACCTACATTGCCAGCGGCAACCTCGTCTTCCACTCCCCCCTCCCCGAGCCCGAACTCGTCCACCTCCTCGAAGCCGCACTCCTCACCCACATGGGCAAGCCCATCGGCGTCCTCCTCCGCACCGCCCCCCAGCTCGCCCAAATCCTCGCCGACGACCCCTTCCCGGAAGCCCCCGGCAACCAATCCCTCATCCTCTTCCTCCCCACCCCGCCCCCGTCCGACCTCCTCTCCACCGCCAAAAACCTTACCAACGAGCGCATCGCCCTCGGCCTCCGCGAAATCTACATCCACTACCCCAGCGGACAGGGCCAATCCCGCCTCCGCATCCCCGCCGCAGCCCACGCCACCGGACGCAACCGCAACACCATCGCCAAACTCGCCCAACTCGCCGCCGACCTCGACACCAACCCCTGACCACTGACCACTGAAAGGACCCTCCCATGCCCACCGCCAACCCCTACGCCTCCTTCCTCGACGGCCGCCCCACCCCCGACATCCTCGCCGACACCCCCATCGCCCTCGCCTCCATCTTCGCCTCCCTCACCCCATCCCAGGCCCTCCAATCCCCCGCCCCCGGCAAATGGAGTCCCCTCGAAGTCCTCTGCCACCTCGCCGACTGCGAAATCGCCCACGGCTTCCGCCTCCGCCAAACCGTCAGCCTCTCCAACCCCCTGCTCCAGCCCTTTGACCAGGACCTCTGGGCCATCGGCTACCGCTCCCACTCCGTTGCCGAAGCCCTCGCCCTCTTCACCAGCCTCCGCAACTGGAACCTCGCTTTCGTCGCCGCCCTGCCGCCCAGCTCCCTCACCCGCACCGCTCACCACCCCGAGCGCGGCGATCTCACCCTCCAAATCCTCCTCGACACCATGGCCGGCCACGACCTCAACCACATCACCCGCTTCCGCGTCCTCCTCTAACCCACACAAAAAACTGCCTCCTGCGGGAACCCTTTTCCCTCCCTCCGTGTCCAAGTCCATAGGACACCCCCGCAGGAGGCAGCATGACCCGCATCCCCGCCCTCGCCCTGACCCTTCTCCTCACCCCCTTCACACTTGCTGCCCAGCCCGCACCCAACCCTGCCCCCGTCCCAAAAGCCACACCCGCCAAACCAGCCCCACCCGATACCTCCCTCCACCAGCTCCCCGTCCGCCAGGTCATCCTCTACAAAAACGGCATCGGCTACTTCCAGCACACCGGCCAGGTCAATGGCAACCAGCACGTCTCCATCGACTTCACCTCCGCCCAGCTCAACGACGTCCTCCAGTCCCTCACCGTCCTCGACCTCAACGGCGGCCGCATCGCCGGCGTCAACTACAACTCCACCACCCCCCTCGCCGAGCAGCTCAAAGCCCTCTCGCTCGGCATGGGCGACGACCCCACCTCCACTGAGCTCTTCCAGGCCCTCCGCGGCCAGCGCGTCGAGGTCACCGGAGCCCCCGGAGGCCCCATCTCCGGCCGCCTCATGTCCATTGAAACCCGCACCACCCCCGCCGACAACTCCTCCGACAACTCCTCCCGCCCCCCGCAGGAGCGCTTCTACCTCACCGTCATCTCCACCACCGGCCAGGTCCGCGTCATCGAGCTCACCCCCACCCTCTCCGTCCGACCCACCGACCCCGCCCTCCAGTCCGAAATGGACCGCTACCTCGAAATGCTCGGCTCCAACCACTCCACCGGCCTGCGCCACCTCACCCTCAACGCCATCGGAGCCGGCCAGCGCTCCCTCTCCGTCAGCTACATTTCGGAAGTCCCCGTCTGGAAGTCCACCTACCGCATCGTCTTCCCCAAAGAAGCCACCGGTCAGGCCATCGTGCAGGGCTGGGCCGTCGTCGACAACACCGTCGGCTCTGACTGGGACAACGTCCAGCTCTCCCTCGTCGCCGGCGCGCCCCAGTCCTTCATCCAGCCCCTCTCCCAGCCCCTCTACCTCCGCCGCCCTGAAATCCCCATCTCCACCACCGCCATGACCACCCCCCAAACCCATGAGGCCGCCAACCAGCCTGAAGCCACCGTCGATGCCCAGATGGTCAACAACCAACTAATTGCCCCCACCCGCGCTACCAAAATGGCCATGGAAAGAGATGCTCCCGTCACCACCTTCGGCGTAGCCGGCGCAGAAGGTCTCGGCGGTACAGTAATGCACGGCAACTACGGCGGAACCATGAACCGCAACTCCGCCGCCCTCGCCACACCCCCACCCATCTACTCCCCCACCGACACCACCACCGACGTCTCCACCAACGCCTTCGACGACTTCTTCCAGTACGACCTCACCCAGCCCGTCACCATCCACAAAAACGAGTCCGCCATGGTCCCCATCCTCCAGCAATCCCTCCCCGCCGAGCACGTCACCCTCTGGAGCGAACGCGAATCCATCCCCTTCCGCGCCATCTGGCTCGAAAACTCCTCCAAACTCACCCTCGACAGCGGCTCCTTCTCCGTCTTCTCCAACGGTACCTTCGCCGGAGAAGGCCTCCTCGACCCCATCCACCCCGGCGAAAAACGCCTCCTCTCCTACGCCGCAGACCAGGCCATCCGCGTCCGCATCCCCAAATCCACCTCCCAATCCATCCTCCGCCACATCGCCATCGGCAACCATGGCCAGCTCACCCGACGCTGGGCCTCCCAGTCCCAGCAAACCTTTGAGGTCACCAACTCCGCCGACGACTCCCGCACCGTCGTCCTCGAAATCCCCCGCAAGTCCAACCGCACCCTCCCAGCAGCCCTCAAACCGGCAGAAACCGCCCCCGGCATCTACCGCTTCCGCCTCGCCGTCGATCCCCACAAATCCGCCACCCTCCCCTTCGCCGACGAGGGCTTTGAAACCCAGTCCTTCCAGCTCCACGCCGACCAGGACCAGTCCCAACTCCTCGAAGAAGTCCTCCGCGAAGCCCTCGACCCCACCAACTCCGGCCACGCCACCCCCGACTCCACATCAGCCGACCTCGTCTCCCGCGTCCGCGCCATCGAATCCGCCCAGCAGCAAATCGCCCAGCTCAAATCCCAAATCGCCGACATCCAGAAGAAATCCGACGAACTCACCGCAGACGAATCCCGCGCCCGCGACAACCTCACCGCCCTCAAGGGCAACGACGCCGCCCGCCGCTTCATCGACGCCCTCAACCGCGCCGAAGATGCCCTCGAAGCCAACCGCAAACAAACCGCCGACCTCACCGCCCAGCTCAAATCCGCCACCGACAAGCTCCAGATCACCATCGAAACCACCTCCCTCGACTGGACCCAGCCCACCGCCATCCCCCAGTAACCCCCAACCCCGCCGCTTCCCCCCGAACCCCGCCTCCCCGGCGGGGTTCATTTCCCGTCAACCCCTCCCCACCCTCCCGTGCCGTATCCTCTTTTCATGCCCGGCCTCTCCGACATCCTCTCCGTTCTCATCCTCGCCCTCATCATTGGCCTCATCCCCGGCCTCGCCTTCCTCAAGAGCTACCGCAGCGGCTGGCTCGCCCTCTCCCGCCGCTTCCGCAATCCAGCCCCGTTCCCCGACGACGCCATCACCGTCGGCCCCCGCTCCCTCACCCTCTACATGGCTCGCTGGTCCAAATACCCTGACATGGTCCGCATCGCCGTCTCTCGCGAAGGAATCACCCTCTCCATCACCTACACCTTTGGCATCGCCCACCCACGCCTCTTCATCCCCTGGCACGAAACCCACATCGCCCGCGACCGCCGCTGGTTCCAGGACTTCACTGTCATCACCCTCGGCAACTCCGAGCGCATCCCCCTCCGCATCCCCGCCCACGCCGCCCATTCCCTCAACCTCACCCCCTCAAACCCCGCTGAACCCTCTTGACACCCGCCCCCCACTCCCCCACCCTTATTCCATGACCTCGCGCCTCATGCACGCCCTCCGCCTCGCCCTCGCGGCCCTCGTCATCGCCGCCCCCCTCGCCACACACGCCCAGGCCCTCCAAAAGCAGCCCGCCGCCACCTACCGCGCCCGCCGTGTGGCACTCGCGGCCAAGCTCAACGGCGGCGCAGCCATCCTCTT
Organism: uncultured Acidobacteriaceae bacterium; assembly: GCA_903904755.1. GTDB lineage: Bacteria > Acidobacteriota > Terriglobia > Terriglobales > Acidobacteriaceae > Acidicapsa. The sequence continues at coordinate 32,417 of CAIVDV010000037.1, read as the reverse complement.
CGCCAATCAGGAACCCTCCCTCGAATACCTCGACTTCCGCCAGGACGAAGACTTCTACTACCTCACCGGCTCCACCCAGCCCGGCGCAGCACTCCTCATCCTCGGCGACTCCCCCAAATCCACCCCGCCCCGCACCTACCGCGAAGTCCTCCTCCTCCCCAGCCGCAACCTCCGCATGGAAAAATTCACCGGCGAAAAGCTCGGTGCCGACACCCCCAACGCCCCCGCCCTCGCCGGCGTCGATGAAGTCCTCCCCCTCGCCCAGCTCCCCGCCGAGCTCAACAAGCTCACCTCCGCCAGCCGCGGCCTCTTTTACAACCTCTTCACCGAGCCCGCCTCCCCTGACGCCAAGGCCCTCGTCTCCTTCACCGCCACCACCCTCGGCCTCGACTCAGCTCCCCCCACCCACGATGTCTCCACCCCAATCACCGAGCTCCGCGTCATCAAGGATGACGCCGAAATCGCCCTCCTCACCAAAGCCGCCGACGCCTCCATCGCCGCTCAGCGCACCATGATGCGCGCCGTCCGCACCGGCGTCACCGAGCGCGCCGTTGCCGGACAAATCCTCGCCACCCTCATGGCCCAGGGCTGCGAACGACCCTCCTATCCCCCCATCGTCGGCTCCGGCATCAACTCCACCACCCTCCACTACTCCGTCAACGCCGACACCATGCAATCCGGCGACATCGTCGTCGTCGATGCCGCCGGCGAATTCTCCATGTACGCCTCCGACATCACCCGCACCGTCCCCGTCAGCGGACACTTCTCCCCCCGCCAGCGCGAAATCTACGACATCGTCCTCGGCGCACAGCAGGCCGCCTTCAGCGCCTTCACCGCCGGCAAATCCAAAATCGGTGGCCAGCGTACTGACCCTGACGCCCTCGACTCCGTCGCCTTCAACTACCTCAACTCCCACGGCCACGACCTCCACGGCCAGCCCCTCGGCCAATACTTCATCCACGGCCTCGGCCACATGGTCGGCATCGACGTCCACGACCCCTCCGCCTACCCCACCATCCTCAAGCCCGGCATGGTCTTCACCATCGAACCCGGCATCTACATCCCCGAAGAAAAACTCGGCGTCCGCATTGAAGACACCTTCTACGTCGCCCCCGACGGCTCCCTCATCGACCTCGTCGCCAACCTCCCACACTCCGCCGACGAAATCGAAGCCGCCATGAAACCATGACCCACTCCCGGAAAGCCGCCATGCCCCGCACCTACGACGAATTCGACCAGTCCGAACCCCAATTCGAGCCACAGCCAGACTCCCCGCCTGAGCCGCCCGGCTCCATCCCCCTCGAACCCCTCTGCGCCCTCTTCCGCGACCAGCTCACCGCCTGCCTCGAAGAGTGCGCCCACGGCCGCATCGGCCTCTTCGGCTCCCGCGCAGACTCCATAACCCCCTGGCCCGAAGCCGACCAGCTCCGCCAGCTCGCCATGGCCCTCCAGCCCCTCCTCGCTCAGCAATCCCACGCCTGGCCCGAAGCAGGCTCTGCCGACGCTGCCCCCGACCCCAGCCTCCTCCTCATCAACCAGTTCCTCGACCTCTGCTCCATCCACGGCGAAGCCCACCCCGGCGAGCCCCGCCTCGCCCGCGACTTCCTCCGCGAACTTGCCAACCCCACCCCACCACCCGCAGAAACGAGCCGCCCATGGTAATCCTCCACGCCTTCCTCGCCCTGCTCGCCGGCTTCGGCTCCATGGCCATGCTCGTCGCCGTCGCCACCGCCGCCCTCACCCGCTTCGTACCCGAGTGGACAGGCGCACACGGCCACCCCAAAGGCGGATACATCTTCGTCAACCTCGGCTACTCCCTCGCCGCAGCCATCGTCGGCGGCTACGTCACCGCATGGCTCTCCCGCGGAAACCCCCTCCACCACGCCCTCGCCCTCGCCATCATCGTCCTCCTCCTCTCCGCCCTCAGCGCCATACAGGAGCGCGGCAAGCAGCCTGTCTGGTACCAGCTCACCCTCATCGCCCTCACCCCCGCCGGCGTCTTCCTCGGCGGCCTCCTCCGCCTCAAAATCCTCGGCCTCTAAACGCAAATCCCGCCGCGCGCAAATCGGAAGGTAAGGCCTTGCGGCCGTCTGCTTCGTCCACCCCAAACATCATCGCGTTCCCAACTCCGTCAAAAGATTGACTTCCATCCCCTACTCCATGGCGATGCCTCATCTCCGCCAAAACCGTACCATCGGATGGATCGCCTTATACCCTTCGGAGACCCTGTGAAACGCTCAACTCTCGCGCTCTGTTTTGCCTTCCTGCTTGCCGCCCTTCCCCACGCATCTGCCCAAAGCGCCACCGCCTCACTGCGGGGCGTCGTCACAGATGCCGCGCACGCCGCAATCCCCGGCGCCGACATTATTCTGGTCTCCATTGGCACCAGCCAGCAGCACCTGCAAAAGACCGACAGCCACGGCGAGTTCTCCTTCCAGGAACTCTTCATCGGCGACTACCGCCTCGAGGTTCGTTCGCCCGGTTTCGCTACCTCCGTCACCTCCCTCATTCATCTCGACGTCGGCAACCAGTCCCAGGTCGCTGTCGAACTCAAGCCCGCAGCCGACCAGCAGACCGTCGAGGTCAGCGCGGATGCCGTCGGGCTTCAGACCAACGAGATCGCCCAGGGCGCCGTCATCAATGAGAAGCAAATCGCCGACCTCCCGCTCAACGGCCGCTCCTTCGCCCAGCTCGGAACTCTCCAGCCCGGCGTTCGCCCCACCTCTGCCGGCCTCATGGTCATGGGTAACTTCCGCCGCGCCGGCCAAAACTACGAGGTCAACGGCCAGCGCCCTGAATCCAACACCTTCCTCGTCGATGGCATGCGCAACATCAACCGCATGGACGGCGGATACGCCTACCGTCCCCCGGCCGACTCCATCGCCGAGTTCCGCATTCTCACCACCACCGCCCCCGCTGAATTCGGCGGCACCGCCGGCGGCATCACCACCATCGTCACCCGCTCCGGCACCAACCAGATCCACGGCACAGCCTACGAGTTCCTCCGCAACGACTCCCTCGACGCAAACAACCGGTTCGCTCCCAAAAAAGAAGCCCTCCGCCAGAACCAGTACGGTGGCACCATCGGCGGCCCCATCCTCACCGACAAGGCCTATTACTTCGTCTACTACGAGGGCCTTCGCGACCAGCAGGACATCACCCACGGTGTCGTCGTCCCCACCCTCGCCGAGCGCGCCGGCGACTTCTCGGCCGATGCCCCCATCCTGCTCAACAGCACCCGCGCTGCATACGGAAACGACCTCTCCGCCAGCATCAACTCCATCACAAAGAACTACCTCAGCTACTTCCCCGTCCCCAACTCCTCCCAGGATCCCCACCTGGCGCAAACCACAAACCCCAGCACCTACAACAGTGACCAGGGCGGAATCAAGGCCGATTGGCTCCTTCGCCCCTCCGACACGCTCAGCGCACGCTACCACTACTCCACAATGGAACTCCTCAGCCCCTACTCCGAGCTCGGTGCCGATGTCCCTGGATTCCCCGTCGGCTACTTCACCAACACCCACCTCGGCGGACTCACCGAAACCCATACCTTCTCCCCCCACTCCGTCCTCACCGCAAACGTCAGCTTCTTCCAGAACCACATCGTCCTTGACAAGCGGCTCTCCGGCTTCTCGCCGCAGGCCTTCGGCTTTGCCTACGCCTCCACCTGGGCCTCGGCCACCGGCGCACCCCTCATCATGACCCAGGGCTACTCCAACCTCGGCGACCCCGTCATCAACCCGCGCGACAGTATCCAGAACGACTACGCCTTCAGTGCCAACCTCGCCCACACCCAGGGCAAGCACGTCACCAGCCTCGGCGCCCAGTTCCGCCGCACGCAACTTAACGGCTACCAGTCCAACTTCGCCTCCGGCGCCTTCTCCTTCACCGTCCAGGGCTTCACCAACAACTCCTTCGCCAACTTCCTCCTCGGCAAGCCCGATATCTTCACCCAGGCCGGCGGGGACTTCAATCGCAACCTCCGTGGCTGGGAACTGGGCGCCTACGCCCAGGACGAGTACCGCCTCGTCTCAACCCTCACCCTCAACTACGGCATCCGATACGAAATCACCACCCCATTCAACGACATCCACAACCGCCTCATGGCCTGGGCTCCCGGTAGCCAGTCCACCGTCTACCCCACAGCTCCAAACGGCCTCCTCTTCCCCGGCGACAAGGGCGTTCCCAACACCATCGCGCCTGTCTTCAAGGGCGACTTCGCCCCACGCGTCGGCGTCGCCTGGGACCCCTTCCGCAACAGCCACACCGTCCTCCGCTCTGCCTACGGCATCTTCTTTGACGGCCTCTTGAACGGCGTCGGAATGCCCTTCCGTGCCGCCAGCAGCGCACTTCCCCAAACCGTCGTGCGCACCCTCACCGGCAAAATCACCTATGCCAACCCCCTCGGCGCAGTCTCCAACCCCTTCACTCCCGGAACCTTCGCCCTGCCTGCCTCCACCTTCACCATCGACAGCAACCTTCGCCCGCCCTACGCCCAGGACTGGAACTTCACCATCGACCAGACCATCGGCAAACAAGTCCTCTCCGTCGGCTACATCGGCGCCAAGGGCACCCGTCTGCCCCGCCTCGTCGAAGGCAACCCCGCCATCTACCAGCCCGGCGCAACGCTCCAAAACTCGGGCCGCCGCCGACTTTACTCCGGCTGCACCCTCACCGGCGGCGTCTGCCAACTCGGTACCGCCGGCCTCGTCCAGGGCAACGCCAACTCCACATTCCACTCCGCCCAGTTCTCGGTCACACGGCGCGATTCCTCCAACCTCAACTACACCCTCGCATACACCTACTCCAAAGATCTCGACTACTCCTCCAGCCTCCACATGTCTGGCCCGGCCCCATGGCTCGTCCTCGGAGAACTCGATATCGCCCAGAACAACCAGGACCTCAAGGGCGAGCATGGCCGCTCCCTCTTTGACTCACGCAACCGCTTCGCCGCCAGCATCACCTACGTCATCCCCGGTGCGCACACCCTCACCGGCATCTCCCGCACTCTGCTCGACGGATGGCAGTTCTCCAGCCTCCTCGCCCTCAACTCCAGCACTCCATTCACCGTCTACGACTCCGCCAACGTCTCCCTCCAGGCTCCACACCCCGGCATCTCCGGCGCCTTCGGCGATCGCCCCAATGTCGTTGCAGACCCCAACAAGGGCGCACCCCACTCCTTTACCCAATGGGCCTCGCGCTCCGCTTTCCAGCGCCTCGACCCCATCGCAGATGCAGGCCAGTTCGGCAACGAGAGCCGCAACAGCGTCAATGGCCCCGCCTACGGCTCTCTCGACGCCTCCCTGGATAAGACCTTCAAGCTCTCCGAACGATCCAAACTCCAGTTCCGCGCCGAAGCCTTCAACGCCACCAACCACGTCAACCTCATCCCCCCGGTCTTCGACATGAACTCCCCCGCCTTCAACCAGATCACCGAGGCTCAGTCCCCCCGGGTCATCCAGATCGCCCTCAAATTCACCCACTGATCGCCACCCAATCCCCCAAACGCGAAGGGCCGGAGCATCCGCTCCGGCCCTTCTCGTTTCCTGCTTCCGCCCGCCTACCCCTGGATATCGAACTGCTCCGGGTGCAGCGTCGCGTCGTTCTTCACCAGCACATTCCGCCCAGCCAGCTCTTCCAGGTCCACCAGCCAACGGGCATTGTGTGCCTTCAGCTCCTTCGCCGTCTCCGGATGAACCCGCAGCAGAACCTCGCTCTGGTCAAAGTGCTTGCGCATCTTCTTCATCTCCGTCCAGATCTCGTTCGCCACCGTCGCCGGGCTCTTCACCATGCCGGTTGCCTGACAAACCGGGCACGGCACGCTCAGCGTCCGCTCCAGGCTCTGCTTCACACGCTTGCGCGTAATCGCCACCAGGCCAAAGTCGTTGAACTGCAGCACCTTGGTCGGCGCACGGTCCTGCTTCAGCGCCTCTTCCAGTGCCGCCATCACGCGCGTGCGGTTCTTGCGCTCATCCATGTCGATAAAGTCGATCACGATGATGCCGCCCAAATCCCGCAGCCGAATCTGACGCACAATCTCCGGAATCGCATCCAGATTCGTCCGCAGAATCGTGTCCTCAAGCCGCGCCGTCTTGCCCACGAACTTGCCGGTGTTGATGTCAATCGCCACCAGGGCTTCCGTCTGGTTGATCACAATCGACCCACCACTCTTCAGCCACACCTTCGAACGCAACGCCTTCGAAATCTCGTCCTGAATCCCGAAGTGCTCAAACAGCGGCACTTCCTTCGTGTACAGCTTCACCCGCCGCACCAACTCCGGCGAGAAACGATTCAGGAAGCGCACAATCCGCTCGTAATCCCCTTCCGAATCCACCCAGATATTCGAGAAGTTATCCGAAACCTGATCCCGCAGAATCCGCTCAATCAGATTCAAATCGTGGTAAATCAGCGCCGGCGGCTTCGAGCTCTCCGCACGGTTCCGAATCTCGTTCCACAGGTTGATCAGGAAGCGAAGGTCCGCGCGAAGCTCTTCTTCCGTCGCTCCCTCAGCCGCCGTGCGCACAATAAAGCCGCCCGACGCCTCTCCCTTTTCGCTCACCAGAATCCGCTTCAGCCGCTGCCGCTCTTCGTCGCTGGCAATCTTGCGACTCACGCCCACATGGCTCACCGTCGGCATAAACACCAGGAAGCGGCCCGGCAAAGCAATGTGCGAGGTAATCCGCGCACCCTTCTTCGCAATCGGCTCCTTGGCAATCTGCACCAGAATCTCCTGGCCCGGCTTCAGCAGATCGCTGATAATCGGCAGGTCCTGCGTCTGCGCACTCCGCCGCGAGGGGCCTCGGCCACCGCGGCTATCCCGGCCACGGTCTCCGCCGCTGCGCTCGCTGCTGCTGCTGCGTTCGCCGCCGCGGTCACCCGGGCGGTCACTGCTGCTGCCACGGTCACGATCCCTGCCGCCGCGGCCACGGCCACGGTCACGATCCCGCCCGCCGCGATCACGGCCGCCCGCAGGTGCCGCTTCTCCCGGTATCCGGCTCTCAATCTGGGCCTCTTCCAGCATCTCGCCAAAAGCACCAGACCGAACCTGTGCCGGCAGAGTCTCTTCTTCCATCTCTTCCAGGTCGTGCTCGTCGTGGTGGTGACCCTTCATCGGGTGGAAGTCATACTCTTCCTCCTCAATGACCTCTTCCTCCACATTGCCCGAACCGGGTGAATACTTCGAAGCTGCAGGCTTCTTCGCAACTGGCGGCGCAACAGGCTCTTCCTTCTTCTTCCCGCCAAACAAATCACTGAAGCGGAACTGAGCCGGCGGCAAAGGATCAACCTTGTGCGAAGCCGAAGCGTCGCCTTCCGGCTGCTCCTCTTCCTCAGATTCCTCTTCCGTCTCTTCGAACTCGTCGTCCTCGTCCTCGTCCTCTTCGTCGAACTCTTCTTCCTGCTCCTCAAACTCAATCGTCTCGACGGCCGATTCCTGCTCCACCGGGTCAGCAGCTTCCACCGCTACCGGCGCTTCGTCAGGCACCACCTCAACAAACTCTTCCAGCGCCTCTTCCGGCTCTTCCACCGGCTTCGGCAGATTCGCGGCAATCGGTGCCTTCAGCGGGCTCGTTCCCCGCCGCGCAATCGACTCGCCCGGCAGCAACCCGCTTCCATCCCACACCAGCGGAACCTCCACCAGTGTCGAAGGCTTGGCCAGGGTCAGCGTCGGCTGCTCGACATACTTCTCTTCCGGCAGCTCCTCGATGAACAGCTTCATCGTCTCCGGCTTCGAGCTCGCTCCATACCGCCCAAGCGACTCGCCCGGCAGCAGGAACGGCGTGCCGCCCACAGGTGCCTCGGGCTGAGGCTCGCTGTCAAAGCTCTCGCTCCGGCTCGGCCGTTCAAACCGGCCTCCCCGGTCGCCGCGTCCACCGCGGCCTCCCCGGTCGCCACGGTCTCCTCGGCCACTGCGCTGTGCACGCTCAGGCCGATACTCGCTCTCAACCCGCTCCACCGGCGCAATGTACTCCGCCGGCTCTTCCTGCAAAATCTCTTCCGCCTCAGCCGCTTCAAAAGCCAGCCTCGGCGTCTCTTCGGCAATCTCTTCTGCTTCCAGGAAGTCGTCAGACTGAATCAGAACCTGCGCTCCAGTCGGCAACGCAGCGGGCGTCTTCGGCGCAGCTTCCGCCGCACCGCCCTCTTCCCGTCCGCGGCCGCTACGGCGACGACGGCGTCCACGCCAGCGACGCGCACCTGCCTCATCTCCGTCTTCCTGCCGCTCAATCGCGTCGGCTACAGACGGCGGCACAACCGCCTCTTCATCGCTTGCCTCACCCGAGCGGGAAAGGAAAACCTCTCCCTCAATCGGCGCTGCTGCCGGCTCCGGCCGTCGGCTCCGCACTTCACTGCGGCCCCGGTCGTCATTCCGGCCGCGCTCTTCACGGCGTCCGCCTTCGCGTGTCGGCTGGGCCGGCGCCACGGGCTGCTGGCGAATCGGTGTCCCGGTCGTTGCCGCCCGCTCCACCTCTTCCGTGTCTTCCGGATCTTCCATTTCCAGAAAGTCCGTCACATACAGGAACGCGTCCCGCTCCAGGCCTACATCGACAAACGCCGACTGCATGCCGGGCAAAACCCGCGTCACCTTTCCCTTGTAAATGGATCCCGCGAGCGTGTACTCATTTTCCCGCTCGTAATAAATCTCTGAGAGCTGATCGTCCTCGAGAATTGCCAACCGCGTCTCATGCGGTGTGCTGCTGATACAAATTTCCTTGGCCATGGTGCCTTTCCGTCCCGCAGCTATGCGCTGGCGGGCTCTGCGGCAGGGCCAATTGCGGGAAGTACGTTCCGGGCTGAAGTCTGGGTGGGGTGCGGACTTGGTTGGCTTTCGCTCTCATCAGGTCGCTTCGCTGGCGTTTACGCCCGGCTGACCCCTGTTTCTCGCTGGTTTGGTTGGGAGATATCGCGTAAACCCTCACCCTTCCTCGGGCGGAGCCTGCCGGATTTGTCCCTGGTCCATACCCAGGTTCGAACGAAATACTACCTGTACCGCGCAGAGAGTTTGTGGCCAACCCTGTCCCGTTTTGCCGCTTCTGCGGCCGGAACGGCGATGCCGTTCAACCGAAAACCAACGCGTCTGGATAAATCCTGTACTCGAATCCTGCCTGCCTGGCGCATGCGCCTGAGGAGCCGGATTGGAGAAAATTACCTGCCAGTTGCGCGCTGCTGACGGAATCCCCGTCTCTGCGTAACCCTGTCCCTTACTTCGCCGGGGGTCGTTTGCAATCGAATCCTGCCGGCTAACTGTTTGATACTGCTGAACCCCGTGCCCTTGTCTCCAGGCAGGAGATTCTAAAACAAATTCTGCGTCGCCAGGGCTAGTTCACGAAGCGGCGCATGCGGACGTTCATTACCACGCCCAGCGCCAGGAAGGTGAACAACACCGAAGAACCGCCGTAACTCATTAACGGCAATGGGATTCCGGTGACTGGCATGAAACCGATGACCATGCCCACGTTGACCGCTATCTGGAAGGTCAACACAGCTACCACTCCCATCACAAGGAGCGAGCCGGACATATCCGCGGCTGTTTGTGCGTTCTGAATCAAACGCATCAATATCAGGAAGTATAGCAGCAACACCAGAAACGCGCCGATAAAGCCGTGCTCCTCGCTGAATGCAGCAAAGATGAAGTCCGCATGGGGAATCGGAAGAAAGTCTCCCTGCGTCTGCGTCCCATGCTCCGCCCCCTTGCCCCAGATGCCCCCCGAACCCACCGCAATCAGGCTCTGCCGCACGTGGTACCCCTTCCCCCGAGGGTCATCGTCCGGGTTCAGGAAGCTCGTCAGCCGCGCCTTCTGGTAGTCCTTCACCACCTTGCCGCTCGTCCACGCCCCCACCAGCACCACCGTCGCCACCAGCACCAGCGTCACCGCCTGCCGCCAGCTGATACCCCCCAGAAACAGCCCGGCCAGCAGCACCGGCGTATACGTCAGCGCCGTTCCCATATCCGGCTGAATCAGCACCAGCAGCATCGGAACCCCAACCAGCCCAATCGCCTTCAGAATGTCCCCCCACTCCAGCTTTTTCCCGCCCAGGTTCGCAAAATACCGCGCTACCAGAATAATCAGAATCAGCTTCACCCACTCCGATGGCTGAAAGTGCATCGGCCCCAGCTTGATCCACCGCCGCGCACCCATCACCTTCGTCCCCACCAGCTTCACCGCCACCAGGCTCACCAGGCACACCCCATACGCCCAGTACGCCACCCCCAGCAGCCGGTGATAGTCAATCTTCGACATCACAAACATCAGCACAATTCCGGCGCCAATCCAGTACATCTGCTTCGTATGGAAGCCCACAAACTTCGTATGCAACGTAGCGGAATAGATCTCAAACACGCTGATCGTGCACAGCAGCAGCACCATGCCCAGCAGCATCCAGTCAAAATCCCGCAACCCCAGCGCCCGCCGCATCAGCGCGTCCCCCCCGCAACCAGCCCACGATACCGCTCCGGCAACACCGCTCCCGAGTCCACCGTCACGGAACTATCCGGGTGCCCCCGGTCTCGCTTCTGAGACCGGGGAACAACCAATCCCGCGACCTTCAACCCAGCATCCCCCACCGGAATTTCAAACCGTCCAGCCCCAGGCTTCCCGCCCGATGGCGTAGCACTCCACACCGCCCCCATCTCCACCGTCGCCGGCTTCCCCGGCGCCTCCACCAGGTTGTTCTCCTGCCGCCGCTTCTTGTTCACATAGGCCGTGATAATCTGCGCCGCCAGCTTCGCCGACCCCGACCCCCAGTCCCCATGCTCCTGCAGCACAACCACCGCAATCTCCGGATTCCGCCGCGGAGCCATCCCCACAAACCACGCATTCGGCGTCTTCGAGCCACCCTTGTTGTGCGTGTCCCCACCGCCCACAACCTGCGCCGTGCCCGTCTTCCCGGCAAAATCAATCCCCTCCAGATGCGCCGCCTCTGCCGTGTGATACAGCCCCGGCGTGGTCGCCGCCGCCATCCCGTCCGTCACCGTCGTCCACGTATCCGGATTAATCTCCACCTGCCGCTCTCCCGACCCCGGAAAACTGTCCTGCACCGCCTGACGAAACTCCGCCGGCAACTGCTTCGGATCCACCACATGCGGCCTCACCATGTGCCCGCCCGACGCAATCCCGCTCAGGGCCCGCACCAGTTGCAGCGGCGTCACTTCCAGCGCCCCCTGCCCAATCCCAACGGAAATCACCTCGCCCGCATACCACTTCTCGTGGAAATTCTTCAGCTTCCACTGTGTCGACGGCATCACCCCCACCATCTCGTTCGGCAGGTCCACTCCTGTCCGCGACCCAATACCCAGCTCCGTAGCGTATTTCGCAATCGTGTCAATCCCCAGAATCGATGCCAGTTGATAGAAATACGTGTCGCAGGACTCCGGAATCGCATCGTGGATGCTCAGCAGACCGTGATGATGGTCGCACTTGAAATAGTGACCGTAGAAATCGCCCCCACCCGAGCAGTTCACCTTCAGGTTCTGCGCCACGCCCTCCTGCAAACCCGCCACTGACATAATCACCTTGAACGTCGAACCCGGCGCCAACTGGTCCTGAATCGCCTTGTTCATCAGCGGATGGTTCGGATCCGTAATCAGCTTGTTCCATTCCGTCCGCCCAATCTTCACCGCAAAGGCATTCGGGTCATAATTCGGATGCGACACCAGCGCCAGAATCTCCCCATTCCGCGGGTCCATCGCCACCACCGCCCCATTCGCATCCCCCAGCGCCAGCTCCGCCGCCCGCTGCACATCAATATCAATCGTCAGCTTCAGGTCCTGCCCCGGCGTAGCCAGTTGGATGCCCCGCCGGCCCACTTCCCGCCCGTGCGAATCCACCACCACATCCATCGAGCCATCCTGCCCGCGCAGCAACTCGTCGTAGGTCTGTTCCACCCCGGCCTTGCCCACCACGTCGCCCGGCTCGTAATACGCATACTGCGGCTTGTTCAGGTCGTCTTCACTCAACTCGCCAACATACCCAATCAGGTGCGCCGCAAAACCATCCTTCGGATACAGCCGCCGCTCTTCATCCAGCGTCTCCAGCTCCGGCAGCTCGTTCCGGTGCGCCTCAATAAACGCCTGCTCGTCCGGGCTCACATCCTGCTTGATCGGAATCGGCTGATACCCAGGCGCCAGCCGGTACCTGTGCAGCGTCGCCTGCAACTGCTCCAGGTCCAGGTGCAACCCCTTGGCAATCAGCGGCAAATCCTCGTCAATGTTCCGGTTCTGCTCCCGCACCAAAAAGCAGCTTACCGACGGATAGTTGTCCACCAGCAGCCGTCCATCCCGGTCCAGAAGCTTGCCCCGCGCTGCCAGCACCGGCACCTTGCGGATACGGTTCTGCTCCGCCAGCACCCGCCAGTTGTCCACGCCCAGCACCTGCAAACGCCACAGCCCGCCAATCAGCACCAACATCATCAACAAGATGCCGTACTGCACTGCGGTCAGCTTCACCGGCGAAAGCTTCTCTTTCCGGTTGACGTGCTCTTGTGCCATCCCTTGTCTCCTGCCCACCCCGCAAGGCACCGGCAACAGCAGCCCTGGTCTTTGCCCTTGCCCTTGCTCGTCTTGTTGTCATTCCCGAAGGGAATCTGCTTTTACCCTTCCCCACTCAATCCCGCGCCTGCGTCCGATCCAGCAGCGGGTACAACCCCAGGCCAATCACCGCATTCCCCGCGGCCTTCAGAATCTCACCCAGCCAGTTCCAGTCATAGCTCAGCCCCAGCAGAATCCGCGTCACAAAAAACGCAATCCCCCCGGCCAGCAACGTAAATCCAAACGTCAGCATCATCCGGATCGTGTGGTTCTCCACCACCACCCTGATCCCGATTGACGCCGCCAAAAACCCGCATATCGTATTCGCAATTCCCCAAATCCCAATCGCGCCCTGCGTCAGTCCATCCTGGCCAATGCCCAGCACCGCCCCAAGCAGCGTTCCATGGATCGGGTTCCGCCGTCCCAGCGCAAAATACACCGTCACCAGCAGCGGCAAATCAAAGTACGCAAACCGGCCCACCACAGGCAGTCGCGGCAGCCAGGCCTGCAGAACCAGCGCCAGCAGCGGCACCAGCACATACACCGCCAGCGGATAGCGGCGTATCTCCAGTTCCCTCCGGTAGTCGCTGGTCAACACTGCCATTACTTCACTCCCCCCGGCTTCGTCTTCGCGCCCGGCTTGCCACCCGCTACGGCCTTTGACGCCGGCACAACCGCTTTTGTCGCACCCGCAGTCTTCGCCGGCGTTGCCACCACTGCCTTCGGCGCATCCGGCCTCTCCGTCACAGCATCACTCTGCGAACCACCCGACGGCGTAAATCGGTCCGCATGTTTCGCGGGCAGCGGCTTCGGAACCGGCGGCGCAACTGGCGCATCTCCCGGCTTCGCACTCCCCTCCGCAGGCTTCGGCGCATTCGGGTCCGCCAGCGACGGCAACCGCTCTTCCATCTCAGCCGCGGCCCGCTTCCGCTCCGCCTCGGCCGCCGCAACTTCCCCGCCCTTCAGCGCCTCGCTGGCATCCACATCCGCCTGCTGCTCGGGACTCAGTTGCTCCCCTAGCTGCGTAATCACCAGCACCTCATCCAGATGGTCCAGATTCGCCGCCGGCTTCAGCACCACGTCAATGTACGAGCCACGCTCCGTGTCCCGAATCACCTTCTCCACCGTGCCCACCGCCAGCCCCCGCGGAAATATCTGGTCCCCGCCCGCCGTCAGCACCTTCTCGCCCGCCTGTATCCGGTTGTCCGCCAACAGATTCACCACCTGCGGCTGTCCGCTCGCGTTCCCTCGCAATATCCCGCGCACCCGTGTCGTCTCCAGCACCACCCCGGCACCCGACGTCTCGTCGTTGATCAGCAGCACCTGCGCCGTCCGGTCAAACACCGTCCGCACCTTGCCCACAATCCCGTCCGGCGTAATCACCGCCATATCCGGCTGCAAACCCGCATCCTTGCCCTTGTCCAGCCACACCACACGCGACTGTATCGACCCCGAGCTGCCAATCACCTGCGCCGGAACCGTCTGATAAATATAGCTTTCCCTGAACTTCAGCAGCCACTGCAAACGCTGGCCCTGCCGCGCGTCCTCCAGCAGCGTAGCCTGCTCCAGCCGCAGCCGGTCAATCGTCTTCTGCAACTCTGCATTCTGTTCGCGCGTATGCCGCAGGTCCAAGTACCCGGCCCACACATCCGCCGCACCCTGCGTACCCCAGTGGATCGCCCGCTCAAACGGCGTCACCGCGCTCGCCGCCCACAGCCGAATCAGCCGCACCGGCTTCGCATCATGGCTTGTCACATTGGCTTGCGCCGTCGCGCTCACTCCGGCGTCAGCCTTCCGCACCTGCAGCGCCAGACCCAGAACCTGGACCAGCAACGCCAGCGTCAGCACGACCAGGTTCCGATATCGACTGAAGAAGGATTCCATGCCCGTCCAACGCCACTCCCTATCCCTTGGGGAAAAGCCGGCAGCAACAGGAGTGTCGTCACGCCGGCCCGGGAGCCCGTTCAGGCTGCGGCTCGCCCGCAGCCCAACCCACCCAGACTAGTCGATCTTGATCTTGCGCAGCAGACGGAAGTCGGAAAGCATCTTTCCGGTTCCCAGCACCACGCTCGCCAGCGGATCGTCGGCCACGCTCACCGGCAAACCCGTCTCTTCACGAATCCGCTTGTCCAGATTCTTGATCAGCGCGCCGCCGCCCGTCAGCACTATCCCGCGGTCTGAAATATCCGCGCTCAGCTCCGGCGGAGTCCGCTCCAAAGCCACACGAATCGCATTCACAATCACCGCAATGCACTCGGCCAGAGACTCGCGAATCTCCGAGTCGTCAATCGTGATCGTCTTCGGCACGCCCTCAATCAGGTTGCGACCCTTGATCTCCATCGTCAGCGGCTTGTCCAGCGGATACGCCGAGCCAATCTCAATCTTGATCGCCTCCGCCGTACGCTCGCCAATCAGCAGGTTGTACTTCCGCTTCAGGTAGTTGGTAATGGCTTCGTCCATCTGGTTGCCGGCCATGCGCACCGACCGCGAGTACACAATGCCCGACAGCGAAATCACCGCAATATCGCTCGTCCCGCCGCCAATGTCCACCACCATGTTGCCGTAAGCTTCCGTAATCGGCAGACCAGCGCCAATCGCGGCCACCATCGCCTGCTCCACCAGGTACACTTCACTGGCCTTCGCGCGGTACGCCGAATCCTCAACCGCCCGCTTTTCCACCTGCGTAATCTCTGACGGCACTCCAATCACAATCCGCGGATGCACCAGCATCTTCCGGTTGTGCGCCTTTTGAATGAAGTAGTTCAGCATCTTCTCGGTGACCTTGAAGTCGGCGATGACACCATCCTTCATCGGCTTGATGGCAACAATATTGCCCGGCGTTCGGCCAAGCATCTCCTTGGCTTCCTTGCCCACAGCCTCGACCTCGCCGGTCGTCTTGTTGATGGCCACAATCGAGGGCTCGTTCACCACGATCCCCTTTCCGGCCGCAAACACCAGCGTATTCGCCGTGCCAAGGTCAATGGCAAGGTCGCTGGAAAACATGCTGAAGATAGAGCGCAAACCGTGCGCACGCGGAGAACGCGTTGGATAACCGTTTAAAGACATTTGTGATTAGACTCTCTCCATTCCATTGTAATGCCACAGGAACAACTGCGTACGATGTTGGCTTTCCACATCAAAAAATCAACCGCAATGCGGTTCCCCGCAAAACCCGACCCCAATCCCCCAATCCCCAACCAAACCCGAACCCACCCGAAATCGCCCCCACTTCCTCTCCGTTACCCCTCTGATTCCTGCCCCCCCGTGACAGCCACACCCCCCACAGGAGTAATCTGGAAAGGCATTTCTGGGCGCGCTTCTCCGCGCCGGAACGAGGAATCCTTCATGGCACATAAAACCTACGGCAATCTCATCGGCGGCCAGTGGCTGCCTGCCCAAAGCGGCAAAACCTTCCTGAACATCAACCCCGCCGACCACTCCGACATCGTCGGCGAGTTCCCTGACTCCGCCGCAGCCGACGTCGACCTCGCCGTCGCCGCCGCCAAAAAGGCCTACGCCACCTGGCGCCTCGTCCCCGCCCCCAAGCGCGCCGAAATCCTCTTCCGCGCAGCCCTCCTCCTCTCCGAACGCAAAGAGCAGTTCGCCCGCGAAATGACCCGCGAAATGGGCAAGGTCCTCACCGAAACCAAGGGCGATGTTCAGGAAGCCATCGACGAGGCCTACTACGTCGCCGGCGAGGGCCGCCGACTCTTCGGCATCACCACCCCCTCCGAGCTCGAAAACAAGTTCGCCATGTCCGTCCGCATGCCCGTCGGCGTCATCGGCATGATCGCCCCATGGAACTTCCCAATGGCCATCCCCTCCTGGAAGCTCTTCCCCGCCCTCGTCGCCGGCAACACCTGCGTCATCAAGCCCGCTGAGGACACCCCGCTCTCCACCTACAACCTCGTCCAGACCCTCATCGACGCAGGCCTGCCCCCCGGTGTCGTCAACATCGTCTCCGGCTACGGCCCCGAAGCCGGAGCACCCCTCGTCGAGCACCCCGGCGTCCGCGCCATCAGCTTCACAGGCTCCTCAGCCACCGGCTCCCTCGTCGCCCAGCGCGCCGCCGCCACCTTCAAGCCCGTCTCCCTCGAAATGGGCGGCAAAAACGCCATGATCGTCATGGACGACGCCAACCTCGAGCTCGCCCTCGAAGGCGCGCTCTGGGGAGCCTTCGGCACCACCGGCCAGCGCTGCACCGCCACCTCCCGCATCCTGCTGCACAAGTCCATCGCCGCCGAATTCACATCCAAGCTCGTCGCCCGCGCCGCCGCCCTCCGGGTCGGCAACGGCCTCGACCCCGCCGTCGAAGTCGGCCCCCAGGTCAACGCCCAGCAAATCGCCACCTCCACCGAGTACGTCGCCATCGCCATCGCCGAGGGCGCCAAACTCCTCACCGGCGGCCACCCACTCACCGACGGCCCCTGCGCCAACGGAACCTTCTTCGCCCCCACCGTCTTCGGCGGCGTCACACCCACCATGCGCATCGCACGCGAAGAAGTCTTCGGCCCCGTCGTCTCCCTCATCGAGTTCTCCACCTTCGAGGAAGCCATCGAAATCGCCAACTCCGTCGAGTACGGCCTATCCACCTCCCTCTACACCAAAGACGTCAACCGCGCCTTCACCGCCATGCGCGACCTCGAAGCCGGCATCACCTACATCAACGCCCCCACCATCGGCGCGGAAGTCCACCTCCCCTTCGGCGGCGTCAAAAAAACCGGCAACGGCCACCGCGAAGGCCTCGGCTCCCTCGACTTCTACACCACCTGGAAAGCCGTCTACGTCGACTCCAGCGACAAACTCCAACGCGCCCAAATCGACAACGCCGAATAACTTCACCGAATCGGCGCTGAAATCATTTCCGGCTGTCCTGCATCGGGAACGCTTTCAGCGCCAAATCTGCGAGAGCCTTGAAATCAACGGGCTTGTGCAGACCGCCATTCGCAGCTCTGTCTTGCTCCGCGATGAACCGCACCCGATAATGCACAGCCTCATTCGTTCCGCCAGCGCGAAACCCTCTCGTCAACCCGGCACAAAAGTTTGCGAAGTACTGGATTGAAACTCACTTAAGGGGGAAAAAGTGATGGAGCTGCCAGAATTCTGAATCCCTGAAGCCGAGTCCCTTCAGTTCCCTCAGTAGCCTGACCGTCTCTTTCGGGTCTACTTCGCTGTATCCATTCGCCATCTCAGCGTTATACACCTCCCACTTTCGCGCTAAAACCTACCCATGTCGCATACCCTTCACGAAGTCCAGCAAATCGCATTCCATCTCCCCGAGGACGAGCCTATCGAACTCGCAAACTCGCTGCTGGAAAGCGTTTGGTCTAACCCTGAAGTCGATGAAGCCTGGAAAGCCGAAGTGGAACGCCGCATCGACGACCTCGAAGCCGGAAAATCAACGACGCATTCTTGGGAACAAGTCGAGGCCCGCATCCGCACGCGCCAGGTAAAATGAGTCCCCGCCCTCAGTACGACATCGAGGATGCGTACGCCTGGTATCTCCAAAGCAGCGAGATTGCCGCGAACAACTTTCTCTCTACCGTTGCAATCTATTTGGAACGGATCAGTCGTCGCCCGCAAAGCTTCGCTCTGTACACGAGACGCACCCGACGATGCGTCGTCTCTAAATTCCCATACTCTGTGATCTTTCAAGAGCAAGCCATCTCCATCCTGATACTCGCCGTCGCCCACGCCAAGCGTCACCCCAGCTACTGGAAGAAGAGAACATAAGCCATGACTCCCTCCCGGCCGCAAACCGGGGAATTCGTCTGGCAACCCAACCTCGGTGACCCGGAACCCGGCTACAACGAATGGTTCGCCCAACAAGTCAAAGAAGCCCTCACCGACCCAGGCCCCGCCATCCCCCGCGAAGAAGCCGTGCACCTCGCCCGCACCGCCCTCCGCAACATCAAATAAGTTTCCCAACTCCAAAAACGGCCCCCAAAATGCACCAACTCCCCATGAGCACCACCGCTCATGAGGAGTTCTTCATGTCCATCGTCGTCTCCTACTCCATCCTCAAAGCCCCCTCCCCCAAAGACCTCGAAGACAAAGTCAAGGAAGCCATCAAACGCGGCTGGCAACCCCTCGGCGGCCTCGCCGTCAGCAACGGCGAATTCTTCCAGGCCGTGGCCGGCTCCTGAAACGCTTCCCAATTCCGTTTTCTCAGGCGCCCGTTTCCCACGGATTCACCACACGTACCCCGGCCGCCACAAACGGCCCGGTGTCTCTGGTTGCCACTGCAAACCCCTGTACCTGCGCAATCGCCGCAATCTGCCCATCCGCAACGGCAATCGAATACCCCCTTGCCCGCGCCCTGCTCATCACATGCGCATAAGCCCTGGCAGCCTGCTCATCAAACGCCAGAACCCGCTCCCCAAACAACCCCTGCAACAGCCCACCGAGCATCGCCGCCATCGAAGCCTTCCGCCGCCCGCCAGGCAATATCTCCACTCCCGTCAGCAGTTCCGACAGGCTCGTTGCCGTCAAATACAGCGTTTCCGCCATCTGCCGGTCAAGCCAATCCAGCACCAGGGGATTCCCCGCCGAGCGCATCGGCTCGGAAACCACATTCGTATCAAGGATGATCATTCGAAGCTCGCCGGCTCTGTCGGCCTCGGGTCGCGCGTAATGTCCAGTTCAATCCCGCCAAACTGCCGACCAAACTCCGCCAAAGCACTGCCAACCAGCACCCGCGTTCTCGGCGCAACTGCTTCATTCAGAATTGCCCGAATCTCCGCCTCGGTACTGTGGCCCTTCAACGCGGCCCGAACTCTCAGCGCCCGATGTGTTTCTTCCGAAATATTACGCACAGTAACTGCTGGCATTGATATCACCTCGGGTTCAATGATATCACTCTTTCGCACACCCCTTCACCGCCCCGGCCACTCATCCACCACCACCCCCAAATCATTCAACTGCTGGATCACCGCCTCCACCTGCCGCCGAATCGCAGGCTTCTGGCTCTTCTCCGCAAGCGGATACTCCTCCACCGCCACCACCCGCCCGTACGGCCACGCATCCTCGGGCAGCGCAATCAGCGCCTCCGGCAAATCCTTCAGCCTCACCTGCAGCTCCCGCACACGCGCCGCCTTCGGCCGCATGAATCCGCCTTCCCCAATGCTGCTCGTGTTCGCATCCGCCAGCGTCACCCGCAGGTTAATCATCTGCGCATCCACGCTCAGGAAAGGATTCGCCCACTGCCCCGGCTCGTGCACATCCACATACCGGCTCTTCGTCGGCACGGCAATCTTCTCCAGCTCCTTGCGCAGTCGGTCGCGCTCGGCATTCGCAGCCTGCACCTTGTGCTCGGCATCCCGGGCCTCATTCGCCACAGTCGATACCGCCTGCTCCGGGCCCCGGCAGCCTGCCACACACACCAGTCCCGACACCAGAACTCCACACATCACTCGCCTTGCTGTCATCACGCTCATCTCTCCGAGCATACCAACTCCCCTTACCGCCCCCGCCACTCCGCCGCCCGCTTCGCCAGGAATGCCGCCGTCCCCTCCGCCTTGTCCTCCGTCGCGCAGCTCTTGCCAAACAGCAATGCCTCCCACTCCAGCCCCTCCTCCAGCGTCAAATCCAGCCCCCGGTCCACCGCCTCCAGCGTAAGCCGCACCGCCACCGGAGCCACCGCCGCCATCTCGTTCGCCAGCGCCTCGCCCCGGGCCATCAGCTCCGCAGCCGGCACCACCTCATCCACCAGCCCAATCCGCAGCGCCTCGCTGGCAGCAATCACCGCCCCGGTAAGCAGCAGTTTCAACCCCGCCCCCCGGCCCACCAGCCGCGGCAGCCTTTGCGTCCCGCCAAATCCCGCAATCACCCCCAGCTTCACCTCCGGCTGCCCCAGCCGCGCCGTCTCGCTCGCCAGCCTCACCGTGCACGCCATCGCCAACTCGCACCCGCCGCCCAGGGCAAACCCGTTCACGCACCCAATCACCGGCTTGCCCAGCGTCTCAATCCGCCGAAACAGCCTCTGCCCGCGCTCGGCATACGCCCGCCCCTCGGCCTCATTCAGCTTCGCCAGCTCGCCAATATCCGCTCCCGCCGCAAAGGCCTTCGGCCCCGCTCCGGTCAACAGCACTGTCCGCACCGCATCATTGGCCGCGCACGCCTCCACCGCAGCCGCCAGCTCCACCAGCACGGCCCCATTCAGCGCGTTCAGCACCTGCGGCCGGTTCAGCGTTATCACCGCCACCGCACCGCGCGTCTCCAGCAAAATGTTCGTGTATTCCATAACCAGACGAGCCTACCAGAATCGCCTCGCTCTCAGGCGATCCACTCTGGCCGGCTATGGCACCGACCTGCGGTACCACCGGAATCCCGCTGACTTGCGAACTTGCTATCGCGGCGAAGCCGCAGCTAACCCGCTGCCTTTGTCCGAACCCCAAGAGCCTGGCAGACTGCCCGGCCCCCCGTCACAACCCCAGCGCCTCAGATCCGCTTCAGCAGCTCTTTTGACATCGCGTCCAGCACCCCGTTCAAAAAGCTCACGCTCTCCGGTCCCGAGTATCGCCGCGCAATCTCCAGTGCCTCATTGATCACAATCGGCACCGGCGTTGACTGGAAGCCCAGCATCTCCGCCGCCGCCAGCCGCAGCACATTCCTGTCCACTGCCGGCATCCGCTCTATCCGCCAGTTCTTCGCATACTTCTCAATCAGGTCGTCAATCTCCTTGGCCTTCGCCACCGCAACCCGGTACAGGTCCTCGGCAAAGCCGCGGGTATCCGCGTCCTCTTCCTCTTCTTCACGCGCCAGCCAGAAGGTCTTCCGAACCTCCGCGGCGGTCATTTTGCCCATATCGCCCTGGAACAGCATCTGCATCGCCAGTTCCCGGGCCTTTCGGCGGCTACCTGTACTCATTTGCCCTCATGACCCGTCAGCTTGCGGCCAATCGATACCATCTCAATCGCCGCTACCGCCGCCTCAAAACCCTTGTTCCCTGCCTTGATTCCAGCCCGGTTCAGTGCCTGCTCCAGCGTCTCGCAGGTCAGCACACCAAACGCATGCGGAATCCCCGTCTCCTGCTGGCTCTGTCCAATCCCGCGCGACACCTCGTTATAAATCGCCTCATAGTGCGCTGTCTCGCCGCGCAGCAGGCAACCCAGGGTGATAATCGCATCCACCCTCCCCAGATTCGCAATCGTCCGTGCCGCCGCAGGAATCTCCCACGCGCCCGGCACCCGCACAATCTCAATATCGCTCCTGGCAGCACCCGATCGCAGCAGCCCATCCAGCGAGCCTTCCAGCAGCCGGTCCGTAATCACCGCGTTCCACCGCGCCACCACAATCGCAAACTTCATCCCGGCCGCGCTCAGGTCGCCTTCCACAGCCACCGGCCTGCCCTTCAGCGGATCCGTCCAAGCCCAGAACGTAAACTGCTCGCCGGCCACCGGCTCCACCGTAAACATCCGTGACTTCCAGTGCGTCTCCGTAATCGCGCCCACCTGCGCCGCATCACCGCCATTGGCCGCAAGCCACGCCAGCGCCGCCTCGCGCACCGCATCCACTTGCGTCACTTCCACCAGCGTCGTCGCCGTGCTCGGCATCTCGCCCAGCACAAACTCCAGATTCCCCAGCGGAGCCAGGAACGACGCTCCAACGCTCGCCGCCTCATCCCAACCCTCGCCGGCGCCAAAACCCAGCGCTGCAAAAAAACCCTTCAGCCGCTCATGGACTTCAGGCGTTGCAACCGGACGCAGAAAGGAAATCCCTTTAATCATGTCTTGATTTTATCCCGCCGCCCCGCCCTCCTTGCCCGCCCATAACTTCGCCTGCAAAGGAAAACGGGCCACCGCGCACTTTGCGGCTGGCCCGTTTCAGTATTTGGGAACCCTCTGCGGATACCCGCTTCCCTTAGGTCGTGGCACGCGCCTTCACAGCAATGAACGTTGCCGGAATCGGCTGCCCTGCCGGGCACGTCGTCGCCGCATCCGGATTCCCGGTCGAGCAGGTCAATCCCGGATTGATCTGCCGCTTGTCCGTCAGCGTGTTCACGTCCACATAGTGCACCAGGTTGTCGCCTGCGGTCGATACAAAGAACAGCGTGTCATCCTGGCTGAACGCTCCGGCCACCGGCGCCGTCGGAGATCCCGTCAGGGTCACCGTGCCAATCTGGCCCAGCGTCCCGCTCCCGTTCGGCTCGTAGTAGGGCAACCCCACCACATTCGTGCCCGATGTCGTGTAGGTGATAAACGCAAGATTCGACGCCGGCGAAGGCAGAACCTGGTTCACCGCGTCCGCCTGAATCGGCAGCGTCCCACTCACAAACGTCGGCGTAAATGGCGTGATTCCCGTCTCGCTCGCCGGGCAGGCACCGTTCTCCAGCCCCGCCACCAGGCCGGGGTTGATGTCATACAGCGTCGCCGTGGCTCCGCCCCCCAGGCCCACACCCAGCACATGCTGCCCGTCGGTCGTCGAAGCCAGTACATCGGTCTCCACCGCCAGCGATGCCGCCTTCGGATACGCCTGTCCCTGCGGATACCCTGGCATCGGCGTAATGTTCGGGCACCATGCGTGTGCCACCGTCGGCTGTCCGGTCAGGTACGCGCCCACTCCCGGAATCGCAATCGCCACCCCCGGCGTCGGAGACTGCGTCGCAATCTCGCCGCTCAGCGGATACGTCGTCCAGCCCGTGCTCACGTTGTTCACAAACAGCGTCGAAACGCCATTCGTATCCGCCGTGTAATCCTTGCCCACGATGTAAAGCGTCTTCGAGTCCGGCGTCCACTGCGCGGAACTCCCCACACCGCTGAATGTCGTAAACGTTCCCGAAGTCACCTTGTACAGGTAAAACAACTTGCGAATCGGGTCGTTGATCAGCACCTGCGAGTTGTCCGGCGCTACCGCCAGAACCTTGCCCGGAACGTTGATGTCTTCCTTCGTCAGCGCATTCGAAACCGCGCTGAAAATCATCAGCTCATGCGAACTGCCAAAGTACAGATTCGTCCCCAACCGGTCCGTTCCCATCGAGTTAGGGAAATACGGCATCTTCACCGTTGAACCAATCGTGCCAGTCACCAGTTCCACAGGGATAAAGTACTGCGAATCCGGGTTGGCAAACCACACATACGAGCTAGCCGCTCCCGGCGTGTTCACCGTAATCGGATTGCTCGTCACCGGCGTTCCCGTGCCGTTCAGGCCAATCTGGTCTATCGGTGCCGGATTGCAAGAACCCGGCTGGCATACGGCATAAATCGATGCCTCACCCGCAAAGCTCGCCGTCACTGCGCCGTTGGAACCCACCGTGATGTCCTGAGGATTCGTCGACTGGAAGTCCAGCGACAAACCCGTCAGCGGATTTCCCGCCGTATCCACCACCGTCGTCTGAATCGTCTGCGTAATGCCCTGGGTCACCGTAATCGGCGGCTGTCCGCCCTGGCCGGTCTTCCCGTTCAGCGTAATGCTGATCGAAGCCGGAGGGCAGGTCGAAAAGTAGCCCGCTGACGATCCCGATCCCGCAACCGACGCCGTAATGTAAGTCGTGCCCGGCATCTGCGCCGTAATCACGCCAAACTGGTCAATCGACGCCACTGCCGAGGTCTGCGTCGCGTAAGACAGGTTTCCCAGCACCGACGAACACGCCGGCACCGTTCCCGAATTCGGCGCGCAGAACAGCGTCTGAACCCCGTTCACGTCGTAATAGGCCTTCGCATCCAGTTGCTTGGTTCCGCCCTGCGACACGCAACCGCTGTACGCCGTCGTCGTCCCAGCGTTCTCCAGCACCAGCGATACCGAGGTCACCGGAGCGTGAATATGCACCGTCACCTGGTTCGAAGTCACTGCATCCGAAGTAGCCGTCACATACGCTACGCTGTACGGCAGCCCGTTCGTGCTGGGCAGCGGAGTCGGCGCACTGCATATCGTGTAATCCGGAATGCCCCCGCCAGAACGGCGGTTCCACGTACCCGCGCAAAGGTTGCCCGTCGGCGAAATATCCAGCAACTGGTTGTTCGACGAGCCGTAAATGTAGCCGCCTGAGGCTGTCGCCTGCTGGCCCTTGCACGTCTTTGCCGTCGGAGACCCTAGCTGCTGCGTCTGCCCGAATGCAAGCGATATCCCCGTCGTCTGCGGCTGCAGAATAATCGACGCCACGTCCGTCAGCTTCAGGCCGTAGCCCTCACCGTTGCAATAATTTGCCGAGGGGTTCCGCGTGCACCCTGTAAAGGAAATTCCCGCCGGCAATGCCAGGCAAAGAAGAAAAACTAGCGTCAAAAACCGCCGCATGCAACCTCCCCGTTCCGCCCTTCAAGTAGCAGAACGGTCATGAAACAACTGATAGGTTCCGGATGTAGTCCGAAAGTAAAGTGTATCAGGGCGCGGCTGGACTTCGCTCACTTCATCCGATGCCCCGGCGCTTCCACGCACGGATTCCCTGTGCCATGGACGCCCCAGACCCCGAAACGAAAGCAGCCTCAGCCCACTGCTTCCTCCGCCCGGCTCCCCGTCAGGTGGTAATAAACCACCGGCGTCACCACCAGGCTCAGCACCATCGACACCGCCAATCCGCCAATCACCGCAATCGCCAGCGGCTGCAGCATCTGCGATCCCGCCCCCAGCGCCAGCGGAGCCATCCCCGTCACCGCCGCAATCGCCGTCATCACAATCGGACGCAACCGCCGCTGCGCCGCATGGCGCATCGCTTCCAGGTCCCCGGCGCCCTCGGCACGATACTTCTCATCGGCGTCCAGCAGCAGAATCCCGTTCTTCGCCACAATCCCGATCACCATAATCAGCCCCATGAACGAGGCCACGTTGAAGCTGGTATGCGTCACCAGCAGCGCCAGAATCACGCCCGAAATCGACAAAATCGAGCTCACCAGAATCGCCACCGGGGCCGGAAAGTGCCGGAACTCCGTCAGCAACACCCCAAACACCAGCGCCAGCGCCAGAACCAGAACCCGAACCAGGTCCCGGAAGCTCTTCTGCTGCTCCTCATACGTCCCGCCGTACACCACCTTCACCGTCCCCGGCAGTCCCAGCCCCGCCACCGTCTGCCGCACCTTCGCCATCGCACTCCCCAGGTCCGACCCCTCCAGCCGCCCCGTCACCACCACCAGCCGCTGCAGGTTCTCCCGCCGAATCTCGTTCTGCGGCGGCAACTGCTCAATCTCCGCCAGCGAACCCAGCGTCGCGCTCTTGCCCTGCGCCGACGTAAACACCGTATTTTCCATCGCATCCAGCGATCCCCGGTGTTCCTCGCCCATCCGCACCCGTATCGGATACGGCCGCCCGTTGGCAATCAGCGGATTCGTCGTCGCCACCCCGTCCAATATCGCCGTCGCATCCAGCGATACATCGCCCGGCGTAAAGCCCATCCGCGCCGCCACCACCGGATTCACATGGAAATCCGTTGCCGGCCCGCTCAGCGTGTTATCAATCCCGTTCTCCACATCCACCACGCCCGGAATCTTCCCAATCGCATCCGCCACCCGCGGCGCCAATTGCCCCAGCAGCGTTGGATCATCGGCAAACAGCTTGATCTGAATCGGCTCCGGCGCATTCGACAAATCGCCAATCATGTCCTGCAGAACCTGCGTAAACTCCACATCCAGCTCCGGCTCCGTCCGCTTGATCTCCGCCCGAACATCCGCCATCACCTCATCTATCGCCCGGCTCCGCTTCGCCTTCAGCCGCACCGTAAAGTCGCCGTAGTTGGCCTCCGTCACCGCCGCCAAACCCATCTGCAACCCCGTCCGCCGCGACGTCACCTCGACCTCCGGCGTCTCCTGCAGGATTCTCTCCACATGCTCCAGCACCCGGTTCGTCTCCGTCAGCGAACTCCCCGCCGGCATAATGTAGTCCAGGATGAAACCACCCTCATCCATCTCCGGCAGCAGGTCCGTTCCCAGCA
The DNA here is from genome assembly GCA_903904755.1 of uncultured Acidobacteriaceae bacterium. GTDB lineage: Bacteria > Acidobacteriota > Terriglobia > Terriglobales > Acidobacteriaceae > Acidicapsa. The sequence continues at coordinate 6,033 of CAIVDV010000037.1, read as the reverse complement.
GTTGATACCCGCCCCAGGTACCCGCCACCAGCAGCAGGCACGCCCCGGCCACCCACATCGGCTTCGCCAGCGCCAGGTCCAGCACCCGCCCATGCACCCGCAGAATCGCCTGCATGATGCGTCCCGCCTCGTGATGCCCCGGCGTGTCAGATTTACGCTTGCTCAGCAGGTAAAGGCTCAGTCCCGGCGTCCACGTCAGCGCCAGCCCCAGGCTCGTCAGCAGCGCCGCCGTCATCGTAATCGCCAGCGCACGGAAGAAGCTTCCAGTCACCCCGGTCACTGCCACCAGCGGCAAAAACACCACCACCGGCGTAATCGTCGAACCCACCAGCGGAACCGTAATCTCCTTCAGCGCCTTACGCACCGCATCGGTCCGCTCTTCCCCCGCGTCCCGATGCATCACAATGTTCTCCACCACCACAATCGCGTCGTCAATCACCAGCCCAATCGCCGCCGCCAAACCGCCCAGCGTCATCAGGTTAAAGCTCTGCCCAATCACCTTCAGCACCAGAATCGTCACCGCAATCGTCGCCGGAATCACCAGCCCCGCCACCAGCGACGAACTCCAGTCCCGCAGGAAAAGGAACAGAATCAGGCACGCCAGCACCACGCCAATCAAAATCGCATCGCGCACGCTCGCAATCGAGTCCCGAACCAGTTGACTCTGGTCATAGAACGGCTCCAGCTTCACCCCGGCCGGCAGCTTCTTCCGCAGCTCCACAACCTGCATCGCCACCGCATCCGCTACCGCCACCGTATTGCTCGCCGGCTGCCGCGCAATGTTCAGCAGCACCGCATCTTTTCCATTCGCCGTCACCGTCGTGTACTTCGGCGCAGTCGCCGGGCCCACATCGGCCACATCCGCAATCCGCACCGGCGCGCCTGCCGCCGTCGTCTTCACCACCAGCTCCCGCAGTTGCTCCGCATCATGCACCTGCGAGCCCACCAGCCCCAGAATCAGCTGATGGTTGTCCTCATACAACCCCGGCGACTCCACCAGGTTCGACGCCTGAATCGCACCTACCAGATCGGATACCGTCACCCCAGCCGTCTGCATCAGCGCCAGGTTCGGCTTCACATGGAACTCCGGCACCTCTCCGCCCTGCACCAGCACCGTGCTCACCCCTTCCACACGGTTCAGCGGCGGCTCCAGTTGGTACGTCGCAATCTCCCAAAGTTGCGCCTGGCTCAGCTTGTCGCTCGTCAGCGCATAGCCCAGAATCGGAAACGTCGCAAACGTCAGCCGGTTCGTCGTAATCTTCGCCGTCGGCGGCAAATCCTGCTGCACCTTCGACAGCGCGGCATCCACCAACTGCAACTGGTGGAACATATCCACATCCCAGTTAAAAAACAAACTCAGCTCGGCCGATCCCCGGCTCGTCGTCGACCGTATCGTCACCAGACCCGGAACCGAACTCACCTCGTCCTCAATCGGCTTCGTCACCGTCAACTGCATCTGTTCCACCGGCATCACGCCGTTGTCCACGCCAATCACCACGCGCGGAAAACTCGTCTCCGGAAACACTGAAATCGGCACCTGAAACGCCAGGTAAATCCCCGCAACAATCAGCACCGCGACAAAAAAGAAAATCGTCCGCGTCGACCGCGCCAGCCAGAAATTCCGCTCCCCGTTGGGCTTAGTAGCAGTCATCGTCTACTCTCCCCCGCCCGGCTTCTTCTCGCTGTCGTCGCCCTTCTTGTCGTCATCCTCGGCCGGGCCTACCTTCACCTTCGTGCCGTCATCCAGCCCATACGCTCCGCCCGTAATCACCTGGTCCGCCACATCTACCCCAGACAGCACCTGCACATCTTCCCCGTCCGTAATTCCCAGCGTCACCGTCTTCTTGTGCGCCGCCCCATCCGTGCCCACCACCATCACCGTCTTGGCCCCGTCCTGCGCCGTCAGCACAGCTTTTACCGGAATCTTCACCGTCTGCGCCTCAACCCGCCCCGTAATCGCCACCTTCACCGGAGTGCCCACCTTCAATATCCCCTTGGCATTCTCCAGCTCAATCCAAACCTCTACCGTCGTCGATCCCGCATCCAGCGCCGGGCTTATCAGAGAAACCTTCCCCGCCACAGCATCCGTCACCCCGGGAACCGTCACCTGCGCCTCAGCGCCCACCTTCAGCCGCTGCGCCACCGCCTGCGCCACATGCGTCTTCGCCAGCATCGTCGAGGTGTCCATCACCGTCACCAGCATCGCTCCCGCCGCCGCCGTCTCCCCGGCAAACAGCGGCCGGTCCGTCACCACTCCACGGATTGGGCTGCGAATCTCGGAATAGCTCACCATCGCTTCAGCGCCTTTCAGCTTGCCCTCCGCGCTCGTCAACTGACCTTCCGCGCCCTTCAGCGCCGCCTCCCGGCTCACATTCTTCATGCTCTCCAGGTGCTTCGCCGCCGCATCATACTGCGCCTGCGCCTGCACCAGCGCCGCCTGCGCCGTATCCAGGTCGCGCCCCGGTATCGCTCCCTCGGCAAACAACTGCTTCCGGCTCTTCACAATGCTCAGGTTCAAATCCAGATTCGCCTTCGCCTGCGCCACATCGCTCTCTGCCTTCAGCGTGTCCTCAGGCACCTGCGCCTTGGTCGCCGTCGCATACGCAGCCTGTGCCGCCACATAGCTCCCCTTGTTGTCCATCGCCGCCGCCGCCAGGTCCGTGTTCTCCAGCGTCCCCAGCAGCTCGCCTTCCTTCACATGCGCGCCCCGCTGCACATACCACTTCTTCACCGGCGCGGTAATCTTCGGCACAATCGCCGCCTGCGCCTTCGGTGCCAGCACAGCATCGGCCACAATCTTCTCGCTCAGCTCGCCCCGCTCCGGATGCTCCGCCTGCACCGTCACTTCCACCACCGGTGCCGCTTCCTTCTTGCATCCAGCCGCCAGCACCAGCCCGCAGGCCATTGCCATCGTCAACCCTTGCCGTATCCGCTTGCTCATCTGCGTATCCATCTCCACCTGCAAACTTCCCACCAAACGACTCTTCGGGTGCCCCCGGTCCCTCGCTTTTGGGGACCGGGGACTCACCCCAACCCAATCACTCTCCGGGTGCCCCCGGTCCCTCGCACTTGGGGACCGGGGACTCATCCCAACCCAATCACAAACTCCCCTCCAGCGTCTCCAACTCGGCCCGCGCCACCTGGTATCGCACCCGCCCATCCTGCCGCGCGTTCTCCGCATCCACATACGAGTTCTCAGCGTCCACCACCTCAAACACCGTTCCCTCGCCCTCCGCATACCGCATCTTCGTCAGCCGCAGGCTCTCCGCCGCCGTCTCCACGCTGCGATCCAGGCTCGCCAGCTCATCCCGCGCCGCCGCTGCCTCGCTGTAGGTCTCATCCAGTTGCGCAATCACCCGCCTCTGCGCCGCCGTCAGTGCCACCTTCGCCGCATCCCGCCGGATCACGCTCTGCTTCACCCGCGACCGCGTCGCCAGCCAGTCCCACACCGGCAAATCCAGCGTCGCTGAGGCCGAGTAGCCCAGATTGCTCAACTTGTCCGCCCCGTTCACCGCAAACTGCGGCGCATCAATACCATACGTAAAATTCAACCCCAGCTCCGGCAAATACGCCGCCCGCGCTCCCAGCACATCCGCCTGGCTCACCTGCAAACCCGCCAGCGCGCTCTTCAGCTCCGGATTCGTCCTCGCCGCCTCGGCCGCCACCGCTTCCTTCAGCGGCAACTCCGAGGCCGCCTCCGCCCCGGCCAGCGTATACGCGCTCCTCGGGTCGGCAAACAGCAGCACCCCCAACTCCAGATGCGCCTTTTCAGCACCCAGCTTCGCCTCGCGCAGCTCCCGCTCCCGCTGCTGCTCGGCCAGTTGCGCCTTCACCACATCCGCATGGGCCGCCTCGCGCGCCTCTTCCCGCTTCCCCGTCAACCCCGCAAATCCCGCCGCCTCCGTGTGCGCCTGCTCGGCAATTGCCAGCTTTTCATCCGCCGCAAGCGCACCAAAATACAGCCCCGTCACCGCCGCCACCAGACCCCGCCGCGCCACTTCCAGCTCAGCCTTCGCCCGCGCCGCCGCAGCATCCGCCCGCCGCACGTCGGCCACTCCGGCCAGCCCGGCCGTCTCGTTCACCACCGCCTGGCTCATGTACTCATGCACGCCGTTTCCGGCAATAAACTTCGGATTCCCCGCCCCGGCCGCGCCACCGCTCTGCGTATAAATCGCCTGATTGTGATACACCGCATTCGGCAGCAACCCCGTCCGCGCAATCCACCTATCCTGCCCTGCCACCTTGCTGTCCGCAATCGCCGCGGCAAACGTCGGCTCATTCGCCTCCGCCCGCGCAATCGCGTCCTTCAGCGTCACCACCGGCGCGCCCGCGCTCCCGCTCGCATCCCCGGCCGCCTGTTGCGCCAGCATCGGCAATACCATCATCGCCGCCCCCAGCCCAGCCACGCCCCACCGCATTCCCCACACCACTCGCAATCCTGCTTTCATATCCACACCATACAGTCTCAACCACCAACCTGAAACTCACCTTAAGCAGACGAGAATACTTCCGCAAAAGTTCTCCCCCCGCACCCTGCCAGTCAATTCCCTCACCACTCACCACTGCCCACCCACCAGCGCCACCTGCTATCCTCCCGCCATGTCCCTCGCCGCCAGCTTCCGCCAGCTCACCTCCCCACAGCGCAACGCCTTCCTCGCTGCCTTCCTGAGCTGGTCCCTCGACTCCCTCGACTTCTTCCTCCTCGTCTTCTGCCTCCCCGCCATCGCCACCGAATTCCACTCCGGCGTCCCCGCCGTCGCTCGCTCAGTCTTCCTCACCCTCGCCTTCCGCCCCCTCGGCGCCCTCATCTTCGGCGCGCTCGCAGATCGCTTCGGCCGCAAGCCCATCCTCATCGCCAACATCGCCTGCTACGCCGCCGTCGAGCTCGCCTGCGCCTTCGCCCCCTCCCTCGGAGCCCTCCTCATCCTCCGCGCCCTCTTCGGCGTCGCCATGGGCGGCGTCTGGGGTGTCGGCGCTGCCCTCACCTTTGAAACTCTCCCCAAACAGGGCCGCGGAACCTTCTCCGGCATCCTCCAGGAGGGATACGCCATCGGCTACCTCCTCGCCGCCGCAGCCTTCGGTGGCCTCTTCCACTTCGTCGGCTGGCGCGGACTCTTCATCCTCGGCGCATCCCCCCTCCTCCTCGTCCCCTTCGTCCTCTTCCGCGTGCAGGAATCCCCCGTCTGGCTCGAAGCCCGCCGCCAGCGCTCCCTCGGCAACGCCCCCCGCCTCACCCTCGCCCAATTCCGCCGCTACCTCCCCGTCTTCCTCTTCCAAACCCTCCTCATGACCGCCTTCTGCTCGTTCTCCCACGGCACACAGGACATGTACCCCACCTTCCTCACCAAAGGCATGCACTTCGCCCCCGGCACCGTCGGCACCCTCGGCGTCATCGCCTCCGTCGGCTCCCTCCTCGGCGGCTTTGTCTTCGGAACCCTCTCCGAGCGCTGGGGACGCAAGCGCGCCATCATCACCGCAGCCCTGCTCGCCATCCCCATCGCACCCCTCTTCGCCTGGGGAGGCACACCCGTCCTCCTCGCCCTCGGCGCATTCGCCATGCAGTTCATGGTCCAGGGCGCCTGGGGAGTCGTTCCCGCCTACCTCACCGAACTCTCACCCGCACCCGTCCGCGCCGTCTTCCCCGGCGTCACCTACCAGCTCGGCAACCTCATCACCAGTTGGAACCTCGTCCTCCAAACCACCGCCGCCGAACGCATCGGCTCTTACTCCCCAGTCCTCGCCGGCACCGTCCTCGCCGTCTCCCTCACCCTCGCCCTCATCGCCTTCCTCGGCCGCGAAAGCCGCGGCACCGACCTAACCCCCGCCTGACTCCCCACCTGACACCCCCACCCTCACCTCTCTTGTTGTCATTCCCGCAGGGAATCTGCTTCTGCCCTTGCCTTTGCCTTTTTAGTTGTCATTCCCGCAGGGAATCTGCTTCTGCCCTTGCCTTTGCCTTTTTAGTTGTCATTCCCGCAGGGAATCTGCTTCTGCCCTTGCCTTTGCCTTTTAGTTGTCATTCCCGCAGGGAAT